>NZ_JANUEC010000004.1:0-809831 GCF_024810175.1 Pseudomonas sp. BIGb0176
GAGAGGATCGAATCGTTAATAAGGCGAAAACTGACTGCCTTACCAACTGCTTCTGGCTTCGATGAACTGAAGCGTAACCGCTGTCGAAAACTGCGCAACTCATTGAATCTCAAGGAGTTTTCCGTTTCGACTGCGCCGGAAGTGGGGCGAATTATAGAGAGATATAATTCGCCGTCAACACCTATTTTCAGTTTTATTCGGATTTAAGCGTAATACGTGCAAATGCCTTCTTGCCGGCTTGGCACACATGGGTTGAACCTACTGCATATATATAGGTGCGATCGACAACCTCACCATCCACCCGCACACCACCCGAACCTAGAAGATCCCGAGCCACTGCGGCGTTCTTCACCAGCCCTGCCTTATTAAGGACAGCCGCAATCGGCATATCCTCGGCAGCAACCAGCTCGATTTCCGGCAGATCATCAGGCAGCTCGCCATCTTTCATGCGGTTACCTGCGGCACGGTGAGCATTTGCAGCAGCCTCTTCACCATGGAAGCGCGCAACAATCTCTTCGGCCAGCTTGATCTTGATGTCACGCGGGTTAGCGCCAGCATCTACATCCGCCTTGAATGCATTGATCTCATCCATGGAGCGGAAGCTGAGCAACTCGAAGTAACGCCACATCAACGCATCAGGAATGGACACCAGCTTGCCGTACATCACGCCAGGCGCCTCCTGGATACCGACATAGTTACCCAGAGACTTGGACATCTTCTTGACGCCATCCAACCCTTCGAGCAATGGCATGGTCAGAATGCACTGAGCCTCCTGACCGTAACCGCGCTGCAGCTCACGCCCCATCAGCAGGTTGAACTTCTGGTCGGTACCGCCCAGCTCGACATCGGCGCGCAATGCCACCGAGTCATAGCCTTGCACCAACGGATACAGGAACTCATGAATGGCAATCGGCTGATTGGTCGAATAGCGCTTGTCGAAGTCGTCGCGCTCGAGCATCCGCGCAACGGTGTACTGGGAAGTTAGACGAATGAAGTCCGCCGGCCCCATCTTGTCCATCCAGGTGGAGTTGAAAGCCACCTCAGTCTTGGCAGGATCAAGAATCTTGAAAACCTGGCTTTTATAGGTCTCTGCGTTTTCCAGGACCTGCTCGCGAGTCAAGGGTGGGCGCGTGGCACTTTTGCCACTGGGGTCACCGATCATGCCGGTGAAGTCGCCAATCAGGAAGATTACCTGGTGACCCAAGTCCTGGAACTGACGCAGCTTATTAATAAGTACGGTATGCCCGAGATGCAGATCCGGCGCCGTCGGATCGAAGCCAGCCTTAATGCGCAGCGGTTCGCCGCGCTTGAGCTTCTCGATCAACTCGGACTCGACCAACAACTCTTCCGCACCACGTTTGATCAGCGCTAGCTGCTCTTCAACCGACTTCATAACAGACCCGCAAGGCTCAGATTCAAAAGGGAACCAACCATACAAGATCATGGACTAATTACAAGTTTTGCCCGGCGTACGGGAGCATTCCGAAAGCAGAGTGCCCGCGCCCTTGCGTCACAGATGATTTGGTTATATTTTATACAGTTATTTCATCTTCATCATGTCATTCATCTTTTCCATTTCATCTTTTCAAAGTCAAATTACCTATGACCACCGAACCGTCTAAAGCGCCACCGCTTTATCCGAAGAGCCACCTGCTCGCCGCAAGTGGCATCGCGGCCCTTCTCAGCTTGGCCCTTCTGGTATTTCCATCCAGTGATGTAGAAGCAAAAAAAACGACATTGAGCCTTGATCTGGAAAGCCCGATCGAGCAACTGACACAAGATCAAGACGCCGCATCCACCGAACAAGCCACAAGCGAGGCCGTTGCCTCACCTTTCGCACAGATCGAAAACACCGCCGAAGACACCACGCAAACCGCAGAAACCGCACCTGTGCCTGCTGCCGTGGAGGAGCCAAAAGCCCCCGGCCACAGGGAAGTTCTGGTCACCAAGGGCGACACCCTCTCCACACTCTTTGAAAAGGTTGGCCTGCCAGCCACTTCTGTCCATGAAGTACTGGCCAGCGACAAGCAGGCCAAGCAGTTCTCCCAGCTCAAGCATGGCCAGAAGCTGGAGTTCGAGCTGACGCCTGATGGCCAACTGAACAACCTGCACAGCAAGGTCAGCGACCTGGAAACCATCACCCTGACCAAAGGCCCCAAGGGCTTTACGTTCAGCCGCGTGATCACCAAGCCAGTGGTTCGTTCTGCCTATGTCCACGGCGTCATCAACAGCTCGCTTTCGCAGTCTGCCGCACGCGCCGGGCTGTCCCACAGCCTGACCATGGATATGGCCAACGTTTTCGGCTACGACATCGACTTCGCCCAGGATATTCGCCAGGGTGACGAATTCGACGTGATCTATGAGCAAAAAGTCGCCAACGGCAAGGTAGTCGGTACAGGCAATATCCTCTCCGCGCGCTTCACTAACCGTGGCAAGACCTACACCGCAGTGCGCTACACCAACAAACAGGGTTCCAGCAGCTACTACACCGCTGATGGCAACAGCATGCGCAAGGCCTTCATCCGTACACCTGTGGACTTCGCTCGCATCAGTTCGCGCTTTTCCATGGGCCGCAAGCACCCGATTCTGAACAAGATCCGTGCCCACAAGGGCGTGGACTATGCCGCGCCACGGGGCACGCCAATCAAGGCTGCCGGTGATGGCAAGGTGCTGCTAGCTGGCCGTCGTGGCGGTTATGGCAATACCGTGATCATCCAGCACGGCAACACCTACCGCACCCTGTACGGCCACATGCAGGGCTTTGCCAAGGGTGTGAAGACTGGCGGCTCGGTGAAACAGGGCCAGGTCATCGGCTATATCGGTACCACCGGGCTGTCCACCGGACCGCACCTGCACTACGAGTTCCAGGTCAACGGTGTCCACGTGGATCCGCTGGGCCAGAAGCTGCCCATGGCCGACCCGATCGCCAAGGCCGAACGAGCACGCTTCCTGCAGCAGAGCCAGCCTCTGATGGCCCGGATGGATCAGGAAAAGGCCACGATGCTGGCCTCGAGCAAGCGCTAAGCCATGGCGCTCTATATAGGTGTGATGTCCGGTACCAGCCTTGATGGCCTGGACATCGCCCTGATCGAGCAAAGCCCGGCGCTCAGATTGGTCGCCACTCGCTACATCCCCATGCCCGATACCCTGCGCGCCGAACTCCTGGGTTTGTGCGCCAGTGGCCCCGACGAGATCGCCCGTTCCGCCATCGCCCAACAGCACTGGGTCGAACTGGCCGCCCAGGCCATCAACCAGCTTCTGCAACAACAGCAACTGCACCCTCAAGACATTCGCGCTATCGGCAGCCACGGACAAACCGTGCGCCATGAGCCAAGCCGCGGGTTCACGGTGCAGATCGGCAACCCAGCCCTGCTCACTGAGCTGACCGGGATCACTGTCGTCAGCGACTTCCGCAGCCGCGACGTGGCAGCGGGCGGGCAAGGCGCGCCGCTGGTTCCGGCCTTTCACGAAGCCCTGTTCGACCAGCGCCCGGGAAACCGCGCCGTGCTGAACGTTGGCGGGTTCAGCAACCTGAGCCTGATCGAAACCGCCAAGCCGGTGGCCGGATTCGACTGTGGCCCGGGCAACGTCCTGCTCGATGCCTGGATCCAGGCCCAACGCGCAGAGAACTTCGACCGCAATGGCCAGTGGGCTGCCAGCGGCCAGGTTGATCCGCCCCTCCTGCAAGCCCTGCTCAGCGACCCGTTCTTCGCCACCCAAGGCCCGAAGAGCACCGGGCGCGAGGTATTCAATCTTGATTGGCTACAGCGGCATCTGAGGGCACGGGGCGCTATTGCCGCCGAAAACGTGCAGGCTACCCTTCTCGAACTGACAGCTCTAACCATCGTCGATTCGCTGCAGAGCGCTCAAAGTGACACCCAGGAGCTGCTGGTGTGCGGCGGCGGCGCGCATAACGCAGCGCTCATGGGCCGCCTGGCAGCCCTCCTCCCGCAAACACGGGTCAGCAGCACTGCGGCGTATGGCGTAGATCCCGACTGGGTAGAGGCTATGGCGTTTGCCTGGCTGGCCCACTGCTGCCTGGAAGGCATCGCTGCCAACCGGCCCAGCGTCACCGGCGCCCGTGGCCTGCGTGTACTAGGCGCCATCTACCCGGCTTGAACAGCAGACAGCAAAACGCCGCAGGATCCCAGGCCCCTGCGGCGTTCGGCGAATGGCTACTGCCGGCTGGTCAGATCGAGAACGACGACCCGCAACCACAGGTAGTGGTGGCATTGGGGTTCTTGATCACGAACCGCGAACCTTCCAGGCCTTCCTGGTAGTCCACTTCAGCACCGGCCAGGTACTGGAAGCTCATCGGATCGACCACCAGGCTCACGCCCTCGCGCTCGACGATGGTGTCATCCTCGGCCACTTCCTCATCGAAAGTGAAACCGTACTGAAACCCCGAACAACCGCCGCCCGTAACGAATACGCGCAGCTTCAAGCGATCATTACCCTCTTCATCGACCAGGGTCTTCACCTTGTGCGCTGCACCTTGAGTGAATTGCAAAGCCGTGGGGGTGAAGGATTCAACGCTCATGCTGACTATCTCCCGGCGTTAAGCCGCCATACTGCGTAATGACGCGCATTATCCGCTTCTCCCAGAAAAGCGGTCAACTATTGTTACGGTATATCAATAGTCGTACAGCCACCCGTATAAAGCAGAAAGGCCCGTCAGACGGGCCTTTTTGTTCACGCAAAAACGACGTTAAGGCAGCATGCCCGCGTGGGACAGCCCCAGACGCTCATCCAGGCCGAACAGGATATTGAGGTTCTGCACCGCCTGGCCCGAAGCGCCCTTGACCAGGTTGTCGATGACCGACAGTACCACTACCAGATCACCATCCTGCGGCCGGTGCACGGCAATCCGGCACACGTTGGCACCCCGCACACTGCGGGTCTCCGGATGGCTGCCGGCCGGCATTACATCGACAAACGGCTCATTGGCATAACGCTTCTCGAACAACGCCTGCAGATCCACCGACTTATCCACCACCGTGGAGTAGAGCGTGGAGTGGATACCGCGAATCATCGGCGTCAGGTGCGGTACGAACGTCAGGCCAACTTCCTTGCCTGCTGCCCGGCGCAGGCCTTGACGGATTTCCGGCAAATGACGGTGCCCCTTGACCGCATAGGCCTTCATGCTCTCGGAAGTTTCCGAGTACAGCGACCCGACGCTGGCGCCACGGCCAGCACCGCTGACACCGGATTTGCAGTCGGCGATCAGCCGGGAAGTGTCGGCAAGGCCGGCTTCCAGCAGCGGCAGGAAACCGAGCTGGGTTGCGGTTGGATAGCAGCCAGGAACCGCAATCAAACGGGCTTTCTTGATCTGTTCGCGATTGACTTCCGGCAGGCCGTAGACCGCTTCGTCCAGCAATTGAGGAGCACCGTGAGGCTGACCGTACCACTTGGCCCACTCATCGGCATCCTGCAGGCGGAAGTCTGCCGATAGGTCGATGACCTTGGTCCCCGCAGCCAGCAGCTCGCCAGCCAGTGCATGCGCCACGCCATGGGGGGTGGCAAAGAACACCACGTCACAGGCACCAAGGGTCTTGATATCCGGCACGCTGAACGCCAGGCCGTCGTAATGGCCACGCAGGTTCGGGTACATATCGGCAACGGCCAGGCCAGCCTCGGATCGCGAAGTGATGACTTCCACTCGCGCTTGCGGATGCTGTGCCAACAGACGCAGCAGTTCGACACCGGTGTAACCCGTGCCGCCGACGATACCGACCTTGACCATAAACCTGCCCTCAACGAACCCACTGGAAAGCTGCCGATAATAGGGGCGGCGCGCCCCTGCGACAACCGTCAAGGTGACGTGCGGACGCTCTACCCTCTACTATCTTCGCCACCGTGAACCTGGGAATAACTAAAAATGCTCTATCTATGGCTCAAAGCCTTTCATATCGTCAGCGTGGTCTGCTGGTTTGCCGGCCTTTTCTACCTGCCACGCCTGTTCGTTTACCACGCCCAAAGCGAGGACAGCATCAGCCGCGAGCGCTTCTGCCTGATGGAACGCAAGCTGTACCGCTTCATCATGGGGCCTGCGATGATCGCGGCACTGATCTTTGGCATCTGGCTGATCAGCCTCAACCCCAGCGCGTATTTCGGCCAGGGCGGCTGGATGCACGCCAAACTGACCTTGGTGGTCATCCTCATCGGCTATCACCACATGTGCGGCGCGCAAGTGAAGCGCTTCGCCCGTGGCGAAAACACCCGCAGCCATGTCTTTTATCGCTGGTTCAATGAAGTACCGGTTCTGATATTGCTGGCTATTGTAATTTTGGTCGTTGTACGGCCGTTCTAACTCTAACTAGTCGCTTCCCTGGGGGTACTCCAATGTCACTGCCCGCTTTGCTCGAACAACGTCTGCGCCTGCCCCTGGTGGCCGCGCCGATGTTTCTGATCTCCAACCCGGAACTGGTCCTGGCCTGCTGTCGCAATGGTGTGGTGGGTAGCTTTCCCGCCCTCAATCAGCGCGAAAGCAGCGGTTTCAAGGCCTGGCTGGAGGAGATCGAAGCGGGCCTGGCCAAGCTGGAGAACCCTGCTCCCTACGCCGTGAACCTGATCGTGCACAACAGCAATCCACGGCTGCAGGCCGACTTGCAGATCTGCATCGAGCACAAGGTACCGATCGTCATCACCAGCCTCGGCGCGGTCAAGGAAGTAGTGGACGCCGTGCACAGCTACGGCGGCCTGGTATTTCATGACGTGACCACCCGCCGGCACGCAGAGAAAGCCGCCGAGGCGGGTGTCGATGGGCTGATCGCCGTCGCAGCCGGAGCGGGTGGCCATGCAGGCACCTGGAGCCCCTTCTCTCTGGTCGCCGAGATCCGCCAGTTCTTCGACAAGACCCTGCTACTGGCCGGCTGCCTGAACCGGGGCCACGAGATTCTTGCCGCACAGCTGCTTGGCGCCGACCTCGCCTACTTGGGCACCCGCTTTATCGGTACCACCGAAAGCCACGCACCGGATGCCTATAAAGAGATGCTACTCAGCTCTCGAGCCGCCGACATCGTGCATACCGCCGCGGTTTCTGGAGTACCTGCCAGCTTCATGCGCCAAAGCCTGGAGAACGCAGGTTTCGACCTGGCCGCCCTGCAAGGCAAAGGTGAGATCAACTTCGGCTCCAAGCTCAAACCCATCAGTGATGAGGCAAAAGCCTGGAAAACCGTCTGGTCCGCAGGCCAGGGGGTCTGTGAAATCGACGACCTGCCCAGCGTCGACCAATTGATCGCGCGCCTGGACAGCGAATATCAGGCGGCCCAGCAACGCGCCAGCCAACTGAGCAAACGCTGGCCACGTTAACCCGTTCTCATTAGTTTTTTGGCCAGCCGAGGGGCGCTGGCCTTAAACTGTCGGTCTTTTATGTAAACCTTCTTTTCAAGTGACAGGGATGCCCCCATGAGCGAAACCCGCTACAAGATCGTTTTCGACGGCACATTGCTGCCCGGCGTGGAAAAAGCCACTGCCCAACTGAACCTCGCCGAACTGTTCAAAAGCGATGCGGCCGCCGTAGAACGCCTGTTCAGCGGCCAGCAGGTGGAGCTCAAGCGCGACCTGACGCAGGCCGACGCCCAGCGCTATCTGGAAGCATTGAAGAACGCCGGGATCGATGCCCGCATCGAATCCGAGCAGGCCCTGAAGCTGGATCTAGACGCAGTAACCCCCACACCCAGGGCCAGCAGCCTCAGCGAGTCACCCTATGCGCCCCCGCAAGCCGTAGTAGGCGATGCAATCCCACAATACGCCGCACTCAACGTATTCAGCTTCGAAGGCCGTATCGGTCGCCTGCGCTACCTGGCCTGGACTCTGGTCCTGACGGTGGCCATGCTGGCCGTGGTCGGGGTAGGCGCCTTCTTCGGTATCCTGTCCGCGGCGGTGTTCAATTCCACCCTGCTCACCGGCCTGGGGATTGTCGGCGGCATCGTGGTCTTCATCGGCTTCCTCGTGGTCAGCATTCAGATCAGCGTGCAGCGCCTGCACGATCTCGGCTGGTCGGGCTGGCTGTGGCTGCTGAACTTCGTGCCCATCGTCGGCAGCATCTTCCCTCTGGTGCTGATGGTCAGCCCGGGCAGCAACGTGGCCAACCGCTACGGCGCACCACCACCGCCCAACACCACCGCCGTCAAGGTGCTGTCCTGGATGTGGGTCGTCCTGATCGTCGTGCTGATCGTGGGCATGGTGGCCGGCGGTCTGAGCTCCCTGGAAGATCGCTACAGCGAAACCAGCTACAGCGAAAGCATCGACTCCAGCAACGCCGATGAAGATGCCGAACCCGCCGATATCGCCGCCCCTGTAGAATCCGAGTCCGAGCAAGAATAAACGCGCCCGGGCCTGCGACCCTCCCCGTCGCAGGCCGCCGGCCGTTGCGATGGAGAAATGCATGACCCGTTACGCTCTGATCACTGGTGCTTCCAGCGGCATAGGCCTGGCCCTGGCCGAAGCACTGGCCCGGCGCGGCCGTAACTTGATTCTCGTGGCCCGTCAGCGTGATCAGCTGGAATGCATCGCCCTGGAATTGACCCAGCGCTTCGGCGTCGAAGTGCTGTTCCGCGCCTGCGACCTGGGCGAACCACTGCGCCTGTCCGGTTTCCTGCTGGAGCTGGAGGAGGGTGACCGGCAGATCGACCTGCTGGTCAATTGCGCCGGCATCGGCACCAGCGGCCCGTTCCTGGCCCAGGACTGGATGACCGAGCAGGACCTGATCGAGGTCAACATCCTCGCCCTCACCCGCCTGTGTCATGCCCTGGGCAACAGCATGGCGCTGCTGGGCGGCGGGCAGATCCTCAATGTCGCCTCGGTGGCAGCCTTCTATCCCGGCCCCTGGATGAGCAGCTACTACGCCAGCAAGGCCTATGTCCTGCATTTCTCCGAAGGGTTGCGCGAAGAATTGAAGAAGTGCGCGGTGAAGGTCTCGGTACTCTGCCCGGGGCCGACCCGCACCGCATTTTTCCGCACCGCACAAATGGACACCACCAAACTCAAGGACAGCAAGCTGCTCATGAGCCCCGAGGAGGTCGCGCTGTATGCGATCCGCGCCCTGGAAAAGAACCGCGCCATCATCATTCCCGGCCGCCTGAACCGCTGGATGGCCTTCAGCGCCCGCCTGAGTTCACGCTGGCTGACCCGCAAGATCGTCGGTTACGTCAATCGGGCCTACTGCCCACGTTAAGAGTCGGGGCTGGGCGCACCTTGTGCACCTGAGTACACTCGGCCCGGACCAACCCAATGGAGAAACAGCTGTGGATACTCTGTTCACCAAGATCATCAACAGAGAAATACCCGCGAAGATCATCTACGAGGACGACCAGGTTCTGGCCTTCCACGATATTGCCCCGCAAGCGCCGGTGCATTTCCTGGTGATCCCGAAGAAACCCATCCGTACCCTCAACGACCTCACCGAGGACGACAAGACCCTGGCCGGACACATTCTGTTCACCGCCCAGCGCCTGGCCAAGGAGCAAGGCTGCGAAGACGGCTTCCGGGTGGTCATGAACTGCAACGAGCTGGGTGGGCAGACCGTGTATCACATTCACATGCACGTGCTGGGTCAGCGCCAGATGAACTGGCCGCCGGGCTGATTGCCCCCACCCACCCCTTGCGCAGCGCCCTCTCGGACCATCGAGGACGAGGGTGCGCTGATCCAGCGCAGTTTTCGCTCCTTTGATTGGAGTAAACTGGCCGCCGAGATTTCTCCCGGAGATAAGCATGACTACCCAACGTCACTACTCGCCGATCGACCGCCTGCTGTTGCAAGCCGATATGGCGATGCGCACGCTGCTGCCTTTCAGCGGCCAACCTTATCGCCCGTCGCCGGCCATCGTGCAGCCGGAAGCGCAGATGAGTGACGAGGACACCCGGCACGTGGCCGGCCTGATGCGCATCAACCACACCGGGGAAGTCTGCGCCCAGGCGCTGTACCAGGGCCAGGCCCTGACCGCCAAGCTGCCTCAGGTACGCCAGGCCATGGAACATGCCGCCGAAGAAGAAATCGACCACCTGGCCTGGTGCGAACAGCGCATCCGCCAGTTGGGTAGCCACCCGAGCGTGCTCAACCCGCTGTTCTACGGTTTGTCCTTCGGCATCGGCGCCGCGGCAGGCCTGATCAGCGACAAGGTCAGCCTGGGGTTCGTTGCCGCCACTGAAGACCAGGTGTGCAAGCACCTGAACGAGCATCTGGAGCAACTGCCGGCCGAAGACGAAAAGTCCCGAGCGATTCTCGAACAGATGCGCATCGACGAAGAACATCACGCTGAAACCGCGCTCGAAGCCGGCGGGTTCCGCTTCCCGGCGCCGGTGAAATTCGGCATGAGCCTGCTGGCCAAGGTCATGACCAAGAGCACCTACCGGATCTGATTCCAAACCACGGGCATCAAAAAGGGCGCTATCGAAGCGCCCTTTTCTTTTACCGCCAGAATCCGCGCGGGTTCAGCCCAGCTCGACGATTTCGTAATCGTGAGTGATGGCCACACCGGCCGCGCCGAGCATGATCGACGCCGAGCAGTATTTCTCGGCAGACAGCTCGATGGCCCGCTTGACCTGGGCCTCTTTGAGGCCCCGGCCCTTGACCACGAAATGCATGTGGATCTTGGTGAAGACCTTGGGGTCTTCGGTGGCACGCTCGGCATCCAGGAACGCCTCGCAGCTTTCAACCGCCTGGCGCGACTTCTTGAGAATGCTGACCACATCGAAGTTGCTGCAACCGCCCACGCCGAGCAGGAGCATTTCCATAGGGCGAACACCCAGGTTGCGGCCACCGGCTTCCGGCGGGCCATCCATCACCACTACGTGGCCACTGCCCGATTCGCCGAGGAACATGGCTTCGCCAGCCCATTGGATGCGTGCCTTCATCGCCAAGACTCCACTGTTAAAAAAGGGTCGCCAGCTTAGCACAGGGTTTTCCAGCCACAGCGCTTTGACCGTTTGTCCCTCAATACCGGTTTTCGATAAGAAAAATCTTAATTGAGCCAAGGACGTGTCTGTTAAGCTGACGCCAAATGACTGGCGCATCGCCAGCGTTCAACACCTTCGTTTTACGCCCCATAAAAAAAAACACCTCATACCGTGCAGTCTTTTCGGGATACAACCATGGTTGCTATTGCCCCCACCCCCAAGATCAAAAATCTCGACAAGTTGCTCATGCACTGTCAACGCCGCCGGTATCAGGCCAAGAGCAACATCATCTGCGCCGGTGATGTGTCCGACAGCCTGTACTTCATCATCAAGGGCTCGGTGACCATCCTCATCGAAGACGATGACGGTCGGGAGATGATCATCGCCTACCTCAATGCCGGAGACTTCTTCGGCGAACTGGGGCTCTTCGAAGAGGCCGGCCATGAGCAGCAGCGCAGCGCCTGGGTGCGCGCCAAGGTAGAGTGCGAGGTTGCCGAGATCAGCTACGCCAAGTTCCGCGAACTGTCGCAGAACGACCCGGACATCCTCTATGTGCTCAGCGGGCAGATCGCCCAGCGCCTGCGCAACACCACGCGCAAGGTCGGCGACCTGGCGTTCTTCGACGTGACCGGGCGGGTGGCCCGCTGCCTGCTGGAGCTGTGCAAGCAACCGGACGCCATGACCCACCCGGATGGCATGCAGATCAAGATCACCCGCCAGGAAATCGGCCGGATCGTCGGTTGTTCACGGGAAATGGTCGGTCGCGTCCTCAAGGATCTGGAAGAACGCAACCTGGTTCACGTCAAGGGCAAGACCATGGTGGTATTCGGCACCCGCTAATCCCCCAGGAAGCCCTTGAGCATCTGTCGGTACAGGCTCTCCAACCGCACTAGCGCATCGGGCGCCGCAAAGGCCTCGTGCAGGGCGATATGACTTTCGGCCCGGCAGCGCTGTTCCAGGCCACAGGCCTGATTGAAAGTATTGACCGCGTTCACCATCGAATCGCGTTCGTTATCCAGCAGCAAGGCACCATGCACCAGGCCCACTGGCCGCTGGCCACCCTTGCTCTGACGCCAGCGCTGGGCGGTGCCAACCATCTTGCGCCCGTCCAGGTTGACGTTGAAGCGACCATCGCAGAACGCCCCTTCCACTTCGCCCAATGACGGGTTGCCCCCCAGCTCGCTGAGCAGGTCGCAGATCGGCTGACACAGGCGCCGGTACGCGGTTTCGATCCGGCCCTGATCCCCTTCGCTGCGCGGCGGGGCGTAGACCAGGGCGATGTTCACCGTGGCCGCCGACTGCGGCACCGGCTCGCCGCCGGTTTCGCGCAACAGCACCGGCCAGCCGTTGGCGGCCGACTCCTCGCAGGCCCGTTCAAATCCAGGCAGGCGGCTCAAGCGCCGAGGCATCACCAGCGCCCGGTCACTGGGCTGCCAGAACAGCAGGCCGAACTCTTGTTCACCGGTACACACCAGGGCCAGCAGATCTTGCTCGGCCTGCAGGCCGGCTTCGACAGTCAAGGCAAGGGGTTGAGTCATGGCAGTAGAAATCCTTGGCGATAGGCATGAAAAAGCCGGCATCGCCGGCTTGTTCATTGTCACGGGTTCAGTCCAGGGTCGAGCCGCTGACCGGCACGCCGCGCTCAGGGAAGAACAGACGCTGCAATTCGCTGCCCGGGCTTTCGGCACGCATGAACGCCTCACCCACCAGGAACGAATAGACATCGCTGATTTCCATCAGCTCGACATCGGCACGGTTGAGGATGCCGCTCTCGGTAATCACCAGGCGCTCGCGGGGAATGCGTGGCAGCAGGTCGAGGGTGGTCTCCAGATTGACTTCGAAGGTGTGCAGGTTGCGGTTGTTGACCCCAACCAGCGGTGTGTCGAGGGTCTTCAACGCCCGCTCCAGCTCATCACCATCATGCACTTCCACCAGCACATCCAGGCCAACGCCCTTGGCCAACGCCGCCAGCTCCGCCATCCGCGCGTCATCCAGCGCAGCGACAATCAGCAATACGCAGTCGGCGCCCAGGGCACGGGCTTCGACGATCTGGTACGGGTCGATCATGAAGTCCTTGCGGATCACCGGCAGCTTGCAGGCGGCGCGGGCCTGCTGCAGGTACGCATCGGCACCCTGGAAGTAATCGACATCGGTCAGCACGGACAGACAAGTGGCACCGCCTTTCTCGTAGCTCTTGGCAATGTCCGCCGGAACGAAGTTCTCACGGATCACGCCTTTGCTCGGCGAAGCCTTCTTGATCTCGGCTATCACTGCCGGCTGCTTGAGCTTGACCTGATCCTGCAAGGCCCGGGCGAAACCCCGTGGTGCATCGGCAGCACGCGCCAGGGTTTCCAGCTCGGCCAGGCTGACGCGGGCGCTGCGCTCGGCAACCTCCTCGGCTTTACGGGCGAGGATTTTTTCCAGAACTGTCGGCACACTCATCCTTCATTCTCCTGCTTGAACACCGCGGTAAAGGCACCCAGCTCTTCGAGCTTCTCCCGGGCCAGGCCGGTGTGCAAGGCGTCGTGAGCCAGGGCCACGCCCTCTTTCAGGCTACTGGCATGATCGGCGGCATACAGCGCCGCACCCGCATTGAGCACAATCATTTCGGCGGCCTTCTGGCCATGCTCGGTCTTGCGGCGCCCCAGGGCATCGCGGATCAGCTCCAGGGAGGCCGCCGGGCTTTCCACCACCAGGCCGAACAGACTCTGGCTCTTCATGCCCAGATCCTCGGGCTGTACCCAGTACTCGGTGATCTGGTCATTCTTCAGCTCGGCCACATAGGTGGGCGCAGCCAGGCTGAACTCGTCCAGACCATCCTGGGAATGCACCACCAGAACGTGCTTGCTGCCCAGGCGTTGCAAGACTTCGGCCAAGGGCCGGCACAACGCCTGAGTGAACACGCCTACCACCTGATGCTTGACTCCGGCCGGATTCGTAAGCGGGCCGAGCATGTTGAACAGGGTGCGCAGGCCAAGGTCGCGACGCGGGCCGGCGGCATATTTCATCGCCCCGTGATGGGACTGGGCAAACATGAAGCCGATGCCGACGTTATCGATGCAGCGCGCCACCTGGACCGGGGTCAGGTTCAAATAGATCCCTGCCGCTTCCAGCAGGTCGGCGCTGCCGCTCTTGCCGGACACCGCGCGGTTGCCGTGCTTGGCCACAGTGCAACCGGCCGCTGCGACCACAAAGGAGGAAGCCGTGGACACGTTGAAGATGTTCGCCCCGTCGCCGCCGGTGCCCACTACATCCACCACGCCATCCAGGGTTTTCAGCTCGACCCGGTCCGCCAGCTCGCGCATTGCCGATACCGCACCGACGATCTCGTCGATGCTTTCGCTTTTCATGCGCATGGCCATCATGAAGGCGCCAATCTGCGCATCGGTGCATTGGCCGGTCATGATTTCACGCATTACCGAACGCATTTCTTCGGTGCTCAGGTCCAGGTGGCCGACGATACGGCTCAAGGCAGTCTTGATATCCATGAAAAGTCCTTAGCGCGTGCCGCCGCTCTGTTTGAGAAAGTTGGCGAACAGCTCGTGGCCCTGCTCGGTGAGAATAGACTCGGGGTGAAATTGCACCCCCTCGATATTCAGCGTCTTGTGGCGCAACCCCATGATCTCGTCGACGGAGCCGTCTTCCAGCTGGGTCCAGGCCGTGACTTCGAGGCACTCGGGCAAGCTCTCGTGCTTGACCACCAGCGAGTGGTAACGGGTTACGGTCAGCGGCATGTTCAGGCCGTTGAACACCCCCAGGTCACGGTGGAACACCGGGCTGGTCTTGCCGTGCATCACTTGCCGGGCACGCACCACCTGGCCGCCAAAGGCCTGGCCGATGGACTGATGCCCCAGGCATACGCCGAGAATTGGCAGCTTGCCGGCGAAATGCTTGATCGCCTCGATGGAAATACCGGCTTCGGTCGGCGTGCAAGGCCCGGGCGAGACCACGATGCGCTCGGGCTTGAGCGCCTCGATCTGAGCCACGGTCAGTTCGTCATTGCGCACTACTTTCACCTCAGCTCCCAACTCGCCCAGGTACTGGACGACGTTGTAGGTGAAGGAGTCGTAGTTATCAATCATCAGCAGCATACATGCTCCAACTTATTGATTTTAAAGTAGGTGTGCATGCAACTCAGGGTGTCGATATGCACATTGATATACACAAGCGCAGTGGAGCGTGCCGGGCGAGCTTGCGCACCCGAAGGCTGCAAGCTGTCGGCAGGGCAGACAAGGTGATGGAATTGAACCGCCTTATCTATGCAATGTCGCTCAGCTCGCCACGCCATCGTCGGCCATCGCCAGCGCAAGCCGACAGAACGTTGGGCATGACGATGCACCCGATGGCATTGCCGCCGGGCGAAGGTGTACTGCGTGGGGAGACTGATTGGCATGCAGCGTTCTCCTGGGGTTTGGAGCCGCCGTGCCGGAGAGCTATTAGATCCTTGATCCCTGCTTGCCGATTACGGCGGCAGGGTTCGGTTAAAAAACCGCAACGACGTGCCGCTTCCTATTGGAAGCGCCACCACTGACTAAAACGAATCGTTGCAATGTAAAGCATAGGACCTAACCGTAATTGAGCACTCGACGGCGTTCCGCAGCCGAGCTTCGAGGCGCGATTGTACCGTTCATCAAGGGGCTGCGTCGATTGCAATTTGCCGCTGGGTCTTGCGGCACTCACTCCGATGGTTGATACCTGCCCCACTCCGTTGGAGCGCAATGCATGGCTGGCCCCGCGTATGCCGTGCGCTCCAGAGCGCCGGGCGGCACGACATGCAAACCGTTTTGCGCAGCCCGCCTCGGCAGCTGGCTTGGAGGCCCTTTAAACGCCACAAGTCCATCACCGAAACGGCGCGGTTCGTAATGTGGTGGCCGCCTGCTTGCTCTCCTTTGTCGTGCGGCTCAAGGGGCATTACGCCTCTGCCAGAACAGGAAGCACGGCCACTTGATCAAAGGGGCGCTATTCTTGCCATGGCCAAGTCAGGAAACCAGCGCCCTTTTCTCCAGCAAATGGTCGAGCCAGTCCGGATCCATTTCTGGCTCACTGGAGAACAACAAGCCGGTGTAGTCGCGGTACGGCGGGGTAAAGATCTCCTCCCGGCAGCCGTGATCGACCACCTTCCCACGCTGCATCACCAGTACCTCGTCGGCAATGGCGCGCACGGTGGCGACGTCGTGGGTGATGAACAAGTAGGCCACGCCCAGTTGCTGCTGGATGCGGTTGAGCAGCTTCAGAACGCCTTCGGCCACCAGTTGGTCGAGGGCCGAGGTGACTTCGTCGCAGATGATCAGTTGCGGCTCGGCCGCCAGAGCCCGGGCGATACAGATTCGCTGCTTCTGCCCGCCAGACAGTTCGCGGGGCTGGCGATCCATGTACAACGCCGGGTCCAGCTCGATCATCTCCAATAGCTCGGCGACCCGCTGGCGCAGCGCCTGGCCCTTGAGGCCGAGGTAGAAACTCAGCGGCCGGCCGATGATGTCGACGATGCGCTGGCGCGGGTTGAGCGCGGTGTCGGGGATCTGGTAAATCATCTGCAATCGGCGCAATTGCTCCTTGCTGCGCTGGCGATAATCAGCTGGCAGCGCTTTTCCGTCATACAACACCTGGCCGCTGGTCGGCGGCAACAACCCGGTGATCAAGCGTGCCGTAGAGCTCTTGCCGCTGCCCGACTCGCCGATCACCGCCAGGGTCTGGCCACGATAGAGCTTGAGCGAGACATCATGCAGCACCGGCTGATGGCCGTAGCTGGCGCTGGCCTTGCGTACCTCCAGCAGCGGTGTTGCCTGCGGTGGGCACGGCTTGGGTTCGGTGCGCAAGCTACGTACTGCCCACAGCGATCTGGTGTAATCCTGCTGTGGGGCGTCGAGCATGGTCCGGGTGTCGGCCTCCTCCACCAGCTTGCCGTGACGCAGAACCATGATGCGGTCGGCCATTTGCGCCACCACTGCCAGGTCGTGGCTGATGTACAAGGCGGCGCTCCCGTAGGTTTTCACCGCATCGCGAATCGCCACCAGCACTTCGATCTGGGTGGTGACATCCAGCGCCGTGGTCGGTTCGTCGAAGATGATCAGGTCCGGGTGGCAGGCCATGGCCATGGCGGTCATCACCCGTTGCAACTGACCGCCGGAGACCTGGTGCGGGTAGCGCTGGCCGATCTGCTCGGGGTTGGGCAGACGCAGTATGCGGTAGAGCTCCACTGCTTCGGCTTGTGCCTTGGCACGCTCGATACCAGCGTTCCTTACCGCGGTTTCGACATGCTGGTCGATCAGCCGGTGCGCGGGGTTGAACGAGGCCGCCGCGCTTTGCGCGACATAGGCGATACGCAGGCCGCGCAGCTTGCGCAGGGCTTCGGGCTTGGCGCCCACCAGTTCCTGGCCATCGAAGCGCACCGAGCCACCCGTGATACGGCAACCGTCGCGCACATAACCCATGGAGGCCAGGCCCAGAGTCGACTTTCCCGCCCCCGATTCACCAATCAGGCCCAGTACTTCGCCCCGCTGCAAGCTCAAGTCGATGCCTTTGATCAGCGGGTGCCAAGCGTCCTGATAATGACCTTCAATACGCAGGTCGTGGATTTCCAGTAGCGGTTTTTCACTTGGATGAACGGTCATGCTCAGCACTCCTTCAGGCCGCTGGAAAGATGCAGCACCCAGTCCACGACAAAGTTGACGCTGACGGTGATCAGCGCCACTGCCAGGGCCGGCAGCAGCGGGCTGATATCGCCGAAGGTGATCAGCACGGCATTGTCGCGGACCATGCTGCCCCAGTCGGCGGTCGGCGGCTGGATGCCCAGGCCCAGGAACGACAACGCACTGATGAACAGAAACACGAAGCAAAAACGCAGGCCGAACTCGGCAATCAGCGGCGCGGCGGCATTGGGCAGCACCTCGCGGCTGACCAGCCACCACAGCCCTTCCCCACGCAGCCGGGCGGCCTCGACGAAGTCCTGGACCACCACGGTCATCGCCACCGCCCGTGACAGGCGAAACACCCGGGTGGCATCCAGCAGCGCGATCACCAGCACCAGCGAGGTGGCGTTGGTGCCGACCACGCTGAGGATCAGCAAGGCAAAGATCAGCTGCGGGATGGCCATGAGGATATCCACCAGCCGCGACAGGCCCTGGTCGATCCAGCCGCCCCTGATCGCCGCTACCAGCCCGCAGAAACCGCCGACGGCAAAGGCCAGTAGCGTCGTCAGGAAGGCAATCCCCAGAGTGTTGCGCGCGCCATACACCAGGCGGCTGAACATGTCGCGGCCCAGGTTATCGGTACCCAGCAGGAACTGCCCGCCCCAGGGCGCAAAACCTTCGCCGACCACTTCAGTCTCGCCATACGGCGCCAGCACCGGCGCGAACAGCGCCACCAGTATGTAGGCAACAATCACCAGCAGGCCGAACTGGGCGCTCATGGGCGCCCGCAACAACGCTTTGATCAGGCTCATGGCTTACCCCTTCGGATGCATCAGGCGTGGGTTGCTGGCAATCGACAGCACGTCGGCCGTGGTATTGAGCAGGATGTAGGTGGCGGCGAAGATCAGGCTGCAGGCCTGCACCACCGGGATATCGCGCTTGGACACCGAGTCGACCAGTAACTGGCCGAGCCCCGGATAGACGAACACCACCTCGACCACCACCACGCCGACCACCAGGTAGGCCAGGTTCAGTGCCACCACATTGATGATCGGTGCCAGGGCATTGGGCAAGGCGTGGTGGAAGATGATCCGCGCCTGGCTGATGCCCTTGAGCCGGGCCATCTCGATATAGGGGCTGGCCAGCACGTTGATCAAGGCCGCGCGGGTCATGCGCATCATTTGCGCGACCACCACCAGGCTCAGGGTCAGCACCGGCAGTAGCGAGCGCTCCAGCACCTCGGCGAACGATGCCCCCGGAGCCAGGTTGGAGATACTCGGCAACCAGTTGAGCTTGACCGCGAACACCAGGATCAGGATATAGGCGACGAAAAACTCCGGGAACGACACCGCGCTCAGGGCGCTGGTGTTGAGCAGGCGGTCGAACCAACTGTTGCGGTACAGCGCCGCGAGCATGCCCAGCAGCAAGGCTACCGGCACCGACACCAGCGCCGCCAGCAAGGCCAGGGTAAAGGTGTTGCCCAGGCGCGTGCCGATCAGCTCGGCAATCGGCCGCTGGTTGGCCAGCGACAGGCCCAGGTCACCGTGCAGCAGTTGCCAGGCCCAGTGGCCGAAGCGGGTCAGCGGCGGCAGATCCAGGCCCAGTTGGGCACGGAAGGCAGCGACGGTCTCGGGAGTTGCCGCCTGGCCGAGCATGGCCTGGGCGACATCGCCCGGGAGCATGCCGACGGCCAGGAAGATGATCACCGACACCGCCAACAGCGACAACAGGCCCAGGGCCAGGCGCTGGAGCAACAGTTTGCAAAGGCTATTCACCGTACAGCTCCTCGAACAGGATCAACGAAGAAAGGTGCAAAAAGTGTCGGGCTTACGCCTGCCACCAGCGCTCGATCAAGCGCAGGCCATCGAGCTCGCCGTAGGGCGCGGTCAGCCCGCCGTGGGCCACGCGCTTGGAGCGTGCGGCCACGGAGCTTGCGAACAGCGGCACGATCGCCCCGCCCTCGTCACGGCACAGGGCCTGCATTTCGTTGTACATCTCCTGGCGCAGCGGCGCGTTCATCTCGCCGCGAGCGGCGTTGAGCAGCTGGTTGAAACGGGCGTTGTCCCAGCGCGTCTCGTTCCAGGCCGCGCCCTTGGCGTAGCCGATGCTGAACATGCGGTCGGCGGTCAGGCTGCTGTACCAGAACGAGGTGGTGAAGGGCTGCTTCATCCACACATTGGAAAAAAAGCCGTCGGCAGGTTCGCGCACCACGTCGATGTCGATACCGGCCTGGCGTGCCTGCTCCTTGAACAGTACCGAGGCATCCACCGCGCCGGTGTAAGCGGCATCGGAAGCCTGCAGGCGCACCTTGAGCGAATCGACCCCGGCCTGGCGCAGGTAGAAACGCGCCTTGTCCGGGTCATAGCCACGCTGCTCCAGGGCGCTGTTGATGAAGCGACTACCGGGCTGGATCGGGTGGTCGTTGCCAATCTGGCCATAGCCATAAAGCACCGAGGCCAGCAGGGTTTCGCGGTTGATCGCATGTTTGAGCGCCAGACGGATGTTGTTGTCCTGGAACTGCTGGCTGTCGGTCAGCATCGGGAAGGTGTAGTGCTGGGCGCCCTTGGTCTCTTCGATGACCAGATTGGGGTTGCGCTTGAGCAAGGCGACAGTCTTGAGATCGACCTTGTTGATCACATCGACCTGGCCGGTGACCAGGGCGTTGACCCGCGCGGCGCCATCGGCGATGGCCAGCAACTCGGCGCTGGCGAAATGCGCGCGGCCGGCTTTCCAGTAATCCGGGCTACGCTCAAGGTCCATGCGCACGCCGGGTTCGAAGCCCTTGAGGCGATAACCGCCGGTGCCGATCCCGGCCTGCCAGTCGGCGGCGCCGTCCTTGGCGGGCATGATCACCAGGTGATAATCGGCCACCACGTAGGCGAAGTCGGCATTGCCCGAATGCAGTTCGAACACCACGGTGTCATTGCCCTGGGCGCTGACCTTGGCAACATCGCCGAGCACAGTCTTGGCCGCCGAGGTGGACTTGTCGCCCAGGTGATGCCCGATTGAGGCGACCACATCGCCAGCATCCAGAGTCTTGCCGTTATGGAAGGTCACCCCCTGGCGCAAGGTGAAGGTCCAGATGCGTGCATCGGGGCTGGATTCCCAGCGCTCGGCAAGCTCGGGGATCGCCGTGCCATCGACGCCGATTTCGCTCAGGGTGTTGTACACCGCCGAGAAACCGACAAAGGTAAAGGTGTCGCTCCATGAACCTGGATCACGAGAATCGGTAGTACTGCCACCGGCCAGGCCCATGCGTAGCACGCCGCCCGCTTTCGGGGTGGCCTCCCCGGCCCAGCCGCGTTGCGGCAAGCCCATTGAAAACGCCCCGGCCACGGCAACCGCCGCTGCGCTGTACTTGAGAAAATCCCGACGCGGCAGGCCGCTGTCGTGCATCGCTTGAGTTATTTTGTTGTTGTTATCGCTCATGGCATTGCCTCTGTTGAACCGCAGAGAAAAGGATTCAGCCGACCTCGCACGCACTGATGCTAAATATTTGTAATTGTCATCGTGACAAATACATTAAGCTCAAAAACAGGTCGCTGCCAATCCCCTTCTCTTTACGAGCGAGGCTCTTGCTAGGCGGGGTTTTGTCAGTACTATCGGTTCGAAGGGGCAGATCGGAATGTCGCTACTGCCCTACCACTGAAGAGAGAATTCAAACTAGATGAGTCAGTCGACCCGCCTGATCACCGCCTCATACATCCTCTCGTTCGTAGCGGCCAACGCGCCGCAGAGGTTGCGTACCGAGACCATTGCCAAGTGGGTCAAGACTCATCCCACCCGGGTACGCAGTCTCGTGTCGTTGATGGTCAAAGCCAATATTCTGAAGTCATGGCGCGGCGCCCACGGCGGCCTGACCCTCGCACGCCCAGCCAGCGATATCACCTTGCGTGAGGTCTATGACGCCGTACAGGAAAGCTCGCTGATCGCCGAGAAGATCGACAACCCGTTCTCAGGCATGGAAGAACATTGCAAGGTATTCGATGTATTCACCCGCCTGTTCGCCATGCTTGAAGCCAACATGCGCCTGGACCTTGGCACTATCACCGCAGACCAACTGTTCGTTGCCTTCGAAAAACCGCAGGAAAATATCAGGCAGGCCTAAGACCTTAGGGCGCAATGCTCGGGGCCTTCATCAGCGCAGCAGCTGGGCGCTTATCGCTCCCGCGCTCGATTGATATACACCACAGCACTGGATTTCATGAGGTCCTGATAGACATCAGGATCCTCATAAAACCAATCAACGACAGCAACTCCTCAAGCCTTGGATGCAGGGGTCTGTTCCGCCAGTGCCACGGCACGGAACATTGCGCGACGCTTGTTCAGTGTCTCTTCCCACTCCAGGGTCGGCACCGAGTCGGCGACAATCCCGCCGCCGGCCTGTACATGCAGCTCGCCGTTCTTGATCACCGCCGTGCGAATGGCAATGGCGGTGTCCATGTTGCCGTTCCAGGCGAAGTAACCCACGGCGCCGCCATAGATCCCACGCTTGACCGGTTCCAGCTCGTCGATGATTTCCATCGCACGGATTTTCGGTGCGCCGGACAGGGTGCCCGCCGGCAGGATCGCCCGCAGCGCATCCATGGCCGTCAGCCCGGCCTTGAGCTGGCCGGTGACGTTGGAAACGATGTGCATCACGTTGGAATAGCGCTCGATGACCATCTTTTCGGTGAGTTTCACCGAACCGATTTCCGAGACCCGACCGGTGTCGTTGCGTCCCAGGTCGATCAGCATCAGGTGCTCGGCGATCTCCTTGGCGTCCGACAGCAGGTCCTGCTCCAGGGCCAGGTCGGCTTCCTCGGAGGCGCCCCGCGGGCGGGTACCGGCGATCGGCCGCACAGTGATCAGGTTGTCTTCGACCCGCACCAGCACTTCCGGCGAGCTGCCCACTACGTGGAAATCACCGAAGTTGAAGAAGTACATGTAAGGGGTCGGGTTGAAGCAGCGCAGCGCCCGGTACAGGTCGATGGGCGCCGCCGAAAAATCGATGGACATGCGCTGGGACGGCACCACCTGCATGCAGTCACCGGCCAGGATGTATTCCTTGATGGTGTCCACGGCCCGCTCATAGTCAGCCTGGGTAAAGCTGGAGCGGAACAGCGGATCGGCGGCCAGCTGCTTGCTGAAATCCAGGCCCGGACGCGGAGTGATCGGCTGGCGCAGTTGCGCCAGCAATTCCTGCAAACGTGCCTGGCCGGCTTCGAAGGCGTTGTCCTGGCCAGGGTCGGCCAGCACGATGGCGTGCACCTTGCCCGCCAGGTTGTCGAACACCACTACCGCGTCGGAGACCATCAACAGGATATCCGGCACACCGATCGGATCCGGGTTCGGGCACGGGCCCAGGCGCGGCTCGACATAACGCACGCAGTCATAGCCGAAATAGCCCACCAGGCCACCGTTGAAACGCGGCAGGCCGGCAATGGTCGGGACGTTGTAGCGGGCTTTGAATTCCTCGACGAAGGCCAGCGGGTCGGCCACTTCGTGACTTTCGATCTCCACGCCATCATGGGTCACGCTGACCTGGAAGCCGTGCACCCGCAGCACAGTGCGGCACGGCAGGCCGATGATCGAGTAACGCCCCCATTTCTCACCGCCCTGCACCGACTCCAGCAGATAGGAGTTGGGCTGGTCGGCCAGTTTCAGGTAGATCGACAGCGGGGTGTCGAAGTCGGCAAGGGTTTCGCAGGCCAGCGGGATACGGTTGTAACCGGCTGCGGCCAAACGCAGGAATTCTTCGCGAATCATGGGGTGCCTCGTGGCTTGAGGGTCTAACAGTCAGGTATGCAAACGCGCCGGCGGGGCCGGCCAGACAAAAATCAGGCGCGCCAACGCCAGCGGGCCAGGGCCTTGATGACTTTCATCCAGAGTTTGCGAGTGACCACCACGATGGAGTTTCCAGAATGGGATGGAACAGCGTCGGGCAACGTTATCTCAGCGGCAGGTTCTAAGCAACCGGGGATCAGCGCCCGCAGGTTGTCGATCACCAGCGCCGGCGACTCCTCGGCAATCGGCCGGCCGTGGTTGTAGCCGTAGCTCAGGGCGACGCACTTGACCCCCGCCGCCTTGGCTGCCAGCACGTCACTGCGCGAATCGCCGACGAACAGTGATTGCGAGGCCGGCACGCTGGCCATCTTCATCACAAAGAACAGCGCCGCCGGGTCGGGTTTCTTCTGCGGCAGGGTATCGCCGCCGATGATCCAGCGGAAATACCGACCGATTTTCATCTGGTCCAGCAAGGGGGCCACGAAACGCTCGGGCTTGTTGGTAATCAGGGCCATTTCCACGCCCTGCTTGTGCAGCCACTTGAGAGTCTCGCGCGCACCGGGATAGACCACGGTCAACTCGTTGCTGTCCTCGTAGGCGGTATTGAACAGCTCCAGCGCATACTCGGCCTCGACATCGTCGACACCCTGGGCCTCCAGGCTGTTGGCCAGGGCCCGGCGCACCAGCATGGGCGCACCGTTGCCAACCCACTCACGCACCGCCTCGACACCGGCAGGCTTGCGCCCCAGCTTGAGCAGCATCTGATCCACGGCGGCCGCAAGGTCCGGTACCGAATCGACCAGGGTGCCATCCAGGTCGAACATCACCAGCCGTGGCAGGCGCCCCTGGAACAGCTGCTCAAAGGCGCTCATGGTCGCGCCAACGCCAGTTCGGCACGCATTTTCTCGATGACTTCCTGATAGTTCGGCGCATTGAAGATCGCCGAGCCTGCCACAAAGGTATCGGCGCCTGCGGCAGCGATTTCGCGGATGTTGCCCACGTTCACCCCACCGTCGATTTCCAGGCGGATATCCCGCCCGGAGGCATCGATCAAGGCACGAGCCTCACGCAGCTTGTCGAGGGTGCCCGGAATGAACTTCTGCCCGCCAAAGCCCGGGTTGACACTCATCAGCAGCACCATGTCGACCTTGTCCATCACGTACTTGAGCACGTCCAGCGGAGTTGCCGGGTTGAACACCAGGCCGGCCTTGCAACCGCCTTCGCGGATCATCTGCAGGGAACGGTCCACATGCAGCGTGGCTTCGGGGTGGAAGGTGATGTAGGTGGCGCCCGCTTCGATGAAGTCACCGATGATGCGGTCCACCGGAGTGACCATCAGGTGTGCATCGATCGGCGCGGTGATCCCGTACTTGCGCAGCGCAGCGCAGACCATCGGGCCGATGGTCAGGTTCGGCACATAGTGGTTGTCCATGACATCGAAATGCACGATGTCGGCGCCGGCGGCCAGGACATTGTCCACTTCCTCGCCCAGACGGGCGAAGTCGGCGGAGAGAATCGACGGAGCAATAGCGAAGGGCTGCATGACGCACCTTTTTTGAGCAGAATCACGATGGCGCGCATTGTATACCTCATGCTTTGGAGCGCACACCGTAACCGCGATGATCAGTAGGCCGCGCGATAGATCTTCTCGATATCGGCGGGGCTCAGCCGGCGCGGGTTGTTGCGCATCAAGCGCTCGATACCCGCGGCCTCGACGGCCATGGCCGGGATCGCATCCTCGGGCACGCCGAAGCTGCGCAAGCCGCTGGGAATTTCCACCGCCGCACACAACGCTGCCATGGCCTCCACTGCCCGGTCGGCCGCCTCGCTGGCGCTCAGGTGCGCGGTCTGTACCCCCATGGCCTCGGCGATATCCTGCATACGCTCGACGCAGGCCATCTTGTTCCAGGTCATGACATAGGGCAGCAGCAAGGCATTGCTGACCCCGTGGGACATATGAAAGCGTCCGCCCAGGGGATAGGCCATCGCATGCACCGCACCGACCCCGGCATTGCCGAAGGCCATGCCGGCCATCAGGCTGGCGGTGGCCATGTCCTCCCGGGCCTGCAGGTGGGCCGGGTTGGCAAAGGCCTTGGGTAAAGCCTTGACGATCAGCTTGATGGCGCCGATGGCCAGGGAGTCGGTGATCGCGGAAGCATTGAGGGACAGGTAGGCCTCGATGGCATGCGCCAGGGCATCGACGCCGCTGGCCGCGGTGACACGCGGTGGACAGGTCAGGGTCATCTGCGGGCTGACCAGGGCCACGTCCGGCAGCAGGTAGTCGCTGATGATGCCTTTCTTCAATTGCGCGACCCGGTCCGAGAGGATCGCCACATTGGTCACTTCCGAACCAGTGCCTGCGGTGGTGGGAATGGCGATCAGCGGCGGCCCCTTGCGCGGCACCTGGTCGATGCCGAACAGGTCCTCCAGGGCGCCGTGATAGCCGGCATAGGCCCCGACACTCTTGGCAATATCGATGGCGCTGCCGCCGCCCAGGCCGATCAGCCCGTCATGCCCGCCCTCGCGGTACACCTGCATGCAGTCCTCGACGATGGCGATTTCCGGATCGGGCTGCACCCGGTCGAAGACTTCGTAACTGCGCTCCCCCAGGTGGGCCAGCGCCAGCTCCACCGTGCCGGACCTGAGCAGGGCAGTATCGGTGACGATCAGCGGGTTATCGACATCCAGGCGGGTCAGCTCGGCAGCCAGTTGCTCGATGGCGGTGCTGCCGGTCAGCAATTTATGGGCGATCTTGAAAGAGGAAATACTCATGTGCGCAGCCTCTTATATAAAGGTGGGAGCCGGCACAAGCGTAGCTGGGGATTGCGCAACCGGGCTGTCGCGATGCCCGATCGGCATCACGACAGTGCTCACGTTGCCCGCGAAGGCTCAAGCCACCTCGCTTTCCACCGCCCGGGCGGGCTTGGCCTGGGGCCCTGGCTGGGCACCCGGGACGGCAGTTGCGTCCGCGGCGCCCAGGTCCTTGCTGAAAGTCCGGTCGTTCTCGCCCTTGAAGAAGTTCTTGCCGTAGATCAGCAGGCACAGCACCACGCCAATGGCAAAGCCCCAACTGGCGCCCTTGATCGCCAGCACTGCACCGATCACCCCTGCGATGCCCAGGTCACGCTGGCTACGGGCCTCGAGAATGCCCAGGCGCACGCTGACGTAACCCTGGATCAGCAAGGTCAGCGCCAGCGCGACCCCGAGAATCGGCTGCACCAGGGTCACTACCGGCAACAGCAGCAAGCCGGTGTTGGTGCCCCAGCGGAACGAACCCATGCCGCCATAGATCGACTTCATGGCCTTGGGCCCGCCCTTGAAGCGCTCGATCACCACCACCAGCATCGCCGCCCATTTCGGCCCGCACATGGCAATGTCCGGACCGAAGATGCTCATGAACGCGTTGCGCACGCCGAAGATCAGGTGCGAGCGGTCCGGGTCGTAGTCGACTTTTTCGTCGGTGCGAATCTGCTCGGCCTCGTCCAGCAGCACCTTGGCGCTGAGCACATCGCCAAAGACGATGATGTACACCGCGAGCATGGTCGGCAGCGCGCTGATGAACATCGACAGCGGCGGCATGCCCAGGCCGAACACCGTGTAGTTGTTCCACAGGCCGATGAAGTCCGGCTTGCTCAGGCCCCACTGGATGGTCGGCCACGGCGCTTCACCGAACAGCGGCGCCAGCACTACCGCCAGCAGGATGATCGGCAGGATGCCCAGCTTGGCGAAGTTCCACCAGAAGCGGTTGCGCAGCTTGAGCTGGGCAAAGTGCTGGGAAAAGATCAGGTAGAAGGCAATGCCGATGGCGATGGAAATGGTCCAGGGAAAGCTGTCGAACTTGCCGCCCACCTGGAACACCGCGGTCACCGCACTGAGCCCGGCGCCGACAATGATTCCCGACTTGATCGCCGAGGGCACGAAGCCCACCACCTTGCGCGCCATGCCGGTGGCCCCCAGGGCGATGGAGAACACCCCGAGCATCAGCTGGAAGGCAATCAGCGCGTGGACACGCTCCGGGCCCACGGGAAACTGCGCGCAATAGGCCATCAGCAGCGGCACCGCCGGGGTGATCCAGCCGGGCACCACGGGGTCGCCCAGCAGGTGGTGGGCCAGGTACAACAGGCCGTTAAGCATGACCACAGCCAAGGCCATCTCGAAGGGCATGCCGAGGAACTCGGTCATCAGTGGAATGGCCGCCAGGTCGACGGCGCACATCAGCAAGCCTTGCAGGTAGTCCGGCAGCTCGAATTTGTAGTGGATAAAGGGCAAACGCACCTTGAACGGGCCAAGGGCGATGTACGGCGTTTCGTGCCGAGTGTCGGAAGGCGTTGGCATCAACTGCACCTGTCTTATTGGTATTGGTGGCGGTGTAAAGCGGCCCGCGCCAGTTGGCACGGGCAAGGATCGATCAATAGGCAGCCCGGTAGATCTGCTCGATATCGCCGGGGCTCAGTTGGCGCGGGTTGTTGCGCATCAGCCGCTGGATACCCGCCGCTTCCACGGCCATGGCCGGGATCGCGTCCTCGGGCACGCCGAAGCTGCGCATGCCCGTGGGGATGTCCACCGCAGCGCACAGCGCAGCCATGGCCTGGACCGCCTGCTCTGCGGCCTGGCCATCACTGAGCCCGGCGATCGGCAGGTCCATGGCCTGGGCGATATCGCGAAAGCGCTCGACACAGGCCATCTTGTTCCAGGCCATGACGTAGGGCAGTAGCAACGCGTTGCTCACCCCGTGGGCGATATTGAAGCGCCCGCCCAGGGGATAGGCCAGGGCATGCACTGCACCGACTCCGGCATTGCCGAAGGCCATGCCGGCCATCAGGCTGGCGGTGGCCATGTCTTCCCGGGCCTGCAGGTTGGCCGGGTTGGCGTAGGCCTTGGGCAGCGCCCTGACGATCAGGCGGATCGCGCCCAGGGCCAGGGAGTCGGTGATCGGCGAACCGTTGAGCGACAGGTAGGACTCCACCGCATGCACCAGCGCGTCGACGCCACTGGCGGCGGTGACGCTGCGCGGGCAGGTCAGGGTCATCACCGGGCTCACCAGCGCTACGTCCGGCAGCAGGTAATCGCTGACGATGCCCTTTTTCAACTGGGCCACCTTGTCCGAGAGGATCGCCACGTTGGTCACCTCCGAACCGGTGCCCGCAGTAGTAGGAATGGCAATCAGCGGCGGCCCCTTGCGCTGCACCTGATCCACCCCGAACAGTTCTTCCAGCGCGCCTTCATGGCCGGCGAACGCCGCCACCGCCTTGGCGATATCAATGGCGCTGCCGCCGCCCAGGCCGATCAGGCCATCGTGGCCACCGGCCCGGTAAGCCTGGGTGCAGGCCTGGACTATGGCGATTTCCGGCTCCGGCTGGACCTCGTCGAAGATCCGGTAAGCGCGCCCGCCCAGGTGGGCCAAGGCCAGATCGACGGTGCCGGACTTGACCAGGATCGCATCGGTGACGATCAGCGGGTTGCTGATCTGCAGGCGCGCCAGTTCGGCGTCCAGCTGTTCGATGGCGCCCTGGCCGGTAATCAGTTTGTTGGCAATCTTGAACGCAGAGATACTCATCAGCTCGGCCTTGTTTAATTGTTGTGGCAAGAGCGCCGTCAGGCGGCCACTCTCGAATGGGCTCGCAGGCTGTAGAGCGAAAGCTGTGCCAAGATACGCAAAGCCTTGATCTACAAGGCTCTGGAAGGAAATCCAGGGGAGTGACCGGGCCGTCGCGATTGAATTGCTGATCGCTGCAGGCAGCTCTGATCAGAATCCTAATCAGAGTGTTCCCAGCGCTTCATCTTCTGCACCACCGTGGCCTGGCTCACCCCCAGCGCCTTGGCGGCCAGGCGGGTGGTCTTGTGCAGTTGCAGGGCCGCGCGAATCGCCTGGCGCTCGGCGTTCTCCAGCACCTTGCGCAGCGGCAGGCGGCTGTCGTCGGTGTTGCGGGCCTGTTGCTCGATCAGGTCCTCCGGCAGGTCCAGGGCCTCTATCACCTGGCCGGAGCAGGTCACCACCAGGCGCTCCACCACGTTGATCAGCTCGCGGATGTTCCCCGGCCAGGCGTACTCGCCGAGCAGTTCCAGGGCTTCCAGGCTCCACTGCACCTCACGCTGATAGCGCTGGTTGAAGTGCTCCAGGTAGTACTCCAGCAAGGGGCCGATTTCCTCGCTGCGCTCGCGCAGGGCCGGGATCGCGATGGGCACCACATTCAGGCGGTAATACAGGTCGGCGCGGAACTTGCCCTCGGCCACCCGCTGCTTGAGGTCGTGATGGGTGGCGCTGATGATGCGCACATCCACCTCCTTGAGCTCCAGGCCGCCCACCGGAATGAAGCGGTTCTCTTCGATGACCTTGAGCAGCTTGACCTGCACCGCCAGGGGCAGATCGCCGATCTCGTCGAGAAACAACGTACCGTTGTGTGCCAGTTCCAGCAGCCCGCGCTTGCCCTTGCTGCCGGCACCGGTGAAGGCACCCGGGGCATAGCCGAACAGCTCGGCCTCGATCAGGTTCTCCGGCAGCGCCCCGCAGTTGAGGGCCAGGAACGGTTCGCGGGCACGAGCACTGGCGTTGTGGATAAATTGCGCCACCAGGGTTTTACCCACACCCGTCTCCCCCTGCAGCAGCACCTTCACGTCGCAGTCGGCCACTTGCCGGGCCTGGGCAAAGACCCGCCCGGAAACCTCCTGGTCGGCCATCAGCGGTGATTGCAACAGGTCGTCACGCTGGCCCGCATGCAGCCGCGCAGTGCTGGTGCGCAGCTGCTTGAGCTGCTGCAACTCGTCGCGCTCGCGCTTGATGCGCAGCAGCTCGGTCATGTCGCGCACGGTGCTGACCACATAGCGAATGCTCTGGTCGGCGGCGAGGATCGGCGTGGCACTGACCAGCAACTTCTTGCCGTGGCTGAGGCTCTGCATCACCGACACCGGCCGACCGTCCTGCAGTACCCGTAGTGAAGCGGACTGGGAAATCACCCCGCTCTTCACCAGCTCCTGCATCGGCCGCCCCAGCAGCTCGGCGCCGTTCAGGCCGGTGAGGCGCTCGTAGGCCTGGTTGACCTTGAGGGTCTGGCCCTGGCCATCGGTGATGTAGACGCCGTCATGCAGCGCATTGAGCAGCTCTTCGAAACTGGCATCGTTGAAGTTCACCCGCGACTCCACAGTAAGCATGGGAAGCGCGCAGTTTACGGGTGAACGACAAGCAGAGGGGACGGGGCGGCCCAGACCTTAGTACAAGGCCGCCCGAGGGGCTCAGGCCTGAGCCGTGCGCAGTTTCTCGCTGCGCCCGCGCAGCCATTCCAGGGTCAGCAGCAGGATCACCGAGAAGGCGATCAGCAACGTGGCCGCAGCGGCGATGGTCGGGCTGAGGTTCTCGCGGATGCCGCTGAACATCTGCCGCGGCAGGGTGGCCTGCTCCGGGCCGGCGAGGAACAGGGTCACTACCACTTCATCGAACGAGGTGGCGAAGGCGAACAGCGCGCCACTGATGACCCCGGGGGCGATCAACGGCAAGGTCACCCGGCGGAATGTGGTCAGCGGCGAGGCGCCCAGGCTGGCCGCGGCCCGCACCAGGTTGTGGTTGAAGCCCTGCAGGGTTGCCGACACGGTGATGATCACGAAAGGCACGCCGAGCACCGCGTGCACGATGATCAGCGAAAAGAAACTGTTGCCCATGCCCAGCGGGGCGAAGAACAGGTAGCTGGCCACACCGATGATCACTACCGGTACCACCATCGGCGAAATCACCAGGGCCATCACCAGCGCCTTGCCGGGGAAATCACCGCGGGTCAGGCCGATGGCCGCCAGGGTGCCGAAGACCATGGCCAGCAAGGTTGCGGCCGGCGCCACGATGACGCTGTTCTTCAGCGCGCGCATCCACTCGGCAGAGGCGAAGAAGTCCTGGTACCAGTGCAGCGAAAAGCCCTGCAGCGGGTACACCAGGAAACTGCCGGAGTTGAACGACAGCGGGATGATCACCAGCACCGGCAACACCAGGAACAACAGGATCAAGCCGCAGAGAATCCGCAAGCTGTAGAACCAGACCCGTTCGACGGGCGACATGTAGGGGCTCAGCATTTCGATTCTCTCCTTAGCTCAGGCGCAGGCGGCTTGCGCCCACCAGCCAGCTGTAAATCAGATAGAGCACGATGGTCGCCAGCAACAGCAGGCCGCCCAGGGCCGTGGCCATGCCCCAGTTGATGCTGGTGTTGGTATAGAAGGCGACGAAGTAGCTGACCATCTGGTCGTTCGGGCTGCCCAGCAACGCCGGGGTGATGTAGTAACCAATCGCCAGGATGAACACCAGCAGGCAACCAGCGCCGACCCCGGCGTAGGTCTGCGGGAAATACACCCGCCAGAAGCTGGCGAACGGATGGCAGCCCAGGGAGATCGCCGCACGCATGTAGGTGGGCGAGATGCCTTTCATCACGCTGTAGATCGGCAGGATCATGAACGGCAACAGGATGTGCACCATGGAGATGTAGACCCCGGTGCGGTTGAACACCAGTTCCAGGGGCTTGTCGATCACCCCCATGGCCAGCAGCGCGCTGTTGATCAGGCCACCCGATTGCAGCAGCACGATCCACGCCGCCACTCGCACCAGGATCGAGGTCCAGAACGGCAGCAGCACCAGGATCATCAGGAGGTTGCTCTTGCGCGCCGGCAGGTTGGCCAGCAGGTACGCCAGGGGATAGGCCAGGGCCAGGCAGATGGCGGTGATCACCAGGCCCATCCAGAAGGTGCGGGCGAAGATGTCCAGGTAGATGGACTGGTCCGGGGTGGCCGGGGCCAGTTCGCCCAGGTCGTCGATGCGATGGTCCACCGCCGCCAGCAGGTAGTAAGGGGTCAGGCTGCTGGTGTTGCGGCGGATCGCCTGCCAGTAGGCCGGGTCGCCCCAGCGCTCATCCAGGCTTTCCATGGCTTCTTTATAGGATTCGGGCTCGGCCTTGAACGGCAGGGCGCGAGCGGTCTTGGTCAGCAGGCTGCGGTAGCCGGCCAACTCCATGTTCAGGCGCTTGGACAGGTCGCCCAGGGTCTGATTCTTGCGGGCATCCGCCAGGTCTTCGCTCAACGCCTTGTAGGCCCCTTCGGCAGGCAGGCCACGACCGTCCCAGGCACTCACGGCCGCCACAGTACGCGGCATGCCGCCGACCACTTCCGGGTTGCCGACGCTCTTGTACAGCAGCGCCACGATCGGTACCAGGAACACCAGCAGCAGAAACAGCACCAGGGGCGCGATCAGCGCCTGGGCCTTCCAGCGGTTGACCCGCTCGGCACGGGCCAGCCGCTGCTTGAGGGTCGGGCCGGTGACCGCGTTCAGGGGAACGGTGATGGTCATGACAAACTCCGCGAATCGATCTTTCGAATACAAACCACCAGGCGGCAGGAGCGGGCTTGGCCGCGCATCGAAGGCTGTGCTTCACCATCAAGGTTGATGCTGATGACGCCTTCGCGAGCAAGCTCGCTCCTACAACGGCAGGGGGTGGTTACTTGGCTGCCCAGGCGTTGAAGCGCTGTTCCAGTTGCTCACCGTTGTCAGCCCAGAAGCTGACGTCGATCTGCACCTGGTTGGCGATGTTTTCCGGAGTGGTCGGCATGTCCTTGAGGATGTCCTTGGCCAGCAGCGGCACGGCCTGGGTGTTGGCCGGGCCGTAGGCGATATTCTCCGAATAGGTCTTCTGCTGCTGCGGTTGCACCGAGTAGGCGATGAACTTCTTCGCCGCTTCGGCGCGAGCCTTGTCCAGGCCTTTTGGAATGGCCCAGGCGTCGAAGTCGTAGATGCCGCCGTTCCACACCACTTTCAGGTTGCTTTCCTTCTGCACCGCGGCGATCCGGCCGTTGTAGGCCGAGCTCATGACCACGTCGCCGGAAGCCAGGTACTGCGGCGGCTGGGCGCCGGCTTCCCACCACTGAATGTAGGGCTTGAGCTCATCGAGTTTCTTGAAGGCGCGGTCCTGGCCATCCTTGCCGGCCAGGACCTTGTACACGTCCTTGGGCGCGACGCCGTCGGCCATCAGGGCGAACTCCAGGGTGTACTTGGCGCCCTTGCGCAGGCCGCGCTTGCCCGGGAACTGCTTGACGTCCCAGAAATCAGCCCAACTGCTCGGAGCGGTTTTCAGCTTGTCGGCGTTGTAGGCCAGTACCGTGGACCAGACGAAAAAGCCCACGCCGCACGGCTGGATCGCGCCCTTGACGTAGTCTTCGCTGTTACCGAACAGCGCCGGGTCCAGTTGCTCGAACATGTCCTCGTCGCAACCGCGGGACAGTTCCGGGGACTCCACTTCTACCAGGTCCCAGGACACGCTCTTGGTGTCGACCATGGCCTTGATCTTGGCCATCTCGCCGTTGTATTCGCCGGCGATGATCTTGCCCTTGCCCGCCGCTTCCCAAGGGGCATAGAAGGCCTTGACCTGGGCCGCCTTGTTCGCCCCGCCAAAGGACACCACGGTCAGGTCCGGGCCCGCCGCCATGGCGTGCGCCGCACCCATCATGCCCAGTGCCAGGGCGGTGAATTTCAGGGATCTCAACATTTATTGTGTTCTCCACGTGCAGGTTGGTGTTGCAGGGGGGCGATCAATTCGCCTCTAGAAGCGGGTCGAGCGCGCGAACGTGCTCGACTTGCCAGCCAAGCGGCACCACGTCACCTACTGCCAGCGCAGGATCGAGCTCGGCAATCGGCTGTTTCACGAAGAAGTCGCTCTTGCCGCAGACTTCCAGGCGCACCCGGACGTGGTCGCCCAGATAGATGAATTCCGCCACCCGGCCGGAGAAGCGGTTGACGCAGCTTTCGCTGGAACCGTTGAGGCTCACCCGCTCCGGGCGGATGGACAAGGTCACCGGGCCGCCGACCTGGCCGACATTCACCGCCAGCGCCTCGACCTTCTCGCCACGCCCCAGCTCCACCACGCAACGCTCGCCGTTGTGGCTGTGCAGGCGGCCGTTGAGGCGGTTGTTCTCGCCGATGAAGTTGGCGACGAAGGTGTTCTTCGGCTCTTCGTAGAGAGTGCGCGGCGGCGCGATCTGTTGGATCTCGCCCTGGTGGAACACCGCCACCCGGTCGGACATGGTCAGGGCTTCGCCCTGGTCGTGGGTCACATAGACCACGGTCACGCCCAGGCGCTGGTGCAGGTGCTTGATCTCCATCTGCATGTGTTCGCGCAGTTGCTTGTCGAGGGCACCAAGGGGTTCGTCCATCAGCACCAGCTGTGGCTCGAACACCAGGGCCCGGGCCAGGGCCACCCGCTGCTGCTGGCCACCGGACAGCTGGGCCGGGTAGCGCTGGGCGAAAGCGTCGAGCTGGACCATGCTCAGCACGCGCTTGACCCGCTCGCTGATGTCGGTCTTGCCGAGGCCGCGCACCGACAGCGGAAAGGCCAGGTTCTCGGCCACGGTCATGTGGGGGAACAGCGCGTAGTTCTGGAACACCATGCCGATGTCGCGCTTGTGCGGCGGCACATTGTTGATCGAGCGCCCGGCCAGCTGGATCTCGCCGGCGGTCGGGGTTTCGAAACCGGCCAGCATCATCAGGCTGGTGGTCTTGCCGGAACCGGACGGCCCCAGCAGGGTGAGGAACTCGCCTTTGCGAATTTCCAGGTTGAGGTCTTTGACGATCAGGTTCTCGCCGTCGTAGCTCTTCTGCACACCACGAAAGCTGACCAGAACATCGTTGGCCCCAGCACTTGAAACGACCTCGCTCATACCCGCACCTTTTGTTTTAGACGGCTGTGGAACAAGCCTAGAGGAGCCTGCAGAGCGCGCAAATCGGGGGCCAGGAGAGATTCGCCTCAGCCCTCTGGAAGGTTGCGTGTAGGGATTGCCCTACAAGAATGGCGCGATTGGATAAGGGCGGAGGCAAACGGCAGGCTGCAAGCGGCAAGAAACGGCGAAAGCCTGAAAGCGCGGAATGTCGCAAATGGATAAGTGCCCTCCCCCAAGGGGAGGGAGAGCACCGCAGAGGGTGTCAGAGCAGCTTGTGTTCCATGGCGTATTTCACCAGTTCGGCCAGGGAGGTGATGTTGAGCTTCTGCATCAGCCGCGCCTTGTGGGTACTGATGGTCTTGCTGCTCAGGGCCAGTTGCTGGGCAATGTCGTTGACATTGGCGCCCTGGGCCAGGCGCTCGAAAACCGAGAATTCACGCTCGGAAAGCAGCGAATGCAAGGGCCGGGTATCGGTCAGGCCGACCTCGAAGACCATACGGTCAGCCAGGTCCGGGTCGATATAGCGGCCGCCGGATGCCACCTTGCGAATGGCCGTCAGCAGCAGCGACGGATCACTGTCCTTGGTGGCGTAGCCGGCAGCGCCGATCTTCAGCGCCCGGGCGGCCATCTGCGCCTCGTCGTGCATCGACAGCACCAGGATCGCCGGCGGATTGCTCAGGGCACGGATCCGCGGAATGGCCTCCAGGCCGTTCACCCCGGGCATGGAGATATCCAGCAGCACCACTTCGCAGGGCACCTGACGCAGGGTCTCCAGCAACTGCTCGCCGTTGCTCGCCTCGCCCACCACGACCAGGTCCTTGGCCAGGCCAATCAGTTGCTTGATGCCTTCGCGAACGATGGTGTGGTCTTCGGCTACCAGTACACGGATCACGCGTGTCTCCTCATTATTGTTCTTGGTCCAGGGGCACCCGGACACTCAGGGTGGTGCCTTCGCCCCGCTCACTGTGCAGCGACAGGCTCCCGCCCATGATCAGCACCCGCTCGCGCATGCCTACCAAGCCAAAGGACGTCGGGCGCGCCGAAGCGGTGTCGAAGCCCAGGCCGTCATCGCTGATGCTCATGCACAGCTCGTGTGCTTCCAGGGTCAGGGTGAGTTCCACAGTATGCGCCTGGGCATGGCGCATGACATTGGTCAGGGCCTCCTGGAGGATACGGAACAGGCCGACGGCCTTGGCGTCGCTCAAGCGCGGCAGGTTGTCCGGCACCTGCACCAGGCAAGGGATCTGGGTGCGGGCCTCGAACCGGCGGGCCTGCCATTCGATGGCCGAGGCGATGCCCGCATCGAGGATCGGCGGCCGCAGTGCGGTAGCCACATCCCGCACCAGCTGGAACAGCTGGGCGATCAGGCGCTTCATGCTGTTGAGGCGTTCATGCAGGCCCGGGTCGAGCTGGGCATAGGCCAGCTCACACATGGACGTTTCCAGCTTGAGCACAGTCAGCATCTGCCCCAGTTCGTCATGGACTTCCCGGGCAATGCGGGCCTTTTCCTCTTCGCGCACGCTTTCCAGGTGCGCCGACAGCTCCCGCAACTGTTCACGGGAGCTGGCCAGTTCCAGCTCGATGCGCTTGCTTTCGCTGATGTCCCAGACAATGCCGTCCCAGACAAACGCGCCGTCATCCAGGCGCCGGGTGATGGCCTTGATCTCGGCCCAGCGCTGCTGGCCCTGGCGAGTGAGGATGCGGCCCTGCCAGGACCAGTCGCTGTCGGTGTCCAGGGCCTGGTCCTGGGTCTGGTGATAGCTGGCCTTGTCGTCCGGGTGCACCAGGCTGCGCAGGCCCTTGTCCCGGTGGGCCAGCACTGCTGGCGAGTAGCCCACCAGGGTCTCGCTGCCTTCGCTGATATAGGCGAAGTCGATCTGCCCGGTGACCGGCGCCCGCTCCAGGCGGAACACCAGGCCCGGCACGTTGGCTGCAATCCCCTGCAGACGCGCCTCGCTTTCGCGCAGGGCCGCCAGCGCGCGACGGCGCTCGGTCACGTCATTGAGATAGACCACCAGGTATTCGCTGTCGCGAAAGCGCAGGAAGCTCAGGGACACGTCAGCCGGCAGGATGCTGCCATCGGCACGCACACACTGGGTCTCGAAACTTTGCACGCCCTCCTCGCTGGCCCGGGCCCGCTTCCACAGGTTGAGCCAGCGATCCATATGCAGGTTGGGCTCGAAATCGATCAGCGGCCGGTCGATCACCCCGCCCGCCGGGTAACCGAGCATCTCTTCGGCTGCCCGGTTGGCGTAGCGCACATGGCTGTCCCAATTGACCCAGAGAATGCCCACGGTGCTCTGATCGATGGAGAACTGGGTCAGGCGCAGGGCTTCCTCGCTGGCGGCACGCAAGGCGATGTCCTCCCGCGCCGCCAGCAGGCGCTGCTCCAGGCTGCGCTGCTGGCGGCGCTGCCAGAAGACGATCGCCAGACTCGCCAGCAGCAGGATCACCAACAGCAGGCTGAGGTTCTGCCAGACTCCGGGGGACTCGCCAAGCCGCGGGTACTTGGGCTGCAGCCAGCGGCCATGGAGCTGCTCCAGCTCCTTGGCCGGGATCGCATGCAAGGCCGCTTCGACAATGCTCGCCAGTTCCGGCCAATCGCGGCGAGTGGCTACCCGCAGCAATTGCGGCAGGCCGATATCCCCCACCACGGCCAGCCCGGCGAACTCCGCCTCCCCCGAAAGGCGACTGAGCTGAGCCTCGTCCACCACCGCGTAGCGGGCCTGCTGGCTCAGCAGCAACTGCAGGGCCTGGCGCTCCAGGGGCACTCCTTGCAGGTTGAGGTTGGGGTAAGTCAGGCGCAGGTAATCGGCCACCGCACTGGGCATGCGCACGGCGACCCGGGCCTGGCTGTCGAGTTTTTCCAGCTCCACCGCACCTGCGCCCTTGCGCTCCCCGACCACCAGCTGCGGCACGCGCATATAGGGGTCGCTGAACAACCACAGGCGCAGACCGGCCGGGGTCTGGGTCAGGCCCGGGGCCATGTCCACCTCGCCGTCGCGCAGGGCCCGCTCCAGCTGTGCCTGGTCAGGGAAGTTGCGCCAGCTGAGCTCGATGTTCAGCGCCTTGGCCAGGGCTTGCATCAACTCGACATTAGCCCCGGACAGCCGCTGCAGGCGCCGGTCGTACTGGGCGAACGGCGCCTGCAACACCAGCCCCACCCGCAACTCGGGGTGCTGCGCCAGCCACTGGCGCTGTTCCAGGCTCAAGGGCGCAGTCGGCACCTGGGGCGCCGGGGCCGCATGACCTATCAAGGGAAGGCACAGACAGCCGATAAGCAGAAGGCAGCGAAAACGCATCATCTGAAGTCTCACACCCTGACAAATACTGACCAACCCATTAGGCTGCCGGAATTACTTCTGGCCTGGAATATCCGATGCCCCTTGTCCACCGCTCGGCACTGCCCGCATTGTGCCTGTCGCTGATCCTGCCCTGGACCTTTTCTGTGCAAGCTGCCGACCCGGCTCCAGAAACCAAGACTCCCGAGGAACAACCGGCGCAACGCCAACCCCTGCCTGAGCGTAGCCAGGAAGACGCCGCCGCCCTGGAGCGCCAGTTGCCCGCCCTGGAACAGCAGCAGTTGCAAGCCGGCGGCGATACCTTCCTGGCCCTGTGGAAGCCGGCCAACACCAGCGACCCCAAGGGCGTGGTGATTATCCTCCCGGGAGCGGGTGAAACCGCTGACTGGCCGCAAGCCATTGCACCTTTGCGCAACAAATTGCCGGACACCGAGTGGGCCAGCCTGAGCCTGACCCTGCCCGACATGCTCAGCGAGGCCGCGCAACCACGGGTGGTCGAAGCCGCACCGGCCCCTACGGACAAGGCCAACACCGCCAAGGATGCCAGCACCGAGGCCAAGCCGATCGAGCAGGTCGCTGGCGGCGAAGCCGACGTGGCCGACCGGGTAGTAGCAGAAAGCACGGAAGAGCAGATCAAGGCCGATGCCGAGCGCATCTTCACCCGCGTCGATGCTGCCCTGGCCTTTGCCGAACAGCAGAACGCCCGCAGTATCGTGCTCCTGGGTCATGGTACGGGTGCCTACTGGGCCGCACGCTACCTCAGCGAGAAACAGCCGGCCCAAGTACAGAAGCTGGTGATGGTAGCAGCCCAGTCCCCGGCCAATGGCAAACCGCAACTGGTGGAGATCACGCCTACGTTGAAGCTGGCCACTGCCGACTTCTTCTATGTCGACAAGCCTCTGGCGCAAAAAGCCGCCCTGGAGCGACTGCAAGCGAGCAAGCGCCTGAAGCACTCGAACTTCAGCCAGATTCCCCTCAAGGCCCTGCCCGGCAACAACACCGCCCAGCAAGAGCAGCTGTTTCGCCGGGTACGCGGTTGGTTGAACCCTCAGAACACCGATAGCTGAGCCCACAGGCCGCGACTGCCGCAGCGGCAATCGCGGCCTGCACCCTCAGCGGAATTCCCGGCGCTGGCGTATCAGGGCATAGGCGCTGTGCAGCTCCCGGGTCTTTTCCGTAGCCTCACGCACCTGTGCCTCGCTGGCGCCGTTGCCGGCGATCTTGTCCGGGTGATGGCGGCTGAGCAGGCGCCGATAGGCCCGCTTGATCTGCGCCGGCTCGCTGGTAGCTGCAACCCCCAACAGGCGCAGCGCCTCTTGATAAGTCAGGGCGCCTTCGGCCAGTGACTTCCTCGCCGGACCGTAGTCCTGCGCCAACGCCTGCACCTGCTCACGGGTCCAGCCCAGCCATTTGCCCCAGAGCTGGATCAGTTCGCGCTCCGCCGGCCCGACCCGGCCGTCGGCCCAGACCATGCGCCAACAGGCCCGCAGCACGCCTTCGGCGGCATGGGGCTGAGCCGCGAGGCGACGCAGATAGCCGCGCAGACGGTCATTGCCCGACTTGCCGCGGTTGAATGCGGCAATCGCCCGGCGCTGGGCCGCATCGTTCATCTCCAGCGAGCGCATTTCCTGGCGCGCCTGCTGGATATGCCCGTCCATCACCCGGCCATCACTCTTGGCCAGCCGCCCCAGCAGCACGAACAGCAATTCATCATTGCGCAACGCCGGGCGACCGCCCAGGCGTTCACGCACCTGCGCCCAGCTGTGCAGTTGCAGGCGCCGGTCCAGCGCCTGCCCCAGCAACGCACCGAGCATGGCCCCCGGAATACTGGCGATTGCAAATCCAGCTCCGGCTCCGATCAGAGTCCCTGGCCACCACATATCAGCGACTCGCTTGCAGCAAGTGTTCAACCTGGGCCAGACGCTCGACGGTGCCGACATCGACCCAGTGCCCCTGCATATGTTCGCCACTGACCTGGCCTTGGGCCATGGCTTCGCGCAATAGCGGCGCCAGCTTGAACGGACCGGCAACACAACCCTGGAATAACCGCGGATGCAGCACCGATATGCCGCTGAACGTGAGCGCCGCTACGCCTGGCTGGCGGTCGTGCAACTGGCCGTTTACCAGGCAGAAGTCGCCACCACTGGGGTGGTGCGGCGGGTTGTCCACCATCACCAGATGAGCCAGCCCGGCCAGGGGCCGGCGCAGGGCGGCAAAATCGTAGTCGGTCCAGATATCGCCATTGACCACCAGGAACGGCGCGTCCCCCAACAAGGGCAATGCCTGGAAAATCCCGCCGCCGGTTTCCAGCGGCTGGCCTTCGGCCGAATACTGAATGTTCAGGCCCCAGCGCTGGCCATCGCCGAGGGCATCCTCGATCTGCTGGCCGAGCCAGGCATGGTTGATGACGATGTCGCGAAAACCTGCCGCCGCCAGGGCCCGCAGGTGGTACTCGATCAGCGGCATGCCCGCTACAGGCAGCAAGGGTTTGGGAGTGGTCAGGGTCAGGGGGCGCATGCGCTCGCCCTTGCCGGCTGCCAGGATCATCGCCTTCATGCATGGGCTCCCGCCGGCTGGCGCAGACTGAGCAGCAGTTGCGACAGCTCTGCAAGCTCGGGGCGTCGGGACGTCACCGCCTCTATATAAGCAAAGAAGCGCGGCACGTCGGCCAGGTAGCGTGGTTTGCCATCGCGGTGGCAAATCCGCGAGAAGATACCGATCACCTTGAGGTGACGCTGCACGCCCATCAGGTCGCTGGCCCGCAGAAACTCGTCAAAGTCGTCCTGCACCGGGATACCCCGCGCCCGCGCCTGGTGCCAGTACTGGCTCAGCCAGCCTTGTACCCGGGACTCCGGCCAGCTGAGGAAGGCATCCTTGAACAGACAGGTCACGTCATAGGTCACCGGGCCGTAGACCGCATCCTGGAAGTCCAGCACGCCGGGGTTCGGTTCGCTGTGCATCAGGTTGCGTGGCATATAGTCGCGGTGCACCAGCACCTTAGGTTGCGCCAGGGCGCTGTCGATCAGCAGGTCGCTGGCACGCTGCCATTGCTCGCGCTGCTGCGGACTCAGGCTGATGCCCAGCTCACGGCCGATGTACCACTCGGGGAACAGCTCCAGTTCGCGGCGCAGCAGGGCCACGTCGTAACTGGGCAGGGGCGTGTCCATCGGCAACTGCTGGAAGGCCAGCAAAGCCTGGAATGCATCCTCGAACAGTGCGTCGGCATTATGTTCGTTGATCACGTCCAGGTAGGTCTGATTGCCCAGGTCATTGAGCAACAGGAAGCCGCGAGGCAAATCTTCTGCATAAATTTTCGGCACGTTGATGCCGCAAGTCGCCAGTAAACGGGCGATATCCACGAAGGGTTTGCAGTTTTCCTGGGGGGGCGGAGCGTCCATCACCACGAAGCTGCGACCCGCGCCCTGCCAACGGAAATAACGACGGAAACTCGCGTCGCTGCTGGCTGCGGTCAATGTTGCCGGGGGCACTTCACCCCAGCCCTGTGTTGCATAAACAATCGCCAACTGCTCATCGAGCCAAACTTTCAGGTGTTGCAAGCGTACATCTTGGTCAGGCATTACAAGGGTCTCCGACGGCGCTAGCCGTCAAGCGGGTCATGCTTTATTATCCAGCATCTTTTTCAGACCATCGAGAGGCGTGCGGCCCACACCGCGGGCAGATGGCACGCAGGAAGCCCGGACTAATAAGATGGCATTGAAATCCCCCGCGTTTCGTAAAAAATTTCCGTTGCTGGTTACCGGCAGTTTGCTGGCCCTGCAACCTCTAGCCACTTCCTTCGTGGTCGCCGCGGAACAGTATGACTGCTCAGTCTCTGCTTCGGGTGGCTGGGCCTGTGCGCCGAAAACCAGCGCCGCCCAACTGCCGCCGCGCCCGGTCCACGACGCCAACTCGGTCAGCTCCAGCGTTGCCACGGCAGCCGATGCTACGGGCGAAGAAGCCAGCGGCGACAAGTCGAAGCTGGTGACCGAGGCCAAGGGCCGTGGCCTGAAGTCCCGCAGTGCGGACTACAGCCACCTCGACTGGGTACCGCGTGAGAAGCTCACCGCCGCTCAATTGGCCGAGACCGGTCCTTACTGCTCTGGTTCCTATATCGAACCGATTCGTCCTGGCATGAATGACAAGACGAATAAAAGTGACGCTCCGACCTTTATCGGCGCCAAGGCTTCCCGCTATCAGCAGGAAGAACAAGTGGCGACCCTGGCCGGTGACGTGGTCATGCGCCAGGGCAGCATGCAGGTCGAGGCCGACGAGGCCAGCCTGTATCAGGCCGAGAACCGCGGCGAACTAAGCGGCAACGTGCGCGTACGCGACAATGGCGCGCTGCTGGTGGGCGACCACGCCGACATCCAGCTGGATACCGGTGAAGCCAAGGTCGACAACGCCGAGTACGTACTGCACAAATCCCGCGTCCGCGGTAATGCGCTGTACGCCAAGCGTGCGGAAAACGCCATCATCCGCCTCAAGGATGGTACGTACACCACGTGCGAGCCGAACAGCAACGCCTGGCAGCTCAAGGGCAACAACATCACCTTGAACCCGGCCACCGGCTTCGGTACCGCGACCAACGTGACCCTTCGGGTCAAAGATATTCCGGTGCTCTACACCCCGTATATCTACTTCCCGATCGACGATCGTCGCCAGTCCGGCTTCCTGCCGCCTAGCTTCAGTACCGGCAGCGATACCGGCTTCATGCTGGTGACCCCGTACTACTTCAACCTGGCACCCAACTACGACGCCACGTTGTACCCACGCTACATGGCCAAGCGCGGCCTGTTGATGGAAGGCGAGTTCCGCTACCTGACCAAAAGCAGCGAAGGTCAGTTCGGCGCGGCCTACCTCAACGACGACGACACCGATCGCAAGAAGCAGACCGACTACGAAAAAACCCGCTATATGCTCAACTGGCAGCACAAGGGCGGGCTTGATTCGCGTCTGATGACCGAAGTCGACTACACCAAGATCAGCGATCCGTACTACTTCCAGGATCTGCAGACCGACCAGATCGGCGTGAAGTCCACCGATTACGTCAACCAGCAAGGTGCCGTGACCTACCGTGGCGACAGCTACACCGCACGCCTGAACGTACAGGCGTACGAGCTGGCCAGCGTGTCTAACATCACTCCGTACAACAAGCTGCCGCAAATCACCTTCAACGGCGCGCTGCCGTACCATCCGCAAGGCCTGGATTTCACTTATGAAACCGAGTTGGTGCGCTTCGATCGGGATCTGCTGACAGGCAATTATACGGACAAGGACGGTGGGCCGATCGATCCGGTTACCGGTGCAGTGGGCACGCGACGCCTGGATACCAACGTCGCTGGGCTAGCCCGCGCGAATGGCGATCGTCTGAACCTCAAGCCGGGCGTCAGCCTGCCGCTGAACTGGAGCTACGGCTACCTGACGCCGTCCTTGAAGTACATGTACACCCAATACAACCTTGATCTTGATGGTACTGGCAAAGAAGGCATCGTCGCGGCACGCAACTACGCGACCGCTACAGGCACCCGCTATGTCGGCGGCGACTACAGCCGAAACCAAAACCGCGGCGTCCCGATCGCCAGCCTCGACGGTGGCCTGTACTTCGACCGCAACACCCAATGGTTTGGCAAGAACTATCGTCAAACCCTGGAACCACGCGCGTTCTACCTCTACGTTCCTGAAGAGGATCAGAAAGACATCCCGGTATTCGATACTGGCGAGCCCACGTTCAACTACGCCTCCTTGTTCCGCGACAACCGCTTCTCCGGCTCCGACCGTGTCGGTGACGAGAACAAGCTGTCCCTGGGCGTAACCAGCCGCTGGATCGAAGACAACGGTTTCCAACGCCAGCGCATCAGCGTCGGCCAGGCCCTGTACTTCAAGGATCGCACCGTCCAGTTGCCGGGTATCGACTACCGCACTCGCGACGATGCCAAGTCCAACGTCTCGCCCTACGCCCTTGAGTACGAATACCGCTACAACCGCGACTGGCGTGCAACTGCCGACTACAACTGGGACCCGGACAGCCACAGCCCGCGTTCCGGCAGTGCGATGTTCCACTATCAGCCTGAAGACAACCCGAACAAGGTGGTCAACGCCGGCTATCGCTATCGCAACGACCAGATTCGCTACGACCAGAACAGCGGTACCTGGAAAATGGGTGGCGACTACGGCACTCCAGGCCAGCCTGGCTACGTGAAGGACTACTACAAGATCCAGCAGCATGACTTCTCGGTGATCTGGCCGATCGTGCCGCAATGGAACGCCATCAGCCGTTGGCAGTACGACTACAACCGTAACCGCACGCTCGAGGCCTTCGGTGGTTTCGAATACGACAACTGCTGCTGGAAACTGCGCCTGATCAGCCGTTACTGGGTCAAGTATGACGAGTTCAGTCAGAACGCTCCGGAGAACGAAAAAGGCGACCGCGGCATCTTCCTCCAAATTGTTCTGAAGGGTCTCGGTGGCGTCATGGGCACCAAAGTAGAGAGCTTCCTCGACAAAGGCATCCAAGGTTATCGTGAACGTGAAGACCAAGCTTTCTGATTGTCTGCGCCCGCTGATGCTGGGCGCGCTGTTCCTGAGTACTGCGGCCAGCGCCGCAGTACAGTCCATCGACAAGGTCGTGGCCATCGTCGACAACGACGTAGTCATGCAGAGCCAGTTGGACCAACGGGTTCACGAAGTCCAGCAAACCATCGCCAAGCGTGGCGGTGGTGTACCGCCTACCAGCGTCCTGGAGCAACAGGTTCTGGAACGCCTGATCGTTGAAAACCTGCAACTGCAGATTGGCGAACGCTCCGGCATCCGCATCACCGATGAAGAACTGAACCAGGCGATCGGCACCATTGCCCAGCGCAACAGCATGAGCATCGAGCAATTCCGTGCCGCCCTGGCCCACGATGGTCTCTCTTATGAGGACGCCCGTGACCAGGTTCGCCGCGAGATGATCATCAGCCGCGTGCGCCAGCGCCGTGTGGCCGAACGCATCCAGGTATCGGAACAGGAAGTGAAGAACTTCCTGGCCTCGGACCTGGGCAAGATGCAGCTCTCCGAAGAACTGCACCTGGCCAACATCCTGATCCCGACCCCGGAAAGCGCCAACTCCGAAGCCATTCAGAGTGCTGCCCGCCAGGCCATGGAGGTGTACCAGCAGCTCAAGCAGGGTGCAGACTTCGCCCAGCTGGCAATCGCCCGCTCCGGCAGCGACAACGCTCTGGAAGGCGGCGACATGGGCTGGCGCAAAGCGGCTCAACTGCCCCCTCCATTCGATCGCGAACTGAGCGCCATGGCCGTGGGCGACATTACCCAACCGGCCCGTACCCCTGGCGGCTTCATCATCCTCAAGCTGCTGGACAAGCGTGGCGGTGGCAATCAGGTGCGTGACGAAGTGCACGTGCGTCACATCCTGATCAAGCCAAGCGAAATTCGCAGCGAAGAAGAGACCAAGCGCCTGGCGCAGAAACTCTACGATCGCATTGAGGCCGGCGAAGACTTCGCCGAACTGGCGAAAAGCTACTCGGAAGACCCAGGCTCCGCCCTCAACGGCGGCGACCTCAACTGGATCGACCCGAACGCCCTGGTGCCGGAATTCCGCGAAGTGATGGCCAAGACCCCACAAGGTCAACTGTCCAAGCCCTTCAAGAGCCCTTACGGCTGGCACGTACTGGAAGTCCTTGGCCGTCGCGCCACCGACAGCACCAGCCAGGCCCGCGAACAGCAAGCCATGACCGTCCTGCGTAACCGCAAGTACGACGAAGAGCTGCAGACCTGGTTGCGGCAGATCCGTGACGAGGCCTACGTCGAAATCAAGCTGCCCGGCGCTGAACAGGCCGCACAGTGAAACCCAGACGTTTCGCTCTGACACCCGGCGAACCGGCGGGTATAGGTCCTGACCTGTGCCTGCTGCTCGCTTCGCAACCCCAGCCTCACCCCCTGATTGCCATTACCAGCCGCGACCTGCTCCTAGAGCGGGCCGCGCAGCTGGGCGTGGCCGTCGATCTGCTGCCGGTAACCCTGGAGCAACTGCCGACTGAACCCGCCCCGGCGAACAGCCTGTATGTCTGGGACACGCCCCTGGCCAAACCTGTGATCAGCGGCCAGCTGGACCAGGCCAATGCGGCTTTTGTCCTGCAAACCCTGACCCGCGCCGGCCAGGGCTGCCTGGACGGGCACTTTGCCGGCATGATCACCGCCCCCGTGCACAAAGGCGTGATCAACGACTCCGGGATCGCCTTTTCCGGCCATACCGAATTCCTCGCCGACCTGACCCACACCGAGCAAGTGGTGATGATGCTGGCCACCCACGGCCTGCGCGTGGCGCTGGTAACCACCCACCTGCCCTTGCGGGAAATCGCCGACGCCATCACTGTCGAGCGCCTGGAGCGGGTCACGCGGATCCTGCATGCCGACCTGCAGCACAAGTTCGGCATCGCCCGGCCACGCATCCTGGTCTGCGGGCTCAACCCCCACGCCGGTGAAGGCGGTCACCTGGGCCGCGAAGAAATCGACATCATCGAACCTACCCTAGAGCGCCTGCGTACCGAAGGCATGGACCTGCGCGGTCCGTTGCCTGCCGACACTCTGTTTACCCCCAAATATCTGGAGCACTGCGACGCAGTGCTGGCGATGTACCACGACCAAGGCTTGCCTGTGCTGAAATACAAAGGCTTCGGCGCGGCCGTCAACGTGACGCTCGGCTTGCCGATCATCCGCACCTCCGTCGACCACGGCACCGCCCTGGACCTGGCCGGCAGCGGCAAGATCGACACCGGCAGCCTGCAGGTCGCCCTGGAAACCGCCTACCAGATGGCCGAGAACCGTATATGACCGAGCAATACCAACACCGGGCGCGCAAGCGCTTCGGCCAGAACTTCCTGCATGACGCTGGCGTCATCGACCGCATCCTGCGGTCCATCCACGCCAAGCCCGAGGACCGCATGCTGGAAATCGGCCCGGGCCAGGGCGCCCTGACCGAGGGCCTGCTGGGCAGCGGCGCCCAGCTGGACGTGGTGGAACTGGACAAGGACCTGATCCCGATCCTCAACCAGCAATTCGCCGGCAAGAGCAACTTCAACCTGCACCAGGGCGACGCCCTGAAGTTCGACTTCAACACCCTGGGCGCAGCGCCAGGCAGCCTGCGGGTGGTCGGCAACCTGCCCTACAACATCTCTACTCCGCTGATCTTCCACCTGCTGCAGAACGCCGGCCTGATCCGCGACATGCACTTCATGCTGCAAAAGGAAGTGGTCGAACGCCTGGCTGCCGGCCCTGGCGGTGGTGACTGGGGCCGTCTTTCGATCATGGTCCAGTATCACTGCCGTGTGGAGCACCTGTTCAACGTCGGCCCGGGCGCCTTCAATCCGCCGCCAAAAGTCGACTCGGCGATCGTGCGCCTGGTGCCCCACGCCGTACTGCCCCACCCGGCCAAGGATCATCGCCTGCTCGAGCGCATCGTCCGCGAAGCCTTCAACCAGCGCCGCAAGACCCTGCGCAACACCCTCAAGGCACTGCTCAGCAGCGCCGAGATCGAGGCGGCCGGCGTCGACGGCAGCCTGCGTCCCGAGCAACTGGACCTGGCCGCCTTCGTGCGCCTGGCCGATCAGCTGGCAGACCAGCCCAAGCCCGCCGCCGACTGAAACGCCCTCGGCTGATATCGGGTAGGACGCCAGACGGGATGTCTGGTCTACTACCCGATACTTGACCTAGACTGACCTCCATCAGTCCCGTCCCGCGTCCCGCTTTGCTTTAAAGGCCTCTTGCATGTCCGATCCTCGTTACCAGGTCGACGTCAGCGTCGTCACTCGCTTTCTGGCAGACCAATCGCAACCCGAGCAGAACCGCTTCGCTTTCGCCTACACCATCACCGTGCAGAACAATGGCTCGCTTCCAGCCAAGCTGCTGTCCCGGCACTGGGTGATCACCGATGGCGACGGGCATGTCGAAGAGGTCCGTGGTGCCGGCGTGGTGGGCCAGCAACCGCTGATCGCCGCAGGCAAAAGCCACACCTACAGCAGCGGCACGGTAATGACCACCCGGGTTGGCAACATGCAGGGCAGCTATCAGATGCTCGCCGAGGATGGCAAACAGTTCGACGCCGTCATTGCGCCCTTCCGCCTGGCCGTGCCCGGAGCCTTGCACTGATGGCGACCTACGCCGTCGGCGACCTGCAAGGCTGCCTGGAACCTCTGCAATGCCTGCTTGAACAAGTAGCCTTCGATCCCGCCCGGGATCGCCTGTGGCTGGTGGGCGACCTGGTCAACCGTGGCCCGCAGTCGCTGGAAACCCTGCGCTACCTGTATTCGATCCGCGACTCGCTGGTCTGCGTGCTGGGCAATCACGACCTGCACCTGCTGGCCGTCTGGCGCAACGTCGAGCGCCTGAAGAAATCCGACACTCTGCGCGAGATCCTGGAGGCTCCCGATTGCGAGGAGCTCTTGCAGTGGCTGCGCCAGCAGAAGCTGATGCATTACGACGAAGCCCGCAACATCGCCATGGTGCACGCCGGCATAGCCCCCCAGTGGTCGCTGAAGAAAGCCCAGAAATGTGCCGCCGAGGTCGAAGAAGCGTTGCGCGACGACAACCTCTTCGACCCCTTCCTGGACGGTATGTATGGCAATGATCCAGCGAAATGGGACAGTGATCTCAAAGGCGTGACTCGCCTGCGGGTCATCACCAACTACTTCACCCGCATGCGCTTCTGTACCAGCGACGGCAAGCTGGACCTCAAGAGCAAGGAGGGCCTGGACACCGCGCCACCGGGCTACGCCCCCTGGTTCAGCCACAAGGAGCGCAAGACCCGGGACCTGAAGATCATCTTCGGCCACTGGGCAGCCCTGGAAGGCCATTGCAACGAGCCCGGCATCTTCGCCCTGGACAGCGGCTGCGTCTGGGGCGGGGCCATGACCCTGCTGAATGTCGATAGCGGCGTACGCCTGACCTGCGACTGCGATGCCCAAGGCCGCACCGCCGCTCTTTCCCCCGAACCCCTGCCGGCACCGGCAAAGCGCTAGCCGGCGCTGATTATCAAGCTCCAGGAGCCCGCCATGAGCGAATTCAAACGCATCCCCCCAGAACAGGCCCAGGCACTGCGCGAGCAAGGTGCCGTGGTGGTGGACATCCGCGATCCGCAAACCTACGCACTGAACCACATCAGTGGCTCGCAACACCTGGACAATCACTCCATTTCCGACTTCATCCGCGCGGCTGACCTCGACGCTCCGCTAGTGGTGGTTTGCTACCACGGAAACTCGAGCCAGAGCGCGGCAGCCTACCTGGTCAGCCAGGGCTTTTCCGACGTCTACAGCCTGGATGGCGGCTTCGAACTGTGGCGCAGCACTTATCCAGCGGAAACCGCTCAGGGCAACCCTGAATAATTTTTTTCCGACGCTCTAGCCCGCGTACGACGCGGGCTGACGCAGCACCAGACGAACGGTAGCGGGCAACTAATTCCCCATCTCGCCTTGACCTCCCGGATTCCGAACTATCCTTAGCCTCAGGCCATCCAAATCAGGGGAGAGCCGGTACACCGGCGAGCGGGTCATCGGTACTAGCTTTCAAGGTCGATAGCTTTGAAAGTGTTCTGGGGGGTAAACAGCAGCTGGAAACTCAGCTGCATGCCAGCACTTGACTGACTGATCCGACGCCGGCTCCACGTATCGAGCGAGGTGACGTCATGAGTATTTTTAGCCACTTCCAACAACGCTTCGAATCCACACGCCAGGAAGAGTTTTCGCTGCAGGAATACCTGGAGCTGTGCAAGAAGGATCGAAGCGCCTACGCCTCGGCCGCCGAGCGCCTGCTGCTGGCCATCGGCGAGCCCGAATTGCTGGATACCTCGACCAATTCGAGGCTGTCGCGAATCTTCTCCAACAAAGTGATTCGCCGCTATCCGGCGTTCGAAGACTTCCATGGCATGGAAGAATGCATCGATCAGATCGTCTCCTACTTCCGTCATGCCGCTCAGGGCCTGGAAGAAAAGAAACAGATCCTCTATCTGCTGGGGCCGGTGGGCGGTGGTAAATCCTCCCTCGCCGAGAAACTCAAGCAACTGATCGAGAAAGTGCCCTTCTACGCCATCAAGGGCTCTCCGGTCTTCGAATCACCGCTGGGCCTGTTCAACGCCACGGAAGATGGCGCGATTCTCGAAGAAGACTTCGGCATTCCACGGCGTTACCTCAACACCATCATGTCGCCCTGGGCCACCAAGCGCCTGTCGGAGTTCGGCGGCGACATCAGCCAGTTCCGGGTGGTGAAACTCTATCCGTCGATCCTCAACCAGATTGCCGTGGCCAAGACCGAGCCTGGGGATGAGAACAACCAGGACATCTCGGCCCTCGTGGGCAAGGTGGATATCCGCAAGCTGGAAGAATTCCCACAGAACGACGCCGACGCCTACAGCTACTCCGGGGCGCTGTGCCGGGCCAACCAGGGCCTGATGGAATTCGTCGAAATGTTCAAGGCACCGATCAAGGTGCTGCACCCATTGCTGACCGCGACGCAGGAAGGCAACTACAACAGCACCGAGGGCCTGGGGGCGATTCCGTTTACCGGCATTCTGCTGGCCCACTCCAACGAGTCGGAATGGCACACCTTCCGCAACAACAAGAACAACGAAGCCTTCATCGACCGGATCTATATCGTCAAGGTGCCGTACTGCCTGCGGGTCACCGATGAGGTGAAGATCTACGACAAGCTGCTGTTCAACAGCTCCCTGGCCAAGGCCCACTGCGCCCCCGACACCCTGAAGATGCTGGCGCAGTTCACCGTGCTTTCGCGCCTCAAGGAGCCGGAGAACTCCAACATCTACTCGAAGATGCGGGTGTATGACGGCGAAAACCTCAAGGACACCGATCCCAAGGCCAAGTCGATCCAGGAATACCGTGACAGCGCTGGCGTCGATGAGGGGATGAACGGGTTGTCGACTCGCTTTGCCTTCAAGATCCTGTCGAAGGTCTTCAACTTCGACCCTCACGAAGTGGCGGCGAACCCGGTGCACCTGCTGTACGTGCTGGAACAGCAGATCGAGCAAGAGCAGTTCCAGGCAGAAACCCGCGAGCGCTACCTGCGCTTCCTCAAGGAATACCTGGCACCGCGCTACATCGAATTCATCGGCAAGGAGATCCAGACCGCCTACCTCGAGTCCTACAGCGAGTACGGCCAGAACATCTTCGACCGCTACGTGCTCTATGCGGACTTCTGGATCCAGGATCAGGAATACCGCGATCCGGAGACCGGCGAAATCCTCAATCGCGTGGCCCTCAACGAGGAACTGGAAAAGATCGAAAAACCGGCCGGGATCAGCAACCCGAAAGATTTCCGCAACGAAATCGTCAATTTCGTCCTGCGCGCCCGGGCCAACAACAACGGCAAGAACCCCACCTGGCTCAGCTACGAGAAGCTGCGGGTGGTCATCGAGAAGAAAATGTTCTCCAACACCGAGGACCTGTTGCCGGTCATCAGCTTCAACGCCAAGGCGAGCAAGGAGGATCAGCAGAAGCACAACGATTTCGTCACACGAATGGTCGAGCGCGGCTACACCGACAAACAGGTACGGCTGCTATCCGAATGGTATCTGCGGGTCAGAAAGTCGCAGTAAAGCAGCTGCAAGCTTCTAGCCCCAAGCTGCGGGCACCTTGCCGTAGAGCCCTTGCGGGCTCTGCTGCAACGCTGCCTACCGCTTGAAGCTTATGTCTTGAAGCTCCCCGGAGGGGCCCATGAGCTATGTGATCGACCGACGTCTCAATGGCAAGAACAAGAGCACGGTAAACCGCCAGCGGTTTCTGCGGCGCTACCGTGACCACATTAAAAAGGCCGTCGAAGAGGCGGTTAGCCGGCGCTCCATCACCGATATGGAGCATGGCGAGCAAATCAGCATTCCCGGGCGGGATATCGACGAGCCGGTGCTGCACCACGGCCGTGGCGGCAAGCAGACCGTGGTTCACCCAGGCAACAAGGAATTCACTGCCGGCGAGCACATTGCCAGGCCTCAAGGCGGCGGTGGGGGCGGTGGCGGCCGGGGCAAGGCCGGCAACTCCGGCGAAGGCATGGACGAGTTCGTGTTCCAGATCACCCAGGAGGAATTCCTCGAATTCATGTTCGAGGACCTGGAACTGCCCAACCTGGTGAAACGCAACCTGACCGGAACCGACACCTTCAAGACCGTACGAGCCGGGATCAGCAACGAAGGCAACCCGGCCCGGATCAATATCATCCGTACCTTGCGGTCGGCCCACGCGCGGCGCATTGCCTTGTCCGGCAGCAGCCGGGCCAAGCTGCGGGAAGCCAAGGAAGAACTGGCGCGCCTGAAGCGGGAAGAACCGGACAATTTCGGCGATATCCAGGAGCTTGAGGCGGAAATCGAGCGCCTGAGTGCCCGGATTCACCGCGTGCCCTTCCTCGACACCTTCGACCTCAAGTACAACCTGCTGGTGAAACAGCCCAACCCCAGCTCCAAGGCGGTGATGTTCTGCCTGATGGACGTTTCCGGCTCCATGACCCAGGCCACCAAAGACATCGCCAAGCGTTTCTTCATCCTTCTGTACCTGTTCCTCAAGCGCAACTACGACAAGATCGACGTCGTGTTCATCCGCCACCACACCAGTGCCCGGGAAGTGGACGAAGAGGAGTTCTTCTATTCACGGGAAACCGGCGGCACCATCGTCTCCAGCGCCCTGAAGCTGATGCAGGAGATCATGGCCGAACGCTACCCGAGCAACGAGTGGAACATCTACGCTGCCCAGGCCTCCGATGGCGACAACTGGAACGACGACTCGCCGATCTGCCGCGACATCCTGATCAACCAGATCATGCCGTTCGTGCAGTACTACACCTACGTGGAAATCACCCCGCGCGAGCACCAGGCCCTGTGGTTCGAGTACGAACGCATCGCCGAGGCCTTTTCCGATACATTCGCCCAGCAGCAACTGGTTTCGGCCGGAGACATCTATCCGGTCTTCCGTGAACTCTTCCAGCGCAGGTTAGTGACATGACCGCCAGAGAGCAGAAGCGCCAACCCATCTCCACCGGCTCGGAATGGACCTTCGAGCTGATCCAGGCCTACGACCGTGAAATCAGCCGTATCGCGGCCCGCTATGCCCTGGACACCTATCCCAACCAGATCGAAGTGATCACCGCCGAGCAGATGATGGACGCCTATGCCTCGGTGGGCATGCCCCTGGGCTATCACCACTGGTCCTACGGCAAGCACTTCCTCAGCACCGAAAAATCCTACAGCCGGGGCCAGATGGGCCTGGCCTACGAAATCGTCATCAACTCCGACCCTTGCATTGCCTATCTGATGGAAGAGAACACCATCTGCATGCAGGCGCTGGTGGTGGCTCACGCCTGCTATGGCCACAACAGCTTCTTCAAGGGCAATTACCTGTTCCGCACCTGGACCGATGCCAGCTCGATCATCGACTACCTGGTGTTCGCCAAGCAGTACATCATGCAATGCGAGGAGCGCCATGGCATCGATGCCGTGGAAGATCTGCTGGACTCCTGCCATGCCTTGATGAACTACGGTGTCGACCGCTACAAGCGGCCCTACCCGATTTCCGCCGAAGAAGAACGGCGCCGGCAGAAAGACCGGGAGGAACACCTGCAGAAACAGATCAACGACCTGTGGCGCACCATTCCCAAGGGCGCGGACAAGTACAGCGACAAGGACAATGCGCGCTTCCCCGCCGAACCTCAGGAAAACATCCTCTATTTCATCGAAAAACACGCGCCACTGCTGGAGCCCTGGCAACGCGAGATCGTGCGCATCGTGCGCAAGATCGCCCAGTACTTCTACCCGCAACGCCAGACCCAGGTGATGAACGAAGGCTGGGCTACCTTCTGGCACTACACCTTGATGAACGATCTGTACGACGAAGGCCTGGTCACCGATGGCTTCATGATGGAATTCCTCACCTCCCATACCAGCGTGGTATTCCAGCCAGGCTTCGACAGCCCCTACTACAACGGCATCAACCCCTATGCCTTGGGCTTTGCCATGTACCGCGATATCCGACGCATCTGCGAGGAGCCCACGGAAGAGGACCGGCGCTGGTTCCCGGAACTGGCCGGCACCGACTGGCTGTCGAGCATCAAGTTCGCCATGAGCAGCTTCAAGGACGAGAGCTTCATCCTGCAGTACCTGTCGCCCAAGGTCATCCGCGATCTCAAGCTGTTCAGCATCATGGACGACGACCAGAAGGACGACCTGCTGGTACCGGCAATCCATGATGAAAGCGGCTATCGGATCATCCGTGAAACCCTGGCCGCGCAATACAACCTGGGCAACCGCGAACCCAACGTGCAGATCTGGAGCATCGACCGCCGGGGCGACCGCTCCTTGACCCTGCGTCATCAGCAACACGACCGTAAACCCCTGGGGGATTCCACCGACGAAGTGCTCAAGCACCTGCACCGCCTCTGGGGCTTCGACATTCACCTGGAAACCCTGCAGGGCGACCAGGTGATGAAAACCCACCACGTACCGCCAAAGAGCGATCACAACGAAAACGACTACGGTCGCCTGGACCTGGCGGTTATCCACCTTTAAGCCCGATAACAAGCCTCCGGATGCGCGATACAAGGGTTATCCTGTCGCGCTAACGGAGGTTTTTTTATGCGGATTTACAAAGTCGGCGGCGCCGTGCGCGATCGCCTGCTCGGCAGGCCGGTTACCGATATCGACTGGGTGGTAGTGGGTGCCAGCGCAGAGGAGATGCTCGCCAAGGGCTTTCGCCCCGTGGGCGCGGACTTCCCGGTGTTCCTGCACCCCAAGAGCGGCGAGGAGTATGCCCTGGCCCGCACCGAGCGCAAGAGTGGGCGGGGTTATGGCGGTTTCACCTTCCATGCCAGCCCGGAAGTCACTCTGGAAGAGGACCTGATCCGTCGCGACCTGACCATCAACGCCATGGCCGAAGATGAACAGGGCCGCCTCACCGATCCCTACAACGGTCAGAAGGACCTTGAAGAGCGGCTATTGCGCCACGTTTCCCCGGCATTCGCCGAAGATCCCCTGCGAGTACTGCGGGTCGCCCGCTTCGCCGCCCGCTACGCCGGTCTGGGTTTTCGCGTGGCGCCAGAGACACTCGAGCTGATGCGCGAACTTAGTGAATCCGGTGAGCTTCAGGCCCTGACGGCCGAACGCAGCTGGAAAGAGATATCTCGCGCCCTGATGGAGGATCAGCCCCAGGTCTTTATCCAAGTATTGCGCGACTGCGGCGCGCTGGCGGTGCTGATGCCCGAAATCGACGCACTGTTCGGCGTACCTCAACCCGCGGTCCACCACCCGGAGATAGACACCGGCGCGCACACCCTCAGCGTTCTGCTGCAAGCCGCGTTGCATCAGCAACCCCTCAGCGTGCGCTGGGCCTGCCTGCTCCACGACCTGGGCAAAGGCCTGACACCCGAGGAGGAGTGGCCACGGCACATTGGCCATGAGCGCACAGGCCTGGAACTGATCAAGGCGGTCAATGAACGCTTCAAGGCGCCCCGGGAATGCCAGGAGCTGGCACTGCTGGTGGGCCAGTACCATACCCACGGCCACAAGGCGCTGGAACTCAAGGGCTCGACACTCCTGGAACTATTGCAAAGTTTCGACGTGTTCCGACGCCCACAGCGTTTCGAAGAGTTCATAGCGGCATGCGAAATGGATGCTCGCGGCCGTCTTGGGCTGGAGTCGCGGCCTTATCCGCAGGCCGATTACCTGCGAGGAGCCGCCGAGGCGGCGCGCAAGGTGGCGGTTCAACCCTTGCTGGAACAGGGGTTCAAGGGGCCGCAACTGGGCGAGGCACTAAGGCTGGAACGACTGAAGGCCATCAAGGCCTACAAGGAACAGCACGCGCCTTGAGTGAGTCGCGGACCGCCCCGACTGGTCCGCGATTAGCCGAGGGTAGCTATAAGTCTGGAGGGGTCAGTTGCATGCCCCGCCATTCGAAGGCGACCGGGGCCAGCACCTGATCGATCTGCGCCTCGGCCCAGAGCGCCCCGAGGCTCTTGCCCGCCAGCGGATGCACCCGCTCGGGCGCCATCAGCGACAGCGGCCAGAGCACGAAGGCGTTCTTCAGAATCTCTGCCCGGGGCAGGATCAGGCCATCGAAATTGCCGGTCAGTTCACCGTAGAGCAATACATCGATATCCAGCGGCAGGCCTTTACGATCAGGGGCATAACGGCCGTTATCGGCCTCGATGAACTTCAGGCGCCGGTCCAGCTCGATCAGAGGCAAGTCGGTAAAAGCCGTCACCACCAGGTTGAAGAACGGGCCGCTCTTGATTCCCACCGGCTGGCTTTCGAACACCGGCGAGCAACGCATATCCACCAGAAAACCGGCCAGGGCATCGAGCCCGGCCCGCAGATGAACTTCACGCTCGATATTGCTACCGAGCCCCAGATACACCTGAGTCAGCGACATCCGCGCTCGATCTCCACACCCACACCCGAGGCAGCCGGGACGGCGCCAGGCTTGGTCAGTTTCAAGCGCAACCAAGGGATGTGAAATTCATTCATCAGAACCTCGGCAAGGCGCTCGGCAAAGGTTTCCACCAACTGGTACTGGGCATGCTCGGCAAACGCCTGGATCCGGGTGGAGACACTGGCATAGTCCAATGCCAGCGTCAGATCATCTCCAGCAGCTGCCGGGCGATTGTCCCAGGCAAAGCTCAGATCAAGACGCAGGCACTGTCGGATGCCGCGCTCCCAGTCGTAGGCACCAATCACGGTGTCCACTTCCAGCCCTTCGATAAACACTCTGTCCAAGCACTCTTCTCCGCAGCACGACAAGGGCGCAATGCGCCGTTAGAATCAGGGCTTCCTCGCCCGGAATAGTTAGCATGTTTTGGTTACTGGCGATTTTCGCCTACCTGCTCGGCTCTCTGTCCTTCGCCATTTTGCTCAGCCGCCTTACGGGTAATCCCGACCCGCGAATGAGTGGCTCGGGTAATGCCGGCGCCACCAACATGCTGCGCCTGGCCGGCAAGAAACTCGCAGTCCTGACCCTGCTGGGAGACCTGTGCAAAGGCCTGGCACCTGTGCTGATCGCCCACCTCGCGGGCTTGTCCCTGCAACAACAGGCCTGGGTGGGGCTCTATGCCGTCCTCGGCCATCTGTTTCCACTGTACTTCCGCTTCCGCGGCGGTAAGGGTGTCGCCACCGCCGCCGGCATGCTGCTGGGGCTCTACCCCCCGGCCGCGCTGCTGGCCATCGCCGCCTGGGCGCTAACCTTCTATCTCACTCGTACCAGTTCACTGGCCGCACTGATCGCCACCCCCCTGACCTTGCCACTGCTGGCCTGGCAGGAACCGGAGGCGCTATTGCCGATGAGCGTGCTGACACTGCTGATCGTCTGGCGCCACCGCGGCAATTTACGCGACCTGTTTGCCGGGCGCGAACGGCATTTTTGAATCCCTCAGATGAAAAGGTCTCAGCCCGAGCCTCCCCGCATGAAATCAGAGAGCTGACAACTGCTCCATCGGCCAACGCGCCTGTACGCTGATCGCCAGGCTTTCCTGCTGCCCGGCCTGCAAACGCTGGCAACCGGCAAAGGCGATCATCGCTCCGTTGTCGGTGCAGAACTCGGGACGGGCATAGAACACATTGCCCTTCATTTCAGCCAGCATCTTTTCCAGCGAAGCGCGCAATGCCTTGTTGGCACTTACACCTCCCGCAATAACCAGACGTTTGAGACCGGTCTGCTTCAAGGCACGCTTGCATTTGATGGTCAGAGTCTCCACCACCGCCTGCTGGAACGCGAGGGAGATGTCGCAACGGGTTTGCTCGCCGTCGTCTCCAGCGCTGACGCACTGCTGCCAGGTGTTCAAGGCGAAGGTTTTCAAGCCGCTGAAGCTGAAATCCAGCCCCGGGCGATCGGTCATCGGCCGCGGAAAGACAAAGCGCCCTGCTACGCCCTGAGTCGCCAGGCGCGCAATCTCGGGGCCGCCCGGATAATTCAGGCCGATCATCTTCGCCGTCTTGTCGAATGCCTCGCCTGCGGCGTCATCCAGGGTCTCGCCCAATAACTCGTATTGGCCGATACCATCGACCCGAACCAACTGGGTATGACCACCGGACACCAACAAAGCGACGAACGGGAATTGCGGAGGTTGCTCCTCCAGCATCGGCGCCAGCAGGTGGCCCTCCATATGGTGCACGCCCAGGGCTGGAATGCCCCAGGCAAAGGCCAGCGCCTGGGCGCAGGAAGCCCCCACCAGCAAGGCACCGACAAGGCCGGGGCCAGCGGTGTAGGCAATCGCGTCGATCTCGGTAGGCACGCAGTCGGCCTCGGCCAGCACCTGGCGGATCAAGGGCAGCATGCGCTTGACGTGATCCCGGGAGGCCAGCTCCGGCACCACGCCACCGTAGGCGCGATGCAGGTCGATCTGGCTGAACAGCGCGTCGGCCAGCAGGCCCCGCTCACTGTCGTATAACGCGACGCCGGTTTCGTCGCAGGACGTTTCTAATCCCAGTACTAGCATGGGTTTGCGCCTTGTAGAGGCTGAATTCGAAGGCGCGCATAATAGTCGCCACTCCCGCGCCCGACCAGCGGTTTTCGATCAGAGGCTTTGCATTCCGAGCGTTGAGGGGTTAACATCCGCAACCCTTAAAAACCGACGACCTCAGCCGCGATTTTTGCGACGAGAACGTTGACCCCGGTAATGAATGAAGGTAGCTCTGGATGCCAGCCGTCAAAGTTAAAGAGAACGAACCCTTCGACGTAGCTCTGCGTCGTTTCAAGCGCTCCTGCGAAAAAGCCGGTGTTCTGGCTGAAGTTCGTAGCCGCGAATTTTACGAGAAGCCGACTTCTGAGCGTAAGCGCAAAGCAGCTGCTGCTGTTAAGCGTCACGCCAAGAAAGTTCAGCGCGAACAGCGCCGCGCCGTACGTCTGTACTAATACACAGACGTTCGTTGCAAGCTTCTGCCAAGCCCGGCCCTCAGCCGGGCTAATGGCATTTGCGGAATACGCTTGATGCTTCACCGTCGAAGCCGCCCATGCGACCCAGACGATTCTGCTTCACCACGTCAGACCTGGCTTCTTGCCAGCGGTGCACGTCTTTTCTGACGAGCCTTCCAAGGCTACTGACGAGCACACCCTTATCTGATTCCTACAGACGATCAGCCCAAGGCGCCCTTCTCCAGCGCCCGCTTAATGAGCTATCCGAGGCCAGCCCAAAGCCACTGTCGGACTCAGCGCAACACCTTCAAATAGTCGAATACTGATTGAAACTAACGTCAGTGGACGTTCGGCAGATACACTTCCCGACTGCGATCACGCCGAAAACCAGGGTCGAGCCGCGCAACCTCACGCTTGGCCGCCACCCGAACTTTCGACAGTGTCGCCAGGGCTATCTTTGCGCGCAGTGATGACGAGAACGCCATGGCCGGGCTTATTCCCCAGAGCTTTATTGACGACCTTCTGAACCGCACCGACATCGTCGATGTCGTCAGTTCGCGCCTGCAAATCAAGAAAGCCGGCAAGAACTACACCGCCTGCTGCCCCTTCCACAAGGAAAAGACTCCCTCCTTCAGCGTCAGCCCCGACAAGCAGTTCTACTACTGCTTTGGCTGCGGCGCAGGCGGGAACGCCCTCGGCTTCATCATGGACCACGACAACCTGGACTTTCCCCAGGCCGTCGAGGAACTGGCGAAGGCGGCTGGCATGGAAATCCCCCGCGAAGAGAGCAGCCGCGGCCAGCGCAAGCCTCGGCAACCCACCGACTCACCGCTGTATCCGCTGCTCACCGCCGCCGCCGACTACTACCGCCAGGCCCTGAAAAGCCATCCAGCGCGCAAGGCTGCGGTCGACTACCTGAAGGGGCGCGGCCTTACCGGCGAGATCGCCCGGGACTTCGGCCTGGGCTTCGCTCCGCCTGGCTGGGACAACCTGTTCAAACACCTGAGCAGCGACACCCTGCAGCAGAAAGCCATGATCGATGCCGGCCTGCTGATCGAGAACGCCGAGACCGGCAAGCGCTATGACCGCTTTCGCGACCGGGTAATGTTCCCGATCCGCGACACTCGCGGCCGAATCATCGCCTTCGGCGGCCGGGTTCTGGGGGACGACAAGCCCAAATACCTGAACTCTCCGGAGACCCCGGTCTTTCACAAGGGCCAGGAACTCTACGGCCTGTTTGAAGCCCGCAAGAACAACCGCAACCTCGACGAAATCATCGTTGTCGAGGGCTACATGGACGTCATCGCCCTGGCCCAGCAAGGCCTGCGCAACGCCGTGGCCACCCTGGGTACCGCCACCAGCGAAGAACACCTCAAGCGCCTGTTCCGCATCGTACCCAACGTACTGTTCTGCTTCGACGGTGACCAGGCTGGGCGCAAGGCCGCCTGGCGCGCCCTGGAGGCGACCCTGACCTGCTTGCAGGACGGGCGCCGCGCGCGCTTTCTGTTCCTTCCCGAAGGCGAAGATCCGGATACCCTGGTCCGCTCCGAAGGCACCGATGCCTTCCGCGCTCGAATCAACCAGCATGCACAACCGCTGGCCGATTACTTTTTCCAGCAACTGATCGATGAAGCCGATCCGCGCTCACTGGAAGGCAAGGCCCATCTGGCGACCCTGGCCGCGCCCCTGATCGAGAAAATCCCCGGGGCCAACCTGCGCACCCTGATGCGCCAGCGCCTGAGCGAAATCACCGGCCTGACCAACGAAACGGTCAACCAACTGGCCCACAGCGCACCGCCCGAAGCGCCACCCGCGTACGACGCAGGCATCGATTACGACGCGATGCCGGATTATGCCGACTACCATGAGCCGCACCAGGAGGCGTACGCCCCACAACAAGAGTGGAAGCCGAAGAAAAATGCCGGCGGCAAGAAATGGGAAAACAAACCCTGGGACAAGAACGGCAAGGGCAAGCGCCAGGGCGATCGCGACCAGCCACGCGGCCCGCGCATTCCCGCTGCAGTGGAACCGCCGACCCTTTCAGCCTTGCGCACTTTGCTGCATCACCCGCAATTGGCAGAAAAAGTTGAAGATGCCGGGCATTTTGCCGATGACGACAACACCAATACCCAGTTGCTGGTGGCTCTGATCGAAGCCGTGCAGAAAAATCCTAAGCTACGCTCTATTCATCAATTGATGGCGCGCTGGCACGGCACCCAGCAAGGGCATCTGCTCACCGCACTGGCGGAAAAAGAATGGCTGATCGACGGAGATAACCTTGAACAACAGTTTTTCGACACCATTAATAGCTTGTCAGCTCGCCAACGCGAGCGTGTTTTAGAGCAACTTCTCAGGAAATCGCGTCAAAGCGAGCTCAGCAGCGAAGAGAAAAAACAGCTGGTTGAGCTTCTAAAACGCAATGTTCCCGCATCAAACCCGACCTCAACTGGCGCGTGAGGTCATAGCTCGGGTATAATCCTCGGCTTGTTTTTTGCCCGCCAAGACCTTCAGTGGATAGGGTGTTATGTCCGGAAAAGCGCAACAGCAGTCTCGCCTCAAAGAGTTGATCAGCCGTGGACGTGAGCAGGGTTACCTGACTTACGCGGAGGTCAACGACCACCTGCCGGAGGATATTTCAGATCCGGAACAGGTGGAAGACATCATCCGCATGATCAACGACATGGGGATCAACGTATTCGAGAGTGCTCCGGATGCGGATGCCCTTTTGTTGGCCGAAGCCGATACCGACGAAGCAGCAGCTGAAGAAGCCGCCGCAGCGTTGGCGGCTGTGGAAACCGACATTGGTCGCACTACCGACCCAGTGCGCATGTACATGCGCGAAATGGGCACGGTAGAGCTGCTCACACGTGAAGGCGAAATCGAAATCGCCAAGCGTATCGAAGAGGGTATCCGTGAAGTGATGGGCGCAATCGCGCACTTCCCTGGCACGGTTGATCACATCCTCTCCGAGTACACTCGCGTCACCACCGAAGGTGGACGCCTGTCCGACGTTCTCAGCGGGTACATCGACCCGGATGACGGCATTACGCCGCCTGCCGCCGAAGTGCCGCCGCCTGTCGACACCAAGACCGCGAAAGCGGATGACGACAGCGAAGACGAAGAAGCGGAAGCGACCGAAGACGAAGAAGAAGCCGAAAGCGGTCCGGATCCGGTCATCGCCGCACAGCGCTTTGGCGCCGTCGCCGACCAGATGGAAGTCACCCGCAAGGCGCTGAAGAAACACGGCCGCGAGAACAAGCAAGCCATCGCCGAAATGCTGGCCCTGGCTGAACTGTTCATGCCGATCAAACTGGTTCCGAAGCAATTCGAAGGCCTGGTTGAACGTGTACGCAGTGCCCTGGATCGCCTGCGCCAGCAGGAACGCGCCATCATGCAGCTCTGCGTGCGTGATGCCCGCATGCCACGTGCCGACTTCCTGCGCCAGTTCCCGGGCAACGAAGTGGATGAAAGCTGGACCGACGCCCTGGCCAAAGGCAAGAGCAAGTACGCCGAAGCCATCGCCCGCCTGCAGCCAGACATCATCCGTTGCCAGCAGAAGCTGACCGCTCTTGAAGTCGAAACCGGCTTGAAGATCGCCGAGATCAAGGACATCAACCGTCGCATGTCGATCGGTGAGGCCAAGGCCCGCCGCGCGAAGAAAGAGATGGTTGAAGCCAACCTGCGTCTGGTGATCTCCATTGCCAAGAAGTACACCAACCGTGGCCTGCAGTTCCTCGACCTGATCCAGGAAGGCAACATCGGCTTGATGAAGGCGGTGGACAAGTTCGAATACCGTCGCGGCTACAAGTTCTCGACTTATGCCACCTGGTGGATCCGTCAGGCGATCACTCGCTCGATCGCCGACCAGGCCCGCACCATCCGTATTCCGGTGCACATGATCGAGACGATCAACAAGCTCAACCGTATTTCCCGGCAGATGCTGCAGGAAATGGGTCGCGAACCGACTCCGGAAGAGCTGGGCGAACGCATGGAAATGCCTGAGGACAAGATCCGCAAGGTATTGAAGATCGCCAAAGAGCCGATCTCCATGGAAACCCCGATCGGTGATGACGAAGACTCCCATCTGGGCGACTTCATCGAAGACTCGACCATGCAGTCGCCAATCGATGTCGCCACGGTTGAGAGCCTGAAGGAAGCAACTCGCGAAGTACTCTCCGGCCTCACTGCCCGTGAAGCCAAGGTACTGCGCATGCGCTTCGGCATCGACATGAATACCGACCATACCCTCGAGGAAGTCGGTAAGCAGTTCGATGTGACCCGTGAGCGGATCCGCCAGATCGAAGCCAAGGCGCTGCGCAAGCTGCGCCACCCGACGCGAAGCGAGCATCTGCGCTCCTTCCTCGACGAGTAAGCCCAAGACCCCCAGCCCAGCTGGGGGTTTTGCTTTTTGCAGCCCATCCTTCTTTCCTTCCCCGCCCCATAGCCGGTCTACACTCGAAACATTCCCCGTGCCATAACGAGACGGTTATGCCCAGACTGTCGGCCATGCTCCTGCTGGCGCTGCTCACCTGGACCGCAACGGCTGGCGCGCTGACTCTCACCGACGAAGAACGTAGCTGGCTCAAGACTCACCCGGAACTGCGCCTGGGTGTGGACGCTTCATGGCCGCCTTTCGAGTATCGGGATGAAGAAGGCCGCTATCAGGGCCTGGCCGCGGACTACATCCACCTGATCCAGGAACGCCTGTCCGTAAACCTCAAGCCCGTCGAGCCCGCCAGCTGGACCGCGGTGCTAGAGGACGCCAAGCAGGGCAAGCTGGACCTGCTGCCCGGGATCATGTCGACCCCCGAACGCCAGAGCTACATGGCCTTCACCCGGCCTTACCTGGACTTCCCCATCGTCATCCTCGCCCATGAAGGCGGCGCGCAACCCCACAACCTCAAGGAACTGTACGGTCTCAAGATAGCGGTGGTGGAAAACTACGCCCCTCACGAACTGTTGCGCACCCACCACCCGGACCTGAACCTGGTGGCCATGCCCAATGTCAGCTCGGCGCTGCAGGCCCTGGCCACCGATGAAGTGGACGCCGTGGTCGGCGACCTCGCCTCCAGTGTCTGGAGCCTGCGTCAGCTCAAGCTCGACGGTCTCTACGTCAGCGGCGAAACCCCCTATCGCTATCAGTTGGCGATGGGCGTCCCTCGGGAAAACAAGGTCCTGGTAAGCATTCTCGACAAGGTGCTCGCCGACCTCAGCCCCGAGGAAATCAGCACCATCCAGCAACACTGGGTGGGCAGCGTGCTCGACCACAGGACCTTCTGGTCGGATGTCCTGATGTATGGCCTGCCCGGTCTACTGCTGCTGGTGACCGTGCTGGCGGTGGTGATCCGTATCAACCGCCGCTTGAGCTCGGAAATTTCCCGGCGGGTCGCCCTGGAACAGGAACTGCGCAGCAGCGAATACCACTACCGCAGCCTGGTGGAAAGCCTGTCCGCGATTGCCTGGGAAGCGCGCATCAGCGACTTTACCTACAGCTATGTCTCGCCCCATGCCGAAGCCCTGCTGGGCTATCCCCTGGCCCATTGGCTGATTCCCGGTTTCTGGCGCAACATCATCCACCCCGCGGACCTGACCCGGGCCCAGGCCTTCTGCGACCACGAAGTGCAGGCCGGGCGGGATCACAGCCTCGATTACCGGGTGATCGCCGCCGACGGTCGCTGCCTCTGGGTGCGCGACATCGTCAGCCTGATCGAGCATGGCCACGAACCGGTGATGCGCGGGCTGATGATCGACATCAGCGAGACCAAGCACACCGAAGAGGCCCTGCGCCTGTCCGAACAGAAGTTCGCCTCGGTGTTCCAGCAATGTCCGGACATCCTGGTGATTGCCCGGCTGTCCGACGGCTGCCTGCTGGAAGTCAACAAGGCCTTCGAGGAGCAGATCGGCCTGAGCGCGCAAAGCGTGGTTGGCCAGACCGCCACCGAGCTCAATATCTGGGGCATCCCCGGGGTCGGGCCGGGGCTGCTGCAACGCTTGCAGGCCGGCAGCATCCGCAATCTGGAAATGCCCTTTCGCCGGCATAACGGCCAGTTGTTCACCGGCCTGATCTCCGCCGAGCCCTTCGACCTCGACACCACGCCAGCGCTGGTGGTAGTGGTACGCGACATCAGCCAACTCAAGGAGACCCAGCAACAACTGCAGACCTCCGAGGAGAAATTCGCCAAGGCCTTCCATGCCTCCCCCGATGGCCTGCTGCTGACCCGTCAGCGCGACGGGCTACTGATCGAGGTCAACGAAGGCTTCAGTCGCATCACCGGCTTCAACAGCGCCATGTCGCTGGACCGCTCGACCCTGGACCTGGGCATCTGGGTCAATCTCAATGAGCGCAAGCAGATGCTCGACCTGCTGCAGCGCGATGGTTTCGTCCGCGACTTCAACTGCCATATCAGGCGCAACGATGGCCAGATCCGCCTCTGCGAGCTGTCGAGCCGGCCACTGCCCATCGGCGGTGACGACTGCATGCTGACCATCGCCCGGGACATCACAGACCGACGCCTGATGCAGGAGAAGCTGCAACAGGCGGCGACCGTATTCGAAAGCACGGCCGAAGGCGTGATGATCACCGATACCCAGCAGCGCATCAGCGCAGTCAATCGCGCCTTCAGCGAAATCACCGGCTACAGCGAACGCGAAGCCCTGGGCCACACTCCGCGCCTGCTTGCCTCGGGCCTGCATGACAGCGCCTTCTACGCCGCGATGTGGCATCAGTTGACCCTGGAGGGCCACTGGCAGGGTGAGATCTCCAACAGGCGCAAGAACGGTGAGCTTTATCCCAACTGGCTGACCATCAATGCGGTGCGCAACCGGGAAAACCAGATCACCCATTTCGTCGCGGTGTTCGCCGATATTTCCAGCCTCAAGCACGCCCAGGCGCGGCTCGACTACCAGGCTCACCACGACCCCCTGACCGGCCTGCCGAATCGCACCCTGTTCGAAAGCCGGCTGCTTAGTGCCCTCAATAGCCAACAGGACAACGGCAGCCAGGGCGCGGTGCTGTTCCTCGACCTGGACCGGTTCAAGCACATCAACGACAGCCTCGGCCACCCGGTGGGCGACCTGCTGCTCAAGGGCATCGCCGTGCGTCTGAAGGAACAGCTGAGGGATATCGACACCGTGGCCCGCCTGGGTGGCGACGAATTCATCATCCTGCTGCCGGGCCTGCACCAGGCCAGCGATGCCGATCACATCGCCACCAAGCTGCTGAACTGCTTTACCGCCCCCTTCCAGGCCGGCGAACACGAGTTTTTCATCAGCGCGAGCATCGGCACCAGCCTGTACCCCAAGGACGGCTGCGATGTCGCCACCCTGATCAAGAACGCCGACGCCGCCATGTATCGCTCCAAGGCCAAGGGCCGCAACCGCGTGGAGCGCTACACCCGCGACCTGACCGCCCAGGCCAGCGAACGGGTAGCCCTGGAGCACGAGCTGCGGCGAGCCATAGAGCGCAACGAACTGTCACTGTATTTCCAACCCAAGATCAGCCTCAGCAACCACGAGCTGGTGGGCGCCGAAGCCCTGATCCGCTGGCATCACCCCACTTTCGGCGATGTGCCCCCAGAGCACTTCATTCCCCTGGCCGAAGAAAACGGCATGATCCTGCTGATCGGCGACTGGGTACTGGAACAGGCCTGCCTGCAACTCAACAACTGGAACCGGCGCTTTGAGGATTTCGGCCCGCTGTCGGTGAACCTCGCCGGCGCCCAGTTGCGCCAGCCCAACCTGCTGGGGCGCATCGAGCAACTGCTGCGCGACTATGACCTGCAGCCCGGAATGCTACAGCTGGAGATCACCGAGAATTTCATCATGAGCCAGGCCGAAGAAGCCCTGGAAGTGCTGCATCAGCTCAAGCGCCTGGGCGTGCAACTGGCCATCGACGACTTCGGCACCGGCTACTCGTCCCTCAGCTACCTCAAGCGCCTGCCCCTGGACTTTCTCAAGATCGACCAGTCCTTTGTCCGCGGGCTGCCGGACGACCCCCACGACGTGGCGATTGTCCGCGCCATCATCGCCCTGGGGCGCAGCATGCAGTTCACGGTGATTGCCGAAGGCGTGGAGAACCAGGAGCAGCAGACCTTCCTCACCCTGGAAGGCTGCGAACAGATCCAGGGTTATATCGTCAGCCTGCCCCTTGAAGCCGAGGAGTTCTGTACGACCTTCCTGCGAATCCGAGTTTCCGATTTTTCGGATAGCACAGCCGAGAAACCATCGCTATAATCCGGCGCCTACTGAGGGCCTATAGCTCAGTTGGTTAGAGCAGAGGACTCATAATCCTTTGGTCCACGGTTCAAGTCCGTGTGGGCCCACCAAACAAGAAAGCCGCGCAATGCGCGGCTTTCGCTTTTCTGAATCGTTCAACAAATAGCCCCCTTTCCTTTCCACCCACACAAGCTCAGTTAACCCTGGACAGGGTTGGTATAGACCCTAGAAGCCCCTTCTGCCCTCATCGCCGACCGCCGATACATACAGACAACTTCTACTGCCATAGCGCAACTTCATCAGTTGCGCGGAGAGTTAAACCTCCACTAAAGACGTGCGGCGGATACTGGTCTGACGCGAACTGGCGGCGACCCTGACCGATCCGCCGCTCCTGAATCTGAAGCACGTCGTTCTGTGAGACGTCCAGATCCTGGCGCATGGTCAGAGCCTGCAAGCGCCAAACAGCTGGATCCGATCTAAGGACGTGAATCTATTCAAGATTGTTTGCAATACGCTCACCCCACTGGCGGGTATGAACACTCAACTCGCCGAGCATATTCATTAGCAGGCCCTGCCGCCGAGCAATGCTAATGCACTCAAATATACTCATGCGATTCCAAGCTTTAAAAAGTCAACGGACAACAAAACAATTAACATCACATTATCGACCAACTACAAGAGAGAGCCTAAATAGATATATCAATCAGCCAGAACGTTACAATTCAACAATCAAATATCAACGCAAAAATACCATCATGCATACCCATACAGCATTTACATCGCATTCACAATTAAAGCGAACTTATTATCAGCGTAAGCACCACCTGAATTCTTCCTGCTTCAATATTTTTAAAATCGCGCTCTAACCTAGCCAAAAAGTGGTGCGTTATTCTTTCTCCGCTCAGGCTATAATCACCACCTCTCATCAAATAAGATTTATTTAAATCAATCATTTTCCCCTTAGCATTTGCCACTGTGATCAATATGCCTTTGGCGCACCCCTCGCATCGGTCATTTTCCAGCCTTCCATCTGTTCGTATATTTTTCGACTGAAAATGGAAACTGGCAACGCTGTTGAATTCTTCGGCTGCGCTTTGGCTGCCACAACTCCCAAGCGTAAGATCAAATTTCTTTTCTACCATGCCGCCATCTGCAAGGTGATATGGATTCACTCCTTCGAAGTCAACTGTTTTGTTTGCGTCAACCATTCGGCAGTCTGCTACCAGCAGTTTGGCGGTTGAATAAAATGCATAGTTTCCCCAAATATTGCTATTGGTTGTACCTTTCCAGTATGAGGAGATATAGCTACTCGGAGGCAGTCGCAGCTCATGTAACCCTGGCCCGAGGGAGGTTCTCGGCTTGGTTTTAATGAACTCCACTGCTTGATCCAATGAGACCGCGTAGTACCCGCCTTTTTTTGGCTGGACCAGGAAAACTTCGTCCCAATGGTCACATGGTATGGCTCTACCATAAGCCGATCTATATCGCACTCCAACTCCATCAATCGGCGTACTGCAAATGTTCCCAGGCTCGCCTGTACCAGGACCAACTTGCAGACTAAAGCCCAACTTTCCGTAAGGTTCTTCTACAGCGTTACATGTCACGGCACCCACCAGCGCTGCGGTTCCGAGAACACCTCCAACTTCCACCTCAGAGAAAGGGCGTAAGTATCCGAGCTTAAAAGATATAGAGTTACTACCCAACTCCGCTCCGGAGTTACAGTAATTATTTCGATAATCCGCACTTACGAAACCGGAATAGATCACACAAACAAAAAATATTACAAGATAGCTCCGAAAAAAACTGTAACCGCCTAAATAGCTAATCATGACTTCATCGCCCTAGTCGCTTGAAAAACTCACCTCTTAAAATTCTATTTCATTCAAACCGACCACGATCTAAGGCAATTCTTAAAAAACACGCCTAAAGACAGATTTTCGGAGGTGGGACACACCTTGAACAAGTTAAATTCTTAGTGAGTGATACGGCACCCTGAAAACAAATAGAGCGCCCAAAAATTCGTATCTATCGACAAGATCGAATTTCCAACTGTGAAACATCCGACCGACCAAATCACAGTTACTTAATGACGGGGAGGTAGTAGTGGGCGATAAACCTCCATCTGCAAGCCTCCGCTCTCCGATGGACACTTTTTAAGGCAGCCACCGATGATAATCCGTATAGGTATACATTAGTAACCACACATAAATCGGATGTAGAAAGCATTCCCCCGCTCGCCGACGAGTTCTGCACTCACTTTTTTGCCCATCTCAAGATCGCGGCGCGTACCGACTGCAGAGGCGGCGGGGCGTATGTCTCGAAGCCCACCAAACACAAAATCCATGCAATGCGCAGCTCTGTGTTATTGCTTGAAAAGCAAACCTCATCAAGTCTTGGTCCGATAGCGCTCTTTCAACATGGGGCGAATCTTCAGGCGATCTTCCGGCGCCCACTCCCACACGGTTTCCAGTTCTTCGGTGACGGTTTGCACACTGATTCCCGGAAGCAGGACGACGAAGGTATTCCTTTGCAGACAGTGCAATTCTGCACGGCCTGCGCCAGGTGCATCCCCCTCCCTCTCCTGAAGGCTTTCATAGAAGGCCAGGGCCTCGACCACCGTGTGGAAATGCTCGACCGCATCCTGAAAGCCTGAAAGAGACAGCCTGTACGTCATGCCGAAATCCATATTCATTCCCACTATTTCGGGACCTGGAAAAGGCGGCTTTTTTAGCAAAATGCCCACAAACAGTATCTAAGACAGTTCTTATTTACACTCCCCTGCAGGCAACCACCAACGCCCTCCCGGAACATGCCCCGCCTTCCCCAAATCGCACGGGGCTGAAGCCCGTTGCCTGCGCCCATGAAAAAGCCGCGCATTGCGCGGCTTTTCATGGTGTTGCCAGGCTGCGCTTATTTCTTGGGCAACGCGTAAGCAATCACGTAGTCGCCACGATCCGTCGACTGCCGCGCACCGCCAGCGGTGAGCAGGATGTACTGGCGACCGGTCTTGGGCGACACGTAGGTCATGGGGCCCGACTGGCTGCCCACGGGCAGGCGCGCTTTCCAGATCTCATTGCCATTGCCGGTATCGAAGGCCCGCAGGTAGAAATCCTGGGTACCGGCGAAGAACAGCAGGCCGGATTGGGTAGCCAGGGACGCGCCCAGGGTCGGCATGCCAATCGGGATCGGCAGGTGCATGCGGATCCCCAGCGGGCCGGTGTCCTGCACGGTACCCACCGGCACTTGCCACACCAGCTTGCGGGTCTTCAGGTCGATGGCCGACATGGTACCGAACGGCGGCTTCTGGCAGGGAATGCCCGCCGCCGAGAGGAAGCGCTGGCGCATGGCGCCGAACGGCGTGCCTTCCTGGGGCACCACGCCCATCTCGATGCCACTGGCACCAGCGGCGATCTGGTCCCGGGGAATCATGTAGTTGGCCAGGCCCAGACGCATGTCGTTGACGAACATGTAGTTGCTGGTGGGGTCCACCGACACGCTGCCCCAGTTCATGCCGCCCAGGGAGCCCGGAAACTGCAACGCATGATCCAGGCCCGGCGGGGTGTACACACCCTCATGGCGCATGCCCTTGAACTGGATACGGCACATCAGCTGGTCGAAGGGGGTCGCGCCCCACATGTCGGACTCGGTCAGGGTCTGGTTGCCGATCGACGGCATTTCCACCGAGAACGGCTGGGTCGGCGAGTACCGCTCGCCCGGCACATTGCCCTGGGGCACGGGGCGCTCTTCCACCCGGGCAATCGGCTTGCCGGTCTCACGGTTGAGCAGGAATATCTCGCCCTGCTTGGTGACCTGGGCCAGCGCCGGCTGTACACCGCCCTTGTCGTCCGGAATGTCGTACAACAGCGGCTGTGCCGGCAGGTCGAAGTCCCAGAGATCGTGATGGGTGGTCTGGAAGTGCCAGCGAACCTGGCCGGTCTTCACGTCGATGGCGACGATGGAGGAGTTCCACTTGTCGTCGAACTCGGTGCGCTGGCCGCCGAAGAAATCCGGGGTGGCGTTGCCAGTGGGCAGGTACACCAGGCCCAGCTTGGCGTCATAGGACATTGCCGACCAGACGTTGGGCGTGCCACGGGTGTAGGTTTCACCCGCCGGCGGGCGCTTGGTGGTGGCCGGGTTGCCCGGGTCCCAGGCCCACATCAGCTCGCCGCTGCGCACATCGAAAGCCCGAACCACGCCCGGCGGTTCGCCGGTGGAGAAGTTGTCCGCCACCCGGCCGCCGACGATCACTACGGTGCCCGCCACCAACGGTGTCGAAGTCTGCTGGTAGTAGCCCGGCTTGATCTCACCCATGTCGGTTTTCAGATCGACCGTGCCCTGGTTGCCAAAGTCTTCACAGGGCTTGCCGGTTTCAGCGTTGATCGCGATCAGGCGCGCATCACCGGTCGGCAGGAACAGGCGCTTGGTGCAGGCCGCCGGAGCAGCAGGCGCCGAAGCATCGGCTACCGGGGTGGCAGAGGCGTCGAAATAACCCAGGCCGCGGCAGCGCTGCCAGTTTGGCGCGTAGCCCTGCGGGTCGAACTTCCAGCGCTCGGCGCCAGTGTCGGCGTCCAGGGCGAACACCTTGCCGTAGGCGGTGCAGGTGTAGACGGTATCGCCGATCTGCAGGGGTGTGTTCTGGTCTTCGGCACCAGCGCCGTTGCTTTCGGGCAGGTCACCGGTGCGGAAGGTCCAGGCCACCTGCAACTGGTCGATGTTGCCCTTGTTGATCTGGTCCAGTGCGGCGAAGCGGTTGCCCGCAGTGGTATTGCCCCAGTGGGCCCAGTCTTTCTGTTCCGTCCCGGGAGCCACCGGCTGGACCGCTGGCACCTTATCCGCCTTGACCACATGGGTCGGCACGAACATGTAGGCCAGGGTCGCGACCACACCGATCCCCAACAGCCCAGCCAGGCCATAGGCACCGCGCCCGGCATGGGCTCCGGAGGCGCGCACCAGGGTCGGGTAGATCAGCGCCACCACGAGGCCGATCACGGCGAAGGTCAGTACCCGCGAGACCAGCGGCCAGTATTCCAGGCCCGCATCCCAGACCGCCCAGATCGCCGTCAGCACCAGGGCCACCCCATACAGCCAGGCACCACGCGGGTTGCGCCGCGCGATCAGCAGCCCGGACACCAGCATCGCCAGGCCCATCAACAGGAAATAGGCACTGCCGCCCAGGCTCAGGAGGTAACCCCCGCCTGCGGCCAGGCCCAGCCCGATCAGGGCAATCAGGATACCCAGCCCCCCGAGCAACCATTTGCTGCCGGCGGCAGCCCCCGTGTTTTTCATCTTAAAAACTCTCCCATCTTCAAAACCTGACGGCGAGAATGTACTAACCAGTTACTTATGACAATCTGTCGCAGGTCATTTGTTTCAAAAAAATTCCCGACTTGCAGAGCGTAGCTGTCGCTTGCGCCATGTTCTCCGGGAGCTGCGGCGGGTGTTCACGGGAGCCTGTAACATGTGCGCTCCCCCGATAGCCGTGCTGGAGCCCACCTTGTCCGATAGCCGCCCTCCCGTTCTTGACGAAGTCGACCGTCAATTGATCGCAGCCTTGCAGATCAACGCCCGCGAAAGCGTGGCGATGCTGGCCCGGCAGTTGGGTATCGCCCGCACCACCGTGACCTCGCGCCTGGCCCGCCTGGAAAAGACCCGGGTCATTACCGGATATGGCGTGCGCCTGGGGCAGCGGGTAGTCGATGGCGGCTTGCAGGCGTATGTCGGCATCAAGGTCCAGCCGCGCTCTGGCAAGGAAGTGCTGCGGCGCCTGAGCGGCATGGCGCAGGTCCAGCAACTGTGTGCGGTCAGCGGCGAATTCGACTATGTGGCCTGGCTGCGCACCGACTCACCGGAACAGCTGGACCAGTTGCTGGACCAGATCGGCAGCGTTGACGGCGTGGAGAAAACCACCACCTCAATCATCCTCAGCAGCAAGATCGATCGCGGGCACGCGCTGTAAGGCGCGCCCTGCCAACCAGTCAATCTGACGCACAAATTCGTCATATCGATAAATAACCGAGCATAACGACGACAGTTTGCGTCTTATTTACGTGTTTCACCCTCTCTAGAATGGCTGCCATCTTTTCCTATACTCAGCACTCTGCTGAGCCGCCCGCCAAGGTCAGCCATGAACAAGAACAATCGCCATCCTGCAGACGGTAAGAAGCCGATCACCATTTTCGGCCCGGACTTCCCTTTCGCCTTCGACGACTGGATCGAGCATCCTGCCGGCCTGGGCAGCATTCCCCAGGCACGGCACGGCACCGAAGTGGCGATTGTCGGCGCCGGTATCGCCGGGCTGGTGGCGGCCTACGAGCTGATGAAGCTGGGCCTCAAGCCAGTGGTCTATGAAGCCTCGAAAATGGGCGGCCGCCTGCGCTCCCAGGCCTTTGAGGGAGCCGAAGGGGTCATCGCCGAGCTGGGTGGCATGCGCTTTCCGGTGTCGTCCACGGCCTTCTACCATTACGTCGACAAGCTCGGCCTTGAAACCAAGCCCTTTCCCAACCCGCTGACCCCGGCCTCGGGCAGCACCGTCATCGACCTCGAAGGCCAGACCCACTACGCCCAGAAACTCGCCGACCTGCCGGCGCTGTTCCAGGAAGTCGCCGATGCCTGGGCCGATGCCCTGGAAGATGGTTCGCGCTTCAGCGAAATCCAGCAGGCAATCCGTGACCGCGACGTGCCGCGCCTCAAGGAACTGTGGAACACCCTGGTGCCGCTGTGGGACGACCGCACCTTCTACGACTTCGTCGCCACCTCCAAGGCCTTCGCCAAGCTGTCTTTCCATCACCGCGAGGTGTTCGGCCAGGTGGGCTTCGGCACCGGCGGCTGGGATTCGGACTTCCCCAACTCGATGCTGGAAATCTTCCGCGTGGTCATGACCAACTGCGACGACCACCAGCACCTGGTCGTGGGCGGCGTCGAGCAGGTGCCCCTGGGCATCTGGCGCCACGTGCCGGAGCGTTGTGCCCACTGGCCGGCCGGTACCAGCCTCAGCTCGCTGCACCACGGCGCGCCGCGTACCGGGGTCAAGCGCATTGCCCGGGCCGCCGACGGCCGTTTCAGCGTCACCGACAACTGGGGCGACACCCGGGAATACGCCGCGGTGCTGACCACCTGCCAGAGCTGGCTGCTGACCACCCAGATCGAATGCGAGGAATCGCTGTTCTCGCAAAAGATGTGGATGGCCCTGGACCGCACCCGCTACATGCAGTCGTCGAAGACCTTCGTCATGGTCGACCGGCCGTTCTGGAAGGACAAGGATCCGCAAACCGGTCGCGACCTGATGAGCATGACCCTCACCGACCGCCTGACCCGCGGCACCTACCTGTTCGACAACGGCGACGACAAGCCGGGGGTGATCTGCCTGTCCTACTCGTGGATGAGCGATGCCCTGAAGATGCTCCCGCAGCCTGTGGAAAAACGCGTGAAGCTGGCCCTGGATGCGCTGAAGAAGATCTACCCCAAGGTGGATATCGCCAGCCGTATCATCGGCGACCCGATCACCGTCTCCTGGGAGGCCGACCCGCATTTCCTCGGTGCCTTCAAGGGCGCGCTGCCGGGCCACTACCGCTACAACCAGCGGATGTACGCGCACTTCATGCAGGACGACATGCCCGCCGAGCAGCGCGGTATCTTCATCGCTGGTGACGATGTCTCCTGGACTCCGGCCTGGGTCGAGGGTGCGGTGCAGACCTCGCTGAACGCGGTGTGGGGGATCATGAAGCACTTCGGTGGCGCTACCCACGCCGAGAACCCGGGCCCGGGGGATGTGTTCCACGAGATCGGGCCGATTGCCCTGGCCGACTGAAACCGGCGGCCGGGCAGGCGCTCGTCCCCGCAGGCTTGCCCTGCGGGGATGTCGTACGAACCTGCGACAGCGGCTACAGTGGCCGGTCTGTCAGTGAGTGGAGTGAAGACCATGCGCGTCGCCCTGTATCAGTGCCCGCCACGGCCGCTGGATGTGGCCGGCAACCTGCAACGCCTGCATCAGGTGGCCATGGAGGCCACCGATGCCGATCTGTTGGTGCTGCCGGAGATGTTTCTCAGCGGCTACAACATCGGCCTGGAAGCGGTAGGCGCTCTGGCCGAGGCCCAGGACGGCCCTTCGGCCCAGCGCATCGCCGCCATCGCCCAGGCCGCCGGCACGGCGATCCTCTATGGCTACCCGGAGCGCAGTGACGACGGCCAGATCTACAACGCCGTGCAGTTGATCGACGCCCAGGGGCAGCGCCTGTGCAACTACCGCAAGACCCACCTGTTCGGTGACCTCGACCATTCGATGTTCAGCGCCGGCGAAGATGACTTTCCCCTGGTGGAACTGGACGGCTGGAAACTCGGCTTTCTGATCTGCTACGACATCGAGTTCCCGGAGAATGCACGACGCCTGGCACTGGCAGGCGCGGAGCTGATTCTGGTGCCGACCGCCAACATGATCCCCTACGACTTCGTCGCCGACGTGACGATCCGTGCCCGGGCCTTCGAGAACCAGTGCTACGTGGCCTATGCCAACTACTGTGGCCATGAAGAACAGATCCGCTATTGCGGCCAGAGCAGCATCGCCGCCCCCGACGGCAGCCGGATTGCCCTGGCCGGTCTCGACGAGGCCCTGATCATCGGCACCCTGGACCGCCAACTGATGGGCGAATCCCGGGCGCTCAACCGCTACCTGTCCGATCGCCGCCCCGAGCTTTACGACGACCTGAGCAAGCGCTGATCCGGGGATATCCGCTAGCATGAGCGCTTCTCTGTTCTGGAAGTGCTCATGCCCGCGCCGAATCACCCTCTGCCCCCACTGGAAACCCTGGCCAACGGCCTGCGGGTTTCCCTGCGTCATGCTCCCCATTTGAAACGCTGCGCCGCGACATTGCGGGTCGCCGCCGGCAGCCACGATGTACCGCTGGCCTGGCCGGGCCTGGCGCACTTTCTGGAACACCTGCTGTTTCTCGGGACCGAGCGCTTTCCTGTCGAACAGGGGCTGATGGCCTATGTACGGGCCCAGGGCGGGCAACTGAACGCGCGAACCTGCGAACGTGCCACCGAGTTCTTTTTCGAGCTGCCGGCCAGCGCCTTTGCCGGTGGCCTGGAACGTCTGTGCGAGATGCTCGCTCAACCGCGCATGAGCCTGGAGGACCAACACCGGGAGCGGGAAGTCCTGCACGCGGAGTTCATCGCCTGGTCCCGGGATGCGACAGCGCAGCGTCAGTTCGCACTGTTTGACGGTCTTCATGCCGCGCACCCGCTAAGGGCCTTCCATGCCGGCAACCGCTACAGCCTGAACCTGCCCAATAACGCCTTCCAGCAGGCCTTGCAGCAGTTCCATCGCGAGTATTACCAGGCCGGGCAAATGGTCTTGAGCCTCGCCGGCCCGCAGCCACTGGAGGAGCTCCGAGCCCTGGCGGAACGCTACGGCAGTTGCCTGCCGAGCGGTCAACACCTTGAGCAGACAGCGCCTCCCGCCCTAATGGCCACGGGCAACCAGACTTACCAACAACTCAGCGGCCAGCGGCTGGACCTGCTGTTTGCTCTAGAGCGGCTGCCCGCGGGCGCGACTGCCGCTGTGGATTTTCTCTGCACCTGGCTGCAATCGGCCAAGCCCGGCGGGTTGCTGGCGGAACTCCAGCAGCGCCAACTGGCTCACAGCCTCAAGGCGACGCTTCTGTATGAGTTCGCCGGCCAGGCCCTGCTGCACTTGGAGTTCGCTCTGACCAGCGTGGCGGCATCAGCCCCGGTTCAGGTACGCGAGCTGCTGACAGAGTGGCTGGGGTTCTTCAGTGCCCAGGCCGACTGGGCACCGTTGCGCGAAGAATATGCCTTGCTGCAACAGCGCCAGATCGAAGTTGCCAGCGCCCTGGAACTGTCCCGACGCGACAGCCGCCAAGCTGCCGATGGGCTGGATGAGTCGGGGCTGGCCGCCCTCAAGCAGGTGCTCAAGCAGTTGCAACCCCAGGCTGTGGAGCACTTCAGCCACGACTGGCGCCTGCCTCCTGCCAACCCCTTTCTACGCAGCACGATCGAGGCACCACGGGCCGGGTTGATTCGCGGGCAGACCAGCGCTCATCGCGGGCTGCGCACCTTTGCCCAGGATCGCTCCCGGGGCCGCAAGGAAAGCTCGGCCCTGAGCTTCAGCCAGGCGCTGCCAGCAGATCCTTCTGGTAGCGCCCTGACTCTGCGCTGGCAACTGGCCTCGCCTGCTCCGATGGGCTTGCATGCCCGGTTGCTGCGCAGCCTGGCGACATTGCGCGACGATGCCCGCCAGGCCGGCGTAGAGCTGATTTACACCTCTTGTGGCAAAGACTGGCTGCTGAAACTGCACGGTTTGCCGTCCCCCATGCCCGCAGTACTACTGCAAGCATTGAAAGCCCTGGGACGACCTGCCGAGTCGTTCTGGCAGGAGCAGGCAAGCGTCAATGCTGAAGCGCCCCTGCTGCCGATCCGCCAATTGCTCAAGGCATTCAGCGAACAGCCACAGCCCGACAGCCCGGCCCAGCCCGACCCAGAGGCCTTGCAAGCACTCTGGGCCAGCGCTCGCTGGGACGGACTGGGCCTGGCGCTGCCAGCCGCCATCCAGGAAGCCTTGAGCCGAACCCTGCAACAGATGCCCGGCACAGCGGACGCCACCCTCTGCCGGCCGGTGCCAGCAGGCACCGGCCAGCAGTGGCAGAACCTGCCCGGGAGTGCCGGTGAGCATGCCCTGCTGCTGTTCTATCCCGTGCCCAGCGCCAGCCTTGCCGATGAAGCCGCATGGCGCCTGCTCGGCCAGCTCTGCCAGACCCCGTTCTATCAGCGCCTGCGGGTAGAGCTGCAACTGGGCTATGGCGTCTTCAGTGCCGTTCGCCAGCGCAACGGCCGGACGGGTCTGTTGTTCGGCGTGCAATCCCCCGGCGCGACAGTCACCGAGATACTTCAGCACATCGCACAATTCCTTGAGCACCTGCCCGAACAACTCCAGGCACTCGACGAGCCCAGCTGGAATGATCAGCAACAGGCCCTGGCTCAACAGTTGCAGCCCGCGACCCTGCCCCTGGACCAGGCCATGGATTTGTTGTGGCAGGCAAAACTGGCCGGCCACTCGTCGGATTACCTGCCGCAGTTGCAAGGCTGCATAGAGGCCCTGACGCCCGCCATCGTGATCCAGGCCGCCCGCCAACTCAGAGAGGCTGCCGGCGGCTGCAGCGCGCTGGCCAACAGGCCGTGCCCGGGTACACCCTGGCAAGTGGCAGAATGATCATTACCAGCGCTGCAATGAGCTTTCTTCAGAATTGCGGGCAACCTTCCGCGGGAATTTAGTAAGATAGCCTCCTAAGCATCTGAACATCTCCCGCCGGAGGTGGACTATATGTATAGGCAACACCCGTCCCACCCACCTCAAAGGAGCAATTTTATGACCTGGTCCAAACCTGCTTACACCGACCTGCGTATCGGCTTCGAAGTCACCATGTACTTCGCCAGCCGCTAATTTCTGCCTCTGGCCAGAAACGCAGCGCAACGCCTCGGCCCGTCCGGGGCGTTTTTATTTTCAGTTCTCCGTCCTTTTTTCAGTCTTGAGCCCAGGGAGCGTCCATGTTTGTCCAGATTCTAGGTTCCGCCGCCGGCGGTGGTTTTCCGCAGTGGAACTGCAACTGTGTGAACTGCGCCGGATTTCGCGACGGTAGCCTGCGGGCCCAGGCGCGCACTCAATCGTCCATCGCGATTTCCGATGACGGGGTGAACTGGGTGCTGTGCAACGCCTCTCCGGATATCCGCGCGCAGTTGCAAAGCTTCGCCCCCATGCAACCGGGCCGCGCACTGCGGGACACCGGCATCGGCGCCATCATCCTCATGGACAGCCAGATCGACCACACCACCGGCCTGCTCAGCCTGCGTGAAGGCTGCCCGCACCAGGTCTGGTGCACCGACATGGTCCATGAAGACCTGAGCACCGGTTTCCCGCTGTTCAAGATGCTCAGCCACTGGAACGGCGGCCTGAGCTGGAACCGCATCGAGCTGGACCAGAGCTTCAGCATCCCCGCCTGCCCCAACCTGCGCTTCACGCCGCTGCCCCTGCGCAGCGCAGCGCCGCCCTATTCGCCCCACCGTTTCGACCCGCACCCGGGGGACAACATCGGCCTGATCGTCGAAGACCTGCGCAGCGGCGGCAAACTCTTCTACGCGCCGGGCCTGGGCAAGGTCGACGCGCCACTCCTGGAGATCATGGCCGCCAGCGATGTGCTGCTGGTGGACGGCACCCTGTGGGAAGACGATGAAATGCAGCGTCGTGGCGTGGGCACCCGTACCGGCCGGGAAATGGGCCACCTGGCGCAGAACGGCCCCGGCGGCATGCTCGAAGTGCTGGAACAGTTGCCCCGCCAGCGCAAGGTGCTGATACATATCAACAACACCAACCCGATCCTCGATGAAGACTCCGCCGAACGTGCCGAACTGGTACGCCGAAAGGTGGAAGTGGCTTACGACGGAATGAGTATTGAGCTGTAGGGCGAATCGCCCACAAGCTCGCCCCACGAGCCTTGGCCCCTTTGCGTAGGAGCGGGCTTGCCCGCGAAAGGGCTGCCCCCCGGAGAACACACATGACCGACACCCCGCTGTCCGCCGCCGAATTCGAGCAGGCACTGCGCGCCAAAGGCGCCTACTACCACATCCATCACCCTTATCACGTGGCGATGTATGAAGGCCGGGCGACCCGCGAGCAGATCCAGGGCTGGGTCGCCAACCGCTTCTATTACCAGGTGAACATCCCCATGAAGGACGCGGCGATCCTCGCCAACTGTCCGGACCGGGAGATTCGCCGCGAATGGATCCAGCGCCTGCTGGACCATGACGGCGCCCCGGGCGAGGACGGCGGCATCGAGGCCTGGCTGCGCCTGGGCCAGGCCGTGGGCCTGGACCCGGACCAGTTGCGCTCCCAGGAACTGGTGCTGCCCGGTGTGCGCTTTGCCGTGGACGCCTATGTCAATTTTGCTCGCCGGGCCAGTTGGCAGGAGGCGGCCAGCAGCTCGCTGACCGAACTGTTCGCGCCGCAAATCCACCAGTCGCGCCTGGACAGCTGGCCCCAGCATTACCCATGGATCGACCCCACTGGCTACGAGTACTTCCGCACCCGCCTGGGCCAGGCCCGCCGTGATGTCGAGCACGGCCTGGCGATCACCCTGCAGCACTACACCACCCGTGCCGGCCAGGAACGCATGCTGGAAATTCTCCAGTTCAAACTGGACATCCTTTGGAGCATGCTCGACGCCATGAGCATGGCCTATGAACTGAACCGCCCGCCCTATCACAGCGTCACCGATCAGCGGGTCTGGCATAAGGGGATCACCCTATGAGTTTCGACCGCAGTAAAACCCCACGCTGGCGCCCCGGCTACCGCTTCCAGTATGAACCGGCGCAAAAGGGCCACGTCCTGCTGTACCCCGAGGGCATGATCAAGCTCAACGACAGTGCCGCCCTGATTGGCGGCCTGATCGATGGCGAACGTGACGTGGCGGCGATCATCAGCGAGCTGGAAATCCAGTTCCCGGGGGTGGCCGAGCTCGGTGAAGATATCGAGCAGTTCATGGAGGTCGCCCGTGCTCAGCACTGGATCGAACTCGCCTGAACCGGCGGTTCTGCCCGGCAAACCGGAAGTTGGCCTGCCGCTGTGGCTGCTGGCCGAGCTGACCTACCGTTGCCCGCTGCAGTGCCCCTACTGCTCCAACCCCCTGGACTTCGCCGAGCAGGGCAAGGAGCTGAGCACCGAGCAGTGGATCAAGGTATTTCGCGAAGCGCGGGAAATGGGTGCAGCGCAGCTGGGTTTCTCCGGCGGCGAGCCGCTGGTGCGCCAGGACCTGGCCGAACTGATCGGCGAGGCGCGCAAGCTGGGCTTCTATACCAACCTGATCACCTCCGGCATCGGCCTCACCGAGCAGAAGATCAGCGACTTCAAGAAAGCCGGCCTGGACCATATCCAGATCAGCTTCCAGGCCAGCGACGAACAGGTGAACAACCTGCTGGCCGGTTCGAAAAAAGCCTTCGCGCAGAAGCTGGAAATGGCCCGTGCGGTCAAGGCCCACGGCTATCCGATGGTGCTGAACTTCGTCACCCACCGGCACAACATCGACAAGATCGACCGCATCATCGAGCTGTGCATCGCACTGGAAGCCGATTTCGTCGAGCTCGCCACCTGCCAGTTCTACGGCTGGGCCCAGCTCAACCGCGTGGGCCTGCTGCCGACCAAGGAGCAACTGGTGCGCGCCGAGCGCATCACCAACGAATACCGCGCCAGGCTGGAAGCCCAAGGGCATCCCTGCAAGCTGATCTTCGTCACTCCGGACTACTACGAGGAGCGCCCCAAGGCCTGCATGAACGGCTGGGGCAGCATCTTCCTCACCGTGACTCCGGACGGCACCGCACTGCCCTGCCACGGCGCGCGGCAGATGCCGGTGCAGTTCCCCAATGTGCGCGACCACAGCATGCAGCACATCTGGTACGACTCATTCGGTTTCAACCGCTTTCGCGGGTACGACTGGATGCCCGAACCCTGCCGCTCCTGCGACGAGAAGGAAAAGGACTTCGGCGGCTGCCGCTGCCAGGCCTTCATGCTCACCGGAGATGCCAGCAATGCCGATCCGGTGTGCAGCAAATCGCCACACCATGGGATGATCCTCCAGGCCCGTGAAGAATCTGAAACGGCCACCCACACCATCGAGCAACTGGCTTTTCGCAATGAACGAAACTCCCGCCTCATCGCCAAGGGTTGAGCCCTTCAGCGCCAGCCAGGCCACTACGGCCGGGGTCGACTTTGCTGAACTGCAACTGACGACCCACGGCCTGTTCTGGAATGAATATCGTCCCGAGGACGGCCGCTGTCGGATCTGGCAGTGGCATCAGGGCCAGGCCCAGTGCCTGACGCCAACCGGCTTCAGCGTGCGCAGCAGGGTCTATGAATACGGTGGTGGCGCCTTCTGCCTCAGCGATGATGCCCTGCTGTTCGTCAACGAGGCGGACCAGCAGCTGTATCGCCAGCCCCTGGCCGGTGGAGCGCCCAGCGCCTTGACTCAAGGCACGTGCCGCTACGGTGACCTGCGATACCACTCTGGCCAGGTGCTGGCCGTCGAGGAGTGCGCCGAACAACACCAACTGGTGAGCATTGACAGCGTCACCGGTCAACGCCGGCTACTGGCTGCCGGGGCCGACTTCTATGCCGCTCCTACCCTCAGCCCCGATGGTCTGCGCCTGGCCTGGATCGAGTGGGACCGGCCCCATCAACCTTGGACCAGCACCCGCCTGATGCTTGCTGAGCGCCTGGGCAACGGGACCTGGGGGGATCCCCGCTGCGTGGCGGGCGATGGCGAGCCAGAGTCACTGCAACAGCCGCGCTTCGACCAGCACGATCATCTGTATTGCCTCAGCGATCGCGGCGGTTTCTGGCAACCCTGGACCGAGTCGAGCGATGGTTTGCGGCCGTTGCCCAGCACCGCCGCGGACCATGCCCCGGCGCCTTGGCAACTGGGAAGTTGCACCTGGCTGCCCCTGGGCGGCGATGCCTGGTTTGGCAGCTGGACCGAGCAGGGTTTTGGCCGCCTCGGGCTGCGTCAGGACGACGGTTTCCAGCAGGACTTTAGCGGCAACTACAGCCGCTTCCGCAGCCTGGCGCTGGACCAGCACTACCTGTACTGCATCGCGGCCTCGCCTGTCAGCCCCTCGGCCGTTATCGCCATAGACCGCAAGACCCGGCAGGTCCAAGTCCTGGCGGGAGGGATTGCCCCTCTGCCGGCGGAACGCATCAGCCGCCCGCAGACCCTGTGCTACCCCAGCGGCGACGGCCAGGCCCACGGTTTCTTCTACCCGGCCATGAACGGTGTCAACCGGCCGCCCCTGGTGGTGTTCATCCACGGCGGCCCGACTTCGGCCTGTTACCCGATACTCGACCCGCGTATCCAGTTCTGGACCCAGCGCGGCTTTGCCGTGGCCGACCTGAACTACCGCGGCAGCACCGGATATGGCCGGGCCTATCGCCAGGCCCTGCACCTGCGCTGGGGCGAGGTGGATGTGCAAGACGCCTGCGCCGTGGTGGCCCACCTGGATGAGCAGGGGCTGATCGATCCGCAACAGGCATTCATACGCGGCGGCAGCTCGGGGGGCTACACCACCCTCTGCGCCCTGGCCTTCGCCAAGGTCTTCTGCGCCGGGGCCAGCCTCTACGGAGTCAGCGATCCGATCAGCCTGGCCCGCGCCACCCACAAGTTCGAAGGCGACTACCTGGACTGGCTGATCGGCGATCCTGAACGCGACAGCGAACGTTATCTGGCCCGTACTCCCCTGGCCCACGCCAGCAGCATCGGCGTGCCGGTGGTGTTTTTCCAGGGCGAGCAGGATGCGGTGGTGGTGCCCAAGCAGACTCGCGACATGCTCAAGGCACTACAGGACCAGGGCATCGCCGCCGAGGCCCACTACTATCCCGATGAGCGCCACGGCTTTCGCAAGGCCAGCAACCAGGCCCACGCCCTGGAGCAGGAGTGGCGGTTTTACCGCCGAGTGTTGCAGGCACAGCACTGATCAGCTACTGCCCGTTCCCCTGGAACGGGCAGACCATCAGCGTTTAGCGATGATGTACACCGCATGCACGATCCCCGGAATGTAGCCGCACAGGGTCAGCAGGATGTTCAGCCAGAAAGCGCCGCCAAACCCCACTTGCAGGAAGACCCCCAGGGGCGGCAAGAGAATGGCAAAGATGATGCGGATCAAGTCCATGGGCAGCTCCTGATAACAATCGGCTCGAATGAGCCTTACCTGCAATCGACCTTGGCCATACGCCAGGGTTCAGAGCGATTCGAGGCCGCGCTGCCACTCGGGCGAGGATCTGGAGGCCATGTCCCTGCACCACGCTCAACAGCTTGATGGCCATGGCGCCCGTACAACGAGCCGGTACTTGAAGGAGGTTGCAAGAACAAAGAAGGGGTTTGAAAAAGCTGGAGATAAAAAAACGCCCCGTGCGAAAAATCGGACACGGGGCGATGCGTTATACCGCGAGACGGTTCAGGAAGTCAGTCAACGTAAGGTCGCATGTGGCCCGGAAAGGTAATCCAGCACCCGGAACAGAGTGGGTGCCAGACCACTGCAATGCGGGATTCCGGCGAGAATCGCCTGTTGATCCTCGACGCTATCGGGCTCGGCGCTGTGTTCAGCGCTCAGCCAACCGTTGGGGCGCGCCTGCAAAAGTGCCTCGATGCTGTGCAAGTCGCTCTGCAACAGGCATTGCAAGCCGATGGCCCGCTCCTGCCAGATAAAGCCCTGGTGATCGCAGGCCGCCGAGCGATAGAGCGGCAACGCGCCCTTGGGCAGATCGAAGCTTTCGCCGTGCCAATGAAAGGCCATCAGACGTTCCGGCAAGGCCAGCCCCAGAGGCGAGTCCTGGGCATTGGGGTACTTTTCCACAGGCCACCAGCCAATCTCCCGCGCTGCACTGGGGCGAACCTGAGCTCCCAGCGCCTGCGCCAGGAGCTGGCCACCCAGGCCGATGCCCAGCACGCGCTTGCCGGCAGACAGGGCCTTGCGCAACAGGCGTTTTTCCGCAGCCAGCCACGGAGTCTGGGCCTCGTCGTGCACACTCATGGGCCCACCCAGAGCGATCAGCAGGTCGAAACTGTCGAGCCGCGGCAAACGTGCCTGGGCGTACAGATGGCAGATGTGCACGGCGCTCGCCCGCTCCAGCAGCCACTGGTTGATCCGCCCCGGTCCGGAGGCAGGCGAATGTTGCAGGATCAGTACACGCATCAGACGGCCACTCCCTTGCGACAGTGCAATTGCGCCGTGCGCACCCGGGAAAAAGCCCGAGCCAGGCGCAGGAGCATTTCGTCGATATTGCCTTTGCTGACACTCAATGCCGGGGTAAAACGCAGGCAGTCCGGTTGCGGCGCGCTGAGCAGCAAGCCTTCATGCAAGGCGGCCTTGACCACCGCGTCGGCGGACTCATCCGCCAGGGTCATGCCCCACAACAAACCCTGCCCCCGCACTTGGCCCTGTGCATACCGGCTCGCCAGGCGGGTCAGTTCCTGCCCCAGGTACTGGCCGTTATGGCGCGCCTGCTGAAGAAAGCCATGCTCCTGCAAGCTGTCCAGAACCGCCAGGCCGGCCGAGGTCATCAGCGCATTGCCATGGTGAGTGCCATCCAGCTCGCCCGCCTCGAAACAGCAGGCCTTGCCCCGTGCCAGCAACGCCGCCAGTGGCACGCCACCGCCGAGCCCCTTGCCCAGAGCGATGATGTCGGCACGCACGCCATACAGCTGTTCGGCCAGCAGGGTGCCGCAGCGGCCGATGCCAGTCTGGACCTCATCGAGAATCAGCAGGATGCCCAGTTCACGGCACAGGCGCTCGACACCCTTGAGGTAATGCTCGGTCGCCGGAATGACACCAGCCTCACTCTGGATCGGCTCCAGCATGATCGCCACGGTTTGCGCATCCACCGCTGCGTGCAAAGCCGGCAGATCGTTGAACGGCACCTGGCTGAAACCCGGCAGCCCGGGGCCGAAACGATTGCCCGGAGCGCCGCTGCCAGCCGCCGACAACGCAGCAAAGCCACGACCATGGCAGCTCTGGCTGGCGGTGATGATGCCAGCCGCGCCGCCACGATGCAGTTGCCCCCATTTACGCGCCAGCTTGATTGCGGCCTCGCAAGCTTCAGTGCCGCTGCTCAGCAGGTAGGCCTGGTCGCTGCCGGTGCTGCGGCACAGGCGATCGGCCAGCTTGAGCATGCCACGGTTGTAGAACCCGGAACCCGGGTTGATCAGCGACTGCGCCTGCTCGGCAAGCGCGGCGACCAGGACCGACGGGCTGTGGCCAAGACTGTTGGCGGCCCCGGCCTGGGTGAAGTCCAGGTAAGTACGGTCTTCACTGTCCCACAGCCAAGAGCCCTGGCCGCGCACGAAGACCGGTTGGGGACGCTGCACACTGGGCATCAGGCACTCGTTGGAAAAGGCCGGGGCCGAAGCGTTTGCATAGGGCTCGGCGGCCAGATCTTCCAGGCTCGGCACAGTGCGGCGCAGGTTGAACAGATTCATGCCCGCAGGCCCTCCAGCGGCAGCCCCAGCAGGCGCGCGGACCAGTCTTCAACCCGGCCAGTACGCATGCGCTTGATAGCGATATCACGCCAGCGCGAGGAAAGCGCCGGGCAATCAATGAGGGTTTTCAAGCCAGCATGTTCCAGAGGTTCCTGGAAAAAACAGCGCAGGGCCCAGGCCACGGTGAGGCCGGGGTAACTGCGCTGAATCAGTTCAAAAGGTTCATCCGCTTGTACGAAACCTGGCTTGAGGACCCGGTAAAACCAGCCGCAACGACCATTGTCCTGGGCCTGTTGCGGCAGATTGGCCAGGCTCCAGCGATGGCTCAGGCGATAGCAGGGCGAACGCGGCTGGCTGACCTGCAATAGCGCACCGCCCCAGCGAAACAGATCGCCCAGGCACACCTGTTCTTCGGTGAGGCCATGGGTGGACAGGTTTTCACCGAAGGCCGGCGCGCACCAGGCGAACTGTGGGTAACGTTTGCGCCAGTGGTCATAGTGTTCAGCGGGGTAATGATGCAAGGCGCGCTCGGGACCGGTGTGAAAGCGCGGATCGCCGTGCTCATCGCTGCCCAGGCCTTGTGGCCACAACCAGAGTCGGTTGGCAACCGGGTACTTGTCAGTGTCGCTGACCAGACCCTGGCCGAGATTTTTTGCCTTGCCTATGTAAACACCATCGACGTAAACGGTATTCATTGCCCTTCGTGGCCCTGTAAGCCTTGTGAATAGGCGCTAGACTAGGCCCCTCCGGGGCTTCGGGCCATTTCGTTTTTTAAGCTTTTTCGATAAGAAATACTTATGGATTTTAAGCAGCTGCGTTATTTCGTCGCGGTGTATGAAGAAGGTCATGTGGGACGTGCCGCCGAACGGCTGTCGATCTCGCAACCGGCGCTTTCCCAGCAGATCCGCCAGCTGGAACAGAACCTCGACGTCAGCCTGTTCGAGCGCAGCAGTAAACGCCTGTTGCCGACACTGGCGGCGCATACGCTGTACAACCACGCCCTGCCCCTGCTCGACGGCTTGCAACAGGCCCGCGAAGCCTTGCGCAACTTCAAGGGCCAGGCGCTGCGCACCTTGGCGATCGGCGTACTGCAAACCGTGCATACCAGCCTGGTGCCGCAGATGCTTGAGCGTGTACGCAAGGCCCAGCCCCATCTTGTGGTGCAGATCTATGAATTGACCGGCCTGGAGATCGAAAGACGCCTGCTCAATGGCTCGCTGGATATCGGCATCAGCTACTTGCCGCCACGCCAGCCAGGTCTGCATGGGGTACCGCTGTACGAAGATGAACTGACCCTGGTCATCCCGGAGCAGCATCCGCTGCGCGAGTTCAAGAAGGTCTCCATGAGCCAGGCAGCAGAGTTGCCGATGCTGTTGTTGGGAGAGGAGTTCCAGATCCGTCAGATCTGGCAGGCTCAACTGGCCAATCTGGGGCGGCGCCCGCAGGTGCAGGCGGAGCTGAACAACATGGCCGGGATTCTCGACAGCCTGCCCCATACACGGCTGGCCACCGTGCTTCCCGGGCGCTCCCAACAGCAGCACGGCAACAAGGAACTGTTGTGGAAACCACTGAGCGAGCCCAGGGTGCCGCTAAAAGTGGGGTTGGTCTGCCGGGATCTGCAGCGTCAACAGGGGACGCTGGAGCTGCTGCGCAGCTTGTTGGAAGACTCGATGAATGCGCAGGAGCCGCGCCTGGGGGGAACTTCCGCCGTGGAGGTGCCGGGATAAGCCCGCCAAAATAAAAAACCCGGACAAAAGAAAACCCCGCCGAAGCGGGGCTTTGCAGACTGTTTCCCTGACATCCTTTTCACTCCACCATCCTGGCGGAATCCTACGTGTCCGTGTTGTTGCTTTGCGCTTCCTGCGCGACGTCCATGTGAAGTAGATTAGCTTCAGCCGTCATCTACCGATATGGACGATCAGCAGCACGTTATGTAAGAGATGACTTACAAACGCCCTTGCTGGTTAAAACTGCTCAGCCTGCAACAGGAACAGCGATTCGCTACCGGCCTTGACCGAGGCGCTAAGCGAGTGGATACGCGGCAGCAGGCGGGCGAAGTAGAACCGCGCCGTCCCCAGTTTGCTGGCATAGAAGTCGTCTTCCTGCTCCTTGCCCAACGCAGCCTTGGCCATCAGTGCCCACATGTAGGCGTAGGCGGTGTAGCCAAATACCTGCAGGTATTCCACCGACGCTGCCCCGATTTCGTTGGGGTTGCTGGCGGACCGGTCCAATACCCAGGCGGTCAGCTCATCCAGATTGTCCAGCGCCGCGTTCAGCGGGCGGGTGAACTCCCCCCATTGCTCATCCGCCGTAGCGGTGAAATGGCGGATCTCGTCGGCGAACAGCTTATAGAACGCACCGCCGCTCCCGACGATCTTGCGTCCCACCAGATCCAGAGCCTGGATACCGTTGGTGCCCTCGTAGATTTGGGTAATCCGTACATCGCGTACCAGTTGTTCCTGGCCCCACTCACGGATATAGCCGTGGCCGCCGAAGATCTGCTGGCCATGAACCGTGGTTTCCAGACCCAGGTCGGTCAGGAAAGCCTTGGCCACCGGGGTCAGCAAAGCCACCAGGCTTTCCGCGCGCTTGCGGGTATCCGGATCTTCGCTGAACTTGGCGGTATCCAATTGCATCGCCACATAGGTGGAAAATGCCCGGCCGCCTTCGTTTGCAGCCTTCATGGTCAGCAGCATGCGCCGCACATCCGGGTGCACAATGATCGGGTCGGCTACCTTGTCCTTGGCTTGCGGGCCGGTAGGCGAGCGGCTCTGCAGGCGATCACGAGCATATTCAATAGCGTTCTGGTAGGAACGCTCGCCAGTGGCCAGCCCCTGGATACCTACCCCCAAACGCTCGTAGTTCATCATGGTGAACATGGCCGCCAGGCCCTTGTTCGGTTCACCCACCAGGTAACCGATGGCCTGATCGAAGTTCATCACGCACGTGGCCGAAGCCTGGATGCCCATCTTGTGCTCGATCGAACCACAGGTCACCGGGTTGCGCTCGCCCAGGCTGCCATCGGCATTGACCATGAACTTGGGCACCAGGAACAGGGAAATACCCTTGGGACCAGCCGGCGCATCCGGCAGCTTGGCCAGCACCAGGTGAATGATGTTTTCCGTCAGGTCGTGCTCACCACCGGTAATGAAGATCTTGGTTCCGCTGATGGCATAGGAGCCGTCGGCCCGAGGCTCGGCCTTGGTGCGGATAATCCCCAGATCGGTACCGGCATGGGGCTCGGTCAGGCACATGGAGCCTGCCCAGACACCGGCATACATGTTCGGCAGGTAGGTGGCTTTCAGCTCTTCGCTGGCATGGGCGTTGATCGACAGGCAGGCCCCGGCAGTCAGCATCGGGTACAGACCAAAGGCCAGGCTCGCGGAGTTGACCATTTCCTCGACCTGGGCCGATACCGCCTTGGGCATGCCCATGCCGCCGAACTCGGGATCGCCACCCACGCCGACCCAACCACCTTCGGCGTAGGTCTGATAGGCCTGTGGGAAACCTTCAGGGGTGGTCACCTCGGTGTTGTCCCAGTGGCAACCTTCCTCGTCGGCACCGCGACTCAGCGGAGCAATGCTTCTGGCGGTGACTTTGCCCGCTTCCTCCAGAATCGCCTCGACCGTCTCGACATCCACAGTCTCAGCCAGAGCCGGCAACTGGGCCCAGAGTTTGGCGACCTCGAAAACTTCATTGAGGACGAAGCGCATATCGCGCAAGGGCGCTTTGTAGTCAGCCATGGCAAACCTCGCAAGAACTAAAAAAGCGGGCCGAAACGGACCCATTTAGAAAACCAGAGTGTACCCGAACAACTTTTGCGACACATAGGGTCAACTAGTGACCTTTATGTAATTTTTGGTCACAGATATTCCCAAGCACGAAAAAACCCGCAGCAGCGGGCTTTGTTCGTGCCGCCCTAGCAGTTACAAGGCGAACAACTGCGCGGGAAGCTTCATCAGGCAATCACTGCCGGCCTCGATGGCCGCCCGATGAGCCCCCGTACGGGGCAGCAGGCGCTTGAAATAGAACTCGCAGGTGATCAGCTTGGCGGTGGCGAAGTCCTGGTCGCCCTGCCCGGCGTCCAGTTGCTGCTGGGCGACCAAAGCCATGCGCAACCAGAAATAAGCCAGGACGATGTAGCCGCTGTACATCAGGTAATCAAAGGCCGCGGCCCCCACTTCGTCGGGGTTGTTCATGGCTGCCATGCCGACCTTGGTGGTCAACTCGCCCCACTGACGGTTCAAGGCATCGAGTTGCGCGACATAAGCCTGGAGCTGCGGATGCTCGGCATGCGCGCTGCAGAACTTGTGCACAATCCGGGTAAAGCCCAGCAGCAGCTTGCCCTGGCTGCCCAGCACCTTGCGGCCCAGCAGGTCCAGGGCCTGGATGCCATTGGTACCTTCATAGATCGGCGCAATGCGGCAATCACGTACCAACTGCTCCATGCCCCATTCGCGAATAAACCCATGACCGCCGAACACCTGCATGCCGTGGTTGGTCACTTCCAGCCCGGTCTCGGTCATGAAGGCCTTGCAGATCGGGGTGAGGAACGCCAGGAGGTTCTCGGCGTCCTGGCGCTGGGCTTCATCGCGGCTCAGATGCGCCACATCCAGCAACTGGGCGGTGAAGTAGGCCAGGGCCCGGTTGCCTTCGTTGAACGCCTTCATGGTCAGCAGCATGCGCCGCACATCAGGGTGGACGATGATCGGGTCCGCCGCCTTGTCCGGAGACTTGGGGCCGGTCAGCGACCGCATCTGCAAACGATCGTTGGCGTATCTGATCGCCCCCTGGAAGCTGGTTTCACCCAGACACAGGCCCTGCATTCCGGTCCCCAGGCGGGCGTGGTTCATCATGGTGAACATGCAGTTCAGGCCTTTGTTGGCCTGACCAATCAGAAAGCCCCTGGCACCGTCGAAGTTCAGTACACAGGTCGCGGACGCCTTGATCCCCATCTTGTGCTCGATGGAGCCGCAGCTCACGCCATTGCGCTCGCCGGCCTCACCTGCCGCATCCGGCAGGAACTTGGGCACGATGAACAGCGAAATACCCTTGGTTCCGGCCGGCGCGTCCGGCAGCTTGGCCAACACCAGGTGAACGATGTTCTCGCTCATGTCGTGCTCGCCGGCGGAGATGAAGATCTTGCTCCCCGTCACCGCATAGCTGCCGTCTGCCTGGGGCACCGCGCGAGTCTTGATGATGCCAAGATCAGTGCCGCAATGGGCTTCGGTCAGGCACATGGTGCCGGTCCATTGCCCGGCGGTGAGCTTGCCCAGGTACAACTGCTTCTGTTCCGCGCTGCCGTGGGCATGAATAGCCGACATGGCACCGTGGGTCAGGCCCGGGTACATGCCCCAGGAGGTGTTGCTGGAGCCCACCATCTCGCTGATCACCAGCCCCAGCGAGTGGGGCAGTCCCTGGCCGCCATAGGCCGGATCGGCGGCCAACCCGTGCCAGCCGCCTTCAACGTACTGGGCGAAGGCCTGCTTGAAGCCCTTGGGCGTGGTGACCACGCCGTTATCAAAGTGGCAACCTTCCTCGTCACCGGAACGGTTCAACGGGGCCAGGACGTTTTCGCAGAATTTCGCGCCTTCCTCGAGGATGGCACTGACCATGTCCGGGCTGGCGTCAGTGGCCCCCAACGCCGCGTAACTGGCATGAAAGTCGAAGACGTGATCGATCAGAAAGCGCATGTCGCGCAAGGGGGCTTGATACTCGGGCATGGTGGTTTCTCCGGCAGCAGATCAGACCAACCTACTGCCGCCGCCCTCAGCCTGCCAATGACTGTGCAGGCGCTGAATGCGCCATCATCACTCAACCCGCAGCTGTATCCATGCGCACCGCACCGCGGCGGTTCTGCCCGAATGCAATGACACAGTTACGCCCCGCCCCCTTGGCGCTGTAGAGCGCCTGGTCTGCAGCCTTGAGCACTTCCTCCGGAGTCCGGTGCTCTGCCAGCCGCTCGGCGACGCCGATACTGATGGTCACCGAGACACTGGACGCGGCAGCGACACCGCGACGCTGGCGACCCTGCTGGTCGTCCTGAGGGCGGTTGTCCTGATTACGCAGTTGAATGTTGTAGGTGGCGATGATCTCGCGAATCATCTCCAGATGCGGCATGCATTCGTCCATGGTCTTGCCGGCGAACACCACGGCAAACTCCTCGCCTCCGTAACGGTAGGCCCGGCCGCCCCCGGTGACTTTCGAGAGCTTGCTGGCCACCAGGCGCAACACCTGGTCGCCCACATCGTGCCCGTGGGTGTCATTGAATTTCTTGAAGTGATCGACGTCGGTCATCGCCAGCACATAGTTGCGCCCCAGGCGCTGCATGCGCTCATTAAGCGCCCGACGTCCCGGCAGGCCGGTCAGCTCGTCGCGGAACGCCATCTGGTAGGCCTCGTGGGCGACAGCAGCAGCGATCATCAGCATCACCTGGCTGCACATGATGTTCAGGGTGAACGGCAGGATGAAGGTCTTGGGCAGCATCCAGAACAGCCCCAGAAGCCCCACCAGCTGCGCCGCGTGCAGCGGACGCGGGCTGCGCCAGTACTGGATCGCCAGCAGCAGGAAGGCTGCGAAGAACACTGGATACGACAACTGGATCAAACTCATCCAACTGCCATGCAGGGCCGGCCAGCGGATCTCCGCCAACCAGTTCAGCAGAGCCTGCGGGTAACTCTGCTCGAGCCCCAGAGCCACACTGCCGAAAGCCAGCAGCACGGCAAAACGCGCCACCATGTCCTGGAACAGGTGCGTGCGCTCCTGCCAGGCAGCGAACAGGCCGAACAACAGGGGCAGCAACAGGCAGCAGAGATGGAACACCACCGCCGCGTCTTCCCGGACCCTGCCGTTGTCCCGGTAGTAGTCGGTCTGGGTGTCCAGCAGGAAATAGGCGATGTACACGGTGACCATCAAGAACAGTTCGCGCTGGCGCCGATACACCGCACAATACGCCCCGCCCAGCAACAGCACCAAGGTTGGCAGCACGTTGAACAGCGAGGTGAAGAAGACGTTGAGGTCCTTGACGTAGGCGGCCGCCAGCCCCGCAAGCAGAAGCAGTAAAGACGGTACAAAGTGACTGAAACGTACAGCGAAAGAACGCGGCAAGGGTAAAACTCCGACCCGGCTGATCAATGAATGGCATTGTGCCTTCATTTGTTGAAGTTAAGCACACGCGGTGTGATGGACATCACATTGCCATCTCTTTAACGGCAGGAAATCGCTTCTGCTTAGCGATTTAGTCGGGAATTTTCATGAAGATTCTGCGGGCATAAAAAAACCGCTCGCCCCAAGGGGCGAACGGCTTTTCGAACCACTGCGGTCGGGCTTAGTAAGCCAGGCCGAAGTCTTCTTCCTTCATGTCCATCAGGTTGTTGGCACCCGAAAGCATGGTTGCAACGTGAGTGCGGGTACGCGGCAGGATGCGCTGGAAGTAGAAACGCGCAGTCTGCAGCTTGGCGGTGTAGAACGCCTCTTCGGTGGTGCCGGCTGCCAGCTTTTCTGCCGCCAGGCGTGCCATGTCGGCCCAGAAGTAGGCCAGGCAGGCATAACCGGAGTACATCAGGTAGTCCACGGAGGCCGCGCCGACTTCTTCGCGATCTTTCATGGCAGCCATACCGACCTTCATGGTCAGCTCGCCCCATTCTTTGTTCAGTGCAGCCAGGGGTGCGACGAATTCCTTGACGGCTTCGTTGCCTTCGTTGTTCTGGCAGAACTTGTGGACGATCTTGGTAAAGCCTTTCAGAGCCTCGCCCTGAGTCATCAGCACTTTACGGCCCAGCAGGTCGAGTGCCTGGATACCGGTGGTGCCTTCGTACAGCATCGAGATACGGCTGTCGCGAACGTTCTGCTCCATGCCCCACTCGGCGATGAAGCCGTGGCCGCCATAGATCTGCACACCGTGGTTGGCGGATTCAAAACCAACTTCAGTCATGAACGCCTTGGCGATCGGAGTCATGAACGCCAGCAGTGCGTCGGCTTTCTTCTTCTCTTCTTCATCCACACCGTACTTGACGATATCGACCTGCTTGGCAGTGAAGTAGACCATTGCCCGGTTGCCTTCGGCGAAGGCCTTCATGGTCAGCAGCATGCGGCGCACGTCAGGGTGCACGATGATCGGGTCGGCAGCCTTGTCCGGCGCTTTCGGGCCAGTCAGGGAGCGCATTTGCAGGCGATCGCGAGCGTACTTCAGGCCGCCCTGGAAGCCGATTTCGGCATGGGCCAGGCCTTGCAGAGCGGTACCCAGGCGCGCGGTGTTCATGAAGGTGAACATGCAGTTCAGGCCTTTGTTCGCCGGGCCGATGAGGAAACCGGTGGCCGCGTCGAAGTTCATCACGCAGGTGGCGTTACCGTGGATCCCCATCTTGTGCTCCAGGGAACCACAGCTCACGGCGTTGCGCTGACCTACGCTGCCATCAGCGTTAGGCAGGAACTTGGGCACGATGAACAGCGAAATACCCTTGGTACCGGCCGGTGCGTCCGGCAGGCGGGCCAGAACGATGTGGACGATGTTGTCGGCCATATCGTGTTCACCGGCAGAGATGAAGATCTTGGTGCCAGTGACTTTGTAGGAACCATCGGCCTGAGGTTCGGCCTTGGTGCGCAGCATGCCCAGGTCGGTGCCGCAGTGCGGCTCGGTCAGGCACATGGTGCCGGTCCACTCGCCGGACACCAGCTTGGTCAGGTAGGCCTCTTGCTGCTCGGCAGTACCGTGTTCGGAAATGGTGTTCATCGCGCCATGGGACAGGCCAGGGTACATGCCCCACGACCAGTTGGCTTCGCCAACCATTTCGCTGACCGCCAGGCCCAGGGATTCAGGCAGGCCCTGACCACCGTGCTCAACGTCGTGAGCCAGGCTTGGCCAGCCGCCTTCGACGAATTGCTTGTAGGCTTCCTTGAAGCCGGTAGGGGTCTTAACGCCGGATTCACTCCAGGTGCAACCTTCCAGGTCGCCCACACGGTTCAGCGGAGCCAGCACCTGCTCACAAAACTTGGCACCTTCCTCGAGAATGGCGTCAACCATGTCCGGAGTGGCGTCCTGGCAAGCCGGGAGGCTCTGATAATGCGCCTCATAGCCGAGCAGCTCGTCACGAACGAAGCGAATATCACGCAAGGGGGCCTTGTAGTCAGGCATAGCGATAAACCTCTGCTGATGTAACCGGGAATGAACAACCGCGTTGAGTTTTTATAGCGGTCAAACAGTTGTTTGAAACATACGTTTACGCCCAAATCTTGTCAAGCGTCGCGCCAATGCCTTTCGTCATCGAAACAAAATGCATACGCAGGCGAACACCCACGGCACTGCCATGAAGTGTAGGAGCCGACGCACCGGCAATCAGTCAGGGAAAGGAATCAGCGAGAGCCGCTATCAACAGAAAAGGCATGAAAAAGCCCGGTCTCTCTGGGAGGCCGGGCTTTTGCAGAGGGTAATCAGGCGTAGGTATCGATCAGGGTGCCGAGGACTTCATCCGAGGCCTTGGCGACATTGACGCCCAGTTCTGCCTGGATCTTGCCCATGGACATCTCCACCATGCTGCTGGCCAGATCCGATTCCTGGCTGCGATCCACAGCGCGCAGGCGGTCAACCTGAACATCCGACGACTGGCTGCCGGCAGAGCGTTCAACTGCAGTGCTGGCAATCTGGCCGGCGGCTTGATCGACGCGATTCTGCCCGGTCTGGATAGCGTTCAGCCCGGCGTAGAAAGCGGTGTTCCCGGAGATTTGCATGGGAGAACTCGACCTTGAGAATGAGTGACAGGTGTCATTGAAGCAGACCCGTCAAGAAAACACCCGTCAAAAACACTAATGGCAATATGCCTTGCAATAGGCAAAATCTAGTCCAGCAGATCCAGTTGCAAATGCTCGGCCACCGCCTCGGCGCTGGCCGGCTTGAGTTTCGGCACCCTGCCCAGGCACGGGGCCGGCAAGCGCTCGGCCAGGGTTGCGAGGTTTTCCTCCAGACGAGAGGTCTTTGGATCGATGATATTGGCCACCCACCCCGCCAGTTGCAGGCCGTCCTGAGCGATGGCTTCGGCCGTCAGCAACGCATGATTGATGCAACCCAGACGCACGCCCACCACCAGGATCACCGGCAACCCCAGCGCCATGGCCAGATCCGACAGATTGTCCTGGTCTGCCAGGGGGACCCGCCAACCACCCGCGCCTTCAATCAGCGTGAAGTCCGCGCCCTTGGCCAGCAGATGGCGCATGGGCGTCAACAGCGACTGCACGGTCAGCGCAACCCCGGCCTCTCGCGCTGCCAGATGAGGGGCGATGGCCGGTTCGAAGGCAACCGGATTCACTTCTGCATAGGCCAACGGCAACGAAGACTGCGCCTGCAATGCCAGGGCATCGGCGTTACGCAGGCCCTTGGCCGTCAGCTCGCAACCCGAAGCCACCGGCTTGCCCGCAGCAGTACTCAGGCCGGCCAGACGCGCCGCATGCAGCAAGCCGGCCGCAATGGTGGTTTTCCCCACATCGGTATCGGTACCCGTAATGAAGTAGGCAGGGCTCATAGCGGTTTCTCCAGCACGGCATAGACCACTTGATAAGTCGCCGGCAGGCCCTTGGCCTGTCGGAAACCCTCGTAGGCATCGATCAACCCGGCGATCCGCGCCCGTCCGGTCAAGCCGCCCGGGCGTCCGGGATTGAGGTTGTGCGCGCCCAGGGCTTTCAACTCATGGGTCAGGCTGCGCACATCCGGGTAATACAGGACATGGGGCGCCTTTTCCAGACTGCGCACTTGCAAGCCACTGGCTTCACACAGCTGTCGATAATGTTCGAACTCACGGAAGCGATTGACGTGAACCTGGCCATCGACCTGCGCCCAACTTTCGCGCAGTTCCTGCAAAGTACCCACGCACAGGCTGGCAAAAGCCAGCACGCCGCCCGGCTTGAGCACCCGCATAGCCTCACTGAGCACAGCAGAGAAATCGTCGCACCACTGCACCGCCAGGCTAGAGAAGATCAATTGGCAACTGTCGCCTTGCAACGGCAGGCGTTCAGCATCCCCGGCGATGAAATGGTCCGCGCCACCCAAAGGCCGGGCGTGATTGAGCATGCCCTCGGCAATATCCAGGGCCAGCCCCTGGGCAGCACGGAAACGCTGCCCCAGCACCCGGCTGAAATGCCCGGTGCCGCAGCCCAGGTCCAGCCAGCACCGTGGCTCAAGGCCCGGGGGCAGACGGCTGAGCAATTGTTGCCCGACCGCACGCTGCAGCTCCGCGACACTGTCATAGCTGGCCGCCGCGCGGGAGAACGAAGCCGCGACCTGGCGCTTGTCAGGCAGGCGACCGGGAAAGGCAGTCAGAGAAAGGTCAGTCATCACCGGACTCATGCAAGAAAGCCTGGATCGCTCCCGCCACTCCATGGGGGTCCTCCAGGAGAAATCCGTGGCTGGCGTGTTCAATCAGGCCAACTTCAATATCCGGCAGCAAGGCCAGCAATTCACCGGCCGCCTCGGCAGGCACCAGAGCATCGAGCCCGGCAAACAAGTGCAACTGCGGCCCGCGAAAGCCTTGCAAGGCTTCGCGGGTATCCAACTGCGCCAGCAACTCCAGCCCGGCCATCAGCACCGCCGGCGCCGTGGTCGGCGCGCCGCTCAGGAGCAACCGCGACAGGCCTCGCGTGTCCGCGGCGCCCTGGGCGCAGAGCAAGGTAAAACGCTTGAGGGTGGTTCGCGGATCGGCCGCGCAGCCGGCCAGGAAGCCGTCGAAGGTTTCCCCGGCCATGGCACTGGCCCATTGTTCATGGGCGACAAAACTGGGATTGCTGGCCAGGGTCAGCAGGCCGCAGCAGCGCTCACCACGGCGCGCCGCCAGTTCCGACGCCAGCATGCCGCCGAGGGACCAGCCACCCAGCCAGGCATTGTCCGGCACGGCGTCATCGAGTTCGTCCAGCCAGTCCTGCGGGTCGCTGGAGGTCAACTCCGGCAAGGGCTCGATCTCCACCCGCAAGTGTTCATCCAGCCCCTGCAAGGCCGCCGCCAGAGGTTCCAGCGGCGACACGCCCAAGCCCCAGCCCGGCAACAGAATCAGTCGATCACGCATGGCTCGGCTCCGCTTGCAGTTCACTGAAACAGTCTGCCAACGCGCTTAACAATAGCTGCACCTGGGCCTCGCTGTGGGCCGCGGACAAGGTCACCCGCAGCCGCGCGCTGCCGGCCGGCACGGTAGGCGGGCGAATGGCGCTGACCATGACTCCCCGTTCACGCAGCATCTGCGACAGGCGCACGGCCCGAGCACTGTCGCCCACCAGGATCGGCTGGATCGGGGTGAAACTGTCCATCAGCTGCAGGCCGATCTGCTCGGCGCCCTGGCGGAATTGACGGATCAAGGCCGCCAGGTGCTCGCGCCGCCAATGCTCGCTGCGCAGCAGCTCCAGGCTTTTCAGGGTGGCGCAGGCCAGGGCTGGCGGCTGGCTGGTGGTGTAGATATAAGGCCGGGCAAACTGGATCAGGCTTTCGATCAGATCCTCGCTGCCGGCGACAAAGGCCCCGGCGGTGCCGAAAGCCTTGCCCAGGGTGCCCACCAGTACCGGCACCTCATCCATCCCCAGGCCGAAATGCTCCACCAGCCCGCCGCCATTGGCCCCCAGCGCCCCGAAACCATGGGCATCGTCCACCATCAGCCAGGCGCCACGGGCCTTGGTTGCCCGAGCCAGGGCCGGCAGGTCGGCGACATCGCCGTCCATGCTGAACACCCCATCGGTGACCACCAGGGTATTGCCGGTGGCCTTTTCCAGACGCTTGGCCAGGCTGTGCGCATCGTTGTGCAGATAGCGGTTGAAGCGCGCGCCGGAAAGCAGCCCCGCATCGAGCAGCGACGCGTGGTTGAGACGATCCTCCAGCACCGTATCGCCCTGCCCCACCAGCGCCGTCACCGCCCCTAGGTTGGCCATGTAGCCGGTGGTAAACAACAGCGCCCGAGGGCGGCCAGTGAGTTCGGCCAGCGCCTCTTCCAGGGCGTGATGGGGCGTGCTGTGGCCGATCACCAGATGGGAAGCACCACCGCCCACGCCCCAGCGGCTGGCACCGGAGCGCCAGGCTTCGATCACTTGCGGATGGTTGGCCAGGCCCAGGTAGTCGTTGTTACAAAAGGCCAGCAATGGCTGACCGTCGACCACCACTTGCGGCCCCTGGGGGCTCTGCAGCAGCGGGCGCTGGCGATAAAGGTGTTCGGCACGGCGGGCAGCAAGGCGCGCGGCGAGATCAAAAGACATGCAGGCCTCGATGTTGGCTTACGGACAGTTCTTCGCCAGGAGCTGGCTTGCCGGCGAAGCAGGCGACGCGAAATCCATGAGGCTCGCGAGATTCGCCGGCAAGCCGGCTCCTACGGCAGAAGGTCAGACGGCGGCGTTGTAGAACTGCTCGCTGCTTTTCTGCTCCACCAGGGCCTGTTCGATGGCGGCCTGGTGCACCTCGTCGGCGTGTTCTTCGCGGGCTTCGGGCTGGATGCCCAGGCGCGCGAACAGCTGCATGTCCTTGTCGGCCTGCGGGTTGGCGGTGGTCAGCAACTTGTCGCCGTAGAAAATCGAGTTGGCGCCGGCGAAGAACGCCAGGGCCTGCATCTGCTCGTTCATCGCCTCACGGCCAGCCGATAGCCGCACATGGGATTGCGGCATGAGAATCCGCGCCACCGCAAGCATGCGGATAAAGTCGAAGGGGTCTACCTCTTCGGCATTTTCCAGCGGCGTACCCGCCACCTTCACTAGCATGTTGATCGGCACCGACTCCGGATGCTCCGGCAGGTTGGCCAGCTGGATCAGCAGGCCGGCGCGGTCATCCAGGGATTCGCCCATGCCGAGAATGCCGCCGGAACAGATCTTCATGCCCGCGTCACGCACATAGGCCAGGGTCTGCAGGCGCTCGCTGTAGGTGCGGGTGGTGATGATGTTGCCGTAGAACTCCGGCGAGGTATCGAGGTTGTGGTTGTAGTAGTCCAGGCCGGCCTTGGCCAGCGCCTCGGTCTGGTCCTGATCGAGACGGCCCAGGGTCATGCAGGTTTCCAGGCCCATGGCCTTCACGCCTTTGACCATCTCCAGCACATAGGGCATGTCCTTGGCCGAAGGGTGCTTCCAGGCCGCGCCCATGCAGAAACGGGTAGAACCGATGGCCTTGGCCCGGGCGGCCTCTTCCAGGACCTTCTGCACCTCAAGGAGCTTTTCCTTTTCCAGGCCGGTGTTGTAGTGACCGGACTGCGGACAATATTTGCAATCTTCCGGGCAGGCGCCGGTCTTGATCGACAGCAGCGTGGAAACCTGGACCCGATTGGCGTCGAAATGCGCGCGGTGCACCGTCTGCGCCTGGAACAGCAAGTCATTGAAGGGCTGGACGAACAGGGCTTTGACTTCAGCCAAAGTCCAGTCATGACGCAGGGTGGCGGTGGTGCTGGCGCTCATGGGCGATTCCTTGATTATGCTTGGCAAGCGGTGCGGGACAGGAAAGCCCACAGCCGCGACACGGATGTTCGGCATATTTAAGGAAGAGCCATGCACTGTCAACCCAGATACAAAGGACCGGTTTACATCTGGTTAAAAAACAATCAGGCATGTTTATTGTGTGACGAACCCAGCGATTCGGCCCTGGCCCTGTGTGCTCCCTGCCTGGACGAGCTGCCCTGGCTCGGCGCCCAGTGTTCAGTCTGCGCCCTGCCCCTGCCTGGGCCCGGCCTCACCTGTGGCCAGTGCCTGCAAGAGCCGCCGGCGTTTCAGCGGGTGATCGCACCCTGGCGCTACGATTTCCCGGTGGACAGCCTGATCAGCCGTTTCAAGCACCATGAGAAATGGCCTTTTGGCCGGCTGATGGCCGAACTTCTCGGCCAGTTCCTCCACTATCGCTTCGATGAAGGCCTGCCACGGCCTGATTGCCTGCTGCCGGTGCCACTGTCCCGCAGGCGGCTGCGCCAGCGCGGCTTCAATCAGGCAGGCATGCTGGCCCAGTGGCTGGGCGCTTCGTTGCAATTGGTGGTGCAACCCGAGCTCCTCCTGCGCACCCAAGACACCCCCGCCCAGCAGGGCCTGGATGCCCGGGCCCGCCAGCGCAACCTGCGCCAGGCCTTCGCCCTAGCAGATCAGGCCCAGGTTGCAGGACGACACCTGGCCCTGGTGGACGATGTCCTGACCACCGGAGCCACCGCCCAGGCCCTGGCCCGTTTGCTGATCAACGCCGGTGCCCGTCGGGTGGATATCTACTGCCTGGCCAGGACCCCAAGCCCCGGCACCGGCGACTGACTTGACTCTCGTCGCCCAAGCCGCAAACTCCCAGTCCACCCCCAGTGTTCAAAGCGCCCCCCGCCATGTCCTTGCCCACTCTGTTGACCCAGCACATCGTCCGCCGCCCGCAACGCATTGCCTTGCTGCAACACATCGCCGAACAAGGCTCCATCACCCGCGCGGCAAAAAGCGCCGGCCTGAGCTACAAGGCAGCCTGGGATGCCATCGACGAACTGAACAACCTGGCCCAGAGCCCGCTGGTGGAGCGCAGCGTCGGCGGCAAGGGCGGCGGCGGCGCCAAGCTGTCCGCCGAGGGCGAGCGGGTGCTGCGTCTTTACCAGCGCCTGCAAGCTCTGCAGGCCCAGGTACTGGAAGCGGCGGAAGACACCAGCGACCTCGACTTGCTCAGCCGCCTGATGCTGCGCACCAGCGCGCGCAATCAGTTGCATGGCAAGGTCCGGGCTGTCGAAAGCCAGGGCTGCAACGACCTGATCGTCCTGGAACTGCCCGAGGGCCTGCAACTCCAGGCGCAGATCACCCACGACAGCACCCTGCGCCTGGAACTGCTGCCGGGGACCGAAGTGGTGGCACTGATCAAGGCTGGCTGGCTGGACGTACAAGCCGCGGGCGCCCAAGTAACAACTGGACACAATTGCCTGAGGGGCACGATCGAGCAGATTCTCGACGCCGAGGACGGCCCCTGCGAGGTGCGAATTGCCCTGCCCAATGGTCAGACGTTGTGCGCCCTGGCCGAGCCGTTGCTGCTCAAGACCCTGGAGTTAAAGGAATCCTCGACCGTCCAGGTGCAGTTCTCACCGTCCCACGTGCTGATCGGAACCCCGCTCTGACCAAGGCTCCACCGCCATTTCACTGCAACATATTCGTCATGGGGGCTCATTAAGGTGGCTGCAAAAACCTGCAGGGAGCCTGATATGAGCCTGTTACTAGAAGAAGACCAACCCACCGACCTGGAACAGATGGTCGGCCTCAGCCGCCGCGGTTTCATCGGTGCCGGCGCCCTGTGCGGTGCAGCGCTGTTCCTGGGCGGCAACCTGTTGAGCCGCAGCGCCCTGGCCGCCAGCGTCAGCGCCGGCACCAGCCAGTTGCTGGGCTTTGCCGGCATCCCTGCCGCCACCAGCGACAGCATCACCTTGCCACCTGGCTACAAGTCCTCGGTACTGATCAGTTGGGGCCAGCCCCTGGCCAAGAACGGCCCGGCCTTCGACCCCAGCGGCAATGGCACCGCCCGGGCCCAGGAAGTGCAGTTTGGCGACAACAACGACGGCATGAGCCTGTTCGCCTTCCCGGACGACCGCCACCGCGCGCTGATGGCCATCAATAACGAATACACCAACTACCGCTACCTCTACCCCCATGGCGGCTTGCCGCAATCCGCCGAAGACGTGCGCAAGGCCCAGGCCAGCGAAGGCGTGTCGGTGATTGAAGTGCAGCGCAAGAATGGCCAGTGGCAGTTCGTCCAGGGCTCGCGCTACAACCGACGGATCCACGGCAACACGCCGATCCGCCTGAGTGGCCCCGCAGCCGGTCACGATCTGCTCAAGACCAGCGCCGACCCCAAGGGCAAGAAAGTCCTCGGCACCTTCCAGAACTGCGCCAACGGCAAGACCCCATGGGGCACCTACCTGACCTGCGAAGAGAACTTCACCGACTGCTTCGGCAGCAGCAACGCCGAGCAGAAATTCGACGCCGCGCAGAAGCGCTACGGCGCCGTGGTGGCCAGCAAGGAGATCAACTGGCACCTGCACGATCCGCGGTTCGACCTGGCGAAGAACCCCAACGAACTCAACCGTCACGGCTGGGTGGTGGAGATCGATCCGTTCGACCCGCAATCGACCCCGGTCAAGCGCACCGCCCTGGGTCGCTTCAAGCACGAGAACGCCGCCCTGGCCGAAACCCGCGACGGCCGCGCCGTGGTCTACATGGGCGACGACGAACGTGGCGAATTCATCTACAAGTTCATCAGCCGCGACAAGATCAACCACCGCAACCCCAAGGCCAACCGCGACCTGCTGGACCACGGCACCCTGTACGTGGCCCGCTTCGATGCCGGCGACGGCAACCCGGACCACCCCAAGGGCCAGGGCCAGTGGATCGAGCTGACCCACGGCAAGAACGGCATCGACGCCAGCAGCGGCTTCGCCGACCAGGCCCAGGTGCTGATCCAGGCTCGCCTGGCCGCCAGCGTGGTCCAGGCCACGCGCATGGACCGCCCGGAATGGATAGTGGTCAGCCCCAAGGACGGCCAGGTCTATTGCACCCTGACCAACAACTCCAAGCGTGGCGAGGACGGCCAGCCGGTAGGCGGCCCCAACCCGCGGGAGAAGAACGTCTACGGGCAGATCCTGCGCTGGCGCACCGGCGGCGACGATCATGGTGCCATGAGTTTTTCCTGGGACCTGTTCGTAGTGGCCGGCAACCCGGGGGTGCACGCCGGCCAACCCAAGGGTGGGTCGTCCAACATCACCCCGCAGAACATGTTCAACAGCCCCGACGGGCTGGGTTTCGACAAGGCCGGGCGCCTGTGGATCCTCACCGACGGCGACTACAGCAACAGCGGCGACTTCGCCGGCATGGGCAACAACCAGATGCTCTGCGCCGACCCGGACAGCGGTGAGATCCGCCGTTTCATGGTCGGGCCGGTGGGTTGCGAAGTCACCGGCATCGCCTTCGCCCCGGACCAGAAGACCCTGTTCGTGGGTATCCAGCACCCTGGGGAAAACGGCGGTTCGACCTTCCCCGAACACCTGCCCAACGGCAAGCCACGCTCCTCGGTCATGGCCATCACCCGGGAAGACGGCGGCGTCATCGGCGCCTGACCCCGCCTCGCGCCCGGCCGGCTTCTGCACCCGCAGGAACCGGCTGGGCGGCGAACCCGACGCACGGCCGAACCACCGGCAAACCCTCCCCCGCTGGCTCCCCGTCTGCGTTACCATGCTTGGCCGGACGCGGCAGCCTGCTGCGCGCAGGAGTAAGCATGTCGCACCCGTTTGAAACACTGACCCCCGATCTGGTCCTGGACGCCGTTGAAAGCATCGGCTTTCTCAGCGACGCCCGCGTGCTGGCGCTCAACAGCTACGAAAATCGCGTCTATCAAGTCGGCATCGACGAAAGCGAGCCACTGATCGCCAAGTTCTACCGGCCCCAGCGCTGGACCAACGAAGCGATCCTGGAAGAACACCGCTTCACCTTCGAACTCGCCGAATGCGACGTGCCGGTGGTGGCGCCGATCATTCACGACGGCGCCAGCCTGTTCGAACACGCGGGCTTTCGTTTCGCCCTGTTTCCCCGCCGCGGCGGCCGCGCCCCGGAGCCAGGCAACCTGGACCAGCTCTACCGTCTCGGCCAGTTGCTGGGCCGCCTGCACGCGGTGGGTGCCACCCGCCCGTTCGAACACCGCGAAGCCCTGGGGGTGAAGAACTTCGGTCACGATTCCCTGGCAACCCTGCTGCAGGGCAACTTCATCCCCAAGAGCCTGCTGCCAGCCTACGAGTCGGTGGCCCGGGACCTGCTCAAGCGGGTGGAAGAGGTCTACCAGGCCACGCCACACCAGAACATCCGGATGCACGGCGACTGCCACCCCGGCAACATGATGTGCCGCGACGAGATGTTCCATATCGTCGACCTGGATGACTGCCGCATGGGCCCGGCGGTGCAGGACCTGTGGATGATGCTCGCCGGCGACCGCCAGGAATGCCTGGGCCAGTTGTCCGAGTTGATGGATGGCTACAGCGAGTTCCATGATTTCGACCCGCGGGAGCTGGCCCTGATCGAACCACTGCGAGCCTTGCGCCTGATGCACTACAGCGCCTGGCTGGCACGACGCTGGGACGACCCGGCGTTCCCCCACAGTTTCCCCTGGTTCGGCAGCGAGCGTTATTGGGGCGATCAGGTGCTGGCCTTGCGCGAACAGCTGGCGGCCCTCAACGAAGAACCCCTCAAGCTGTTCTGACCCGGCCTGCAGGAGCCGGCTTGCCAGCGAAGGGGACCCGAGAAATCGCCTTCGCCGACAAGCCGGTACCCACACAAGGGCGCCAGCCGTAGGAGCTGGCTTGCCAGCGAAAGGGCCCGAGAGATTGCCCTCGTCGGCAAGCCGGCGTCCACAGTGGGCAGCGGGGTAAAAGTCAGGACAGGTCTAGACAATTGTCCTTACAATTGCGGCTTTGTTAGCTGCCTAAGCAAGGATTCTGCATGCAAGCCGCCAACCCGCGCCGCGGGTACATCCTGGGTCTGACCGCCTACATCATCTGGGGTCTGTTCCCGCTCTATTTCAAAGCTATCGCCAGCGTTCCCGCGGTCGAGATCATCATCCACCGGGTGCTCTGGTCGGCGCTGTTCGGCGCCCTGCTGCTGATGGTGTGGAAGCACCCCGGCTGGTGGCGCGAACTGCGGGACAACCCCAGGCGCCTGGCGATCCTGGCCCTGAGCGGCACCCTGATCGCCGCCAACTGGCTGACCTACGTCTGGTCGGTAAACAACGGGCGCATGCTCGAAGCCAGCCTGGGCTACTACATCAACCCACTGGTCAACGTGCTGCTGGGCATGCTGATTCTTGGCGAACGCCTGCGGCGCATGCAGTGGCTGGCGGTAATCCTGGCGGCGGTGGGCGTGGCCCAGCAAGTGTGGCGGGTAGGCAGCCTGCCCTGGGTCTCGCTGATGCTGGCGCTGAGCTTCGGCTTCTACGGGCTGATCCGCAAGCAGGCGCCGGTCAAGGCCCTGCCCGGCCTGGTGGTGGAAACCTGGATGCTGGTGCCCATCGCTCTGGGTTGGCTGCTGCTGCACCCCGATGCCAGCAGTGCCCATGCCGAGTTCTGGAGCAGTTCCCAGGCCTGGTGGCTGGTGGCTGCCGGCCCGGTGACCCTGGTACCTCTGGTGTGCTTCAACGCTGCCGCGCGGGACCTGCCCTACACCACCCTGGGTTTCCTCCAGTACCTGGCTCCCACCCTGGTGCTGCTGCAGGCCGTGCTGCTGTTCGACGAGCACCTGTCCTCCAGCACCTTGCTGGCCTTCATGTTTATCTGGGCCGGCCTGGCGGTATACAGCGTGGATGCCTGGCTCAGCCTGCGCGGGCGTCGCTGATCAATAAACGTACAAAGCCCTGCAGGCCACGCTCTTCGTGGCTTGCAGCGGTTCTTCCCAAGGTTATCCACAACCTGATCCCCGCCCTTTGTGCACAAGCCCTTGAAACTGCTGGTTTTTTGATCAACTGGCGCAACGCCGCGCTGGCTCTGGGCCAGGGCCTGGTCTCTACAGGTTATCCACAGGCACATGCACGGTTTACTGGGATAACCCTCACAAGGGCTCAGGGCTCGCTGCGCAGGACCAATTCCACCATCAAGTCGTCCGCCAGGGTTTCCAGGCGCGCCTGCAGCACTTCCAGGGACAGGGTCAGCGGCACCGCAAGGATCGCCTCGGCGTGGAACAGCGGCTCGCTGCTCATGGGCGCTGGGCGCACCTCGGTCACCAAGCGCTCCAGGTTCACCCCCTGCTCGGCCAGCAGCCGGGTGATGTCGCGCACGATTCCCGGGCGGTCGTTGCCCACCAGTTCCATGGCGATGGGTTTCCAGGTGCAGGACTGCTCCACGCCGCTTTCGGCGATCAACACGCGAATGCCCTGGGCCGACAAGCCTTGCAGGGCATCCACCAGTTCATCGTAGGCTTCGGCCGGCACTGCCACCCGCAGGATCCCGGCGAACTGCCCGGCCATGCGTGACAGGCGGCTTTCCAGCCAGTTGCCGCCATGCTCGGCGATGCACTGGGCAATGCGCTCGACCTGGCCGGCCTTGTCCGGGGCGAATACCGTGAGAACGAGATGGTCCATGGCGCAGCCCTCTTTGAGCAATGAAAGATCCAGTATAGGCAGCCTCATTCCCCGTGCCTTCCAGCCCATATGGCAGCAGCTTGTGCAGGAGCTGGCTTGCCGGCGAATGCGCCCGCAAGGCCGACGCAAACCCCGAAGGCCTATTCGCCGGCAAGCCGGCTCCTACGAGGGTGCGCAAGGCAAAACACAAATCGTGTACAACTTTTTGTATTTATATGGAACAATCCACCGGCTTTTTGAGAACATCGCATTCCCCTGCGTGACCGCACTGCACTTTAAAGTCGCGGAACGACGCTTTTAGTCTAATTTTCACAACCGCAGTTCATCATGTAGTATGCCGCAGCGCGCACTACATAACGTTGGAACGATGTTCGCCAAGGCCTGATCGCAACCCCCGCAACAGCCCGTCAGCAAGGCTCCGCCGTTGATTGGAAGGACCCAGCCGCCAGCGATGGCATGTACTGGAGAACAGGGTTGTGCTTTAAATGGCCGCCGGCTTCATTGTTAATTTGAAGAGCTGAAAAGCGAAATAGCTGAGCAGAGTGAGGCAAGCAATGACTGAGCACGTTCAAGTCGGTGGCCTGCAGGTCGCCAGAGTCCTGTTCGACTTCGTGAACAACGAAGCCATTCCCGGTACCGGCCTCACCGCCGACTCGTTCTGGGCCGGTGCAGACAAGGTCATTCACGACCTGGCGCCGAAGAACAAAGCCCTACTCGCCAAACGCGATGACTTCCAGGCACGTATCGATGCCTGGCACCAGTCCCGTGCCGGCCAGGCGCATGACGCTGTGGCTTATAAAGCCTTCTTGCAAGACATCGGTTACCTGCTGCCAGAAGCGGCGGATTTCCAGGCCACGACGCAAAACGTCGATGAAGAAATCGCCCACATGGCCGGCCCGCAGCTGGTGGTGCCGGTGATGAATGCGCGCTTCGCCCTCAACGCTTCCAACGCTCGCTGGGGCTCGCTGTACGACGCCCTGTACGGCACCGATGCCATCAGCGAAGCCGATGGTGCGGAAAAAGGCAAAGGCTACAACAAGGTCCGCGGCGACAAGGTCATCGCCTTCGCCCGCGCCTTCCTCGATGAATCCGCGCCGCTGACTGCCGGCTCCCACGTGGACTCGGTGAGCTACAAGATCGTCGGCGGCAAGCTGGTGGTCGGCCTCAAGGGTGGCAGCAACAGCGGCCTGCGCAACGACGCGCAACTGATCGGCTACCAGGGCGACGCTGCGGCCCCTACCGCGATCCTGCTCAAACACAACGGCCTGCACTTCGAGATCCAGATCGACGCCACAAGCCCGGTCGGCCAGACCGACGCCGCCGGGGTCAAGGACCTGCTGATGGAAGCGGCCCTGACTACCATCATGGACTGCGAAGACTCGGTCGCCGCAGTGGATGCCGACGACAAGGTGGTGATCTACCGCAACTGGCTCGGCCTGATGAAAGGCGACCTGGCGGAAGAAGTTTCCAAGGGTGGCAAGTCCTTCACCCGCACCATGAACGCCGACCGCGAATACACCGGGGTCAATGGCGAGCCGGTGAAACTGCACGGTCGTTCGCTGCTGTTCGTGCGCAACGTCGGCCACCTGATGACCATCGATGCGATCCTCGACAAGGATGGCAACGAAGTGCCGGAAGGCATCCTCGACGGCCTGGTCACCAGCCTGGCGTCGATCCACAACCTCAACGGCAACACGTCGCGCAAGAACAGCCGCACCGGCTCGATGTACATCGTCAAGCCGAAGATGCACGGCCCTGAAGAAGCGGCGTTCACCAACGAGCTGTTCGGCCGCATCGAAGAGGTGCTGAACCTGCCGCGCAACACCCTGAAAGTCGGGATCATGGACGAGGAGCGCCGCACCACGGTCAACCTCAAGGCCTGCATCAAGGCGGCCAGCGAGCGCGTGGTGTTCATCAACACCGGCTTCCTCGACCGCACCGGCGACGAAATCCACACCTCCATGGAGGCCGGCGCCATGGTGCGCAAGGCCGACATGAAGGCCGAGAAATGGATCGGCGCCTACGAGAACTGGAATGTCGATATCGGCCTGAGCACCGGCCTGCAAGGCCGCGCGCAAATCGGCAAGGGCATGTGGGCGATGCCGGACCTGATGGCAGCGATGCTCGAACAGAAAATCGCTCACCCACTGGCCGGTGCCAACACTGCCTGGGTTCCATCCCCGACCGCCGCTGCGCTGCACGCGCTGCACTATCACAAGGTCGACGTATTCGCCCGCCAGGCCGAACTGGCCAAGCGTGCCCGCGCCTCGGTGGATGACATCCTGACCATCCCGCTGGCGGTCAACCCGAGCTGGACGCCGGAGCAGATCAAGAACGAACTGGACAACAACGCCCAGGGCATTCTCGGTTACGTGGTGCGCTGGATCGACCAGGGCGTGGGCTGTTCGAAAGTGCCGGACATCAATGACGTCGGCCTGATGGAAGACCGCGCCACCCTGCGTATCTCCAGCCAGCACATCGCCAACTGGCTGCGCCACGGCGTGGTCACCCAGGAGCAGGTGCTCGAAAGCCTCAAGCGCATGGCTCCGGTGGTTGACCGGCAGAACGCCAGCGACCCGCTGTACCGCCCCCTGGCACCGGACTTCGACAGCAACATCGCCTTCCAGGCCGCCCTGGAACTGGTGATCGAAGGCACCAAGCAGCCAAACGGCTACACCGAGCCGGTCCTGCACCGCCGGCGTCGCGAGTTCAAGGCCAAGAACGGTCTGTAAGCCCGCGTAACCAGCAGTAATTAAAAAAGCCCCGGTCGCAAGGCCGGGGCTTTTTTTCGCCTGTGTGGCAAGGGATCGGCTAGAGCACCACGCCCAGCTCGTGCTTGACCAGGGCCAGCAGCTTGGTGGTGTCGATCGGCTTGAGCAGGAAGTCCACCACGCTCAGGTGCATGGCGGCGATGGCATCGCGGACATCGGCGTCGCCGGAAATGATGATGATCGGCAGCGCCGCCCGCTCCGATTCACGCACCTGGCGGATCAGGTCCAGGCCATTGCAGGGCGCCATGCGCAGATCGGTGATCAACAGGCCGATGGATTTATTCGATTCAAGCAACTCAAGTGCGGCCTTGCCACTGGCCGCCGTGATGCAACGGATGCCATCCAGGCCAAGAATCTCGGCAAGCAGCTCCCGTGCATCCTTGTCGTCATCGGCGATCAGCACCCGCTGGGGCGGCAGATCCGGTTCCAGCATGACCGCACTCAGGGCCTCGCGCTCGGCGTCACTCAAAATATCGTGGTCGGGCATACATTTCTCTACATGAACAGATCAATCCCCTAGCACAGTGGTCAGACATCGCTAAGCAGGCCTCCAATGTGCACTTCGTCGGAAAAATTGCCAAGAGTCTTGATCAGAGCTTTTTCGCATTGATTGCCGACGCTTCAAAGCCAAATGTCCGGCCCCTAGGGCGCTACCTAGACTTACGTCCAATGGGCACCCCAGACGTTGCAGCCGACCATGCCGTGATCCGACCACAACAAATCCAAAAAGACTGCGGTAATCGTTATGAGTAAAGCGGACGCCTTCACCCAGGCCGGGAAGACCGCGGTGTTGCAGAACATCCAGGGGACCGTGCAGTTCCTGCAACGGTTCCCGCCGTTCAACCAGATGGAGCAGCTGCATCTGGCCTACCTGGTAGAACAATGCCAACTGCGCTTCTACGGCCCCGGCGACAGCATCATCAAGCCGGCCGACGGCCCGGTTGAGCACTTCTATATCGTCAAGCAGGGCCGCGTGGTGGGCGAACGCACACACGCCGCCAAGGGCAGCACCGAGACCACCTTCGAAATCACTTCCGGCGAGTGTTTCCCCCTGGCCGCGCTGCTGGGTGAGCGCGCGACCCGCACCGAGCATCGCGCCGCCGAAGATACGTTCTGCCTGCAACTGAACAAGGGCGCTTTCATCAAGCTGTTCGCCCTGTCCGCGGAGTTTCGCGACTTCGCCCTGCGTGGAGTCAGCAGCCTGCTGGACCAGGTCAACCAGCAAGTCAAACAGAAAGCGGTGGAAACCCTCGGCACCCAGTATTCGCTGAACACCCGCCTGGGCGAGCTGGCCATGCGTCATCCGGTGGCCTGTTCACCGCAGACGCCGCTGCGCGAAGCCGTGGCGCTGATGCATGAGCAGCAGGTCGGCAGCATCGTCGTGGTGGACGAACGCAAGGCCCCGCTGGGGATCTTCACCCTGCGCGACCTGCGCCAGGTGGTGGCCGACGGCACCCAGGACCTCAACCAGCCCATCGAAAAGCACATGACCCAGGCGCCGTTCTTCCTCAGCCCGGACCACAGCGCCTTCGACGCCGCCATCGCCATGACCGAGCGGCATATCGCACATGTCTGCCTGGTGAAAGAACAGCGCCTGTGCGGCGTGGTTTCCGAGCGCGATCTGTTTTCCCTGCAGCGGGTCGACCTGGTGCACCTGGCGCGGACCATCCGCAACGCGCCCCGGGTCGAACACCTGGTGGCGCTGCGGGGCGAGATCGGCCAGTTGGTGGAGCGCATGCTGGCCCACGGCGCCTCCTCGACCCAGATCACCCATATCATCACCCTGCTCAACGATCACACCGTGTGCCGGGTCATCGAGCTGACCCTGGCCGACAAGGGCGACCCCGGCGTGCCTTTCAGCTGGCTGTGCTTTGGCAGTGAAGGCCGACGCGAACAGACCCTGCACACCGACCAGGACAACGGCATCCTGTTCGAGGCCCGGGACGCGGCCCACGCGGCAGAAATCCGCGGCAAGCTGCTACCCATCGCCCAGCAGATCAACCAGAGCCTGGCCATGTGCGGTTTCACCCTGTGCAAGGGCAACATCATGGCCGGCAACCCCGAGCTGTGCCTGTCCCGTGCTGAATGGGCCCGGCGCTTCGCGGCCTTCATCCGCGAGGCCACCCCGGAAAACCTGCTGGGTTCGAGCATCTATTTCGACCTGCGGGTGGTCTGGGGCGATGAACAGAGCGCCGAACAACTGCGTCGGGGCATCCTCGACCAGGTGGCGGACAACCGTCTGTTCCAACGCATGATGGCGGAAAACGCCCTGCGCCAGCGCCCGCCCGTGGGGCGTTTTCGCGAGTTCGTGCTGGCCAGGAAAAATGGCGAAAAGGCCACCCTGGACCTCAAGGTCCAGGGCCTCACCCCCTTCGTCGACGGTGCCCGGTTGCTGGCCCTGGCCAACGGCATCGGCGCGATCAATACCCTGGAGCGCCTGCGCCAGCTGGTGTCCAAACAAGTGATCGAGCCCCTGGACGGCGCCGCCTATGAAGAGGCCTATCACTTCATCCAGCAGACCCGCATGCAGCAGCACCAGCGCCAGACCCGGGAGAACCAGCCCTATTCCAACCGGGTCGACCCGGACAGCCTGAACCACCTGGACCGGCGCATCCTGCGTGAATCCCTGCGCCAGGCCCAGCGCCTGCAAAGCAGCCTGGCCTTGCGGTACCAGCTATGAGCCTGTTTGCCTGGTTCCGCCCCGCAGTCAGCCTGCTGAGCGCCGAGCAGCAACAGCGTCGCGATCGGCTACCGGCCTTCACCGAGCTGAATGAAAGCAGCCTGCGAGAGCAGCGCTGGGTAGTGGTGGACGTGGAAACCACCGGCCTCAACCTCAACCGCGACCAGGTGCTGTCCATTGGCGCGGTGGTGATCGAAGACGGTGCCATCGACTTCAGCCAGCAGTTCGAGCGCACCCTGCAACGCCAGGGCCACAAGCTCAGCCCCAGCGTACTGATCCACGGCCTGGGGCCCAGCGCCATCGCCGCCGGCTGTGATCCGGTGGAGGCCCTGCTGGATTTCATGGAGTTCGTCGGCGACAGCCCGCTGCTGGCCTTTCATGCCCCGTTCGACCAGCACATGCTCGGCCGGGCGCTGAAGGACAGCCTGGGCTACCGCCTGCAACACAGCTTCCTCGATGTAGCGGACATGGCGCCGTTGCTGTGCCCCCAGGCCCAGATCCGCGAAGCCGGGCTGGACGACTGGGTGCGCTGGTTCAACCTGCAAGTGGTGGAGCGCCATAACGCGGCGGCCGATGCCCTGGCCACCGCGGAGCTGGCGCTGATCCTGTTCAACCGCGCCCGCCAGCAGCAGATCCACAGCCCGCTGAACCTGCAACAGCGCCTGGGCCAGTGGAAACGCCGGCAGCAGGCACCTTCGTTCTGAGCCACCGCACTGTGGCGAAGGAGCTTGCTCCCGCTCGGCCGCGCCGCGGCCGTAGAACCGGAGTCCTGGATCTAACAGATACAACGCCTTGGGCGTGCTGCGCACGCCAACGGGAGCCAGTTCCCTCGACACAACTGGTTCCTTGTCTTGGGCACCCGCCCTCTTCAGCCACAAGGCAGCCGACCAGCGTCAATTGCGCCACTGTTTCGCCTCTGCCACAATCGCGAATAATTCTCGTTAGTTTAAACTTCTCGATTGGTGAGTTCCGTTGTCGTCAGTCCAAAGCCCTCACAATGAGCTGGTTGGTGCGTTGTATCGCGACCATCGTGGTTGGCTGTTGGCCTGGCTACGGCGCAACGTTGCCTGCAGCCAGCGGGCCGAGGACCTGAGCCAGGACACCTTCGTGCGCCTGCTGGGCCGCGACGAACTCAAGGCGCCCCGGGAGCCGCGGGCGTTTCTGGTGGCCATCGCCAAGGGCCTGCTGTTCGACTATTTCCGGCGCGCCGCGCTGGAACAGGCTTACCTCAGCGAACTGATGCTGATCCCCGAAGGCGAACAACCGTCGCCCGAAGAACAGCAGATGATCCTCGAAGACCTCAAGGCCATCGACCGCCTGCTGGGCAAGCTCTCCAGCAAGGCGCGCATGGCCTTCCTCTATAACCGCCTCGACGGCCTGAGCCACGCCGAGATCGCCGAACGCCTGGGGGTCTCGGTGCCAAGGGTGCGCCAATACCTGGCCCAGGGCATCCGCCAGTGCTACATCGCCCTGTACGGGGAGCCGCTATGACCCCCATGAGTTCCAAGCCGGTGTCGGCCCAGGTGCTGGATGCCGCCATCGCCTGGCAGCTGTCGCTGGATGGCGGCGCCAGTGCCGTGGAGCGCGAAGAGTTTGCCAAGTGGCACGCTGCCCATGAAGAACACGCCCGCGCCTGGCGCCAGCTGGGCATGCTCGACCAGCGCTTTGGCGTGGCCACCGGCCCGGCCCGCAACGCCTTGCTGCAATCGCGCGAAGGCTTGCGCCGGCGGGTACGCAAGCTGGGTCGCGGGGTCGCCAGCGTCGTGCTGTTCGGCGGCCTGGCGCTGTTTGCCGGGGAACGCTACCTGCCGATGGACTACTGGCTGGCAGACCAGCGCACCGCCACCGGTGAGCAGCGCACCCTGCGCCTGGCCGACGGCACGGTGATCAACCTCAATACCCACAGTGCGCTGGATGTGCGCTTCGATGAGAAGCAGCGGCGGATCGTGCTTCAGGAAGGCGAGATCCTGATCGAGACCGGGCACAACGACAGTCGGCCGTTCATCGTCGAAACCCGCGACGGCCGAATGCGCGCCCTGGGCACACGGTTCCTGGTCAAGCGCGAGGACCAGGGCACCCGCCTCGGGGTGCTGCAATCGGCGGTGGCGGCAAGGCCGCAAGCCGGTCAGGACGAGCAGGTGTTCAAGGAAGGCCAGCAAGTGCTGATGCGCCGCGATGGCCTCGGCCCGCTGCAGGCCCTGAACCTGGGGGCCGACGCCTGGACCCGGGGCATGCTGGTGGTGGACAACGCCCGGCTCGGTGACCTGATCGATGAACTGGGCCGTTATCGCCGTGGTCACCTGGGCGTCGCACCGGAAGTGGCCGACCTGCGCATCACCGGCAGCTTCCCGCTGCAGGACACGGACCTCGCGCTCAATGCCCTGCTGCCGACCCTGCCAGTGAAGATCGAGCGGCACACCGCCTGGTGGGTGACGGTGGTGGCCAAGGCCGACGCCAAGCGCTGAGGTTGGTGTCGCAGCCTTCGCCAGCAAGCTGGCTCCTGCACCGATCCCGTAGGAGCTGGCTTGCCGGCGAATTAGCCTCAATCAGTCTAAATCTAAATTATTTTCAATCCGCCCTATCACTTTTCCAATCTCGTCCGGCACCTAGGCAATTGCGAAACATTTCCATTCAGGAGCCGCCGTATGTCCCGCCCGCTAGACACCCTGTTGCGCCCCAGTCTCTTGGCCGTAGCCATCGCCCTCTGCGCCCCCCTGGCCAGCCCGGCGCTGATGGCTGCCGAACAGTCCACCAGCGTGCGCGCCTACAACCTGCCGGCCGCACCGCTGGCCAGCACCCTGAACCAGATCGCCAGCCAGGCCGGCCTGGCCCTGAGCCTGAATCCGTCCCTGGCGGCGGGCAAGACTTCGGCCCCGGTCAAGGGCCAGTTCGATGCACCGGGCGCCCTGCGTGAGGCCCTGCGTGGCACCGGCCTGCAACTGGAGCACAGCAGCGCCGGCACCTACAGCCTGGTGGCCACACCGGAAGGCGTGGTGGCCTTGCCGCAAACCAATATCACCGGCCAGAGCAGCTATGAAACGGCGTGGGGTCCAGTCGAGGGTTACATGGCCAAGCGCACTGCCGTCGGCACCAAGACCGATACCGAACTGCGTGAAGTGCCTCGCTCCATCTCCGTCGCTACCCGTGAGCAGATGAGCGACCGTGCGGTACAGAACCTCGACGATGCCGTGCGCTACATGCCCGGCGTCACCGCCAGCAGCTACGGCAGCGACAGCCGCGCCGAGTGGCTGAAGGTGCGGGGCTTCGAACCCACCCAGTTCCTCGATGGCCTGCCCCTGCCAAAGGGCACCTACACCATGCCCAAGCTGGAAACCTGGGACCTGGAGCGTGTAGCCCTGCTCCGCGGCCCGGCGTCTTCGGTCTACGGCCAGACACCACCCGGGGGCTTGCTGGACATGGTCAGCCGCCGCCCGGAAGACAGCAGCAGCCACGAAGTGCAACTGCAGATCGGCAGTTACCAGCGCAAGCAGATCAGCTTCGACAGCACCGGCCCCATCGATGACGAAGGGCGTTTCCTGTATCGCGTCAGCGGCGTGGTCCGCGACAGCAACACCGCCATCGAGCACAACCAGGACAAGCGTTACAACCTGGCCCCCAGCCTGACCTGGAACATTGACGAAGACACCAAGCTGACCTTCCTCAGCCAGTTCAATCGTGACGATACCGGCATCACCAGCCAGTTCCTGCCGTTGCAGGGCACCAAACTGGCGAGCCCGGCGGGCGAGATCAAGTACCACAAGAACCTTGGCGATCCGAGCTGGGAATACTACGACAAGACCTACTACGCACTGGGTTACGCCTTCGAGCACCGCCTGGATGACGTCTGGCAGTTCCGCCAGAACCTGCGCTACACCAAGAGCGATCTGTCGTTCCAGGGCATTACCGCCGGTGGCAGCTACTGGCCCAACAAGCCCGACCAGGCGGTGAGTGCCGACGGCACCGTGCGCCGTGGCGCCAACATCGTCAACGAGGACATCAGCCAGTTCGCCGTGGACAACAACTTCCAGGCCGACTTCGACACCGGCGAGCTCAAGCACACCCTGTTGCTGGGCCTGGACTACCAGCGCGTCAACACCAACTACAAGTGGCTGTACGGTGAAGCGCCCACCAGCAACATCATCAACCCGGTCTACGGTCAGGATTTCAGCAAAGTCGCCTACTTTGCCTACAACGACTACAACCAGAAGCGCCAGGGCACCGGCCTCTACGTCCAGGACCAGATGGCCCTGGACAACTGGCGCCTGACCCTGGGCGGGCGCCAGGACTGGCTGCACACCGAATCCCGGTTCTACAACATCGCCAACAAGCCCCACGATGAGCGCAACGACCAGGCCTTCACCGGCAACGCGGCCCTCAGCTACGTCTTCGATTCCGGCTTCACCCCTTACATCTCCTACGCCGAATCCTTCCAGGCCGAACCCGGCGGCAACGCCAAGGGCCAGGCCTTCGAGCCCAGCACCGGCAAGCAATACGAACTGGGCCTCAAGTACCAGCCTCCTGGCAGCGACATGCTGTTCACTGCCGCGGTGTACGACCTGACCCGGCAGAACATCGTCCTTACCGACAGCCTGGGTGTCAGCCGGCCCCTGGGGGAAGCCAAGGTCCGTGGTTTCGAGCTGGAAGCGGTGGGCAACGTCAATGAGAACCTCAAGCTGACGGCGGCCTATACCTATGCCAACAGCAAGATGACCAAGGTCGGCGACCCTCAGGACAAGAACCGCCCACTGCCATTGACCCCGGAAAACCAGGCCTCGATCTGGGCCGACTACACCTGGCACAACGGCTTGCTGGACGGCTTCGGCGTAGGCTTCGGCGCCCGCTATATCGGCGAGACCAACAACGTGCCGGCAGGCAACCTGGCCTATGTCGCGCGCAAATCCGACGGCGATACCGCGTCCTACACCGTGTATGACGCCGCGGTGCACTACGATCTCGGCCGCCTGGACAGCTCGCTCAAGGGCGCCAGCGTGGCCCTCAACGCCAACAACGTGTTCGACAAGGAATACATGTCGACCTGCGACGGCACCTACTGCTACTACGGCGACCGCCGCAACGTCATGGCCAGCGTGAATTACAAATTCTAAGAAGGGAAAACCCTCGCCGAAGGGCCGCCTGAACCGCGGCCCTTTTGCCATTGGAGCCTCGATGAAAAGCAAGACAATCCGCCGCTGGTCCTTTATCCACACCTGGACCAGCCTGATCTGCACGGTGTTCCTGCTGATGCTGGCGCTCACCGGCCTGCCGCTGATCTTCCACCACGAGATCGATCACCTGCTGGGGGATTCCCCCGAACTGCGGGAGATGCCCGCCGACACCCCGCACCTGGACCTGCAACAGCTGGTCAAGGCCGCCGAGGCTCATCGCCCGGGTGAGGTCATGCAGTACTTCGGCTGGGACGAGGACGAACCCAATGGCGTGATGACCATCATGGCCAGAACCGCCGGCACCGAGCCCAACGCCTCCCACACCTTCATGCTCGACGCCCGCACCGGCGAGGCCGTGGCCATGCCCTCGGCCAATGGCGGGTTGATGATGGTCATGCTGCGCCTGCATGTGGACATGTTCGCCGGGCTGCCGGGCAAGCTGCTGCTGGCCTTCATGGGCATCCTCTTCGTGCTGGCGATCATCTCCGGCACGGTACTCTACCTGCCGTTCATGCGCCGCCTGAAGTTCGCCACGGTGCGTCAGGACAAGTCCAGCCGCCTGCGCTGGCTCGACCTGCACAACCTGATCGGCGTGGTAACCCTGACCTGGGCCCTAGTGGTGGGCGTTACCGGCGTGATCAGCGCTTGTGCCGACCTGATCATCGCCGCCTGGCGCAACGACAGCCTCAGCGCCATGGTCGCGCCCTACCGCGACGCGCCGCCACTGACCTCACTGGCGCCGGCCAGCCGCCTGCTGGATATCGCCAGGGAAGCCGCCCCGGGCATGCAGCCGGACTTCATCGCCTTCCCCGGCACACGCTTTTCCAGCGAGCATCACTACGCGGTGTTCCTCAAGGGCAGCAGCCACCTGACTTCGCACCTGCTGACCCCGGTGCTGATCGACGCCAGTAGCCTGCAGGTCACCGCCGTGGCCGGGCGGCCCTGGTACATGGACACCATGGGCATGTCCCAGCCGCTGCATTTCGGCGACTACGGCGGCATGCCGATGAAGGTGCTGTGGGCGGCGATGGACGTGCTGACCATCATTGTCCTGGGCAGCGGCCTGTACCTGTGGCTAGCCCGCCGGCGAGCCGGCAAGTCGATACCGCAGGTGCGCCCATGAAACCCCGGCAATCGAACTTCTGGAAGGTCTTCGCCGCGCCCCTGGGCATTGGCCTGCTCTGCGCCGCCGGGTTGTTCGCGGCGCTACTGGGAGACGGGGCCTGGGACAGCTTGAGCTGGCTGGGCCTGGGCCTACCGACGCTGATCGCCCTGCGCGGCCTGTTGCGGCGCAAGCCGGCGGCCTGAACCTGGCGCCGGGAAACCACGCCACAGGTACATCGAGAGCCCGAGGCCGATCAGCATCACCGGGATGAACAGGCGATTTTCCAGCAGCGCCTCGATGGCCACCAGCACGCTGAACAACGCCAGCCCCAGCAGCGGCACATAGCTGGCCGCCAGGCTCCAGCGCCAGGGCTGGGTCACCGGGTCGGGCCCGCGCCAGGCCAGCAGTGCGCAGCCCAGGCCCGGCAGGGCCAGTGCCGGCAGGGCCCAGTACCAGGCCATGTAGGCGAACGCCATGACCAGCTCCGGCTCCCCTTCACCCTTGCGGCGGAACTCGTATTGCAAGGCCAGATACACCGCCAGCGCGCCCAACAGGGTCAGGGCCAGGCTGTACAACCCGTGTAGAAGATAGGACCTGCGCACTCATCACTCCTCGTCTGTACCGCCAATCGCCCCTGTGGCCAATGCCACAGGCTGCGCTAAGATCCCCGGGCTGCGAGACTTCCACCCGCGAGGAATATTCATGTCCACCCCAAGCATGACGCTGTTCCACAACCCGGCATCACCTTACGTACGCAAAGTCATGGTGCTGCTGCATGAAACCGGGCAGTTGAACCGGGTCGCCCTGCAAGCCAGCCAGTTGAGCCCGGTAGCTCCGGACGCCGCGCTGAACCAGGACAACCCCCTGGGCAAGATCCCCGCCCTGCGCCTGGACAACGGCCAGGTTCTGTACGACAGCCGGGTAATCCTCGACTACCTGGACCAGCAGCACGTCGGCAACCCGCTGATCCCCCGGGACGGCTCGGCCCGCTGGCGGCGCCTGACGCTCGCGGCCCTGGCCGACGGGATCATGGACGCCTCGGTACTGGTGCGCTACGAGCTGGCCCTGCGTGCCCCGGAAAAACACTGGGAACAGTGGCTCGACGGCCAGCGCGACAAGATCCGCCGAGCCCTGGCGGTGCTGGAAGCCGAAGCGATTGCCGAACTGGCCAGCCACTTCGATATTGCCGCCATCAGCGTTGCCTGCGCCCTGGGCTACCTGGATTTCCGCCACCCCGACCTGGAATGGCGCCAGGACCATCCCCAACTGGCCGCCTGGTACTTCGAGATCAGCCAGCGCCCGTCGATGCTGGCGACCCGGCCGCCGGTCTAATCGGTCAGGCGATCGGGCCTCTTCGCCGGCAAGCCGGCTCCTGCAGCACGGGGCATGGCTTGCTGGCGTACCAGCCACCAGGCATCGAGCGGAAACAACTGGCCGATGCGCTGCGCCAGATGCTCCCGCTGGCGCTGATCCTCACGCAAACCCAATGACCTACTCATGGACGGCCTCCAGATCGAACTGCAAAGGCTGCGCTGCCTTGCGCTGGCCAATGCCATACCAGTCCAGCTTGCGGGTCAGCACCATGAACACGCCCAACAGCCCGAACAGCAGCAGCGAGCCCATCAGCAGCGCGTAATCCTCGGCGCTGAGCAGGCCATAGAGCAGGCCGTACAAGGCCGCCAGCGCGATCGCGAACAGCGCGCCGTTACGCCAGCTGTGCAGCACATGGCTGACATAGAAGCCGATCAGCCCCACACAGGCTGCCGCCGACACGCCATAGGCCAGCGCAAAGCCCAGGTGCTCCGATAGCGACAGCAGCAACAGGTAGAAGAACGCCAGGGCCACGCCCACCAACCCGTACTGGATCGGGTGCACCGACAGGCTCTTGAGTACCTCGAAGAGAAAGAAGCCGGCGAAGGTCAGGCCGATGAACAGCAAGGCGTATTTGATGGCCCGGTCGCTCTTCAGGTACTGGTCCACCGGGTCGATGAAACTCACGCCGAAGCTGCGGCCGTTGAAGTCCTGGCATTGCGTGCCGAATGCGCAACGCTCCATGGCCTGTTCCAGGTTGGTGGAGAAAAACGAGGTCTGCCAGATGGCTGAAAAGCCCTGCTCGGTCACTTCACGCTGCACCGGCAGGTAGTTGCCGATAAAGCTCGGGTGCGGCCAGTTGGCCGTCAGCAGGACCTTGCTGGTCTTGCCCACCGGCAGCACCTGCAACTGGCCGGTGCCCTGCAGGCGCAGGTCGAAGGCGAAATCCAGGCGGGTGTTCTTTTTCAGGTCCAGGGGCGGCAGCAGCACATGCACGCCTTCATCCAGCCAACTGACAAAGGTGCCCGGGGCGAAGTCCAGGGTCTGGCCGTTGAGTTGCAGTTGCAGGGCGTTCTCGATGCCGCGGATATCGCTGATGCCCACCGCCAGGAAGGGCTGGTCGAACTGGTAGTCGGCAAAATCTTCCTTGATCCCGTATTGCTCGGGCACGGCGAAATGGCCGCTGATGTGGTTGTCGGCGTGGAACAGCCGAGCCTCGTAGATGCCCCGGGCACGCAGCTCGGTCTGGGCCTTGCCGTCCAGCTCGAAGTGTTCCGGCAGGAAGAACATGCGCCCTTGCTCCTCGCCGATTTCCTGATAGCGCTTCTTGGTCTTTTCGTCGGTCTTCCAGGTGCGCACGGTCTTGCGGTAATCCACCACCATCACCGGGCCGCGGATCTGCTGCTGGGTGCTGGAGCTGCGGGCAATATCGTCGAGCACGCCGTCGCGCAGGCTCTGGCGCTCGCTGATCAGGCCGCTGATCATCAGCAGCGGTATCAGCAACAGCAGGATCAACAGGCCAATGGCCCCGAGTTTGAAGGTCAGGTTGCGGTTCATGAGGCTCTCCCGGTTCGAATGGAGGAGAGTCTGGAACGCGGCTATGGGGGTTTTATGGAAGCAATGTGGAGAGTCTGTGGAGAATCCCCGCTCAGGGCAGGCGCAAGGTCACCTGCACCCCGCCCGGAACGTTGTCGATACGCATCCGGCCGCCATGCAACTGCACCACTTCCTCGACGAAGTTCAGCCCCAGGCCGGTGCTCTTGCGTCCGCTGTCCGGGCGCGGCAGGGAATAGAACCGCTCGCACAGGCGCGGCAGGGCATAGTCCGGAATCGGCTCGCCCTGGTTGAACAGCACCAGCTCCACGCCCTCCTCCACAGGTTGCGCGCTGCAACGCAACAGGCCGCCCACGGGGCTGAAGTCCAGGGCATTGGTCAGCAGGTTGCCCAGGGCCTGGCGCAGCAGGAACGGCTCGCCGGACCAGGCCAGGTCCGCTGGCACCTGAAGTTCCACCTGCAGTTGCTTGCCTTCGATACGCCCGTGCTGGCTGTTCAGCAGCTCCTTGCACAACGGCGCCAGGGGCACATTCACCCGCTCTTCCAGGCCCTGGCGCTGCTCCACCTGCGCCAGGTTCAGCAGGCGCTCGATCAACTGCTGCATGCGCGCGCTTTCGCTGTCGATATTGCCGACGAAACGCTGGCGCTGTTCCAGGGGCATTTCGCCCTGCAGCAGCTCCGCCGCCCCGCGAATCGCCGCCAGGGGGCTTTTCAGTTCGTGGGTCAGGGTATGCACGTAGCGCTCGACGTAGGCCTTGCCTTCGAGCTGGGTGCGCATGTGTTCCACCGCCGTGGCCAACTGCTCCATTTCACCGCCGCGATAGTGCGGCAACTCGGCCCGGCGCCCTTCGCTGACCGCCAGGGCATAGGCGGTCATGCGCCGCAGCGCGGCGCTCAGCCACCAGGACAGCAAGGCACCGAACAGCAGGCCCATGGCGATCAGCCCGGCGCCGTACCACAGCAGGCGCCGCTCGGTGCGGTCGACATAGGGCTGCAGGGAACTGTTGGGCTTGGCCACAGTGACCACGCCGATGATCTGGCCGTTGTCGCGGATCGGCGCACCCACGTGCATCACCGAGGAATTGGGATCGTCGGCCAGCGAGCGCGACGAGCGCGCGCCGTACTGGCCGCGCAGGGTCAGGTACACGTCGTTCCAGCGCGAATAGTCCTGGCCCACCGCCAGACCGCTGGAATCCAGGACCACGATGCCCTTGGCGTCGGTCACGTAGATGCGGTGGTTGACCTGATTCTTCGGCAGGCCCCAGATGGTCGCCGCCGGTTGCCGCTCGCCATAGGCACGCAACAGCTGCGGCCAGCGGTTCTCGCTGAGGGTGCCGGCCTTGAAGTCATCCCGCAGGATCTCCGCCAGCAGGTTGGCGGTGTCCACCAGGGTTTCCTCGGTGGACTGGCGGACCCCGGGACGAATCTCCTTCATCACCGTGCTCAGCACGAAATAGCCGGTCAGGCTGATGAACAGCAAATAGACCAGGAAGATCCGCAGCCCCAAGGTCATCAGGCGTGGCTCGGGCTGTAGCTGTAGCCCAGGCCGCGATGGGTCTGGATCGGTTCGGCCTGGGCCGCCACCAGGCGCAGCTTGGCCCGCAGGCTTTTGATATGGCTGTCGATGTTGCGCTCATAGCCCACATCCGCCATTACCCCCAGGGCGTCCAGCAACTGCTCGCGGCTGAACACCCGCTCGGGCTGTTCCAGCAGGCATTGCAGCAGGCGGAACTCATGCCGGGTCAGGCTCAGGGGCTGGCCACGGTAACTGATCTGCACCCGCTCAGGGTCAATCACGAACAACGCCGCGACCGCCTCGGGAGCCGCCCGCGGGACCATGCGCTTGAGGATCGCCTTGACCCGCGCCGCCACTTCCCGCGGGCTGAAGGGCTTGACCACATAATCGTCGGCACCGATTTCCAGGCCCACCACCCGGTCGATCTCGCCGTCCCGGGCACTGAGGAACATCACCGGCACCTCGCTGAAGCGCCGCAGTTGCTTGCAGGTTTCGAAGCCGCTGATATCCGGCAGGCCGATGTCGAGGATGATCAGGTCCGCCGGGCTCGCCTGTTGATGCTCCAGGGCCGCACGGCCCAGGCTCAGCCAGGTGGTAGTGAAGCCTTCGCCTTGCAGGGCAAAGATCAGGGTGTCGGCAATCGCCGCTTCGTCTTCGACAATCAGGATATGGGGCATGGCATCCAAGCACGCAAATTCAGTGTGCGAACGGTGCCGGATGCCTGGTAAGTCGTCAATCAGCAGTCGGGTTTATCGGCGGTATAACGCCGCGCCGGGTTCACCGCCGCACCGAATTCGCGCAGGGCCTTGGCGCCAATCAGCAGCGGGTAGTTGAAGCTGCTGCGGTCGGTGAGGTTGACCTCCACCGTGCGCTTGACGTTGCCCAGGCACATTTCCAGTTCCACCACCGGGCGCTTGGCCGCCTGCGGCTCTTCCCGGTCATCGTCCTCGTCGGAACGGCTCTTGATCTTGCTGATGCGCGCCACCTTGTGTTCGTAGACCTTGCTGCCAGCGTCCTTGGTGGCCAGGCGGAAGCGCACCCAGTCCTCGCCATCGCGGGTGAAGGTCTGGATATCCTTGGCCGACAGCGAAGCGGTCAGGGCCCCGGTGTCCATCTTGGCTTGCAGGGTTTCGCCGATTTCCGGCAGGCGGATGTATTCGTAACGGCCATACAGGGTCGGCTCGGCAGCCATCACCGGCAGCGCCAACAGAGACACAAGAGCAAGGACAGATTTCACGACGGTGGATTCCTTGAAGAAAGTGGGCAGCGGGATTTTAGACCGCTGCCAACGAATTGGTTCTACCCGAGCCCCGTAGGAGTCGGCTTGCCGGCGAAAGGGCCCCGATAGACACCCCAGCCAATTGCCACCCACCCTACCCGCCCCCAGGTGAAACATTCGTCAGCACACTAGAATTTGGCCTGCCCGCCGAAGCTGCTTATCATGGCGCGCCCAAAAGATTGCAAAGAGTGCCTTATGCGCCGCCTGCTCACCGGCTGTTTCGTCACCCTGCTCCTGCTGCTCAACACCCTGGTGCTGTTCGGCCCGTTGATGGTGTTCGCCCTGCTCAAGCTGGTCCTGCCCGGGCGCCTGCGTGACTACGCCTCGGCCGCGGTGATGTGGATCGCCGAGACCTGGGCCGAGATCGACAAGCTGATCTTCGCCCTGTGCATCCCCACCCGCTGGGACATACGCGGCGGCGAGGGCCTGCGGGTCGACACCTCCTACCTGGTGGTGAGCAACCACCAATCCTGGGTCGACATCCCGGCCCTGATCCAGACCCTCAACCGGCGCACGCCGTTCTTCAAGTTCTTCCTCAAGAAGGAACTGATCTGGGTGCCGTTCCTGGGGCTGGCCTGGTGGGCCCTGGACTACCCCTTCATGAAGCGCTACAGCAAGGCCTTCCTGGCCAAGCACCCGGAACTGCAAGGCAAGGACCTGGAAATCACCAAGGCTGCCTGCGAGCTGTTCAAGCGCCAGCCGGTGACCGTGGTCAACTACCTGGAGGGCACCCGCTTCACCCCGGCCAAGCGCCAGCAGCAGGGCTCGCCCTTCCAGCATCTGCTCAAGCCCAAGGCTGGCGGCGTGGCCTTTGTCCTCGCGGCCATGGGCGAACAGCTGGACGCCATGCTGGATGTCACCGTGGTCTATCCCCAGGAACGCATTCCCGGTTTCTGGGACCTGATCTGCGGCAGCGTGCCCAAGGTGATCATCGACATCCGCACCCGCGAACTGGACCCCGCGCTGTGGCAGGGCGATTACGAAAACGACCCGGCGTTCCGCCAGCAGGTGCAGGACTGGGTCAACCGGCTGTGGACCGACAAGGACCAGCGCATCAGCGAGTTGCTGGGCGAAAGCCGCTGATCAATCGCTGATCACGTGGGGCAGGAAGCGGCTGCTGTCCTTGGTGATCGGCGAGTTGTCCTCACGAATGCCGATACCCGCCGGCTGGTCCCCGATCACCCAACTGCCGATCACCGTGTGGTTGCCGGCAAACACCGGCAAGGGGTGGAACTGCTGGCGGATGCAGGGCCCGCCGCCGTAGGGCCCGGCCTCGATCAAATGCTCGCCGCCTTCGGTGCAGATTTCCACATTGGCGCCCTCTCGGGAAAAGAACGGCTTGCGCACCCACCCCGGGCCCAGGCTGGCGGCGGGGTCGTCGTCGATAAACGCCGGCAGCAGGTTCGGGTGCCCCGCATGCCGTTCCCAGAGCAGGGCCAGCGCGCCCTTGTTGGAGAGAATGGCTTTCCACGGCGGCTCGACAAACTGCGTGCGGCTGCCGGCAATGGCCGGGCCAAAGGCTTCGTTGAACAGGTGCTCCCAGGGGTAGAGCTTGAACAGGCTGTCGATGGGGGTGCCCAGCAGGTCGACGAAACGCCCGCCGGCATTCAGGCCGATGTCCTCGATGTCGAGCAACCGCGTCCCCAGGCCAGCCTGACGGGCAATGTCGCGCAGGTATTCGACCGTGCCGCGGTCTTCGAGCGAATCCCTGACCGAGGCAAAGTGCATCGGCGACTTGAAGCCGCCCTGGACGAAGGCCTGGAGCAGCTTGTCCTCGATGCTGTTGAACTGGTCGCAGCCGGCCGGCAATTGCCCGCGCTGCATCTGCTGTTCGAGCCAGACGTACTGGAAGAAGCTCGCCTCGTACAGCGAGGTCGGCGTGTCGTAGTTGGTTTCCAGGAGCTTGGCCGGGCCGGTGCCGTCGTAGCACAGGTCCATGCGCCCATAGAGGTGGGGGTCGCCCTGCTTCCATGACTGGCGGATCAACTCATGAAAGGCCGCAGGGATAGCCAGGCGCTCCAGCAGTTCCTCGCTGTCCACCACCTCGGCCACCAGGGCCATGCACAGCTCGTGCAGTTCCTGGGTCGGGTCTTCCAGGTCGTCCTCGATCTGCCGCAGGCTGAAGCGGTAGTAGGCCGACTCGTCCCAGTAAGGCTCACCGTCGAAGGTGTGGAAGGCAAAACCCAGTTGCTCCGCCGTGGCTTGCCAGTCCGCACGCGGTGTGCTGGGGATGCGCTTCAAGAACCGAAGCTCCAACTGCTGCGGCTGGAGGAGCCGAAGCCGCTGCGGCTGACCACTTCATGGGCGCCGGCCAGCGGGTTGCCGGCGCTGGTGAAGTGTTCCGGGCTGGATATCCCGAAGCGCCCGCCACTGGCGCCAGAGAAGGTCTTGCCAGCCTCCACCTGCTGGCTGAGGGTGCTCAGCTGGGTACCGCCACGACCATCGCGCTGCTTGTACAGGGCCTCGCTGAAATAGCGCGGTTCAGGGGTCGAATCCAGGCCGATCCAGCGCCAGAAGCGCGAGCCCGAGCTGGAGCCACCACCACCACCACCACCACCACCACCACCACCACTGGAGCTGGTCTGTTGTTCTTCTTCGGGCTTGTCCGGCACCGTGCGCTGGGAGGTCAGGGCAAAACCGCTGGAAATCGGTACATAGGCTCGGTTATCGCGCGAGACCATGCAGTTGGCGGTGACGAAATCCTCCTCGCAACGTTGCAGGTCCAGGTAACGCGGGGCCACACGCTCCCCACGCTCGCGGGCGTCATCGCGGGCGGCCTGGCAAATGGCGGACGGAATCTGTGCCCGTTCGCATTCGCTGACGCTGCTGAAATTCTGGGTCTGGCGCACTTCCCGGGTCGCCTGGGACTGGCCGTCACAGGCGGCCAGGGCAAACGGCACGCTGCCCAGCAACACCAGGCGCACGCTCTTGCTGCGTTTCATGGCCGCGCCCTCAGACCGAAGGGGTCATGCAGGCCGCGTTCAGCAGGCCGACACCGACAGAAACCGATGCCACCAGGATGGCCGCCGCGTACTCCTGGCTGGCAATGCGCTGGGACAGGCCCTTGAGGGTCAGGCTGACCACAAAGAACGCCAGCAGCTGCACCACCGCGGCGATGCCGGCCCAGAGCAGGAAGTCGATGATCGAGATTGAATGGGAAATAGCGCTGGCCACCGGAATGGCAAAACCCAGCAAGGCACCGGACAGGGCGATGGAAGCCGCGCTGTTGCCCTCGCGGATCAGGGCGAATTCGTTATAGGGGGTCAGGCGCGTATAGATGAACGCATAGAGGGCAAAGACCAGGGCCGCGCCCAGCATGTAGAGCATGAAACCGAGCACCGCATCGGCGGGCAGAGACATCTTCAGTGCATCCATGAACATCGCGTTCAAGCTTCCTTGGAAAACGGGGCGCGAGATATAGCACAGGCCCGATTCGGCGAAAACTCCGGGAAAGGTAAAGACCAGGATTGCAGGAAACTGGGAGGGCCCCGGCGCGCCAGGCGCCGGGGCCGGAGCGCGCTACTTGGCCACGCCCCAGATGCCGCTCAGGCTTTGCAGCAGGGAGCCGCCAACGCCCTGCTGGCCCAGGTACTGCAGGATCACCGGCGCAAACTGGCCGATCATGCCGCTGTCCATGCCCAGGGCGCCGAAGGCGTTGTTCAGGTCATTGGTGTCCTTGACGTCGCCCAGGGCGCTGTCCAGGCCCTTGGTCTGCCCGGACGACTGGCCCAGCAGGCCGCTCAGGGCACCCAGGCTGCCCAGGGCGTTGCTGCCCGAGAGCTTGTCCAGGCCCGGGACACTTTTGCTCAACTGGGAATAGTCGGTGCTGCTCAACTGGTTCTTCGCCAGGCCAAGCATGGCGCCCGTACCGCCGATGGCTTGCTGGGGAGTGACATTCAGTTGCGAACCCAGGGCTCCGAGCAGGCCGGCGGTCTGGGAAGTGGGGGCCGCGGCGGCAGCCTTGTCGCCGCCCTGCATGCCGGAAATGGCATTGGCCGCGTCGTTCAGGCTGAAACCGCCGGCCAGGGCCGAACCGGCTGCCAGGGTCATCAGGGTAGCCAAGGCGAAACCGCGTGGAATATTCATCGAAACAACCTCATGGGGCAGGAAACCACCCGTGTTCGGATGGCTGGAAAACAGCCTTTTGACTGAAGCTTCGGGCGAATGTTCCGAAAGTGACGCAGCGGCGCCCGCACCCTGTGGATTTTAGTCGAGAATCACGCATCCACGGCTCGCCGCTCTGCGTATATGCAGCAACGACGACCGGCGCAGGCACATCGGCACCGGCCGTAGCAGGAGGTCGCAACCCGTGAATGGAACAACCGCCCACCCTGGACTACCCTCTGGCTGGATCGACCGTTGCCAGCCGTGGTCCATTCATTTGCCACCTGCCTGGAGAACCGCCATTTCCGCTCTCGACCCCGATCAACTGCGGCACTTGCTGGCCCAGTGCTCACTGGGCGATCGCCGCGCCTTCGAAACCCTGTACCGCAGCGTTGCCCCGTACCTGAATGGGGTGGCCCTGCGCTTCATGGGCCGCCGCGACCTGGCCGAGGAGGTGCTGCAGGAAAGCTTCGTGCGCATCTGGAACAACGCCGTGCGCTACCAGCCGCACCTGTCCGCCCCCCTGACCTGGATGATCAACATCACCCGCAACCAGGCCATCGACCAACTGCGCAAGCACCGCGAGCGGCCCCTGGGCGAGGGGGAGCAGCAGCAACTGATGGACGACGCCCCCTCGGCCCACGAACAACTGGACAGCGCCCGCCAGGCCCGGGCCCTGAACCGCTGCCTGGAAAGCCTGGAGGGCATGCAACGCCAGTCCATCACCGTGGCCTACTTCCAGGGCCTGTCCTGCTCCGAACTGGCCGAGCAGCTGGCCGCGCCCCTGGGCTCGGTCAAGTCCTGGATCCGCCGCGGCATGGAACGCCTGCGCAGGTGCCTTGAATCATGAATTATCGAACCCCCGAACGGCGCCGCGCCCTCGCCGCCGACTACGCCATCGGCCTGATGCAGGGCGCCGCGCGCCGGCGCTTCGACATGCTCCTGCTGGACGACCCGGCCCTGCGCGAGGAACTGGCGCAGTGGCAGGAGAGCCTCGCCAGCCTGACCGCAGGCCTGCCCGAGCAGGAAGTGCCGGAGCATGTGTGGCAAGGCATCCAGGCGCGTATCCAGCCCCAGGTCCTGCACATGCCGCAGAAAAACCCGCTGTGGATGCGCCTGCGCCTGGCGATCGCCGCCTGCGCCGTGCTGGCCACCCTGTACATCGGCTTTATCCGGCAGGACGACCAGGTGCGCTACAGCGCCACCCTGCTCAGCGCCGACCAGCAACCGGCCTTGCAGATCAAGGCCCACGCCCAGTACCTGCAGGTGGAACCCCTGACCCTGACCGCCATCGGCCTGGACCGCAGCCTGGAACTCTGGGCGATTCCTGCCGATGGCAAGCCTATTTCCCTGGGCGTGGTACCGGTGGGCGGCAAGGGCCGGATCAACCTGAGCCCGGCCCAACGCGACCTGCTGGGTACCCCGATCGCCCTGGCGGTGAGCCTGGAACCCCACGGCGGCTCGCCTACTGGGCAACCCACCGGGCCGGTGCTGTACCAGGGGCAATTGGCGGCGCTCTGACGGGAATCTTCGCCGGCAAGCCGGCTCCTGCAAGGCTTGTGTAGGAGCTGGCTTGCCAGCGAAGCCGCCAACGCTAAACTGCCCTGCCCACTCACCAGCAGGGTCTGCGCCAGCCCCGGGTTGCCGCGCAAGCCCCCCGCACCTTCCGGCACTTGCAGTGAAACGATCTCCAATCAGAACGGCCCTCTACAGCTGCATCGCCCTGGCCCTGGCCATCCCCCTCGTCATCTGGATCATCGGCCGCCCCATCGACGGCAACCGTTGCTCGGACGCAGCCCATGCCACCGGCCCCCTGACCGAGGTCATCAGCCAGTACTTCCAGGAGACCCACGGCGCCGATTGGCAAGAGGAGATCCACTCACTGATCATTCTCGAAGTCCCGGCGGCCCAGACCCTGGCTCGCCAGCCCCAGGCCCATTACTGCGAAGCCCTGGGCCTGCTGGAAAACCCGCAACGAGCGCCCACGGAAAAATTCCATACCGCCGTGCTGATGCTCTCGCTGCCCATCGGCTACTACCTGGATTTCATGGACCGCATTCACCAGTTGTATCAGCGCGGGCTCATCGACCAATCCGTCCTGAGCATGGTGCTTTTCCCAAGAGGCACGGCGCTCAACTACTGGTGGCTGCCCCAGTGGCGATCGCGTTTCCAGCGGGATGCGCCAGGCGTGTTTAGCGAGGCCGCCGCGCAGTACATCCTCAGTGGAGAACACTGGGTCGACTACCCGGGCAAGGGTTTCTGACTCGATATCGGCAGCGCCCGACGCAGGATCGCCACGCAAGGTCCTGCGGACCTTTGCGCAGCCTCGCAAGCTCGACAGCGGCTACAGGGGGGTGTTTTTAGCCACGGGGTACGAAGTGCTCGCGGCGGTCTCGGGCTTATGCCACAACGCAAAAGGGCGACCCGTGGGTCGCCCTTTTTCTTCTATCGCCTCAAGTCTCAGGCAGCACTGAACAGCTTGTGCGGATCGATAACAAATTTCTTCGGCACGCCGGCATCGAACTCGCCATAGCCGCGCGGGGCGTCGTCGAGGCTGATGACTTCAACCCCTACCACGTCGGCAATGTTGATGCGGTCCCACATGATGGCCTGCATCAGTTGGCGGTTGTATTTCATCACCGGGGTCTGGCCGGTGTGGAAGCTATGGGACTTGGCCCAGCCCAGGCCGAAGCGGATGCTCAGGCTGCCCATCTTCGCCGCGGCGTCCACGGCGCCCGGGTCTTCGGTGACGTACAGGCCGGGGATACCGATCTTGCCCGCCACCCGCACCACGCCCATCAGCGAGTTGAGCACGGTGGCCGGGGCTTCGTGCTGGGCACCGGCATGGCCGTGGCCACGGGCTTCGAAGCCCACGGCGTCCACTGCGCAGTCGACTTCCGGCTCACCAAGCAAATCGGCGATCTGTTCGTGCAGCGGGGTGTCCTTGGACAGGTCGGCAATTTCAAAACCCTGGGCCTTGGCGTGGGCCAGGCGTACCGGGTTGACGTCACCGACGATCACCACCGCCGCCCCCAGCAGGCGCGCGGAAGCGGCAGCCGCCAGGCCGACCGGGCCGGCACCGGCCACATAAACGGTGCTGCCCGGGCCAACGCCAGCGGTGACGGCGCCGTGATAACCGGTGGGCAGGATGTCGGAGAGGCAAGTCAGGTCGCGGATCTTCTCCATGGCCTTGTCGCGGTTCGGCAGTTTCAGCAGGTTGAAGTCGGCGTAAGGCACCAGCACATACTCGGCCTGGCCGCCGGTCCAGTCGCCCATGTCGACGTAGCCATAGGCACCGCCGGCGCGAGCCGGGTTGACGGTCAGGCAGACCCCGGTGTGCTGTTCCTTGCAGGAGCGGCAGCGCCCGCACGCCACGTTGAAGGGCACCGAGACCAGGTCGCCGATCTTCAGGTTCTCGACGTCGCTGCCCTTCTCGATCACCTCGCCGGTGATTTCATGGCCCAGCACCAGGCCGACCTGGGCGGTGGTACGACCACGGACCATGTGCTGGTCCGAACCGCAGATGTTGGTGGAGACCACGCGCAGGATGACGCCGTGCTCAATCTTCCTGCCGCGCGGGTCCTGCATTTTTGGATAGTCGATTTTCTGTACCTCGACCTTGCCGCTGCCCAGATACACGACACCACGATTACCAGACATGCTTTCACCTCGCTGTTGTTGTTATGGAACCGCGTAACCCAAAGGGGAAACACGTGGATTGCTCGGGTACAGATGCTGTTTCGTTTTCAAAATCGCTTTCGCGCGAACAGGCGCAACGCCTGTAGGAGCGAGCTTGCTCGCGAAGGGCTGCGCAGCAGCCCCGGGAATCATCAGAGCACCACCGTCCGGTTGCCGTTCAGGAACACCCGCCGCTCGATGTGATAACCCACCGCCCGGGCCAGGGTCAGGCCCTCGATATCCCGGCCCTTGGCGATCAGGTCCTCGGGGTAATAGCTGTGGTCCACCACCTCCACGCCCTGGGCGATGATCGGGCCTTCGTCCAGGTCGTTGTTGATGTAGTGCGCCGTGGCTCCCACCAGTTTCACCCCCTTGTTGTAGGCCTGGTGATAAGGCTTGGCGCCCTTGAAGCCCGGCAGCAGCGAGTGGTGGATGTTGATGGCCTTGCCATCGAGCTTGCGGCACAGCTCCGGCGACAGCACTTGCATGTAGCGGGCAAGGATCACCAGTTCGGCGCCGGAGTCCTCGATCACCTGCCACACCTGACGCTCCTGGGACGGCTTGTCGTTGGGGTCTAGGGGGAAGTGGTGGTAGGGAATCTGGTGCCAGTCGGCCAGGGGCTTGAGGTCCGGGTGGTTGGACACCACCGCCACCACGTCCATGGGCAACTGGCCGATGCGCTGGCGGTAGAGCAGGTCGTTGAGGCAGTGGTCGGCCTTGGAGACCATGATCACCACCTTCGGCCGGTAGTGCGGCGCGGTCAGTTCGAAGTTCATCTCGAAGGCCTTGGCCCGCTGCGCCAGACCATCGCGAAAGCCCTGTTCGTCGAGGCCGTCGGGCTGGCGAAACTCCACGCGAATGAAGAAGCGGCCCGAGAGCCGGTCATCGAAGGAGTGGTGCTCGGTGACGTAGCAGCCCTGCTCGAACAGAAAGCGGGTCACCGCGTCCACCGTGCCGAGCACGCTGGGGCAGTCGGCGGTGAGAATCCATGTATCGGGGGCGCGGCTCATGCGGGATAACTCCTGTTCGTTGGGGCAACCGCAGCGCGGTCGATTCTCTGTAGGAGCGAGCTTGCTCGCGAAAAATCCAAGGGCGCTGTGGTCTTCCGGAAAATCCATCCTTCGCGAGCCAGCTCGCTCCTACCAAGCCAAGCTGGGTTCAGGCCTGGACACTCAGGCCATATTCGGCCGCGGCATCCTGCAGCCACATCCACCAGTAATCGGAGAAGCTACGGCGCACCAGCAACTCCCAGGTGTCTTCGCCGGTACGGCGGATCACCAGTTGCGACTTGGCGAACACCGTGCCCACTGCCTTGCCCACCGGGAAGTTGTTGGGGTGCACGTCGTAGCTGGTGGACTTCATCAGCACCTGACGCACGTTGGGGCCGGACAGTTCGAGGATCTGCTGGCCGCCGCTGACGTTGACGATCTGGATATGCAGGTCGCCCAGGGCGGCGCGCAGGTTCTGCTCGGCGGCGAACTCTTCGCCGCTGGGCACAATCAGCAGCCACTCATCCGGACCCAGCCATTGCAGGCTGGATTCACCCTTGACCACCACGCTCAGGGCACCCGGCAACTCGATGCCCAGGGCCTTGTGCACGCCGGCGGCGAAGGCCGGATCGTGGCCGTCGCCACGGATCGTCAGGTGGCCGAGGAGTTTTTTCTCGCGCAGGGTCACCCCGGCGTTCTTGCGGCCCTTGCCCACCAGGCTCGGCAGGTCGGCGTGGTGCAACGACGACTCGGCCTTGGCCCCGGTGGTGGGGCGCTGTTGGTAAACGTTGACTGCGGTCATAGAGCACCTGTCCTGAATTCTGTTGATAACGCCAGCCCTGTGGGGAGGCGGCTGTCGGCGAAGAGGCGCTTGGGCCTTGTGCCGGCCCTAAGGCCGCCTTCGCCGGCAAGCCGGCTCCTACATGAGCGTGTTGTGCCTTAGATGTTCTGGCGGTCGCCTTTGGGGTCGAAGAACACCGAGGAAACGATTTCCGCCTCGATCACCCGGCCATCGGCCAGCGGTGCGAAGACCCGCTCGCCCAGGCGCTTGAGCCCCCCCTTGACCACACCCAGGGCGAAGGAATAACCCAGGGAGTTGTGGGCATAGCTGGAGGTCACGTGGCCCACCATGCTCATCGGGATCGCCTGCTTGGGGTTGAACACCAGTTGCGCACCTTCCGGCAGCCACTGGGTCGGGTCGATCGGCTTGAGGCCCACCAGTTGCTTGCGCTGCTCGCGCACGCAGTCTTCACGGTTCATGCCGCGCCAGCCGATCCAGGAGAACGGCTTGGTCCGGCCCACGCACCAGCCCATGTTCAGGTCGTCCGGGGTCATGGAGCCGTCGGTGTCCTGGCCGACGATGATGAAGCCCTTCTCGGCCCGCAGCACGTGCATGGTCTCGGTGCCGTAGGGGGTCAGGTTGTACTTCTTGCCGGCCTCGACGATCTGCTCCAGCACGCCCATGGCGTAGTCGGCCTGGACGTTGACCTCGTAGGACAGCTCGCCGGTGAACGAGATACGGAACACCCGCGCCGGTACGCCACCCACCAGGCCTTCCTTCCAGGTCATGAACGGGAAGCCGTCCTTGTCCAGGTCGATGTCGGTGACTTCGCTCAGCAGCTTGCGGCTGTTGGGCCCGGACAGGGTCATGGTGGCCCAGTGGTCGGTGACCGAGGTGAAGTACACCTTGAGGTCCGGCCATTCGGTCTGCTGGTAGATCTCCAGCCACTGCAGCACGCGGGCCGCGCCGCCGGTGGTGGTGGTCATCAGGAAGTGGTTGTCGGCCAGACAGGCAGTGACGCCGTCGTCGAAGACCATGCCGTCTTCCTTGCACATCAGGCCGTAGCGGGCCTTGCCCACGTCGAGCTTGGTCCAGGCGTTGGTGTAGATGCGGTTGAGAAACTCCCGGGCGTCCGGGCCCTGGATGTCGATCTTGCCCAGGGTCGAGGCGTCCAGCAGGCCGACGCTGTCGCGCACGGCCTGGCATTCGCGCTTGACCGCGGCATGCAGGTCTTCGCCGTTTTTCGGGAAGTACCAGGGGCGTTTCCACTGGCCGACGTCTTCGAACTCGGCGCCATTCTTCACATGCCAGGCATGCAGCGCGGTGAAGCGCACCGGCTCGAAGATGTGCCCGCAGTGCCGGCCAGCCACGGCGCCGAAGGTGATCGGCGTGTAGTTCGGACGGAACATGGTGGTGCCCATCTGCGGAATGCTGACGTTCAGCGAACGGGCGGCAATGGCCAGGCCGTTGACGTTGCCCAGCTTGCCCTGGTCGGTGCCGAAGCCCAGGGCGGTGTAGCGCTTGACGTGTTCCACCGACTCGAAGCCCTCGCGGGTCGCCAGTTCGATGGCGGCGGCGGTGACGTCGTTCTGCAGGTCGACGAATTGCTTCGGCGCACGCGCCGTGCCTTTTTCGTGGGGCACCTGGAACAGCGCCAGGGTCGGTTCTTCAAGACGGGCCAGGGCCTTGGGCAGAACGCCCTCAACGGCCTGGAAACCGGCTTCACTGGCGGCGCGCACACCGCCTTCGAAACCGTCGGCCAGGGTATCGCCGAGGCTGTAGACGCCGTTGATGCCACCGACGCACACACGCTTCTGCGGCGCTTCACCGGGCACGAAACCGAGGATGTCTTCGCGCCACACCGGCTTGCCGCCCAGGTGCGAGGCCAAGTGCACCACCGGGCTGTAGCCGCCGGAGCTGGCGATCAGGTCGCAGTCGAGCCATTCGCCGGGGCTGGTGACCTTGTGTGCCTTGACGTCGATGGCCGCTACACGCGCGCCGGTCACGTGCTTGCTGCCTCGGGCCTCGATCACCGCGCTGGAGGTGAGGATGCGAATACCCTTGGCCCGGGCTTCTTCCACCAGGGCGCCGCGCGGGTTGTGCCGCGCATCGGCGATGGCCACCACTTGCAGGCTGGCGTCGAGCCAGTCCAGGGCCACACGGTAGGCGTGGTCGTTGTTGGTGGACAGCACCAGTTTCTTGCCCGGGGCCACGCCGTAGCGCCGCACATAGGTGGAGACCGCGCCAGCCAGCATGTTGCCCGGCACATCGTTGTTGCCGTAGACCAGCGGCCGCTCATGGGCGCCGGTGGCCAGCACCACGCGCTTGGCGCGGACCCGGTGGATGCGCTGGCGTACCTGGCCGATGGGCGCGCGGTCGCCGAGGTGATCGGTGAGGCGCTCGTGAATGGTCAGGAAGTTGTGGTCGTGGTAGCCGTTGACCGTGGCCCGCGGCAGCAGCAACACATCCGGCAGCGACTGGAGTTCGGCAACCACACTGGCCACCCACTCCGCCGCCGGCTTGCCGTCCAGGCTCTCGCGGCTGTCCAGCAGGGTACCGCCGAACTCTTCCTGCTCGTCGGCCAGGATCACCCGGGCGCCACTGCGGGCCGCTGCCAGGGCGGCGGCAAGGCCCGCGGGGCCGGCGCCGACGATCAGCACGTCGCAGTGCTGGTTCATGTTGTCGTAGGTGTCCGGATCGTTCTCGGTGGGCGAGCGACCGAGGCCCGCCGCCTTGCGGATGTACTTCTCGTAGGTCATCCAGAACGATTGCGGGTACATGAAGGTCTTGTAGTAGAAGCCCGGCGGCATCAGCTTGCCGCCGACCTTGCCGAGAATCCCCATCATGTCGTTGTTGACGCTGGGCCAGCCGTTGGTGCTGGTGGCGACCAGGCCCTGGTACAGCGCCTGCTGGGTGGCGCGCACGTTGGGGATCTGGGTGGCTTCGGTGGCACCGATCTGCAGCACCGCGTTGGGCTCCTCGCAGCCTGCGGCGAAGATGCCCCGGGGCCGGGAGTACTTGAAGCTGCGGCCGATGATGTCCACGCCGTTGGCCAGCAGGGCCGAGGCCAGGGTGTCGCCCTCAAAACCCTTGTAGCTCTGGCCGTTGAAGGTGAAGGTCAGGACCTTGTTGCGGTCGATGCGTCCGCCGTTGGACAGGCGATTGGTCTGGCTCATACCTTCTCTCCAGCAGCCTTGGCGGTGAATTGCGGCTTGGTGCCGATCTTGTAGGTCTCAAGAATTTCGTAGGTGACGGTGTCGCGGGTAGCGTTGAAGTACTGGCGGCAACCGGCGGCGTGGATCCACAACTCGTGGTGCAGGCCGCGAGGGTTGTCGCGGAAGAACATGTAGTCGCCCCACTCCTCGTCGGTGCAGGCGTTGGGGTCCAGGGGCCGTGGAATATGCGCCTGGCCGGACGAATGGAATTCCTCTTCGGAGCGCAGCTCGCCGCAGTGAGGACAGAAGATATGCAACATAGGTAGTTGTCCTTTTAGTGGGCGACCGCAGCAGCGCCGTGTTCGTCGATCAGCGCGCCGTTGTGGAAACGGTCGATGGAGAAAGGGGCGGCCAATGGATGCATCTCGCCCTTGGCGAGGCTTGCGGCAAACACGTTGCCCGAACCCGGGGTGGCCTTGAAGCCGCCGGTGCCCCACCCGCAGTTGAAGAACATGTTCGGCACCGGAGTCTTGGAAATGATCGGGCAGGCGTCCGGGCTGGTGTCGACGATGCCGCCCCACTGGCGGTTCATGCGCACACGGGAGAGGACCGGGAACATCTCGACGATGGCCTGGATGGTGTGCTCGATCACCGGGTAGGAACCGCGCTGGCCGTAGCCGACCCAGCCGTCGATACCGGCGCCGATCACCAGGTCGCCCTTGTCCGACTGGCTGATGTAGCCGTGCACCGCGTTGGACATGATCACGCTGTCGATGATCGGTTTGATCGGCTCCGACACCAGCGCCTGCAGCGGGTGGGATTCGATCGGCAGGCGAAAACCCGCGAGCTTGGCCATGTGCCCGGAGTTGCCGGCGGTGACCACCCCGACGCGCTTGGCACCGATAAAGCCCTTGTTGGTCTCGACGCCGATGCACACGCCGTTTTCCTTGCGAAAACCGATGACTTCGGTCTGCTGGATCAGGTCCACGCCCAGGGCGTCGGCGGCGCGGGCAAAGCCCCAGGCCACGGCGTCGTGACGGGCCACGCCGCCGCGGCGCTGGACCGTGGCGCCGAGCACCGGGTAGCGAGTGTTCTTCGAGCAGTCCAGGTAGGGGATCTCGTCCGCCACCTGCTGGGTGTTGAGCAGTTCGCCGTCGATGCCGTTGAGCCGGTTGGCGCTGACCCGGCGCTCGGAATCACGGATGTCCTGCAGGGTATGGCACAGGTTGTAGACCCCGCGCTGGGAGAACATCACGTTGTAGTTGAGGTCCTGGGACAGGCCTTCCCACAACTTCATCGCATGCTCGTAGAGCTGCGCCGACTCGTCCCACAGGTAGTTGGAACGCACGATGGTGGTGTTGCGCGCGGTGTTGCCGCCGCCCAGCCAGCCCTTCTCCACCACCGCGACATTGGTGATGCCGTGTTCCTTGGCCAGGTAGTAGGCGGTGGCCAGGCCATGCCCGCCGCCGCCGACTATGACCACGTCATAGACTTTCTTCGGGGTCGGGGTGCGCCACATGCGCTGCCAGTTTTCATGGTGGCTGAGAGAGTGCTTGAAGAGGCCGAAGCCCGAATAGCGTTGCATAGTCATTGCTCCAGTTGCGGCTCTCAGCGGTAAACCGGGAAATCAGCACACAGGGCCGCCACCTGACGGGCGACATTGGCCTCGACGTCGGCATCGCCGAGGTGGTCGAGAATGTCGCAGATCCAGCCCGCCAGTTCGGTGCACTGGGTGACCTTGAAACCGCGGGTGGTGACCGCCGGGGTGCCGATGCGCAGGCCGGACGTGACAAACGGCGACTGCGGGTCGTTGGGCACGGCGTTCTTGTTCACGGTGATGTGGGCGCGGCCCAGGGCGGCATCGGCATCCTTGCCGGTCAGGCCCTGGCGAATCAGGCTGACCAGGAACAGGTGGTTGTCGGTGCCGCCGGACACTACATCGTAGCCGCGTTTGATAAACACGCCGGCCATGGCCTGGGCGTTGTCGATCACTTGCTGCTGATAAGCCTTGAAGCCAGGTTCCAGCGCTTCCTTGAAGCACACCGCCTTGGCCGCAATCACATGCATCAGCGGACCGCCCTGGGCACCCGGGAACACGGCAGCGTTGAGTTTCTTCTCGATCTCTTCGTTGGCCTTGGCCAGGATCAGCCCGCCACGGGGACCGCGCAGGGTCTTGTGGGTGGTGGTAGTGACCACGTCGGCATAGGGCAGCGGGTTGGGATACAGACCGGCGGCCACCAGCCCGGCGACGTGGGCCATGTCGACGAACAGCAGCGCCCCGACCTTGTCGGCGATCTGCCGGAAGCGCGGGAAGTCCAGGGTCTTGGAGTAGGCCGAGAAGCCGGCGACGATCATCTTCGGCTTGTGTTCCACGGCCAGGCGCTCGACTTCGTCGTAGTCGATCAACCCGGTGCGGGTGTCGATGCCGTACTGCACCGCGTTGTACAGCTTGCCCGAGGACGACACCTTGGCCCCGTGGGTCAGGTGGCCGCCATGGGCCAGGCTCATGCCGAGGATGGTATCGCCGGCCTGCAGCAGGGCCAGGTACACCTCGCTGTTGGCCGAAGAACCGGAGTGCGGCTGGACGTTGGCGTAGTCGGCACCGAACAGTTGCTTGGCGCGCTCGATGGCCAGGGCCTCGACCTTGTCCACGTGCTCGCAGCCACCGTAGTAGCGCTTTCCCGGATAGCCTTCGGCGTACTTGTTGGTCAGCCCGCTGCCTTGCGCCTGCATCACCCGCTTGCTGGTGTAGTTTTCCGACGCGATCAGCTCGATGTGATCTTCCTGGCGTTGTTCCTCGGCATTGATGGCCGCCAGCAGTGCATCGTCGTAACCCTGGATCTGGTCTTGCTTGCTGAACATCACGTCTCTCCCAGCGGCGGCGGTGCGCCTTTCGTCTCGGTGAGGCGAGCCTTACAGCTACGCCCTTTGGATGCGATGGTATGACCGGGAAGGGGAACTCAAATGCCTATGGACGCCACGCAAAGGTGCGTTTACGACATGCCCTGGCGTGCGGAGATAAATGCCTGCCCGCACCACCCGCCAACGGCTCTGGATCGGGCCTGTCCTTCCCCCACAACGCAACGCTCTCTGCCGTAGGAGCCGGCTTGCCAGCGAAGAGGCCCGCAAGCCGGGCGCAAACCCTCACGGGCGCCTTCGCCGGCAAGCCGGCTCCTACAGGGCTGCGCGCAGGGCCAGCAGCAGGAGAAAGTGCGCCGGGTACAGCAGGTAGGCCCAGCGGCGCATGGCCGGCACCGACCTGCCACGCAGCCCCCGCAGCAGCATCAGCCCCAGCCACGGCGCCAGCAGACAAGCGGCAATACCGCAGGTCGCCACCTGATTGCCCAGGCGCGCCGCCCGGAACAAGGTTTCCCATTGATTGGCCGCCAGGCACAGCGCCCCAGGCAGCAGGCTGAAATACCAGGGCCGGCGCAACACCAGTACCAGGGCCAGCGGCAGCAACACCCCGAAGGCGCCGAACATCAGCCGCTCGCTGAAAACCACCGCCAGCAGCAAGGCCAGCAGGCCAAGCCCCAGGTCCAGGCCTCTGCGCCGCTGCCAGCCGCGAGCCACCAGCAGGCCCAGGGCCAGGGTGGGCAACACATTCAAGGTATCGGGGCCGGGAATGAACAGACGATAGGGAATCTCGCTCAGCAGGCTGAACAGCAGCAACCAGCCCAGGTAGCGCCATGGGCCGGGCCGGCGGTCGATTTCATCCCTGGCCCGGGTCAGGTTCACCGCCATGGCCAGGCAGAACCAGGGAAACGCCAGGCGCCCGGGTACGTAAAACCAGTCCAGGCTCAGGCCCACATAACGCAGGTGATCGAGGACCATGCTCAGCAGCGCCAGCCATTTCAGCGCATCCAGCGCCCCGTCGCGCCGGGCAGTGTCGGGTTTCAGCATCGCGTCACGCATAAATCCTTATGGGCCATGCATTATTCCGGCATAAACAGAGCGTGTGCTGGGCCATTATTCTTGGTTAAAGTGCGCACCATCATCGACCACGGAGCCGGCCATGACCGACAAGAGCCAACAATTCGCCAGCGACAACTACTCCGGCATCTGCCCCGAAGCCTGGGCCGCCATGGAGCAGGCCAACCACGGCCACGAGCGCGCTTACGGCGACGACCAGTGGACCGCTCGCGCCTCGGATCATTTCCGCAAACTGTTCGAAACCGATTGCGAAGTGTTCTTCGCCTTCAACGGCACCGCCGCCAACTCCCTGGCCCTGTCGTCGCTGTGCCAGAGTTACCACAGCGTGATCTGCTCGGAAACCGCCCACGTCGAAACCGACGAGTGCGGCGCCCCGGAGTTCTTCTCCAACGGCTCCAAGCTGCTGATCGCCGGCACCCAGAACGGCAAGCTGACCCCGGAATCGATCCGCGAGATCGCCCTCAAGCGCCAGGACATCCACTATCCCAAGCCGCGGGTGGTAACCCTGACCCAGGCCACCGAGGTGGGCAGTGTCTACACCCCGGAAGAAGTTCGCGCCATCAGTGCCACCTGCAAGGAACTGGGGCTGAACCTGCACATGGACGGCGCGCGCTTCTCCAACGCCTGCGCCTTCCTCGGCTGTACCCCGGCGGAGCTGACCTGGAAGGCCGGCGTGGACGTGCTGTGCTTTGGCGGCACGAAAAACGGCATGGCGGTGGGTGAAGCGATCCTGTTCTTCAACCACAAGCTGGCGGAAGACTTCGACTACCGCTGCAAGCAGGCTGGCCAGTTGGCCTCGAAAATGCGCTTTCTCTCCGCGCCCTGGGTCGGCCTCCTGGAAAACGACGCCTGGCTCAAGCACGCCCGCCACGCCAACCACTGCGCGCAGCTGCTGGCCCAACTGGTGGCCGACATTCCTGGCGTGGAACTGATGTTCCCGGTGCAGGCCAACGGCGTGTTCCTGCAACTCTCGGAACCGGCCATTGCCGCACTGACGGCCAAGGGCTGGCGCTTCTATACCTTCATCGGCAAGGGTGGCGCGCGCTTCATGTGCTCCTGGGACACCGAGGAAGACCGCGTGCGCGAACTGGCAGCCGACATCCGCACCGTCATGAGCGCCTGACCCACCCCCCGCCTGTAGGAGCTGGCTTGCCAGCGAAGAGGCCCGCAACCCAAGCGTCGCGCTCACCGACGCCTTCGCCGGCAAGCCGGCTCCTACAATGGCCAGCGCCCCCCCACCCCGTAGGAGCCGGCTTGCCAGCGAAGAGGCCCGTCAAGCACGCCCCCTTCATCAGTTCACAAATTCCTGAACTGATTATTTGCCCCCACTGATTCAACAACCGCAGCGTTTGTCCGAGACTCCGGGGTCGACCTATAAAAATAAGGCTGTACCCCATGACGACTTCTTCTTGCGTCACCGAGAACGCCCAGCCTCCCGGCCTGAAGATCGAAACCCGCTCCATCGACTACGTGCCGCGCAACGAGCGCCACGGCAAGGTCTGGCACCAGGGCCCCTTCTGGTTCACCGGCAACTTCGTGCTCACCACCATGGTCACCGGTTTCACCGGCGCAGCCCTGGGCCTTGCCCTGCAATACGCCATCCTGGCGATCGTCATCGGCGTCTGCCTGGGTACCTTCTGCATGGCCTTCCACGCCAACCAGGGTCCGCGCATGGGGCTGCCGCAGATGATCCAGTCCCGCGCCCAGTTCGGCCTGCGCGGCGCCATCGTGCCGTTCACCGCCGTGGTGTTCGTCTACATCGGCTTCAACGTGTTCAACGTGATCCTCGCCACCGATGCCATCAACACCGTGATTCCCGGCGCCCGGGCGCCCTGGTACACCCTGATGATCGCCGTGGCGGTGCTGATCGCGGTGATCGGCCATGACCTGCTGCACACCGTGCAGCGCTGGCTGACCTACGTGATGATCAGCGTGTTCGCCGTGCTCACCGTCAGTGCCCTGCTGACCCTGCAGGCCGACTCGGCCCTGGCCGACCCGCAGTTCTCCTGGTCGGCGTTCCTGATCCAGCTGTCGGCCGCCGCCGGCTACCAGATCAGCTATTCGGTGTACGTCTCCGACTACTCACGCTACCTGCCGCACCAGACGCCGTCGCGCCAGGTGATCTTCTGGACCTACCTGGGCGCCGCCGGTTCGGCCCTGTGGCTGATGTCCCTGGGGGCGTTCCTGGCCTCGGCCCTGCCCTCCCCCGATGCCATCGCCAGCGTGCGCGAAGTGGGCAACCGGGTGATCCCCGGCTTCGGCACCTTCACCGTGCTGATCGCAGTGCCGGCGCTGGTGGGCATCATGGCGGTCAACTGCTACGGCGCCATGCTCACCGGCATCAGCGCCATCGACGGCTTCAAGTCGATCAAGCCCAACCTCAAGAGCCGGGTCTGCGGAATCGTGCTGGTGGCGGTGGTGATCTTTCTCATCGCCATGAACATTCCCGAGAGCTACCTGGGCAGCTTCAACACTTTCGTGCTGCTGATGCTGTATTTCCTGGTGCCCTGGACCGCAGTCAACCTGGCGGACTTCTACCTGGTGCGCAAAGGTCGCTATGCCATCAGCGACATCTTCAATCACACCGGGATCTATGGCCGCTGGTCCAGCGCCGGGCTGCTGGCGTATTTCCTCGGCCTGCTGGCGATGGTGCCGTTCATGTCCCTGAGTTTCTTCCAGGGCCCGCTGTCCCAGGCCCTGGGCGGCGCCGACATTGCCTTCGTGGTTGGCCTTGCCGTGGCCGCGCTGGTCTACTGGGCGCTGACCCGCAACCTGGACCTGGACGCGGAGCGCCTGGCCATCCAGGCCAGCGAGCAGCAACTGGAAGGAGGCGCGCAATGATTCCTCAGGCATCCCTCAAGGTGGCCTGCCAGCAAGTGGCCCCGCGCATCGGCGACCTTAAGTACAACCGCGCCCTGGGCGCCGAGGCGATACGCCAGGCCGCCGCCCGCGGCGCCCAGGTGGTGGTGCTGCCGGAACTGGTGCAGAGCGGCTATGTGTTCAGCGACCGCAATGAAGCCCTGGCACTCTCAGAAAGCCTCGACGGGCCGACCCTGAGCCTGTGGAAAACCCTGGCCGAAGAGCTGCAGGTGGTGATCGTCGGCGGCTTCTGCGAGCGCCTGGACCAGGAGCGCGTGGCCAACAGCGCGGCGCTGGTCGAACCCGAAGGCAGGCTGACGCTGTACCGCAAGGCCCACCTGTGGGATAGGGAAAACCTGATCTTCACCCCGGGCGACGAGCCGCCGCCGGTGGTGCCGACCCGCTTCGGGCCGATCGCCATGATGATCTGCTACGACCTGGAGTTTCCCGAGTGGGTGCGCCTGCCAGCCCTGGCCGGCGCGGCCCTGTTGTGCGCCCCGGTGAACTGGCCGGATGGCCCGCGCCCGCTCGGCGAGCGGCCGGCGGAGATGGTCCGGGTGCAGGCCAATGCGGCGGTCAACCGGATGTTCATCGCCGCCTGCGACCGCTGCGGCGAGGAACGTGGAGTGAACTGGGTGGGCGGCTCGACCCTTGTCGATGCCGACGGTTATCCACTGGCGGGCAGGGATCGGGAAAGCGCCGAGCAGTTGCTGCTGGCGGAGCTGGACCTGACCCAGGCCTGGCACAAATCCATCAGTGAACATAACCATGTGCACCTGGATCGGCGCCCGGCGTTGTATCAGTAACCGAAGGATCAGGTTGCACCTGTTCGCTGGCAAGCCGGCTCCTACAGCAAACGGATGCAGGGGCCGGTTTGCCGGCGATCAGAACTCCACGCGCACGTCGCCCTTGGGCACGCTGCAGCAGGACAGGATGTAGCCTTCGGCTTCGTCTTCCTCGGTGATCCCGCCGTTGTGCTCCATCTCCACCTCGCCCCCCAGCTTGAGCACCTTGCAGGTGCCGCAGATGCCCATGCCGCAGGCCTTGGGAATCATCAGGCCAAGCTTGGCCGCCGCCGCGTGCACGGTTTCCCCGGGGCCCACGCGGATGCTCTTGCCCGAAGCGGTGAACTCCACCTGATGCAGATCCGCCAGGTCCGGCTCCGGCGCCTCGGCCGCCTGTTCGGCGTGTTCCACCGCATCGGCCCGGGCTTCGGCCGGGGTCGCGCCGAAGGATTCCTCGTGGTAGCGGGCCATGTCGAAACCGGCGGCTTCCAGCAGCCGCTTGACCGCGCTCATATAGGGCGTGGGGCCGCAGCAGAACACTTCCCGCTCCAGGAAATCCGGGGCCATCAACTCCAGCATCTTGTGGTTCAGGTAGCCGCGATAACCGGCCCAGGGCTCGCCCAGGCCGTGCTTTTCGCAGATCAGGTGCAGGCTGAAGTTGTCGATCCGCGAGGCCATGTGCTCCAGCTCGCGGTGGTAAATGATGTCCTTGGGGGAACGGGCGCTGTGGATGAACACCATGTCGACGTTGGCGTTGGTGTCGTAGAACCAGCGCGCCATGGACATCACCGGGGTAATGCCGACGCCGCCGCTGAGGTAGAGGATCTTCGGCGCCGGAAAGTCGATGGCGTTGAACAGCCCCACCGGCCCGTGCACCGCCAGTTCCTGGCCTTCGTGCAGGGTGTCGTGCAGCCAGTTGGAGACCTTGCCGCCGGGCACGCGCTTGATGGTCACCGAGAAGCTGTAGGGCACCGAGGGCGAGCTGGAGATGGTGTAGGAACGCATCACCGGCTGGCCCTCGATCTCCAGCTCCAGGGTGACGAACTGCCCCGGTTTGAAGAAGAACATGATCGGCTGGTCGGCCATGAAGCAGAAGGTCCGCACGTCCCAGGTTTCCTGGATGACTTTGACGCAACGGACGATGTGACGGCCATTGGCCCAGGTCTGGGTGGTTACCGGGTTAAGGAAGGTGTTGGACATGCTGTTCTCCACGGCCGACGGTCGGCGTCTTGTCAGCGATTCTGCGTAAGGCTTCTCGCGCCCATTTACCTATCTGCGACATTCACATGCTTATCGCGACCAGCCCCCAGCTGCCGGGGCTGGCGCGTCGGGAACAGATTGGGCCATGTCGCCCATGGATAAGGTTCTTGGCGCCTGCGGACCCACACTCGCCTCAACGACAACAGCCGTTTTTTTCGTGACTTGCGTAGCACCCACCGTAGCCACTAATTAATTCGCCGGCCGCACTGAACGGCCATGAGGACTTGAACGATGGACGTCACCGCAACCCTGAGCTTGGGCGATCCGCTGGAACCTGCACGCAAGGCCACTGCACAGATGCTGCAGGAACGTGAGCGGACCTTTTCCCTGCCGCAGCCGTTCTACTGCGATGAAAGGCTGTTCGATATCGACATGCAGGAGATCTTCCAGAAGGAATGGCTGATCGCCGGCATGACCTGCGAAATCCCTACCAAGGGCAACTACATCACCCTGCAGATCGGCAAGAACCCGATCATCGTCATCCGCGGCGCCGACGGCGTGGTCCACGCCTTCCACAACGTCTGCCGCCACCGCGGCTCACGGCTGTGCACCAGCGACAAGGGCAAGGTCGCCAAGCTGGTCTGCCACTACCACCAGTGGACCTACGAACTGGACGGCCGCCTGCTGTTCGCCGGCACCGAGATGGGCGCCGACTTCGACATGAAGCAATACGGCCTGAAACCGGTGAACGTGAAGACCGCCGGCGGCTACATCTTCATCTCCCTGGCCGAGAACCCGCCGGCCATCGACGACTTCCTCGCGACCCTGGCCCATTACATGGAGCCCTACGACATGGAGAACACCAAGGTGGCGGTGCAGACCACCTTGCATGAAAAGGCCAACTGGAAGCTGGTGCTGGAGAACAACCGCGAGTGCTACCACTGCGGCGGCTCGCACCCCGAATTGCTGAAAACCCTGCTGGAATGGGACGACGTCACCGACCCGCGGGCCGACCAGGCGTTCAAGGACCACGTGGCCGCCTCCGCTGCCGCCTGGGAAGCCGAGAAGATCCCTTACGCCCACGCCAGCTTCGGCCTGCGCAACCGCATCGTGCGCATGCCGCTGCTCAAGGGCACCGTGTCCATGACCCTGGACGGCAAGCAGGGCTGCGCCAAACTCATGGGCCGGATCAAGAACCCGGACCTGGGCTCGATGCGCATCCTGCACCTGCCCCACTCGTGGAACCACTGCATGGGCGACCACATCATCGTGTTCACCGTGTGGCCCATCAGCGCCCAGGAAACCATCGTCACCACCAAGTGGATCGTGCACAAGGACGCCGTGGAAGGCGTGGACTACGACGTCGAACGCATGCGCCAGGTGTGGGACGCCACCAACGCCCAGGACCGGCGCCTGGCGGAAGAGAACCAGCGCGGCATCAACTCCACCGCCTACCAGCCCGGCCCGTACTCCAAGACCTACGAGTTCGGCGTGGTCAACTTCGTCGACTGGTACAGCGAGCGCATGCTGAGCAACCTGGGGGCGGAACCGGCGCCTTACCTCAAGGGTGTTCCGGTCACCGGCTGACACTGCAAGCACCGCAGCGGCTACAAGGCTTGTGTAGCCGCTGCCGCAGGCTGCGAACGGCTTGGGCGGCATTCCGACGCAGCAGGCGCAGCGATCTTGAGAGCGCCTGAGGTCCGCCGGAAAACCGTCAAGCAAGGTCCCGCGGATCTTGTCGCTGCCTCGCGGGCTCGGCAGCGGCTACAGGGCCTTCAGGGCCGCGACCAGCTGACCGCGCCGGTCTCGCCGATGAAGGTCTCGCTGATCTGCGGGCCGTCCAGCCTCACCTTCACATAGCCATTGCGCACCCCTAGCGGGTAGTTCGGATCGTCTGCCGAAAGGGTTTCCGACCATTGCACCTGGGTGTTGCCCTTCAGTTCGCTGGTAACGCCATAGGGAATCGCCCCATGGCCGATGCAGCGCCCGTACATGCCGTCCCTGGGCGCTGTCCAGGTACTGGAAGCGCACGATCCAGCCGTCGCCGTCACGCTCCAGATGGCGCACCTGGGCCTGGCAGAAAATCTGCGCACCGTGATTGCAGGCGTCCGGCAGGTAGTTCATCAGGGTGGTGTTCTTGGCCTTGTTGTTACAGCCCCAGACGCAGTCGCCACAGTGGTTGCACGGCAGTTGCTCGACCCCGACGTGGTTGAGGTTGTTGGGCAACTTGGCGAAGGTCACGTTGATCGGCGGCTTGTAGAAACGCGCCTCCTGCTTGAGAAAGTCCGCGGACTTCTGGTTGGCCTGGAGCCTGGCCAGGGAAACACAAACTGTGGAAAAAGTGCCAACCGGCGGCAGCCCGGGAGTGCAGCTATAGGCGGGCGCGCTGGTTGGTGGCGCGGCGGCGGGTGCGTCGAGGGAGAAAGGCGCGGATCGCAGAAGCCTGTGATAAACGACAGTCCATTGCCTGAGCTCCCGGGAACCGGATGTGGATAAGTAACTGCCAAGTCCTTGTGGCATCAGTGAAGACAGGCCACTTGCCAGTGTCAAGGCAGCCATTAGAACTGTATGAAATTTGATCTATTGCCGCACAAGCCATGGATTACAAGGGGTGCAGCCTTCGACGAACACCTTATCCACACCTTGGCCCACAGCAACTGTGGGCAAGTTCCTCTGGCATGGGGATATTTCGCCGGGCAATGGCAATAAAATCCGTGACTTATGAAGAAAGTGCTGTTTCACAAGGTATTGATCATTTTTTGAACACAGCCATCAAAGCCACGTATTCAGAGGGCTACAGAGGAAGGCGAACACCTTATCCACAGAACGGCCAACAGACTTTGGGGGCAACTCGGGTGCACTAGTCGGGCACTGTGGAAAACCGCCAAAAGCCGCGCATTATCAGGGGCACGCCAGGATATTCTGCGGAAAAACAAGCATTTGGTCGTTTTTTGAACAAAATCTTGAAAGCCCCGTTCTGCAAGGGATACAGCGCTAAGCGAACATCTTATCCACAGAAGCGCCAACAGACTTTGGGGGCAACTGCTGTGCAAAAGTCTGCCCGAGGGTTTTCCCATCATGGAAAAAACGCCATAAAAAACCCCGACTTAGCCTGATCAAAAATCGTACAGGCGGCGCCAGGGCCTGCTGAACAAGGGCTGGAGCGAGGCGCGAACACCTTATCCACAGGTCCGCACACAGGGATTGTGAGTAACCCTACCCCCCTGTCGCGAAAGACGGCCGGAAATTGTGCAAAACCGCGCTGGCCTCTTCGCCGGCAAGCCGGCTCCTACAGGGCATGGGTGCATTTCCCCCGTAGGAGCTGGCTTGCCAGCGAACAGCGGTGCCAGGGGTTGTGCATAACCCTGAGGTCAGCGCACTACGCCTTCTTCGATGAGCAATTTGAGAATGGCTTCGGCACCCGCCTCAGGACTGACGCCCTTGAGTACCTGGCCGGTGCCGCCGCTGGCCTTGGCGGTAGCGGCTTTCATGCGGTCGGCGCCGCTCTTGGCCTTGATCACTTTCAGGCGCTTGGGCCGCGGCTTGGCCGGTTGCAGGCTGGAGCCTGTGAACAACTCGTCCTCCACCACCAGCACCTGGTCGGTTTCGAGCACGCCCCGGCGCGCCGGGCCGTAGGCGCTCTGGCGCGGCTTGGGTGCGGCGTTATCCACAGTGGCGAGGAATGGCAGGCGCACCTTGAGCCGGCGTCGCTGGCCGCGGGGCAAGGCTTGCAGGACATGGGCCACGCCATCGCCCAGGGACTCGACCTGGGCCAGCCCCACCACCAGCGGCCAGCCGAGGTTTTCCGCCAGCAGGAATGGCAGCATCCCCGAGCCCTCGCCGGTTTCCGCCTGGCTGCCGGTGAGCACCACCTGGGCGCCGGCATGACGCAGGTACTGGGTCAGTGCCGGCAGGGCATCGGCGCCCGCCGGCTGCTCCAGCACATGCAGCTGTTCCAGGCCCATGCCCAGGTAGGCGCGCAGGGCCGGTTCGGCTACATCGCCGGCATGCAGCACCTGCAACTGCGCACCGGCCAGTTGCAGGCCCAGTTCCACTGCCCGGGCATCCTGTTCGGCACGCCGCGGGCGGCCGGAGGTGGGGTGGGCGCCAATCGAAATCAGGCTGATTACATTGCTGTGCATAACATCCCCTTAAGCCGCATCGCGCTTGGCGTCGTTGCGGTAGGCCGCTACCGCCGCGATCAAGGCCTTGAGAATCTCCGCGCTGTCGCCAATCACCGACAGGTCGGCACGCTTGATCATGTCGCAACCCGGGTCGAGGTTGATCGCCACCACCTTATCGCAGGCACCAATGCCTTGCAGGTGCTGGATCGCTCCGGAAATCCCCACCGCCACATAGACCCGCGCGGTGACCCAGATACCACTGGCCCCCACTTGCCGGTCGCGGGCCATGAAGCCGTCGTCCACCGCCACCCGCGAAGCGCCTTCGGTGGCCCCCAGGGCGGCGGCGGTCTGGTGAAACAGCGGCCAGTCCTTGACCCCGTTGCCCCCGGAAAAGATGAATTCGGCCTCGGCCATGGGAATCGCCGCCGGGTCCACCGCCACTGCGCCCAGGTCTTCGATCCGCGCCAGGCTGCGGGCCACGCTTGTGGATAACTCCACCGGCAAGGCTTCGTGGCGGGTTTCGCTGACCGGCTCCGCGCATTCGGCGGCGGCCAGGATCAAGCGCGCGACCGGCCGCGCCAGGTCCTGCAGGCCGGCGCCGGCACGGCCGATGCACTGCCCGTCCTTGACCTGCCAGACCCGGGTCGCCGGGCGTTCGCCCAGGGCCGCGGCAAAGCGCCGGCCCAGTTCGCCGCCGCCGGTGCGGCTGTCGGGCAGCAGCCAGTGACGCGGGCTGAACTGGTTATCCACAGCCCGCAGGCCCTGCACCCGTTGCTCCGGTGCATAACCTTCGAACTCGCTGCCTTGCAGCACCAGCAGGCGGTCGACACCCGCTGTGGCGAAGGCCGATTCCTTGTGCTCGCCGAACACCACCGCCAGCACCGCGCCGTCCTGGCCCGCCAGCTGATGGGCCAGGCCCAGAAGGTCGCGGTCGTGGCTGCTCAGGCGGCCACCGACCATGTCCGGCACCACGCTGATGTAGAACGCCGGCTGCGCCACTTGATGCAGCGGCAACTGCACCTCGGCCGCTGCCGTGCGCTTGGCGCTGCCGCCCTGCTGGGCGCCACTGCGGTCGATGCGCTTGAGGCCGTTGGGGCCGATGAAACCGATGCCGTGGGGGTTCTTGCGGATCAGGCCATTGGGCCCCATCCAGCTGTGTTGCGCCGGCTGCATGGCCGCGTGCAGCGGGTGCAGGCGGTTGCGGGCGATCCACTCGGCCCGGGGATCGCGGCGGATAATGTCGCTCATCAGTGCACCTCCGCAGGTTCAGGTTTCACCGACGCCGGCGCTTTGCTCGGGGCGGCGTCTTCGAGCAAGGCATCGGCTACCAGTTCGGCGATGTCCTTGATCATCGGCCGCGGCTCCACCACCCCTTCGAGCATCGCCGTGCACTGTGGACAACCCACGGCCACCAGCTCGGCGCCGGTTTCGCGGATGTCCTGCATGCGCATGTCGGGAATCCGTTGCTTGCCCGGAATGTCGGTGATCGGCGCGCCGCCGCCACCGCCGCAGCAACGGGAACGGAAGCCCGAGCGCTGCATTTCCTTGATCTCGATGCCCAGGGCACGCAGTACGTCCCGAGGGGCTTCGTACTCACCGTTGTAACGACCCAGGTAGCAAGGATCGTGATAGGTCACGCTGCTGCCCTTGTGCTGGCCCAGGTTCAGCGCACCGGCGCCGATCAGCTCGGCCAGGTAGGTGCTGTGGTGCTGCACCAGGTAGTTGCCATCGAAGGCGCCATACTCGTTCTTCAGCACATGGAAACTGTGGGGATCGCAGGTGACGATGCGCTTGAAGCGGTACTTGGCCAGGGTCTGGATGTTGCGCTTGGCCAGCAGCTGGAAAGTCGCTTCGTCGCCCAGGCGCCGGGCCACGTCACCGCTGTCGCGCTCTTCCAGGCCGAGCACGGCGAAGTCCACCTTGGCCGCCTTGAGCACTTTGACAAAGGCCCGCAGGGTGCGCTGGTTGCGCATGTCGAAGGCGCCGTCGCCGACCCAGAACAGCACGTCGGTGCTTTGTTTGTCGCTGAGCAGGGACAGGTTCAGGTCCGCCGCCCAGTTCATCCGCCCGCCGGGGTTGAAGCCGCCGGGGTTGTCGGTGGCAATGAGGTTTTCCAGGACCTCGGCGCCCTTGTTCGGCGTGGCGCCCTTCTCCAGGGTCAGATGGCGACGCATGTCGACGATGGCATCGACGTGTTCGATCATCATCGGGCATTCCTCGACACAGGCCCGGCAGGTGGTGCAGGACCACAGGGTCTCGGCGTCCACCAGGCCGTTGACGATGGGCTGGTGCGGGTTGCCGCCGTGTTCGCCGATGGCCTTGCCAGGGTACGGGCTGCCAGCGAACTGCGCGTCGGTACCGCCGGCCAGGCCGACCACCATGTCCTGGATCAGTTTCTTCGGGTTCAGCGGCTGGCCGGCGGCGAAGGCCGGGCACGCCGCCTCGCACTTGCCGCACTGCACGCAGGCGTCGAAGCCCAGTAACTGGTTCCAGGTGAAGTCCTTGGGCTTTTCCACCCCCAAAGGCGCGTTCGGGTCTTCCAGGTCCAACGGTTTGAGGCCGGTGGAGCGTCCGCCACCAAAGCGCTCGGCGCGCCGGTGCCAGGCCAGGTGCAGGGCGCCAGCGAAGGCGTGCTTCATCGGCCCGCCCCAGGTCATGCCGAAGAACAGCTCGGACACGCCCCAGAGCACACCCAGCGCAAGCAGCGCCGCCAGCAGCCAGCCACCGAAGTTTTCCGGAAGGATCCCGGCCACCGGCAGGGTCGCCACGAAGAAGCTCACGGAGAATGCCAGCAGGCTTTTGGGCAGGCGCATCCACGGCCCTTTGGACAGCCGCGCCGGCGGGTTGCGCCGGCGCTTGGCGACGAACAGCGCGCCGACGAACATCAGCGTGGTGGCCAGCAGCAAGGCATAACCCAGGATGCGGTTGTGCAGGCCGAAACCGTGCACCAGGATCGCCAGCACGGCGGCCAGGACAAAGCCCCCCGCCGTGGCCACGTGGGTGTTGGCCATGTATTTGTCCCGGGCCACCACGTGGTGCAGATCCACCATGTAGCGCTTGGGCATGGCCAGCAGGCCGCCAATCAGATCGACCTTGGAGGCTCGCCCCCGGCGCCACATGGCCACGCGTCGCAGCGCGCCAAGGACCGCAAGGCCGATGGCGGCGAACAACAGAATGGGAAGAAGGGTGTTCAACATGGTGGAGCTCCCAAAGACCTGGGGCCTTGTAGGAGCTGGCTTGCCAGCGATCAGGCAGCACGCGGTATCTCGCCAGTGCCGATCGCCGGCAAGCCGGCTCCTACAGGAAGTGGCTTAGAAATCCTTGCACAGGCGCAGTGCGTCGTAGATCGCGGCATGGGTGTTGCGCTGGGACACGCAGTCGCCGATGCGGAACAACAGGTAGCCCTCCCCCGTCTCGCTCAGGCACGGCTGCGGCTTGATCGCGAACAGCGCCTCGACGTCCATCTGGCCCTTGTTGCGCGAACCTTCCTTGAGCCCGTAGTAGAGCTCTTCGTCAGGACGCACGCCGTTTTCCACCACCACCTGGTCCACCACCCGTTCTTCCCGGGCGCCGGTGTATTCGTTCTCCAGCACCGCCACCAGCTTGTCGCCCTCGCGGTAGACCTTCTCCAGGGTCAGGTCCCCGGTCATGATCACTTCCTTGGGGTACAGGCTGCGGTAGTAGGTAGGGAACGAGGTGCCGCCCACGGCGATGCCCGGCTTGATGTCGTCGGTGACGATTTCCACTTGCGAACCCTTGTCGGCGATGAAGTCGGTGACCGACATGCCGGTGAACTCACAGATGGTGTCGTACACCAGCACGTTCTTGCCCGGTGCCACCTTGCCGTCGAGGATGTCCCAGCTGCTGACCACCAACCCTTCGTCGGCGCCCCAGTGCTCGTTCTGCTCGATGAACGGATGGCCGCCCACGGCCAGCACCACCACGTCGGGGCGCAGGTCGAGAATGGTCGCGGTGTCCGCCGCGGTGCCCAGGCGCAGGTCGACTTTCAGGCGCGCCAGTTCCAGCTGATACCAACGGGTAATGCCGGCGATCTGGTCCCGTTGCGGCGCCTTGGAGGCCGTGGTGATCTGCCCGCCAATGGCTTCCTTCTTCTCGAACAGGGTCACGTCATGGCCACGTTCGGCGGCGACGCGAGCGGCTTCCATACCGGCAGGACCGGCACCGACCACCACCACCTTGCGCTTGATGCCGGTGGTTTTCTCAATGATGTGCGGCACGCCCATGTATTCACGGGACGTGGCGGCGTTCTGGATGCACAGCACGTCCAGGCCCTGGTACTGGCGGTCGATGCAGTAGTTGGCGCCGACGCACTGTTTGATCTGGTCGATCTGGCCCATCTTGATCTTGGCGATCAGGTGCGGGTCGGCCATGTGCGCGCGGGTCATGCCCACCATGTCGACGTAACCGCCTTCGAGAATCCGCGTGGCCTGGTTCGGGTCCTTGATGTTCTGTGCGTGCAGCACCGGCACCTTGACCACTTCCTTGATGCCCGCCGCCAGGTGCAGGAACGGCTCCGGCGGGAAGCTCATGTTGGGGATCACGTTGGCCAGGGTGTTGTGGGTGTCGCAGCCCGAACCCACCACGCCGATGAAGTCCAGCATGCCGGTGTCGTCGTAATACTTGGCGATCTGCTTCATGTCCTCATGGGACAGGCCGTCCGGGTGGAACTCGTCGCCGCACAGGCGCATGCCCACGCAGAAATCGTCGCCCACTTCAGCGCGTACCGCCTTGAGCACTTCCAGGCCGAAACGCATGCGTTTCTCGAAGGTGCCGCCCCATTCGTCGGTGCGTTTGTTGACCCGTGGGCTCCAGAACTGGTCGATCATGTGCTGGTGCACCGCCGACAGCTCGACACCGTCCAGGCCACCGGCCTTGGCCCGGCGCGCGGCCTGGGCGTAGTTGCCGATCACCCGCCAGATCTCCTCCGGCTCGATGGTCTTGCAGGTGGCGCGGTGCACTGGCTCGCGCACCCCGGACGGCGACATCAGGGTCGGCCAGTTGAAACCGTCCCAGCGCGAGCGCCGGCCCATGTGGGTAATCTGGATCATGATCTTGGCGCCATGCTTGTGCATGGCGTCGGCCAGGTTCTGGAAATGCGGGATGATGCGGTCGGTGGACAGGTTCACCGAGCTCCACCACTCCTGGGGGCTGTCGATGGCCACCACCGAGGAACCACCACAGATCGCCAGGCCGATGCCGCCCTTGGCCTTTTCTTCGTAGTACTTCACATACCGTTCAGTCGTCATGCCGCCGTCAGTCGCATAGACCTCGGCGTGCGCGGTGCTCAGCACACGGTTGCGGATGGTCAGTTTGCCGATCTGGATCGGCTGGAACATCGCTTCGAAAGCCATTTTTCTTAACTCCGCTTACAACGGTTTGACGACGAACAGGCCATCGTCGTGGCCTTCTTCGGAACCACCGTAAACCTGCTCTGCCACGGTGCGGATCTTGCTGCCACGGGCCGCCAGGATCTGGTCCATGGCACCGGCGAACCAGCCGGTGAACATGTAGTCCACCTTGCGCCCGACCTTGCCGTACACGTAGACGAAGGCCGAGTGTTCGAGCTTGACGCTGGCGGTGCCTTTATCCAGGTCGATGTCCTGGATCTTGAACAGGCCCCAGCCGCGCTGGGACAGGCGCTTCATGTAGTGCTCAAACACCGCCACGCCTTCCAGGCCGTGGCATTCGGCTTCTTTTTCACACCAGTGCCAGGCGGACTTGTAGCCGGCCTTGTAGAGGATCTCGGCGTAGGCATCGGCGCCCAACACCTCCTCGATGCCCATGTGGTTGTTGACGAAGAAATGCCGTGGCACGTAGAGCATCGGCAGGGCGTCGGAGGTCCAGACACCGGTTTCGCTGTCGACTTCGATAGGCAATTGCGGGGCGATCTTGGCCATGTTTCAAAACTCCGGAATTCTGTGGATAAGTACGTCTGTAGCCGCTGCCGCAGGCTGCGAAAAGGCTCGAAGAGCCTTCCGAGGGCCGCAAGAGCGCGTCTCCTTCGGAGCCGATCGCAGCCTGCGGCAGCGGCTACAGGAATGTGCTGTGGGGGGGGTGGCCTTATTCGCCCCAGACGTCCTTCAGGACGCTGACCCAGTTCTCGCCCATGATCTTGCGCACCACGCGCTCGCTGTGGCCGCGCTTGAGTAGGGTCTCGGTGAGGTTGGGGAACTCGCCCACGGTGCGAATGCCCAGGGGGTTGATGATCTTGCCGAAGTTGGTCAGGCGCCGGGCGTAGCCCTTGTCGTGGGTCAGGTATTCGAAGAAGTCCTGGCCATGGCCCTGGGTGAAGTCGGTGCCGATGCCAATCGAATCTTCACCGACGATGTTCATGGTGTATTCGATGGCTTCGGCGTAGTCGTCGATGGTGGAGTCGATGCCCTTGGCCAGGAACGGCGCGAACATGGTCACGCCGACGAAACCGCCGTGGTCGGCGATGAATTTCAGTTCGGCATCGGACTTGTTGCGCGGGTGCTCCTTGAGGCCCGACGGCAGGCAGTGGGAGTAGCAGACCGGCTTCTTGGATTCGAGGATCACTTCCTCGCTGGTCTTGGAACCAACGTGGGACAGGTCGCACATGACCCCGACGCGGTTCATCTCAGCGACGATCTCGCGGCCGAACCCGGAGAGCCCGCCATCACGCTCGTAGCAGCCGGTGCCCACCAGGTTCTGGGTGTTGTAGCACATCTGCACGATGCCCACGCCCAACTGCTTGAACACCTCGACGTAGCCGATCTGGTCTTCGAAGGCATGGGCATTCTGGAAGCCGAAGAGGATGCCGGTCTTGCCCAGCTCCTTGGCCTTGCGAATGTCCGCGGTGGTGCGCACGGGCATCACCAGGTCGCTGTTTTCGCGGATCAGTTTCTGGCTGGAGGCAATGTTGTTGACCGTGGCCTGGAAACCTTCCCAAACCGACACGGTGCAGTTGGCTGCGGTCAGGCCGCCCTTGCGCATGTCCTCGAACAGCTCGCGGTTCCACTTGGCAATGATCAGCCCGTCGATAACGATGCTGTCGGCGTGTAGTTCGGCTGGGCTCATCAGGCTGTCCCCTTATTGGCGATTCATGCGCCGAATCGTCTGCCGGCGCTTTGGGGTCAGCATATGCTTGAGGGCCGGGGCGCCTGGGTGCAAAAACGACAGGGGAATTGCCGAAAGCGTCAAGCGCCGACAAAGGGCCGGACGGAGGGCATGGGTGGCCTCTGTTCTTTGCCCGGGGCTTGCGCCAGAATTCGCCGCTTCAACGAAAGCGTCACTGGATGAGGGCAGCGCTGCAATGAAACCGATCTTCCTGGCCTTGTTACTGATAACGACAGGCGTACAGGCGGCCGAAGAGGCCGACAACACGCCCTGCGACGGCGTGGAAAACAACGTGCAGACCCTGGAATGCGCGACCTACAACAGGACCACCGCCGAACAGTTGCTGGGCGACAACGTGCAGAGCCTGCTGGAACGCCTGGGCACCCTCTATGGCAGCGACAAAGGGCAACTGGCCGACATCAGCGCCAAGGTCAAAAATGCCCAGCAACTGTGGCAGAAGCAGCGCGACGCCGACTGCGCGATGGAGTCCTTTCCGGCCAAGCCCGGCACCAAGGCCTACACCATCGCCACTAATGACTGCCTGGCGCGCATGAGCGACGAACGCTCGGAGTTCATCGAATCCATCGCCCAGGAATGACCCGCCACCGCTAGGAGCGGGCCGGCCCGCGAAAAGCGCTCTGCCGAACCGGTTGTGGTGGCTGCGAGCGTTTCGCGATCAAGCTCGCTCCTACAGGTCAGCGCCGGGTCAGGCGCCACCGCGAAAGCAGGACACGCCCCAGGCGGTGAGCTTGAACGGCAGGTGGTAGTGCTGGCGCGGATCATCCAGGCCGAAGCGGTACACCAGCACCTCGAGGAAGGGCACCGGCGGCAGCGCCTGGCCTTGCTCGCGATAGAACGCCGCCACGTCCAGCTCCACTTCGTAGACGCCCTGGCCGAAGCTCGCCGACCGCTCGGCAAGCTCGCTCAGCAAGCCGTTGCCGGCAATTCGCCCTGCGCAGAGCAGCTCGCCGCCCAGGCGGCGCACCCGCACCGCCATGCCTTCGGCCACCTTGCCGCTGGCGACGTCCACCACATGGATGGATAGGCCGCCGTTCATTTCCAGAAGCCCTTGTGCGCCAGCGCGGCCTCGCTCTCAAGCATCGGCCCGAACACCGGGATCTGCCGCTGCCCACGGGCGAACACTTCGCGGCACGGCAGGGAAAAGGTCGGGTTTTCCGGGTGGGCGCCGGTCAACTCCAGCAGCTCATGTTCGGACAAGGCGTAGACCACCCGACCAATGCCGGTCCAGTAGATGGCCCCGGCGCACATGCAGCAGGGCTCGGCGCTGGTGTACAGGGTGCACTCGGCCAGGGCCTGGGGGCTGAGGCGCTTGGCCGCCAGCGCCGCTGCCGCCAGTTCGGCGTGCTGGGTCGGGTCGCCTTCGGGGGGCATCGAGTTGTTGCCGGCGCTGGCGATGACCTTGCCGTCGCGATCGGCCACCAGGGCCGCGAACGGATGACGGCCACGGGCCTTGGCCTCTTCGGCGAGCTGGATGCTCTGGCGCAGCAAGTGCAGGTCCAGTTCGGTGACACCGGCAGGGATGGAAGAAAGAATCTGGGTCATCTTGACCTCCTTTTCATGGGCAGGAGCCGCCACAGCAATGGCGGCGAGAAAAACGTCAGTCATTGAGCTCGACATGGGCTGCCAGCACCTGGGCGGTGGCCTCACGGGGATTGAGCAGCAGGTTGAGAACGATGGCGGTGATGGCGCCAAGGAAGATGCCGCTTTCCAGCACCAGCCTGAGGGGACCGTGCAGATGGGCGAACAGCGCCGGGAAGGACATCGGCAGCACCCCGACGCTGACCGACACCGCCACCACGATGGCGTTGCGCGTACCTTCGAACGGCACCCGCGACAGTTCCTGGATGCCGGCCACTGTAGTCATGCCGAACATCACGATGGCGCAACCGCCAAGCACCGGGGTCGGCACCGCGGCCACCAGGGCACCCAGCTTGGGAAACAGCCCCATGAGCACCATGATTGCCCCGGCCGCAGCCACCACGAAGCGGCTCTTGACCCTGGACAGCGCGATCAGCCCGGTGTTCTGGGTAAAGGCGTTGTAGGGAAAGCTGTTGAACAGCCCGCCGAGCAGGGTCGACAGGCCATCGGCGCGGAACGCATCGCCCAGGGTGCGCTGGGTGGTCGGCTTGCCGGTGAGCTTGCCGATGGCCAGGCAGTTGCCAGTGGTCTCGGCCATGATCACCAGCATCGCCAGGGTCATGATCAGGATCGGCACCAGGGAAAACTGTGGAGCCCCAAACGCCATGGGCCGGCTCAGTTCGAACCAGGCCGCCTGGCTCACCTGGGCAAAGTCGGTCATGCCGAACGCCGCGGCGATCAGGCTGCCCACCAGCAAGCCGATGAGCACGCTGAGGTTGCCGATAAAGCCCGAGAACTTGCCGTAGATCACCAGCGTCACCGCTACCGTGGCCAGCCCCAGCAGCAGGTTGGCCGGCGCGCCGAAATCGTCCGCCGCGGGGTTGCCGCCGCCGAGCCAGATCGCCGCTGCCGGCATCAGGGAAATGCCGATGATGGTGATCAGGCTGCCGATCACTACGGGCGGGAAAAACCGCAGCAAACGGCTGAACAGCGGCGCCAGGGCAATGGTGATGACGCCTGCGGCGATCACCGCGCCGAACACCTCGGTCAGGCCGAACTGCTTGCCGATCATGATCATCGGTGCCAGGGCGATGAACGAACAGCCCTGGATCAACGGCAGCCGCGCGCCAAAACGCCAGAACCCCAGGGTCTGGACCAGGGTGGCGATGCCCGAGGTCAGCAGGTTGGCGTTGATCAATAGCACCACCTGCGCCGGGGTCAGGCCCAGGGCATTGCCTAGAATCAACGGCACCGCCACCGCACCGGCATACATCACCAGCACATGCTGCAGGCCGAAGGTGAACAGCTGGCGGACGGGCAGGACCTCGTCCACGGGATGCACGCGGGAAATTGTCATGTCGCAGGTCTCCTGAAGGTGCAGCTTTTGCTTTTGTTTTGGCAGGCATCCGGGGCAAGCGCCGCCGGCAGGAAGTACGGACGTCGGGGCCATGATCTGTGCTTGAATACGATGAAACAAATGAGCAGCCATCGTTTTTAACGATGGATCAGACAGCCCTCTTCCAGGGCCGGGAGCCGCGATGCGCTTTTCGCTGGATCAACTGCAGATGTTCGTACAGGCCGCGCAAAGCGGCTCGTTCTCGGCCGCCGCACGCAAGCTGGGCAAGACCCAGTCCACGGTCAGCGTGGCCATCGGCAACCTGGAGGCGGACCTGGGGGTCGAGCTGTTCGACCGCAGCGCTCGCAGCCCGGTGCTGACGGCCACCGGGCAGAAGATGCTGCTGCAGGCCGAGGCGGTGCTGGAGCGCTGCCTGACCCTGCAGGCCAACGCCGACTGCCTGTCGCAGGTGGTGGAGCCACACCTGTCGATCGTCATCGAAACCCCCTATGGCCCGCTGATGCCGGCCCTGCGGGAGTTCGAACAGGCCTTTCCCTATGTCGACCTGCTGATCCGCCACCCGCTGTCCGGGGACGCCAGCGAGCTGGTGGCCCGGGGTGAGGCGGTGCTGGGCATCGCCTTCTCGCAACCGGGCTACCCCCAGGAGCTGGAGTTCCAGCAATTGGGCAAGCTGATCATGTTGCACGTCTGCCACCCGGACCACCCGCTGGCGCAGCTCGACAGCGTGACCTTCGACGACCTGCATGTGCACCGGCGCCTGGCCTTCAGCGCCCACGCCAACAAGCTGCCCAGCAGCGAATACCTGCGCTCCACCCAGCTGTGGCAGGCGGAAAACTACCTGGCGCTGCTGGAAATGGTCCGCGCCGGCCTGGGCTGGGCCACCCTGCCGCGGCAACTGATCCAGCGTGAACTGGCCAAGGGCGAGCTGGTGGAACTGCAACTGGGGGCCTACCCCCATACCGACTGGCTGATCGGCGTCGACCTGCTCTGGGCCCGACAACGGGTGATGGGCAAGGCCGAGCGCTGGCTCAAGGAGCGGCTGCTGCGCCAGAAGGTGTACGAGGTGGACCGGCGCGGGCAGTCCACGACCTGGTAACGTTGGCGCGGGCAACAAAGGGACAAGGTTCTGCACTTGGCCGGGCAGGAAATATAAGCAAGGTTTCGCATTACTTATAAAAGACTTATATAGTCCGCCATGAACGAGATCCTCTGGAGTAGAAAAGCGGTCAAGCAGTTGATGCGACTGCACCACGAGCATCAGGTCCAGGTTCGCGATGCGATTGCCCTGCTGGCCGACATGCCCGCCAGTGGCAACGTCAAAGCCCTGTCCGGCCACACTTATGCCTATCGTCTTCGGGTCGGGCAGTACCGGGTCCTGTTCGACTGGGACGGAGCCATACACATCGTCAGTGTTCAAGAGGTCAAGAAACGTGATGAACGTACCTACTGACATCCAGATCATCCACGGCCCGGACGGCAGCCCGGCATTCGTGGTGATTCCCTACGCGCAGTACATGGCGCAGTACAAGGAAGCCGATCTGATACCCCATGACGTGGTCAGCCGCATGGTCGACGGCGCCACGCCGATCCGCGCCTGGCGCGAGCACCTGCACCTCACCCAGGACGAAGTAGCCAGGCGCCTGGGGATCTCCCAGCCGGCCTTTGCCCAGCAGGAAAGCGTCGCCCGGCCGCGCCGGGCCACCCGGGAAAAGATCGCCGCCGCCTTCGGCATACGCGCCGACCAGCTGGAGCTGTAAGCTGCGCCTCACTCACTGATTGAAAGGGTTCCCCATGAGCATCTGCGGTATCGAGATCAAAGGCAGCGAAGCCATCTTCGCCCTCGCCACCCTGCAAGACGGCGCGGTGCAACACCAGCCGCTGGCCACCAAGAAAATCGCCCTGGAAGACGATGACGAGGCCGCCAACGTCAGGGCCTTCGCCAGCCAGGTCGGGGCCTTCGTGCGCGAACACGGGATCACCCGCATCGCCATCAAGAAGCGCAGCAAGAAAGGCGAGTTCGCCGGCGGCCCCACCACCTTCAAGATCGAAGGCGTGTTTCAGTTGCTGGAGAATTGCGAGGTGACCCTGCTGTCGCCCCAGACCATCAACGCCCAGTACAAGAAGCACGGCTTCGCTCTGGCCGCGAGCCTCAACAAATACCAGCACGAAGCCTACAAAGCCGCCTGCGCCGCCCTGCTGAAAAAGTAACCGTAGGAGCCGGCTGGCCGGCGCTACCGAGCCCGAGTCAAGCCAGCTCGCGGCCGCCGCCCGACGGGCGCCGGTCTTCCCGCGGGCACCGCACGAAACGCGCGCGGTAACTGCGGGTGAAGTAGGACGGCGATTCAAACCCGCAGGCAATGCTCACCTCCAGCACGCTCATGTCGGTCTGGCGCAGCAGTTTGCGGGCTTTCTCCAGGCGCAGGCCCAGGTAGAAATTGCTCGGGGTGTCGTTGAGGTGCAGGCGGAACAGGCGCTCCAGCTGGCGCCGGGTGACCTTGATCGACTCGGCCAGGGCCAGGGTGCTCAGGGGCGGTTCGCTGTGCTGTTCCATTTCGCCGATCACCTGCACCAGCTTCTTGTTGCTGATGCCGTAGCGGCTGGCGACTTCCATGCGCTGGTGATCCTTGCGCGGGCGGATGCGCCCCAGCACGAACTGCTCGCTGACCTGGACCGCCAGTTGCGGGCCGTGGGCCTGGGCGATCAGGTCGAGCATCATGTCGATGGACGCCGTGCCGCCGGCACAGGTGATGCGCCGTCGATCGATCTCGAACAGCTCCTGGGTCACGCTCAGTTGCGGGTAGGACTCCTTGAAGGCCTCGATGGCCTCCCAGTGCAAGGTCACCCGGTGCCCCTCCAGCAAACCGCTCTCGGCAAGGATCACGCTACCGGTGTCGATCCCGCCCAGGGTCACGCCCTCCACCTCCAGCCGCCGCAACCAGTGCTCCAGGGCCGGGGTGAGAAACTTCAGCGGCTCGAAACCGGCCACCACCCACAAGGTCGCGCCTTTCTTCAGCGGCTCCAGGGCCGCATCGACATTCACCGACATGCCATTGCTGGCCAGCACCGCGCCGCCGTCGGCGCTCAGCACATGCCAGCGGTACAGCTCGCCACGAAAGCGGTTGGCCACCCGTAGCGGCTCGATGGCCGAGATGAAACCGATGGCGGAAAACCCCGGCATCAGCAGGAAATAGAAGTCCTGGGACATGCAACGCACTCCGGTGACGGCCAGCGTGGGCCTTGTGATACGCCAAATGCCCCCGTGCCACAAGGGGGCAGGTCGCTGCAGTGCAAGAGTCGGTCGCCGCTGTGCGCTTGCCACCGGCGGCGCCTGCGTACCTTGGCAACACCTGCGCACAAAGACGCCGGGACCGACAATAACGACCTGCCGAGGAAAGCATCATGAAACGACTGATCAGCAGCTGTGTGCTTGCGCTTAGTGGTAGCGTTTTTCTGAGCAGCGGGGCCCTGGCCGCCGATGCCGCCAGTTGCCAGAACGTGCGCCTGGGCGTGGTCAACTGGACCGACGTGATCGCCACCAGCGCCCTGACCCAGGTCCTGCTCGACGGCCTCGGCTACAAGACCAAGCAGACCAGTGCTTCCCAGCAGATCATCTTCGCCGGCATCCGTGACCAACGCCTGGACCTGTTCCTGGGCTACTGGAACCCGCTGATGAACCAGACCATCACCCCCTTCGTCGACGCCAACCAGGTCAAGGTCCTGGCCGAACCGAGCCTCAAGGACGCCCGCGCCACCCTGGCCGTGCCGGCCTACCTGGCGGACAAGGGGCTGAAGACCTTTGCCGACATCGCCAGGTTCCAGAAGGAACTGGGGGGCAAGATCTACGGCATCGAACCGGGTTCGGGAGCCAATACGCAGATCAAGGAAATGATCGCCAAGAACCAGTTCGGCCTGGGCAAGTTCCAGTTGGTGGAGTCCAGTGAGGCGGGCATGTTGTCGGCGGTGGCCCGGGCGGTGAAACGCAACGAGGCCATCGTGTTCTTCGGCTGGGCGCCGCACCCGATGAACGTCAACTTCAAGATGACCTACCTCAGCGGCAGCGAAAACGCCCTGGGGCCCAACGAAGGCCAGGCCACGGTGTGGACCGTCACCGCGCCTGACTACGCCGAGCAGTGCCCGAACGTGCACCGGCTGTTGACCAACCTGACCTTCAGCGCCGAAGACGAGAGCCGCATGATGCAGCCGCTGCTGGATCACAAGGATGCCCTGGAATCCGCGCGGCAATGGCTCAAGGACCACCCGCAGGACCAGCAGCGCTGGCTGGAAGGGGTCACCACCTTCGATGGCAAGCCGGCCGCCGAGCACCTGCAACTGACCAGCAAATAAGCCACCGCCACTGCCGCCCCGCAGCCCGCCCTGGGCTGCGCACGGCCACCTCACGCCCTCAGCAAACACGCCTGTAAGGAACCGCACCATGAACCACGACGTCATCATCACCTGCGCACTCACCGGTGCTGGCGACACGACCGCCAAGAGCCCGCACGTGCCGGTCACCCCGAAACAGATCGCCGCGGCCGCCGTAGAAGCCGCCAAGGCCGGCGCCACCGTGGTGCACTGCCATGTGCGCGACCCCGCCACCGGCAAGTTCAGCCGCGATGTGGCGCTGTACCGCGAAGTGATGGAGCGGATCCGCGAGGCCGACATCGACATCATCGTCAACCTCACCGCCGGCATGGGCGGCGACCTGGAGATCGGCGGCGGCGAGAACCCCATGGAGTTCGGCCCCAACACCGACCTGGTCGGCCCCTTGACCCGCCTGGCCCACGTCGAGGAACTGCTGCCGGAGATCTGCACCCTGGACTGCGGCACCCTGAACTTCGGCGACGGCGACACCATCTACGTCTCCACCCCGGCCCAGCTGCGGGCCGGCGCCAAGCGTATCCAGGAGCTGGGAGTGAAGGCCGAGCTGGAAATCTTCGACACCGGGCACCTGTGGTTCGCCAAGCAGATGATCAAGGAAGGCCTGCTGGACAACCCGCTGTTCCAGCTGTGCCTGGGCATTCCCTGGGGCGCCCCGGCGGACACTACCACCATGAAGGCCATGGTCGACAACCTGCCGGCGGACGCGGTCTGGGCCGGCTTCGGGATTGGCCGCATGCAAATGCCCATGGCCGCGCAAGCGGTGCTGCTGGGGGGCAACGTGCGGGTCGGCCTGGAAGACAACCTGTGGCTGGATCGCGGCGTGCTCGCCACCAACGGCCAACTGGTGGAACGGGCCACGGAAATCCTCAGCCGCCTCGGCGCCCGGGTCCTGACCCCTGCCGAAGGCCGCCAGAAGATGGGCCTGAAGCAACGCGGCTAACCCCAATCCACCTCTCCCCCCGTAGGAGCGAGCTTGCTCGCGAAGAGGCCGTCACATCCGAGCTCGTAGCAGCCGGCGTGCCGGCGAAGGGGCCCGCAAGGCCGCCAATAGCTTCGCTGGCAAGCCAGCTCCTACGAACTCTTTATCCAGGAAGACGCGATGACTTTTATTACCGACATCAAAACTTTCGCCGCCCTGGGCAGCGGCGTGATCGGCAGCGGCTGGGTGGCCCGAGCCCTGGCCCACGGCCTCGACGTAGTGGCCTGGGACCCGGCGCCCGGCGCCGAAGCAGCCCTGCGCAAGCGCGTCGCCAACGCCTGGGGCGCGCTGGAAAAACAAGGGCTGGCCCCCGGAGCATCACAACAGCGCCTGCGCTTCGTCGACACCATCGAGGAATGCGTGAAGGATGCCGACTTCATCCAGGAAAGCGCTCCCGAACGCCTGGAGCTCAAGCTGGAACTGCACAGCAGAATCAGCGCCGCGGCCAAGCCTGAGGCGCTGATCGGCTCCAGCACCTCGGGCCTTTTGCCCAGCGAATTCTACGAGGGCTCGACCCACCCGGAACGCTGCGTGGTGGGCCACCCGTTCAACCCGGTGTACCTGCTGCCACTGGTGGAGGTGGTGGGCGGCAAGCGCACCGCGCCCGAAGCGGTCCAGGCCGCGATCAAGGTCTATGAATCCCTGGGGATGCGCGCCCTTCACGTGCGCAAGGAAGTCCCGGGGTTCATCGCCGACCGTCTTCTCGAAGCGCTGTGGCGCGAGGCCCTGCACCTGGTCAACGACGGCGTGGCGACCACCGGGGAAATCGACGATGCGATCCGCTTTGGCGCCGGCCTGCGCTGGTCGTTCATGGGCACCTTCCTCACCTACACCCTGGCGGGCGGCGACGCCGGCATGCGCCACTTCATGGCCCAGTTCGGCCCGGCGCTGCAACTGCCCTGGACCTACCTGCCGGCCCCGGAGCTGACCGACAAGCTGATCGACGACGTGGTCGAAGGCACCGCCGAGCAACTGGGCACCCACAGCATTGCGGCCCTGGAGCGCTATCGTGATGACTGCCTGCTGGCGGTGCTGGAGGCGGTGAAAACCACCAAGGCCAAACACGGCATGCACTTTCACGACTAACCCACCCCCGTAGGAACTGGCTTGCCGGCGAATGGGCCGCCAAGCCAGGCGCAAACCCAACGGACGCCTTCGCCGGCAAGCCGGCTCCTACCGTTATCCGGTGACCTTATGCCTGCCCTGACCACCTACAGCACCCGCATCATCAGCGACTGGGTCGATTACAACGGCCATCTGCGCGATGCCTTCTACCTGCTGATCTTCAGCTATGCCACTGACGCCCTGATGGATCGCCTGGGGCTCGACAGCGATAACCGCGAAGCCAGCGGCCACTCGCTGTTCACCCTGGAACTGCACCTGAACTACCTGCATGAGGTGAAGCTCGACACCGAGGTCGAAGTGCGCACCCAGGTCATCGGCCACGACCGCAAGCGCCTGCACCTGTATCACAGCCTGCACAAGGTCGGTGATCCCCAGGAGCTGGCCGGCAACGAACAGATGCTGCTCCACGTCGACCTGGCCGGGCCGCGTTCGGCGCCGTTCAGCGAGCCGGTGCTGCAACGCCTGCAAACCCTGGCCGCCGAGCAGGCGGACCTGCCGCGCCCGGCCTGCCTCGGCCGGGTGATCGCCCTGCCCGCGGAAAAATAGCCCTCAGAAGAAAAGGAGATCGCCGTGAACACCGCCGCCCTTGCCGACTACCGCAGTTACCCGTTGATCAGCGCACTGGCCACTGTCCAGGTCCTGCCGGACCGGCTCCAGGTGCACTGGGCCGACGGCCGTCTCAGCCCTTTTCATCATCAATGGCTGCGGGACAACTGCCCTTGCCCGCAATGCGTCTACAGCGTGACCCGCGAACAGGTGCTGGAAATCGTCGATGTTGCCGAAGACCTCGAGTGCAGCGCCGCACGCATTGATGCCGACGGCTGCCTGAACCTCGACTGGGCGGACGGCCACCGCAGCCGCTTCGACCCCGGCTGGCTGCGGGCCCATGCCTATGATCGACAGTCGCGCGAAGAACGGCAGGCCGCCAAGGCCCGGCACTCGCTGTGGGACGCCAGCCTGCAACTGCCCGAGTTCCAGTACCAGGCGCTGATGGAGGACCCCCAGGTGCTGCTGCAATGGCTGCTGGCCCTGCGCGATACCGGCCTGACCCAGGTCCGTGGCGCGCCCACCGAACCCGGCTCGCTGGCCCTGATTGCGCGGCGTATTTCGTTTATCCGCGAAAGCAATTTCGGCGTGCTGTTCAACGTGCAGTCCAAGGCCGATGCCGACAGCAACGCCTACACCGCCTTCAATCTGCCGCTGCACAGCGACCTGCCGACCCGCGAGCTGCAACCGGGGCTGCAATTCCTGCATTGCCTGGTGAATGACGCGGTAGGCGGCGAAAGCATTTTCGTCGACGGCTTCGCCATTGCCGACGCCCTGCGCCGGGAAGACCCCGAGGCGTTCCGCGCCCTGTGCGAAATTCCCGTGGAGTTTCGCAACAAGGACCGCCACAGCGACTACCGCTGCCTGGCGCCGGTCATCGCCCTGGATGCCCGGGGCCAGGTCGCGGAAATCCGCATGGCCAATTTCCTGCGTGGCCCCTTCGACACCACGGAAGAACAGATGCCCCGGCTGTACCGCGCCTACCGGCGCTTTATCGCCCTGACCCGCGAAGCCCGGTTCCGGGTCATTCGCCGCCTGGACCCGGGCCAGCTCTGGTGCTTCGACAACCGCCGCACCCTGCACGCGCGCAACGCCTTCGACCCGGCCAGCGGCGCCCGGCACTTCCAGGGCTGCTACATCGACCGCGACGAACTGCTCTCCAGAATCCTGGTGCTGCAGCGCTGATCCTCACCCCACCCGCCCCGGCTCCCCCCGTGGGAGCCGGCTTGCCGGCGAAACTTGCCGGAGAGCTTTCCACAGGCCAAAAAAAGCCCCGATCAAGCCGTGACAGGATCGAGGCAGGGACTACTTCTGAGGAGCTGCGGTGAGAAGGTGACCAAACCGACACGACGCGAGCTGGTTTCAGTCTGCCCACTCTGCCTTCCCGCGAGTTAGCCGAGAGCGACCTGCTCATAGGTAATAGGGCCACTGCCACGCCTTCAGATGTCCTCGGTATACAGCACCACCGTCACATAGAAATAGCCGATCTTGTGCCAATCCTGGCGCCGGTTGTAGGGCGTCTCTTCAGAGCCCATGCCAATCTGGTAATTACGCCCGGTCTTTCTATCCCTATAGGAAATGAAACCCTTCGTTTCCCAGCCGCAGCAGACAAACCTGAGCCCCTCCTGAACCCCCAACTCCCGCCGCAGATAGCGCTCTACCTCATGGGCATCCTTACCTTTGACCCGGTAACTGGCAGTCAGCGGTGCGCCCTGATCCTGGGGCTTCGACTCACAACGGAAAAACTCCAGGGACTTCGGTGGGTCGGTCATGGCCTTCAGAAAATCGCCGCACTCGGGAGCGGCCAGAGCGGCGCCGGAAACCATCAACAACAAACAGGCGAACCCCATTCTGAACATCACTTTCATCCACTCCAGCTCCATGGTTTGCCACTCGGCGGCCATCCTACCAAACACCCAGCGCTTGCACAGAAAGTCTTTGCGCGGCAGGAACGCTCATTACCCCACCCTTCAGGCAAGCCCGAGGCCTCACAAGCAAGCGCCGCAAGACTTGATTGCGCCGCCTTTTCCCAACGCTCTGGCAACCGGCCATGGCCATCGACTTAGCCGAAAACGACCTGTTCATAGGTAAACGGGCCATCGCGACAATCTGCCCTTGCCGCCACCCGGACGCCCTACCAGAATCGGCTCACGACCACGCTCCCTGAACAAGGATAAGAGTCATGATGCACGCGGATCTGATTGACCAGGACGACCTGCTGGGACAACTCCGGGCCCTGGGTTTCGAAATGCCCGCAGGCGCCAGCGCCGAGCAGGCCTGCGAATGTGCGGTAAGGGGCTTGAGCGATGCGCGGGCCAAGGCGCTCAAGGGCATGGTCGAGCAGATGCTCACCGGCAATGCGACCATCCTGCCTGCCGTACGCCAGGCCATCGACCGCCAACTACTGCCGGCCCTGGCCGAGTACCAGCAGCAAAAACGCGCGTGAACGCCCCCGGGGCCCGGGCGGGTTGCTAAAGTGGGTTTCCTCCACAAACCACAGGCCCGCTCATGACCCCCATTGAACCTGGTTCATCCGCCAACGCTGGCGGGTGGCTGCAATTGCGCCAGGGCCTATGGCCCGATTGCCCGCAGGATGAACACCAGGCCGAAATCCAGCAGATTCTGGCCGAGCCCCAGCGCTACGGCTGCTGGCTGGCCTGCACCGAGAACGGTGAGGCCGTGGGCCTGGCCGAGGCTGCATTGCGCCACGACTACGTCAACGGCACCGACAGCTCCCCCGTGGTCTTTCTTGAAGGCATCTATGTGGCCCCCGGGCATCGTCGCCAGGGCATTGCCCAGCGCCTGATCGAGCAGGTCGCCTATTGGGGGCAACAACGGGGATGCGTGGAAATGGCCTCGGACACCAGCCTCGACAACCTGGCCAGCCAGGATCTGCACCACGCGCTGGGTTTCGAGGAAACCGAGCGCGTGGTGTATTTCAAGAAACGCCTGTGACTACAGGCGCACGCTGGCGAAGGTCGATTCGTTGCGTGCCTGGCTCAGGGCCGACAATGGCCCGGACAGCGGCGCCAAAACCATGGCTTGCGGCAACGGCATCATCGCCACCTGCTGGGTGGTGTTGGAACCGATGCGCTCGTCACGCGGTGGAATGCCGAAGTACTCGCGGTAGCACTTGGAGAAGTGCGGCGTGGAGACAAAACCACAGACCGACGCCACTTCGATGATCGACATGGGAGTCTGCTTGAGCAGTTGCCGGGCGCGGATCAGCCGCAGCTTGAGGTAGTAGCGCGACGGCGAGCAATGCAGGTACTTCTGGAACAGCCGCTCCAGCTGTCGCCGGGACACGGCGACGTACACCGCCAGTTCGTCGAGGTCGATCGGCTCTTCGAGGTTGGCTTCCATCAGGGCGACGATTTCCTGCAGCTTGGGCTGGTTGGTGCCCAGCATGTGCTTGAGGGGTACGCGCTGGTGATCCTGCTCGTTGCGGATGCGCTCGTAGACGAACATTTCCGAGATCGCCGCCGACAGCTCGCGGCCATGATCGCGGCTGATCAGGTGCAGCATCATGTCCAGCGGCGCGGTGCCGCCGGAGCTGGTGAAGCGGTTGCGGTCGAGGGTGAACAGGCGGGTGCTCATGGCCACCCGGGGAAAGGCTTCCTGCATCGACGCCAGGCATTCCCAGTGCACGCTGCAATCGAAGCCGTCCAGCAGGCCGGCGCAGGCCAGGGCCCAACTGCCGGTACATACCGCGCCCAGACGGCGCGACTGGCGGGCCTGGCTCTGCAGCCAGGACACATGTTCGCGGGTGACGGTGCGCTGGATGCCGATACCGCCGCAGACAATCACGGTATCGAGGCTGGGGGCTTTGTGCATCGCGGCATCGGGGGTGATCTGCAGACCGTCACTGGCCCAGACCTGGCCACCATCGACGCTGAGGGTGGTCCAGCGATACAGCTCGCGACCGGACAGTTGGTTGGCCATGCGCAGGGGTTCGACTGCGGAGGCCAGGGAAATCAGCGTGAAATTGTCCAGCAGCAGAAAGCCGATGGATTGAGGCGCACGGTTCTGGGGTTGGGCCCCGGAGTTGAACGACGTCATCGCGATATCTCCTCACACAAAGCGGGTGATGGCCTCAGGCGGAGGCTCTTTTTATGTGCCCTGTTCCTCAAGGGAGACGGGCTTGATATTCACAGAGCAATTGCCATGCCTAAAGTTGAATGGGCATTCAATAACTCCTGAAAACGACGTCGCGACGTGTCTACATAGCCCTTGTCAATGTGCGGATAAGAAGCGCCGCCGTCGGCGTGCGGTGGCCAGGCCCAGAGAGCTGTGAGCAATTAGGTAGCACTTGCGCGGCAAGCACTTCGCACAGGGGCGGGCGAGTGTCACTCAAAGCACAACCGGGCCACGGGCACGGGGGCTGCCCGGCCCGGTTGGCGACTTGTCTATTCACGACGCGCTAAAAGGTGGCGCGCCCCTGGGCATGTGAGCGATTTGTGCGCGCCGGCAATCAGCACTCCACGGCGCTGACCGCCAGGCCGCCACGGGAGGTTTCCTTGTATTTGTCGTGCATGTCGGCGCCGGTATCACGCATGGTGCGAATCACCCGGTCCAGGGAAATGAAATGCTGGCCATCGCCGCGCAAGGCCATTTGCGCGGCATTGATCGCCTTCACCGCGGCAATCGCGTTGCGCTCGATGCACGGCACCTGCACCAGCCCGCCCACCGGATCACAGGTCAGGCCGAGGTTGTGCTCCAGGCCGATTTCCGCGGCGTTGCACAACTGCTCAGGGGTCGCCCCGAGAATTTCCGCCAGCCCGGCCGCCGCCATGGCGCAGGCCGAACCCACCTCACCCTGGCAGCCGACTTCGGCACCGGAGATGGAGGCGTTCTTCTTGCACAGGATGCCGATGGCCGCCGCGCCGAGAAAGAAATCCACCACGTTGGCGTCGGTGACGTCTTCGCTGAACTTCATGAAGTAATGCAGCACCGCCGGAATGATCCCCGCCGCGCCGTTGGTGGGGGCGGTGACCATGCGTCCGCCGGCGGCGTTCTCTTCGTTCACCGCCAGGGCAAACAGGTTGACCCACTCCATGGCGCTGAGGGTGGAGCCGATCACATTGGGCTTGTTCAGTTCCTGCAGGCTACGGTGCAACTTGGCCGCGCGGCGACGCACATTGAGCCCGCCAGGCAGGATGCCCTCGTGCTTGAGCCCCTGTTCCACGCAGTCCTGCATGGCACGCCAGAGCGCCATCAGGCCGCTGCGAATTTCCTCTTCCGAACGCCAGACCTTCTCGTTGGCCAGCATCAGTTCGGCGACCCGCAGGTTGTGCTTCTGGCACAGGCCCAGCAGTTCCACCGCACTGGAAAAATCGTAAGGCAGCTCGCTGCGGTCCAGGTCCGCCACACCGCTGTCGGCCTGGGCCTGGTCGACGACAAAACCGCCGCCCACCGAATAGTAGGTATCGCGGTGCAGCTCACCCTCTTCGCCCGCGGCCACCAGGGTCATGGCGTTGGGATGGAATGGCAGGTTGCGGTCCACCAGCTGCATGTCCCGGGCCCAGATGAAAGGCACTGGCAGCCGCCCGTCCAGCAACAGGGTGTCGGTTTCCCGCAGCAGCTCGATGCGCGTGCCGATCAGCGACGGGTCGATCGCGTCCGGCCACTCCCCCATCAGGCCCATGATCACCGCGTTGTCGCTGCCATGGCCGATGCCGGTGGCGGACAGCGAACCGAAGAGCTGCACCTCGACCCGGCGTACCTGCTCCAGCAGTTGCCTTTCCTTTAATACCTGGACGAACAAAGCCGCTGCGCGCATGGGCCCGACCGTGTGGGAACTGGAGGGGCCGATGCCGATCTTGAACAGGTCGAAAACACTGATAGCCATTGCTGCGTAACTCCTGGTTGAGCACTGTCCGGGCGCCGGAAACGCCCTCTGACGGAGCTGCTACGCTCAAGCTGCAATCCGCCGAGAAGGGCGCATCATCAGGCTTTTGCCAAGGCCCGCGACGTCTGACACCGACTCACTCATGCCCACTAACGCCGCCAGGCGCAACGCAGGGGTTTTGGGCGTTTTTTGCGGCTCAGTTGTAGGAAAAATCGCCCGAAAACACTGTAAGCGACCTCACCGACACTGGATGCGACCCTCCCTGTACTGGATACGACGCACCCTGTAGGCGACAGATTTTCACTGGTACATGATCAGTCTCGACTCGATTGCAAGGCACGGTGGTAGAGCTGTTCCCGACACACCAACCGCCACACTTATAAGCGCGGTCCAAACGCCGCCAAAAAAACATCCAGGAGTCCCCCCTATGAAAGGTTCCCCGTCGTTGTTGTTGGCCGCCATGCTGAGTCTGCCGCTTCTGGCACAAGCCGCAGAACCGGCACAATGCAGCACCGTAAACTTCTCCGATGTCGGCTGGACCGATATCACCGTGACCACCGCCACCACCAGCGTCGTGCTCAACGCCCTGGGCTACAAGACCAAGACCACCATGATTTCCGTGCCCGTGACCTACAAGTCCCTGGCCGACGGCAAGAACATGGACGTGTTCCTCGGCAACTGGATGCCGACCATGGAAAACGACATCAAGCCCTACCGCGACGCCGGGACCGTGGCCACCCTGCGGGCCAACCTGGAAAACGCCAAGTACACCCTGGCGGTGCCCGAGTCGCTGTACGACAAGGGCCTGAAGGACTTCGCCGACATCGTCAAGTTCAAGAAGGAACTGGACGGCAAGATCTACGGCATCGAGCCGGGCAACGACGGCAACCGCACCATCCAGACCATGATCGACAAGAATGCCTTCGGCCTGAAGGACGCCGGCTTCAAGGTGGTGGAATCCAGCGAGGCAGGCATGCTGTCCCAGGTCGAGCGCGCACAGCGCCGTGACACCGCGGTGGTGTTCCTGGGCTGGGAACCGCACCCGATGAACACCCGTTTCAAGATGAAGTACCTGACCGGCGGCGACGAGTTCTTCGGCCCCAACTTCGGCCAGGCCACCATCTACACCAACACCCGCAAGGGCTATGCCGAAGAGTGCAGCAACGTCGGCCAGTTGCTGAAGAACCTGTCGTTCACCCTGAACATGGAAAGCACCCTGATGGGCAACGTGCTGGACGACAAGATGAAGCCTGAGGCGGCCGCCAAGGCCTGGCTGAAGCAGAACCCTCAGGTGCTCGATACCTGGCTCGCCGGCGTGACCACCATTGACGGTAAACCTGGCCTGGAGGCCGTGAAAGCCAAGCTTGCACAAGCTTCAAATTAAGTAGTGCGCTTACGCCGGGCGGGCTCGCCCGCCCGGGCTGTTTTTCCCTTGCATGCGGACGTTCAATACCATGCTCACTGATCAGAAAATCCCCCTGGGCCAGTACATCGCGGCTTTCGTCGAGTGGTTGACGAAGCACGGCGCCAGCACCTTCGACGCGATCGCTACCACCCTGGAAACCATGATCCACGGCGTGACGTTCGCGCTGACCTGGTTCAACCCCCTGGCCCTGATCGGCCTGATTGCCCTGCTGGCGCACCTGATCCAGCGCAAATGGGGCCTGACCGCCTTTGTCGTGCTGTCCTTCCTGCTGATCCTCAACCTGGGGTACTGGCAGGAAACCATGGAAACCCTGGCCCAGGTGCTGTTCGCCACCCTGGTCTGCGTGCTCATCGGCGTACCCCTGGGCATAGTCGCGGCGCACAAGCCGCTGTTCTACACCATGATGCGGCCGGTGCTGGACCTGATGCAGACCGTGCCCACCTTCGTCTACCTGATCCCGACCCTGACCCTGTTCGGCCTGGGGGTGGTGCCCGGCTTGATTTCCACGGTGGTGTTCGCCATCGCCGCGCCGATCCGCCTGACCTACCTGGGCATTCGCGATGTTCCACAAGAGTTGATGGACGCCGGCAAGGCCTTTGGCTGCTCGCGCCGTCAGTTGTTGTCGCGCATTGAACTGCCCCACGCCATGCCGAGCATCGCCGCCGGCATTACCCAATGCATCATGCTGTCGCTGTCGATGGTGGTGATCGCCGCCCTGGTGGGCGCCGATGGCCTGGGCAAGCCGGTGGTCAACGCCCTCAATACCGCGGATATCGCCCTGGGCTTCGAAGCCGGCCTGGCCATTGTGCTGCTGGCGATCATGCTCGACCGCATCTGCAAGCAACCTGAAGCCAAAGTAGGAGGTGACGCATGAGCATTATCCGCTTCGACAAGGTCGACGTGATTTTCTCCAAGGACCCGCGCGAGCCCCTCAAGCTGCTGGACCAGGGCATGACCCGCAACGAGATCCTGAAGAAGACCGGGCAGATCGTCGGCGTCGAGAATGCCAGCCTGGACATCGAGAAAGGCGAGATCTGCGTGCTGATGGGCCTCTCCGGTTCCGGCAAGTCGAGCCTGCTGCGCTGCATCAACGGCCTGAACACCGTGAGCCGCGGCAAGCTGTTCGTCGAGCATGAAGGCAAGCAGATCGACATCGCCTCCTGCAGCCCCGCCGAGCTGAAGATGATGCGCACCAAGCGCATCGCCATGGTGTTCCAGAAGTTCGCCCTGATGCCCTGGCTGACCGTGCGCGAAAACATCAGCTTCGGCCTGGAAATGCAGGGCCGCCCGGAAAAGGAACGGCGCAAGCTGGTGGACGAGAAGCTTGAGCTGGTGGGCCTGACCCAGTGGCGCAACAAGAAGCCCGACGAACTCTCCGGAGGCATGCAGCAGCGCGTGGGCCTGGCCCGTGCCCTGGCCATGGACGCCGATATCCTGCTGATGGACGAACCCTTCTCGGCCCTCGACCCGCTGATCCGCCAGGGCCTGCAGGACGAACTGCTGGAGCTGCAACGCAAGCTGAGCAAGACCATCGTCTTCGTCAGCCACGACCTGGATGAGGCCCTGAAGCTGGGCAGCCGCATCGCCATCATGAAAGACGGACGGATCATCCAGTACAGCAACCCGGAAGAGATCGTGCTCAACCCGGCGGACGACTATGTACGGACTTTCGTTGCCCACACCAACCCACTGAACGTGCTGTGCGGGCGCAGCCTGATGCGCAGCCTGGACAACTGCAAGCGGGTCAACGGCTCGGTATGCCTGGACCCGGGTGGCGATTCCTGGCTCGACCTGGCCGAAGGCAACACCATCAAGGGCGCACGCCGCAACGGCTCGCAGCTGGACCTGCAGAACTGGGTTCCGGGGCAAGCCGTGGAAGAACTGGGCCGACGCCCGACCCTGGTGGACTCCAGCATCGGCATGCGCGATGCCCTGCAGATCCGCTACCAGACCGGCAACAAACTGGTGCTCCACGACAACCAGAAAGTGGTGGGTATCCTTGGCGACAGCGAGCTCTACCACGCGCTGCTCGGCAAGAACCTGGGTTAAGCAGCAGACACAAAAACGCCGCGAGCAATCGCGGCGTTTTGCTTTAACCACCCACCCCCTTCTGTAGGAGCTGGCTTGCCAACGAACAGGCCCTGAAGCCTTGCAGCGCCCTTGAGGACGTCTTCGCCGGCAAGCCGGCTCCTACAAGGATGGGGCCGTTTTCACTCAGCTATAGACACGGCCAAGGAGCTGCCGATGGCTTTCGAACTGATCGAGCACATCCCGGGTGATCTGCTCCTGGGTGAAGCCCATCAAGTCGTATTCCTGGCTGCCGTTGTGCAGATACACCTCGGCGCGGTAGAAACGGCTGCGCACTTCGCTGTCGGCCCCTTCCGGCTGGGTCGATTCGCTAGGCGTCGCCAGGTAGCCGTCCAGGCTCACTTCATAGACGAAGGGATTGCCTTCATCCATTTCCACGCGCAGGCCCAGCAGGTTCTTCGACTTGCCCAGGTTGGTCTGCACTTCCAGGCTCAAGTTGCGCAGTTGCGCCGCCGCTTCCTGCAAGGCCGGGCTGACGTGCTTGTCCATGTAGCGCTGCACCACCGACTGGGTCGGCTGCAGGTCCAGCTGGCTCAGGCGCTCGCTGAAGCCACGACGACCACGCTCGGCCAGTTGCGCCTGCTCCTGCTCGATCTGCACGTCCTGGCGCATGGCCTTGTGCAAGCCGAACATGAAGCAGATCAGCACCACCGAGAACGGCAGGCCGGCCAGCACCACCATGGTCTGCATGGCTTCGAAGTTGCCGGCGAACAGCAGGCCGATGGTCACCAGGGTGATCACCACCGACCAGAAGATCCGCAGCCAGTGCGGGGCGTCTTCGTCGACGTTGCCGCCCTTGCACGAAAGGTTGGCCATCATCACCGCCCCGGAGTCGGCGGGGGTCAGGAACAGCACGAAGCCGACGAAGATCGACACACCGATGACAATCTTCGAGGCCGGGTAGTGCTCGAGCAGTTGGTAGATCGCCATGGACGGCTGTTCCAACGCCGTCTTGCCCAACTCCACGGCTCCCTGATTGACCACCAGATCCAGGGCCGAGTTACCGAAGATCGACAGCCAGGCCAGGGTGAAGCCCAGGGGAATCAACAGTACGCCGGCCACCAGTTCACGCACGGTGCGACCACGGGAAATACGCGCGATGAACATGCCTACAAATGGCGCCCAGGAAATCCACCAGGCCCAGTAGAACAGGGTCCACAGGCCCAGCCAGCGATCGGACTTGGCGCTGTCGCCCTCATACACATAGAGGTCGAAGGTCTTGAGCACTACACCGTTCAGGTAGTCGCCAATGTTCTGCACGAAGCCGTTGAGCAGGTGCAGGGTCGGGCCGAACAGCAGGACGAAGATCAGCAGGCCGCTGAACAGCACGATGTTGAGGTTGGACAGGCGGCGGATGCCGTTTTCCACACCGGACACCGCAGCGATGGTGGCCACCGTGCTCATGACGATGATCACGATCAGCAGGTTGGTGTTGCTGTGCTCCATGCCGAACAGGTTTTCCAGGCCGGAAGACACCTGCATCGAACCAATCCCGAGGTTGGTCACCAGGCCCAGCAGGGTCACGAACATGCCGAAACCGTCCACCGCGTGGCCGGCCGCGCCCTTGACCCAGCGCTCGCCCACCAGCGGGTACAACGCCGAACGCAGCGCCAGTGGCTGGTTATGCCGATAGGCGAAGTACGCCACCGCCAGGCCCACCAGGGCATAGATGGCCCAGCCGTGCAGGCCCCAGTGCAGGAACGTCAGCTGCAGCGCCTGGCGTGCGGCCAGGTTGCTGCCCGGTACGCCTTCCGGCGGGTTGAAGTAGTGGTCCAGCGGCTCGGAAGCACCGAAGTACAGCAGCGAGATGCCGATGCCGGAGGAAAACAGCATCCCCGCCCAGGCGCCGTAGCTGAAGTCCGGGGTGTCCTGCTTGGTCCCCAGCTTGAGCTTGCCGTAGGAGGAGAACGCCAGGCCCACCACGAACACCAGGTAGGCGGCGATCACCACCATGTAGTACCAGCCGAAGCTGCGGGACAACCAGGCCTGGGCAATGCCCAGCAGTCGGCCGGCCTCTTGCGGGGCGATGATCAGAATGGCGGTCAACAACAGGATCAGCGCGGTGGAGGTGTAGAACACCCAACCGTTGACCCGCACCTTCTCCGGTGGGGTCTTTATAAGAGAGGCAGAACTCATTGCGCAGATGCTCCGGGCAGTGCGAGAGAAGGACACAAGGCAACACGGCACCCGACCAATCGGTTAGTTGGCAGCCGATCATCGGGTGTTATAAAGACACCCCGAAAACACCCGAAACCGCAAAAGCCGCGTTGCGCAACCGCATCCGGGGCCGGTGACGAACCTGCAGTTCGTCGCCTGGAACCCGGAGCGTCCTGCCCCTTCAACACGTGTGCTCTCTTGCCGGTCCACGCTATGCCGCGTGTAAGTTTCGGGCATTTTCGGAGGTCGTTTTTCCGCCATCTGCGAGCAGGAGAAACTCCCCAGGCAGCGACGATTTGTCGCAGATCTTATTCTTTGTTGATTGAACGTTCAATCAAAACAAAATAGACTGGCCCACAAGTCGACGGGCGTCATACGCCAATCGACAGGCCTAAGGAGAGGTATCAGATGCCCAAGGTCGGTATGCAACCCATACGCCGCCAGCAATTGATCGAAGCCACGCTGCAAGCGGTCGATCAGGTCGGAATGGGGGACGCCAGCATTGCGCTGATCGCCCGTTTGGCCGGTGTCTCGAACGGCATCATCAGTCACTACTTTCGGGACAAGAACGGCCTGATCGCAGCGACGATGGGTTACATCATGAGCATGCTCAACGAAGGCGTCAGAGCACGCCGCCAGGCCCTGACGGACGACAGCCCGCGCGCTCATCTGAAAGTGATCATCGAGGGCAACTTCGATGCCAGCCAGGTGAACGGCCCGGCAATGAAAACCTGGTTGGCCTTCTGGGCTTCCAGCATGCACCAGCCCGATTTGCACAGGTTGCAGCGGATCAACGACCACCGCTTGTATTCCAACCTGTGTTGCCAGTTCCGCCGTGCCCTGCCGCTCTACCATGCGCGCAAGGCAGCCCGCGGCCTGGCGGCCTTGATCGACGGTTTGTGGCTGCGTGGTGCCTTGTCGGGTGATGCATTCGACACCGACCAGGCGATACGGATCGCTTACGAATACATGGATCTACAACTGGCTAAGCAGGAGCGCTAGAGCACAAAAGAGACGCTCGGCCCCTGAACCGCCACTGATCAGCGCGCCCCGAACTTAGGGGCATGCCCGGTGGTCAAGCCCACTACTTAATGCACTTGCGAGGACACTATGGCCCGTTTCGAACTGCAAAAACTCTACATCGACGGCGGCTACACCGATGCCGGCAGCGACGCCACTTTCGATGCCATCAACCCGGCCAACGGTGAAGTTCTCGCACAAGTGCAGCGTGCGACCAAGGAAGACGTTGAACGCGCCGTGGTCAGCGCCGAGAAAGGCCAGAAGATCTGGGCCGCCATGACCGCCATGGAGCGTTCGCGCATCCTGCGTCGCGCCGTGGAAATCCTCCGCGAGCGCAACGACGAACTGGCCGCCCTGGAAACCCTGGACACCGGCAAGGCGTTCTCCGAAACCAAGTACGTGGACATCGTCACCGGCGCCGACGTGCTGGAATACTACGCTGGCCTGGTACCGGCCATCGAAGGCGAGCAGATCCCGCTGCGCACCACTTCCTTCGTCTACACCCGTCGCGAGCCCCTGGGCGTAGTGGCCGGTATCGGCGCGTGGAACTACCCGATCCAGATCGCCCTGTGGAAATCCGCACCGGCCCTGGCGGCCGGTAACGCGATGATCTTCAAGCCGAGCGAAGTGACCTCGCTGACCACCCTGAAACTGGCCGAGATCTACACCGAAGCCGGCCTGCCGGATGGCGTGTTCAACGTCCTGACCGGCAGCGGCCGCGAAGTCGGCACCTGGCTGACCGAGCACCCGCGCATCGAGAAGGTCTCCTTCACCGGCGGCACCGACACTGGCAAGAAGGTCATGGCCAGCGCTTCCAGCTCCTCGCTGAAAGACGTGACCATGGAACTGGGCGGCAAGTCGCCACTGATCATCTTCGACGACGCCGACCTGGATCGCGCCGCCGACACCGCCATGATGGCCAACTTCTACAGCTCCGGTCAGGTCTGCACCAACGGTACTCGGGTATTCGTACCGAGCCACCTGAAAGCCGCTTTCGAAGCCAAGATCGCCGAGCGCGTTGCGCGCATCCGCATCGGCAACCCGGAAGACGAAAACACCAACTTCGGCCCGCTGGTCAGCTTCCCGCACATGGAAAGCGTGCTGGGCTACATCGCCAAGGGTAAAGAAGAAGGTGCCCGTGTACTGTGCGGCGGCGAGCGCCTGACCGACGGCGAATTCGCCAAGGGCGCCTTCGTTGCACCGACCGTGTTCACCGACTGCACCGACGACATGACCATCGTCCGTGAAGAAATCTTCGGCCCGGTCATGGCGATCCTGACCTACGAAACCGAAGAAGAAGTGATCCGCCGCGCCAACGACACCGACTTCGGCCTGGCTGCCGGCCTGGTCACCAAGGATCTGAACCGCGCTCACCGCGTGATTCATCAGCTCGAAGCCGGTATCTGCTGGATCAACGCCTGGGGCGAGTCCGACGCCAAGATGCCGGTTGGCGGCTACAAGCAGTCGGGCGTGGGCCGTGAGAACGGCATCAGCTCGCTGAACAACTTCACCCGCATCAAGTCGGTGCAGGTCGAGCTGGGCGACTACGCCTCGGTGTTCTAAGCAGCCGCTAGCAGCCAGCTACAAGCGGCAAGCCAGGGCAACAGCCTGGCTTGCCGCCTGCTCCTCATTCAACGCCAAGCCCGCTTCGCTGCCTTTTCCCGCAGCTTGAAGCTTGAGGCTTGCAGCTCTCCACGGAGGCTCCAATGGCCCAAGAATACGATTACATCATTGTGGGTGCCGGCTCTGCCGGTAACACCCTGGCGACCCGTCTGACTGAAGACGAAGGCGTCACCGTCCTGCTGCTGGAAGCCGGCGGCCCGGACTACCGTTTCGACTTCCGTACCCAGATGCCGGCGGCACTGGCCTTCCCACTGCAAGGCCGGCGCTACAACTGGGCCTACGAGACCGATCCAGAGCCACACATGGACGGTCGCCGCATGGAATGCGGTCGCGGCAAGGGCCTGGGCGGCTCGTCGCTGATCAACGGCATGTGCTACATCCGCGGCAACGCCATGGACTACGACGGCTGGGCCAAGCTGCCAGGCCTGGAAGACTGGACCTACCTGGATTGCCTGCCGTATTTCCGCAAGGCGGAAACCCGTGACATCGGCCCCAACGACTACCACGGCGGCGAAGGCCCGGTCAGCGTGACCACGCCCAAGGCCGGCAACAACCCGTTGTTCCACGCCATGGTCGAAGCCGGCGTGCAGGCCGGTTACCCGCGTACCGAAGACCTGAACGGCTACCAGCAGGAAGGCTTCGGTCCGATGGACCGTACCGTCACCCCTAAAGGTCGTCGCGCCAGCACCGCCCGCGGTTACCTGGACACCGCGAAAAAGCGTTCGACCCTGACCATCGTCACCCACGCCCTGACCGACAAGATCCTCTTCGAAGGCAAGCGCGCCGTGGGCGTGAGCTACCTGCAAGGCAGCACTGAAGAGCGCGTGGAAGCCCGTGCGCGCAAGGAAGTCATCGTCAGCTCCGGCGCCATCGCCTCGCCGCAATTGCTGCAACGTTCCGGCGTAGGCCCCCGCGCCCTCCTGGAAAGCCTGGACATCCCGGTGGTTCACGACCTGCCGGGCGTGGGCGAGAACCTTCAGGACCACCTGGAACTGTACCTGCAGTACGCCTGCACCCAGCCGGTGTCGCTGTATCCATCGCTGCTGTGGTGGAACCAGCCGGCCATCGGTGCCGAGTGGCTGTTCAACGGCACCGGCATCGGCGCCAGCAACCAGTTCGAAGCCGGCGGTTTCATCCGTACCCGCGAAGAGTTCGAATGGCCGAACATCCAGTACCACTTCCTGCCGGTGGCGATTAACTACAACGGCAGCAATGGTGTGAAAGAGCACGGCTTCCAGGCGCACATGGGCTCCATGCGCTCGCCGAGCCGTGGCCGCGTGCAGCTCAAGTCCAAGGACCCGCGCCAGCACCCGAGCATCCTCTTCAACTACATGGCCACCGAGCAGGACTGGCAGGAATTCCGCGACGGCATCCGCCTGACCCGTGAAATCATGCAGCAGCCGGCCCTGGACCCTTTCCGCGGCCGCGAGATCAGCCCGGGCATCGAGGTGCAGACCGACGAGCAACTGGACAAGTTCGTCCGCGAGCACGCCGAGACCGCCTTCCACCCATCCTGCTCGTGCAAGATGGGCACCGACGACATGGCTGTAGTGGATGGCCAGGGTCGCGTGCATGGCATGCAAGGCCTGCGCGTGGTGGATGCCTCGATCATGCCGATCATCACCACCGGCAACCTCAACGCGCCGACGATCATGATGGCCGAGAAAATCGCCGACAAGATCCGTGGCCGCCAGCCACTGCCACGCAGCACCGCGGCCTACTACGTAGCCGGTGAAGCCCCGGTACGTGGCAAGCCGATGCGCGATGTGACTCCCGCCGCGCAGTAAGCCTGACGGGCGCCGACCGCAAGGGTCGGCGCCCTTTTTCTCTTCCCTTCATTCCTTCAGAACTACTTCCTTGATCGCAGCCTTCGGCAGCGGCTACAGTTCTGCAACTTGCACATCCCCTTTCGCCCCCGCGCCCATCAGCACCTATACCTGTAGGAACCGCCGGGCGGTGTTCCGTTTGCTGGCGAAACGCGTCGACCCGCTATCGCGCCTCACAAGGAGGTCCTCCATGTTCGACTTTCACCCCCAGCTCAAGCAGCGCTTCGCTGCCTTGCGCACGGGCGCCGAATTCTTTTCCCTGCGTTATGTCCGCGAATCGGACCAGTACCTGTCGGTGCGCAAGAACGTCGCCGAGCCGCCAAGCCTGGGCCGAGACGAAGGGGCGATGCTGACCGTGCGGGTGCGCGGCGTGGAAGCCTACGCCGCCACCAACGACCTGTCGCAAAGCGGCCTGCAGGCCGCCCTGGACCGCGCCGAGCAGCAGGCCCGGGTCATCGCCGCCCATGCCCTGCTGGACCTGCGTGAGCAACCGGTCTCCAGCCACCGCGCGGACTATTTCTCGCCCAACCTGGAGCAGCCCTTCCCCTCCCTCAGCGACTGCTATCAGCTGCTGGGCGATGAGTCGGCCTCGGTGCCCAAGGATGAACGCCTGGTGAACTGGCAGGTGGGCATCGGCGTGACCCAGGTCGAACAGATCTACCTCAACAGCGCCGGCGCCGAGCTGCGCCAGGCCCAGCGTTTTGTCTACCCGGGCCTGGACGTGACCGCCTACGACGGCAGCGACAGCCAGACCCGCAGCCTAGGCCGGGAGAACTTCGGCCAGCAGGGCGCCGGCGATGTGATCAGCCGCTGCGGCCTGCTGGGGGCCGCACCGCGGGTCGCCGACCAGGCCCTGCAACTGCTGCTGGCGCCCAATACCCCCCAGGGCCCGCGGGACCTGCTGCTGATGCCGGACCAGATGATGCTGCAGATCCACGAATCCATCGGCCATCCCCTGGAGCTGGACCGCATTCTCGGCGACGAGCGCAATTACGCCGGCACCAGCTTCGTCAAACAGCAGGATTTCGGCCGCCTGCAATACGGCTCCTCGCTGCTCAACGTGACTTTCGACCCGCAGATCCCCGAGGAACTGGCCAGCTACAGTCACGACGACGACGGCACCGCGGCCAGCAAGCAGTTCCTGATTCGCGAGGGCCTGCTGGTACGCCCCCTGGGCAGCGCCCTTTCGCAATACCGCAGCGGCCTCGACGGCGTTGCCAACAGCCGCGCCAGCAGTTGGAACCGTGCACCGATCGACCGCATGGCCAACCTCAACATCGAGCCCGGCGACCAGCCCCTGGAGCAACTGATCGGGCACATCGAGCACGGCATCCTGATGTCCACCAACCGTTCCTGGTCCATCGACGATGCGCGCAACAAGTTCCAGTTCGGCTGCGAATGGGGCCAGTTGATCGAGAACGGCGAACTCCGGGGCGTGGTCAAGAACCCCAATTACCGGGGGATTTCCGCGCAGTTCTGGCGCAACCTCAGCGCGGTCGGCGACCGCAGCACCTTCCAGGTGCTGGGCACGCCCAACTGCGGCAAGGGCGAGCCCAACCAGGTGATTCGCGTCGGCCATGCTTCGCCGGCCTGCGTATTCAGCAAGATTGATGTATTTGGAGGAGACGCCTGATGACCAGGACAGCCGATCAGGCCCAGCCATTCAAGGCCTTGGTGCAGTGGCTCAAAGACGCGCTGCGCGAGACCGAGCAGTTCACCCTGAGCTACGCCGCCGAAGCCTCGGAGTTCATTCGCTTCAACCACGCCAAGGTGCGCCAGGCCGGGCAGGTGCAACAGGCCAGCGTGCATTTCAAGCTGATCGACAATGGCCGCCACGCCGACCTCAGCATCACCCTGAGCAATGACCCCGAGGTGGATCGCCAGCGCCTGGCCGATGGCCTGCAACAACTGCGCGAGACCCTGCCGCTGCTGCCGGCCGATCCGTACCTGATGCTCAACCACACCCATTGGCAAAGCCATCACGTGCAGGACCAGCCGCTGCCCGGCAGTGAGCAGGTGGTGGAAGAAATCGGTCGCGCCGGCGCCGGCCTGGACCTGGTGGGCATCTACGCTGCCGGCCCCATCAGCCGTGGCTTCGCCAGTTCCGGCGGGGCCTTCGGCTGGCACCAGGCCAACAGCTTCAACTTCGATTTCAGCCTGTTCCACGAAAACGGCGAGGCGGTGAAGGCCAGCTACGCCGGGCACGCCTGGGACAGCCAGGCCTTCGCCCTGCGCTTCCAGCAGGCCCGGGAACAACTGGAATTCCTTGGCCGGCCACTGCGCACCCTGGCGCCCGGGCAGTACCGGGCCTACCTGGCGCCGGCGGCCCTGGAGGAGATCATGGGCATGCTGGCCTGGGGCGGCTTCTCGGCCCAGTCGATCGCCAGCAAGCACAGCCCGCTGCAGAAGCTCTATGCCGGTGATGCCGCGCTGAACCCGCTGGTGTCGCTCGACGAACAGGTCAGTGGCTCCCTGAGCCCGGCGTTTTCCGACGAAGGCTACCCGCGCAGCGACCTGTCACTGATCGCCGCGGGCAGCGCCAATGCCCAACTGATCAACTCCCGCAGCGCCGCCGAATACGGCCTGACCACCAATGGTGCCGGCAGCGGCGAGTACCCCAGCGCGCTGAACATGGCCGCGGGGCAGTTGTCCCAGCAGGAGATCCTCAAGCAACTGGGCACCGGGCTGTACATCAGCAACCTGTGGTACCTGAACTACTCGGACCTGCCGGCGGCGCGCCTGACCGGCATGACCCGCTTCGCCACCTTCTGGGTGGAGAACGGCGAGATTCAGGCGCCGGTGAGCACCATGCGCTTCGATGACAGCGTCTACAGCCTGCTGGGCTCGCAGCTGGAGGCCCTGACCGAGCAACGCGAGCTGCTGCTGTCGGCCAGTACCTACGGCCAGCGCCAGACCGCTTCGATGCACTTGCCCGGAGCGCTGGTCAGCCGCCTGACCCTGACCCTGTAGAAACCGCCCTCAAACCTGAACTCACCCAGAGGTCCCATGCCCGAACGCGCGCCACTCGATGCCACCACCGCCCGCTGGCTGCCCTGGGTGGTGGCCATCGCCTTCTTCATGCAGTCCCTGGACGGCACCATCCTCAATACCGCCCTGCCGGCCATGGCCCAGGACCTGGCGGAAAACCCCCTGCGCATGCAGGGGGTGATCATCGCCTACATGCTCACTGTGGCCCTCTTGATCCCGGCCTCGGGCTGGATCGCCGACCGCTTCGGCACCAAGCGGATCTTCTTCGGCGCCATCTTGCTGTTCAGCATCGGTTCCCTGCTCTGCGCCCTGTCCAACACCCTGACCCAGCTGATTGGCGCCCGGGTGATCCAGGGCCTGGGCGGTGCGCTGATGCTGCCGGTGGGACGGCTGGTGGTGCTGCGTGCCTACCCGCGTTCGGAACTGGTGCGGATCATGGGCTTCATCACCATTCCCGGGCTTCTGGGGCCGCTGATCGGCCCGACCATGGGCGGCTGGATGGTGCAGTACCTGACCTGGCACTGGATCTTCCTGATCAACCTGCCGGTAGGCGCCGTTGGCTGCTATGCGGTGTGGCGTTTCATTCCCGACCTGCGCGGCAGCGAGCGCACACGCTTCGACAGCCTGGGCTTTGTGCTGTTCGGCGCGGCGATGGTGCTGATCACCATCGCCATGGAAGGCCTGGGGGAACTGCACCTGCCGCACTTGCGGGTGATGTTGCTGCTGTTCGGCGGGCTGGCCTGCCTGGCGGCCTACTGGCTGCGGGCCGTGCACACCGACAACCCGCTGTTCGCCCCGTCACTGTTCAAGGTGCGGACCTTTGCCGTGGGCATTCTGGGTAACCTGTTCGCCCGCCTGGGCAGCGGCGCCCTGCCGTTCCTGGTGCCCCTGCTGCTGCAAGTGGCCCTGGGCTATTCACCGTCCCAGGCGGGGATGAGCATGCTGCCCCTGGCGGCCGCGGCAATGCTGGCCAAATCCATCGCCCGGCCACTGATCGAGCGCCTGGGCTACCGCATCGTGCTCACCGGCAACACCCTGGCCCTGGGCATCATGCTGGCCAGTATGGGGCTGGTCAGCGAACAGACGCCCTACCCGCTGCTGCTGGGCATGCTGGCGGTGCTGGGGGCGATCAACTCGCTGCAGTTCACGGCGATGAACACCGTGACCCTGATCGACCTCGACGATGCCGCCGCCAGCAGCGGCAACAGCCTGCTGTCGGTGGTGGCGCAACTGTCCCTGAGCCTTGGGGTGGCCTGTGCCGGCGCGCTGCTGGGCGGCTTTACCGCTGAGTTGGGCAACGATGGCGTGGACACCGTGCTCGGCGCCTTCCAACTGACCTTCCTCACGGTAGGCATCATGGCGATGCTGGCGGCGGCGATCTTCCTCCAGCTGTCGCCCACCGATGGCCGGCGCGCGCGCAAGCTCGAGGAGCAGCACATCGAACACTGAACCCACGCACCTCCCCCCGTAGGAGCCGGCTTGCCGGCGAAGAGGCCCCCGAGCCCTGCGCCAACCTCGCGGCCGCTTTCGCTGGCAAGCCAGCGCCTACACAAAACCGCCCCTGCACAGCTGCTCGTCCAGAATTTGCAGGTTGTGGGAGCGGGACTGATACACTGCGCGACATTTTGTTTTGCAGGCCAGTCCCGTGACCACCATCGCCACCGCTTTTAATACTTTGCCCCTGTCCGCCGCCATGCTGGCTAACCTCGACTCCCTCGGTTATGCCCAGATGACGCCGATCCAGGCGCAGAGCTTGCCGGTGATCCTCAAGGGCATGGACCTGATCGCCCAGGCCAAGACCGGCAGCGGCAAGACCGCGGCCTTCGGCATCGGCCTGCTGAACCCGATCAACCCGCGCTACTTCGGCTGCCAGGCCCTGGTGATCTGCCCGACTCGCGAGCTGGCCGACCAGGTGGCCAAGGAAGTGCGCCGGCTGGCTCGCGCCGAAGACAACATCAAGGTCCTGACCCTGTGCGGCGGCGTGTCGTTCGGGCCACAGATCGCCTCCCTGGAGCACGGTGCGCATATCATCGTCGGCACCCCAGGGCGTATCCAGCAGCATCTGCGCAAGGGTTCGCTGGTGCTCGACGGCCTGAACACGCTGGTGCTCGACGAAGCTGACCGCATGCTCGACATGGGCTTCTACGACGCCATCGAAGACATCATCGAAAAGACCCCGTCGCGCCGCCAGACCCTGCTGTTCTCCGCCACGTATCCGGTGGGCATCAAGCAACTGGCGTCGAAATTCATGCGCGATCCGCAAACGGTGAAAGCCGAAGCGTTCCACGACGATACGCAGATCGAGCAGCGTTTCTACGAGATTTCACCGGAAGAGCGCATGAGCGCAGTGACCAAAGTCCTGCACCACTTCCGCCCGGCCTCCTGTGTGGCGTTCTGCTTCACCAAGCAGCAAGTGCAGGAAACCGTCGATCACCTGACCGCCAAAGGCATCTCCGCTGTCGGCCTGCACGGCGACCTGGAGCAGCGTGACCGCGATCAGGTGCTGGCGATGTTTGCCAACCGCAGCACATCGGTACTGGTCGCCACCGACGTCGCCGCCCGTGGCCTGGACATCGATGCGCTGGACATGGTGATCAACGTCGAGCTGGCCCGCGATTCGGAAATCCACATTCACCGCGTTGGCCGTACCGGTCGCGCTGGCGAGAAAGGCATCGCGGTCAGCCTCGTCGCACCGTCCGAAGCCCATCGCGCGCAAGCCATCGAACAACTGCAGAAAGCCCCGTTGAACTGGGATCAGGTCGATAACCTCAAGTCCCAGGGCGGCGCCCCATTGCAGCCACCGATGAGCACGTTGTGCATCGCCGGCGGGCGCAAGGACAAGGTACGTCCGGGGGATATTCTCGGCGCACTGACCGGCGACGCCGGCATCCCGGGCGCCCAGGTCGGCAAGATCGCGATCTTCGACTTCCAGTCGTATGTGGCGGTTGAGCGCACCGTGGTCATGCAGGCGCTGCAGCGCCTGAACAACGGCAAGATCAAGGGCCGTTCGCTGCGCGTGCGCGTCCTCTAACCCCACTGTTTGACCTGTAGCCGCTGCCACAGGGCCGTTCGCTTCTATTAAGGACACCGTTTTGCGTTCTACCGAAGTCGTGATCATTGGCGCCGGCGCCGCCGGCCTGATGTGCGCCCTGACCGCGGCCGGCCGGGGCCGCCAGGTGCTGCTGCTGGACCACGCCAACAAGGCCGGCAAGAAAATCCTGATGTCCGGCGGCGGTCGCTGCAATTTCACCAATATGTACACCGAGCCGGCCAACTTCCTGTCGCAGAACCCGCATTTCTGCAAATCGGCCCTGGCGCGCTACACCCAGTGGGATTTCATCGGCCTGGTGGCCAAGCACGGCGTGCCCTACCACGAGAAGAAACTCGGCCAGCTGTTCTGCGATAACAAGTCCAGCGACATCCTCGGCATGCTGCTCGACGAGTGCGATCAGGTCGGCGTGGAGCTGCGCCTGGACACCTCGATCCAGACCATCGAAAAGGTCGAAAGCGGCTACCTGCTCGACACCACCCTCGGCCAGGTTCAGTGCCAATCGCTGGTGATCGCCACCGGCGGGCTGTCGATCCCGACGCTGGGCGCCACCGGCTTCGGTTATCAGGTGGCCAAACAGTTCGGCCACGAACTGCTGCCGACCCGTGCCGGCCTGGTGCCGTTCACCATCACCGACCAGCTCAAGGAACTGTGCAGCGAGCTATCGGGGACCTCGGTGGATTGCCTGGTGAGCTGCAACGACCAGAGCTTTCGCGAGAACATCCTGTTCACCCACCGCGGCCTCAGCGGCCCGGCGATCCTGCAGATTTCCTCCTACTGGCAGCCCGGCGACAGCGTCGAGATCAACCTGCTGCCAGACCACGACGCCCTGAGCTGGCTGCAACAGCAGCAGGCCGAGCGCCCCAACAGCGAGCTCAAGACCCTCTTGGGGGAGATCTTCACCAAGAAGATGGCCGGCCTGCTGGCCGACCACTGGTTCGTCTCCAAGCCGATGAAGCAGTACACCCCGGCGGAGCTGGCGGACGTGGCGCAGAAACTCGGCAGCTGGCAACTGGTACCGGCGGGCACCGAGGGCTACCGCACCGCCGAAGTGACCCTGGGCGGCGTCGACACCCGGGAAGTTTCGTCCAAGACCATGGAATCGCTGAAGAGCCCGGGGCTGTATTTCATCGGTGAAGTGCTGGACGTCACCGGCCACTTGGGCGGCTTCAACTTCCAGTGGGCCTGGGCCTCGGGCTACGCGGCGGCGCAGTACGTCTGAGCCTGTGGCCAGGGCGCCGTAGGAAAGAGGAACAGATTTTGCTCAAGGATGTGACGACGGCATTGCGCCGTCGTCAATACTGGCTCAATTTAGCTGCATCGCCCCGGAAGGCCTGCCCTACTCCATGTCCTCGACCTCTTTTCGCCAATCCCTGCGCCGCCTCTGGGCGCTGGATAAATTCAGCTACAGCGTGCGGGTGTTCATCGCCCTGACCGGCAGCATGGCGCTGTGCTGGTATCAGGATGAAATGGCCCTGCTGATCCCGCTGTTCCTCGGCATCATCGCCAGCGCCCTGGCGGAAACCGACGACAGCTGGCAAGGCCGGCTCAATTCCCTGGCCGTGACCCTGGTGTGCTTCAGCATTGCCGCGCTGTCGGTGGAACTGCTGTTCCCCTACCCCTGGATCTTCGCCATCGCCCTGGCCCTGGCCAGCTTCGGCCTGACCATGCTGGGGGCGCTGGGCGAACGCTATGGCGCCATCGCCTCGGCGACCCTGATCCTCTCGGTCTACACCATGATCGGCGTCGACCAGCGCGGCGGCGCGGTGATCGATTTCTGGCACGAGCCGCTGCTGCTGGTGGCCGGCGCCGCCTGGTACGGCCTGCTGTCGGTGCTGTGGCAGGCGCTGTTTTCCAACCAGCCGGTGCAGCAGAGCCTGGCCCGGCTGTTTCGCGAACTGGGTTACTACCTCAAGCTCAAGTCCTCTCTGTTCGAGCCCATCCGCCAGCTGGACGTGGAGGCCCGGCGCCTGGAACTGGCCAAGCAGAACGGCAAGGTGGTGGCGGCCCTCAACGTCGCCAAGGAAATCATCCTGCACCGGGTGGGCAACGGCCGGCCGGGGTCGAAGGTCAGCCGCTACCTGAAGCTGTACTTCCTGGCCCAGGACATTCACGAGCGCGCCAGCTCTTCCCACTACCCATACAACGCCCTGACCGAGGCGTTTTTCCACAGCGACGTGCTGTTCCGCTGCCAGCGCCTGCTGCGCCAGCAGGGCAAGGCCTGCCGTGCCCTGGCCGAATCCATCCAGTTGCGCCAGCCGTTCGTCTATGACGCCACCTTCGCCGAGGCCCTGGGCGACCTGCACGCTTCCCTGGAACACCTGCGGATCCAGAGCAACCCGGCCTGGCGCGGGCTGTTGCGCTCATTGCGAGCCCTGGCGGCCAACCTCGGCACCCTCGACCGCCTGCTCAGCGACGCCAGCAACCCCGACGCCCTGGCGGACGCCACCGACAGCAGCCTGCTGGACCGTTCGCCACGCAACTTCAAGGATGTCTGGACCCGCCTGCGCACCCAGCTGACGCCAACCTCGCTGCTGTTCCGCCATGCCCTGCGCCTGCCCCTGGCGCTGAGCATCGGCTACGGCATGGTGCATTTGATCCACCCTTCCCAGGGTTACTGGATCATCCTCACCACCCTGTTCGTCTGCCAGCCCAACTACGGCGCCACCCGGCGCAAGCTGGGCCAGCGGATCATCGGCACCGCCATCGGCCTGACCATCGCCTGGGCGCTGTTCGACCTGTTCCCCAGCCCCTTGGTGCAGTCGCTGTTCGCCATTGCCGCCGGGGTGGTGTTCTTCACCAACCGCACCACCCGCTACACCCTGGCCACGGCGGCCATCACCCTGATGGTGCTGTTCTGCTTCAACCAGGTGGGCGACGGTTATGGGCTGTTCCTGCCGCGGCTGTTCGATACCCTGCTGGGCAGCCTGATCGCCGGGCTGGCGGTGTTCCTGTTCCTGCCGGACTGGCAGGGCCGGCGCCTGAACAAGGTGCTGGCCAACACCCTGACCTGCAACAGCATCTACCTGCGCCAGATCATGCAGCAGTACGCCGCCGGCAAGAGCGACGACCTGGCCTACCGCCTGGCCCGGCGCAACGCCCACAACGCCGACGCCGCGCTGTCCACCACCCTGGCCAACATGCTCATGGAACCCGGGCATTTCCGTAAGGAAGCGGACGTGGGCTTTCGCTTCCTGGTGCTGTCCCACACCTTGCTCAGCTACCTCTCGGGCCTGGGCGCACACCGCGAAACCCGGCTGCCGGACGAGGTTCGCGAGCACTTGATCGAAGGCGCCGGGGTCAGCCTGGCGGCCAGCATCGACGAGATTGCCCAGGGTCTGGCCAACAAGACCCCGATCGATATCCAGAGCGATGCCGAAGAAGCCCTGGCCAATGAGCTGGAGCAAATGCCCGACGAGGTCGACGAAGGCCAGCGCCTGGTGCAGACCCAACTGGCGCTGATCTGCCGTCAGCTGGGCCCGTTGCGGACCCTGGCGGCGCATCTGATCAAGGACACCAGCGACAACGCAAAACCGTAGGAGCCGGCTTGCCGGCGAAAGGGGCCGCAAGACTCATGCACGGTCCGGAGTCGCTTTCGCTGGCAAGCCAGCTCCTGCACCTTCGGTTACATGCCGTGCTGGCGCAGCAGGCGGTCGTAGCTGCCGTCAGCTTTCATGGCAGCGATTTCCTTGTCGAACCTGGCCACGATCTGCGCATGCTCGGGGTTCTTCAGGCTGACCAGGATATGCAGGCTGTTCTCGCTCAGGGGCTTGGGCAGGAACTCCACCGCATTGCGTACCCGCGGTGACTCCCGGGCCAGGTAGTAGCGGGCAACGTATTCGTCCTCCAGCGTCAGCTTGACCCGATCCGCCGCCAGCATGCGCACCGCCATGGCGAAGTTGTGCACCGGCACCTTCTGCAGATCGGGGTCATTGTCGAATTCGGGGGAATAGGCGTAGCCACGCACCACTGCCACCGGGTACTCATGCAGCTGCTTGAGGTTGCTGTATTCCAGCGGCGCGTCCTTGCGCTTGATGAAGCGCACGCGGTTGACCATGTATTCCGCGGAGAACTGCCCCAACTGGGTGCGCTCTTCGTTGTACCAGGCATTCACCAGCACGTCGTAGCGCCCCTCGCCGATGCCCAGCAGGGCCCGGGCCCAGGGCACCTGCTCGAATTCGCTGGAATAGCCGGCGCGGGACAGGGCGGTGCTGACAATGTCGGTGGCCACGCCGCCATTGACCAGGGTCGCGTCGGTAAAGGGTGGCCAGGCATCGGCGACCAGCCGCAGCCTTTCGGCAAAAGCGCTCTGGCCCAGCAACAGCAATCCGATCAAAGCCAAAGCTCGATGCAGTCGCAGCATGCTAATAGATCCTTAGCGGGCCCTGGGCCCAGCGCGTTCCAGCCCATACTCCAGGGTCGCGGCCTGTGCGGCACAGGTCGGCCCAGCTCCTAACATTAGCTCATCAGAACCCATGCACAGGTCTTGAAAACAGATTACACAAAGAAGACAAATACCAGTGATCTCAGTAGTGGCATTTTGACCCATCTCACAGAAACAATTTCTGCGTGACAACCGGCAAGACATCCCGTGGCGATGTGCTTACTATTTCGCGCAGCACTCAATACAGGATATGAAGATGACCATCGAATGGGTCTGCAAACACCACACCGACCTGGGCAAGGAACAGTTGTACGCGATTCTGCAATTGCGCACCGAAGTCTTCGTGGTGGAACAGAAATGCCCTTATCAGGAAGTCGACGGCCGCGACCTTGAAGGCGATACCTGCCACCTGATGGCCTGGGACGGCGACCGGTTGCTGGCCTACCTGCGCCTGCTGGACCCGACTTCCCAGGGTGGCGACGTGGTCATCGGCCGCGTGGTCATCGCTGAACAGGCCCGTGGCCAGGGCCTGGGCCACACCCTGATGGAGCAGGCGCTGAAGCAGGCCGAGCGGCACTGGCCGCAAACGCCGATCTACCTCTCGGCCCAGGCTCATCTGCAGGCCTATTACGGCCGCTACGGTTTCGTGGTGGCGGGCGAAGCATACCTGGAGGACGGTATTCCTCACATCGGCATGCGTCGCTCCTGAGCCTCAGGGATAGCCCAGCACGGCCTTGATCTGCCGCAGGTTGGGCTCGATCCAGCCCTTGTCGATGGCGCCCCAGTTGTGGATCCGGTAACGCCCGGCATGGTTGCGCGCGCCGTCCTGCTGCTCGAACTCGCAGAGGATGTCCAGGTCCGCCAGGGCCGCGATGGTGTCCTGGGCGGTGCGCCGCGGCATGCCGGTGACCTCGGTCAGCGCCGGCACGCTGCTGGCCAGGCCGCTGTCGATCAGGTACGCCACATACAGGCGGCGGTAGAAACTGCTCTTGGTCTTGCTCACATCCATCGCCCACTCCTTGCCTTCAGGGGTTAATCCGGCGCTCCCGCCTTGCCTTGCAGGTCGCGCCAGGTCAGGTAGACCCGCAGGTCGAACTCCAGCTGGTGATAGCCCGGCAGCATATGCTCGCAGAGCTTGTAGAACGCCTTGTTGTGATCCGACTCCTTGAAGTGGGCCAGCTCGTGCACCACGATCATCCGCAGGAATTCCGGCGCCGCCTCCTTGAACAGCGAAGCGATGCGGATCTCTTTCTTGGCCTTGAGCTTGCCGCCCTGCACCCGGGAAACCGTGGTATGAAGGCCCAGGGCACGGTGGGTCAGGTCCAGACGGTTGTCGAACAGCACCTTGTCGATGGCCGGCGCATTGCGCAGGTATTCCTGCTTGAGCTCCAGAGCGTAGCTGTACAGCGCCTTGTCGCTCTGTACAGCGTGCCGGCCCGGGTAACGCTGGCTCAGGTAGTCGCCCAGGCGCTGTTCATCGATCAACTGGCGCACTTGCTGCTGCAAGGCAACGGGATAGGCCTGGAGGTATTTGAGTGCGGTCATGAAGGGGCAACGCAGGGCATAAAAGGCGCCAGTGTAGCGAATTCAGGCCTGTAGCGCGCTCCAGTCAAAGGGCTGGGCAAACTGGCTGGCGATACTGGCGGTCAGCGGCCGAGCCACCAGGAAACCTTGCACATACTCGCAGCCATTGGCCTTGAGCCACTGGTATTGCTCGAGGGTTTCCACACCCTCGGCGATCACCAGCAGGTCGAACTGCTTGCACAGGTCGATCACGCAGCGGGCAATGGCGGCATCCCTTGGCGAGGTCAGCAGGCGGGCAATCAGGTGGCGATCGAGCTTGAGGGTGTCCAGTTGCAGGTCACGCAGGTAGGCCAGGCAACAACTGCCCGAGCCGAAGTCATCCAGGGCCACCCGCACCCCCAGCTGACGCAGGAGCTGCAACTGTTTGCGGGTGTCATCCAGGTTCTGGGTCAAGGCGGCCTCGGTAACCTCCACCTCCAGTTGGCGCGGTTGCAGGCCATGGCGCGACAGCACCTGGCGCAGCTCGGCCACCAGGTTGGGCATGTTGAACTGGGTGGCACTGAGGCTGACGCCCAGCACCAGGTCGGGGCTGAACACCTGCTCCCAGTCCTTGCGCTGGGCCGCGCCCTGTTGATAGATCCAACTGCCCAGGCGGCTGATCAGCCGTGCCTCCTCAAGCAGGGGCAGGAACAGCCCCGGAGGCACGTCGCCCACACTCGGATGACGCCAGCGCAGCAAGGCTTCGAAACCGCGCAGGCGCCCGTCGGCAATGGCCACCTGGGGCTGGTACACCAGGGTGAATTCCTTGCGCTCCACGGCGCTGCGCACGCTTTCCTCGAGCATCAGCCGCGAACGGGCGCGGCCATTCATCTCGTGATCGTAGTAGCGGTACTGCTGGCGGCCGGCGCGCTTGGCTTCGTACATGGCGATGTCCGCCGCCCGCAACAGGCCGTCCAGGTTGGAGCCGCAATCGGGGTAGATGGCGATGCCGATACTCGCCCCCAGCACCACCTCCAGGCCATCGATCTGCTGGTTGATGGACAGGCGTTCGATCAGCTTCTCGGCGATCTTCGCCGCTTGCTCGGGGAAGCTCAGCTCCAGCAGCGCGGTGAATTCGTCGCCGCCCATGCGCCCGAGAATGTCGAAGGAGTGCAGGCAGTCCTTCAGTTGTTCGGAAACCCAGCGCAGCACCCGGTCGCCGGCGTCGTGCCCCAGGGAGTCGTTGACCCGCTTGAAGCCGTCGAGGTCCAAGTAGAGCAGGACCAGGGACTTTCCCGAGCGGTCGCTGCGCAGCAGGATGTTTTCCACCGTCTGATAGAAGCCGCGGCGGTTGAGCAGGCCGGTCAGCGGGTCGGTCACGGCCTGGTATTCCAGTTGCTGGTGCAGGTGACGCACTTCGGACATGTCCAGCAGGGTGACCACCATCGCCTTCTGGTCACTGGGCAAGGGCGCACAGGACAAGGCCACGCTGATCAACTGGCCGGGCACGGTGCGCATCTGAGCGTCGTGCAGGCGATAGGTTTCGCCCCGGCGATAACAGGCGTAGAGCTCGGAGCCGCTCCAGTCGGGAACGTGGGGCTTTTGCAGGTAGTCGAGAAAGGGCGAGCCTTCCAGCTCCTTGACCTGGGCATTGAGCAGGCGCGAGACCGCCGGATTGGCGAAACGCACGCACCCGCCCTCGTCCACCACCAGGATGCCCTCGGCAGCGTTGTCCAGCACCGAGGCATTGAAGGCCCGCGCCACCTCCAGGTCGTGGCTGAGGTGCTGCAGGGCCCGGCGGTTGCGCTGATGCTCCAGCAGGGCCTGGACCTTGGGCTTGAGAATCTGTGGGTCGAACGGTTTGAACAGGTAGTCCACGGCGCCACTGGCATAGCCCTTGATCACGGCGTCCTGAGACTGTTCGTTGGCGGTGAGAAAGATGATCGGGGTCAGCCGGGTACGTTGGCTGCCACGCATCAGGCGGGCGACTTCGAAGCCATCCATGCCGGGCATCTGTACATCCAGCAACACCAGGTCCACTTCATGTTCGAGCAGCAGGCCCAGGGCCTCGACCCCCGAGGCGGCGGTCATCACCTGCCAGTCCTGGCGCTGCAACAGAGCACGCATGCTGAGGAGGTTTTCAGGATAGTCATCGACGATCAGAAGAGTGGAGTGGCCTTCGGCTGCCTCTGGTTGCACGCATTCCATGCTGCTTCTCTTGTCTGTAATAAGACTGAACGGATTTAAAAACCCGGTAAAACCTGAGGTTTCACTCTAGACCCGGATCCTCAAAAGCAGAAGCTGTCAGCACGCCATCACTTCGCCAATGGCCGCAGCTCCCGACTAACGGTCACAGAGTTGCCGCATAAAAACCGGGATAGATGGCATTTCGACATTTTGCTGACGCCATATATCCGCCATACGGGCCTCGCCAAGCGCCGCTTCTGCGCTATAAAGACCCCCTAAGAAGCGCAGGCTAAAGCCTTCGGCCACCTGCATCAGTCATGCCTTGCGGAAAACCACCATGATCGACCTGGCAACCTGGAACCTCAGCGTTCCCGTCGGCAGCCCGCCGGCGACCATCGACACCCCGACACTGGTCAAGGGGTTCAAGGACCAGTATTTCCACTCCGATACCGGCACCCTGTTCTTCTGGTCGCCGGTGACCGGCTCGAAAACCGAGAACGCCATCTACCCGCGCACCGAGCTGCGCGAGACCTACTCCAACGGCACCTTGCGCAACTGGACCTACCCCGAAGCGGACAACCTGCTGTACGCGACCCTGGCGGTGAACCAGGTGCCCTCCTCGGGCAAGATCGTCATCGGCCAGATCCACGCCTACAACAGCACCAAGCCGCTGGTGAAGGTCGAGTACCAGTACAAGACCAGCAAGGGCAGCGGCAACATCGTGGCCAAGGTGCGCCTGCACCCGGACGACGAGGAAGGCCGTGTCATCACCATTGCCGAGAACGTGCCCATGGACCGGGAGTTTTCCTACCTGATCCACCTGAGCCCGGGCGGCGCCCTGGGCGTCAGCGCTGCCGGCTATCAGTGGGACAGCCAGTTGAGCGCGACCTGGCGCGACAAGCCGCTGTACTTCAAGGCCGGGGTTTATGTGCAGGACAACACCGGCTATACCAGCGAAGGCGGCAAGGTGACCTTTTCCAAGCTGGACATCGACCACAACAAGACCTGACCCCCCTCCCTGCGTAGGAGCCGGCTTGCCGGCGAAGGCGCCCTTGAGCCCGGCATCCGCCCAAAGGCGCTCTTCGCGGGCAAGCCAGCGCCTACGAAGGCAAGAGCTTCGAATACAAAAAAGCCCGCATCGCTGCGGGCTTCTTCGTTCGACGCTTAGGCTCAGTTGACCTTGGCGTTCAGCTCACCCTTGAGGTAACGCTGGAACATGGCTTCCAGGGAGATCGGCTTGATCTTCGAGGCGTTGCCGGCGGTGCCGAAGGCTTCGTAACGGGCGATGCAGACATCGCGCATGGCGGTCACGGTGGCGCCGAAGAACTTGCGCGGGTCGAACTCGCTGGGGTTGGTGGCCATCAGGCGGCGCATGGCACCAGTGGACGCCAGGCGCAGGTCGGTGTCGATGTTGACCTTGCGCACGCCGTACTTGATGCCTTCGACGATTTCTTCAACCGGCACGCCGTAGGTTTCCTTGATGTCGCCACCGTACTGGTTGATGATCGCCAGCCACTCTTGCGGCACCGAAGAGGAACCGTGCATCACCAGGTGAGTGTTGGGGATGCGCTTGTGGATTTCCTTGATACGGTCGATGGCCAGTACGTCGCCGGTAGGCGGCTTGGTGAACTTGTAGGCGCCGTGGCTGGTACCGATGGCGATGGCCAGGGCATCCACCTGGGTCTTCTTGACGAAGTCCGCGGCTTCTTCCGGGTCGGTCAGCATCTGGCTGTGGTCCAGCACGCCCTCGGCGCCAATACCGTCTTCTTCACCGGCCATGCCGGTTTCCAACGAACCCAGGCAGCCCAGTTCGCCTTCTACCGACACGCCGCAGGCGTGAGCCATGGCTACGGTTTGCTGGGTAACACGGACGTTGTATTCGTAGTCGGTCGGGGTCTTGCCGTCTTCACCGAGGGAGCCGTCCATCATCACCGAGGAAAAGCCCAGTTGGATGGAGCGCTGGCAGACGTCAGGGCTGGTGCCGTGGTCCTGGTGCATGCACACCGGGATATGCGGAAACTCTTCGATGGCAGCCAGAATCAGGTGACGCAGGAAAGGCGCGCCGGCGTATTTGCGGGCGCCGGCCGAAGCCTGGACGATCACCGGGGAGTCAGTCTTGTCAGCGGCTTCCATGATGGCGCGCATCTGCTCAAGGTTGTTGACGTTGAAAGCTGGAACGCCGTAGCCGAACTCGGCTGCGTGGTCCAGCATCTGGCGCATGCTGATGAGTGCCATTGTGTGTGTCTCTCCCGGTCGAGGGTCGTTAATCGTGCAAGCCTGCCGTAGCGGCGACTGCTATTCAAGTGATTGCAGATCGGGGGTCAACCCGCTCTGTTCCATTCGTTAAAACCAAATCTCTACAGCCACGCAGGAGCCGGCTCGCCGGTGAAAGGGGCCTTGAACCTTGCACAGGTCTGGAGGCCGCCTCCGCTGGCAAGCCAGCCCCTACATGGCCTTGCAGCCGCGGCCGATCAGGTCATTGGTGGCGACCCAGTAGACCAGGCCCTCCTCGCCCTTGACGTGAAACGCCAGCATGTCGTCGCTGTACAGCGAGCCCGAACCGCTGGGCTCAAGCTTCAGGCGGCGTACCTGGTCGTCGCCCCCCAGGCGCACGTCGACGGCCTTGCGGCTGTCGTCGGTGTAGCGCCAGAGCACCTGGGCCTGGCTGTCGCAGGTCCAGGTGGTCCAGTTGTCAGTGGTCGGCGACTTGAGCAGGTTCAGGTTGGCACAACCTGCCAACAAGCCCAGCATCGCCACGGCGATCAAACCTTTCATCAATGTTCCTCGGCGGGCGGCCAACAGGCCCCGGCGCGTTGCGTTAACCCATCTGACCCGTCAAGGGCAACCCTGTTCCCTGGCCTTTGACGGCGTCTCGTACTTCTCCAGGCCCTCAGGGCCCAGGCGCTTGTTGATCACCGGAGCCGTCTCGGCCTGCCAGTCAGCCTGGTAGCAGCCTTTCTGCACCTCGCCGGCATCCTCCGCAGGCGTTGCCTTGGGGGCACTGGAGCAGCCCGCCAGCAACGCCACGGCGATCAACAGTGGCAACGTCTTGACCATCAGAACACTCCTTTGCCCGGCCAATCGAGGCCTCAGGCCTTGGCCCGGGCTTCCAGGACTTCAACCGCCGGCAGCACCTTGCCCTCGACGAACTCGAGGAAGGCGCCGCCACCGGTAGAAATGTAGGAGATCTGCTGGGCTACGCCATATTTGTCGATGGCTGCCAGGGTGTCGCCGCCGCCGGCAATGGAGAACGCGGCGCTGTCAGCGATGGCCTGGGCCAGGACCTTGGTGCCATTGCCGAACTGGTCGAATTCGAACACGCCCACCGGACCGTTCCAGAGGATGGTCCTGGAGGATTTCAGCAGTTCGGCGAACTGCGCGGCAGTCTGCGGGCCGATGTCGAGAATCATGTCGTCATCGGCCACATCGGCGATCAGCTTGACGGTGGCCGCAGCGCTCTCGGCAAATTCCTTGGCCACCACCACGTCCACCGGCAGCGGTACGCTGACCTTGGCGGCGATGGCGCGAGCGGTGTCCAGCAGGTCCGGCTCGTACAGCGACTTGCCCACCGGATGCCCGGCAGCGGCGAGGAAGGTATTGGCGATGCCGCCACCGACGATCAACTGGTCGCAGATCTGGCTCAGGCTATTGAGCACGTCCAGCTTGGTCGACACCTTGGAGCCGGCAACGATGGCCGCCATCGGCTTGGCCGGGTTGCCCAGGGCCTTGCCCAGCGCGTCCAGCTCAGCGGCCAGCAAAGGACCAGCAGCAGCCACTTTGGCGAACTTGGCCACGCCATGGGTCGAACCCTCGGCGCGGTGCGCGGTGCCGAAGGCGTCCATCACGAACACGTCGCACAGGGCGGCGTATTGCTGGGCCAGCTCGTCGGCGTTCTTTTTCTCGCCCTTGTTGAAGCGCACGTTCTCGAACAGCACGATGTCGCCGGCCTTGACCTCGACACCACCCAGGTAGTCGGCCACCAGCGGTACTTCGCGACCCAGGGCGCGGCTCAGGTAGTCGGCTACCGGCTTGAGGCTGTTCTCGGCGGAAAACTCGCCTTCGGTCGGGCGGCCCAGGTGCGAGCAGACCATCACTGCCGCGCCTTTTTCCAGGGCCAGCTTGATGGTCGGCAGCGAAGCCAGGATTCGCGCATCGCTGGTGACAACACCGTCCTTGACTGGGACGTTGAGGTCTTCACGGATCAGCACGCGCTTACCTTGCAGATCGAGGTCGGTCATCTTCAACACGGTCATGGGTCGCAATTCCTGGGTTACTGTTCTTCAGAAACAGAGAGTTGAGTGTCAGTGCGTGGAGCGGCTGTGTGCAGGTAGTGCCCAGCTACGTCCAGCATTCGGTTGGCAAAGCCCCATTCGTTGTCGAACCAGGCCAGGATGTTCACCAGCCGGGGGCCGGAAACACGGGTCTGACTGGCATCGACGATCGCCGAATGGGGATCATGATTGAAATCACAGCTGGCATGCGGCAGCTCGGTGTAGGCCAGCAGGCCCTTGAGCGGACCGCTGGTGGCGGCCTCGCGCAGGATCCGGTTGACCTCGGTGGCGTCGGTATCGCTCACGGTCTGCATGGTGATGTCCAGGCAGGACACGTTCACCGTCGGCACCCGCACTGCTTTGGCCTGAATTCGCCCGGCAAGTTCCGGCAACAGGCGCTCGATACCCCGCGCCAGACCGGTGGACACCGGGATCACCGACTGGAAGGCCGAACGGGTACGCCGCAGGTCTTCATGGTGATAGGCGTCGATCACCGGCTGGTCGTTCATCGCCGAGTGAATGGTGGTGATCGATACGTACTCCAGGCCAATGGCCTGATCCAGCAGGCGCAACAGCGGCACGCCGCAGTTGGTGGTGCAGGAGGCGTTGGACACCAGCCGTTCGTCGCCGCTCAGGCAGTCCTGGTTCACCCCATAGACGATGGTGGCGTCGACATCCGCCTCGCTGGCCATCGGCTGGGAGAACAGCACCCGCGGCGCGCCGGCGTCGAGGAAACGCTGGCCGTCTTCGCGGGTGTGGTAGGCACCGGAGCATTCCAGCACCAGATCGACGCCCAGGGACGCCCAATCGATGCCTTCGGGGGTGGCACTGCGCAACACTTTCACGCAGTTGCCATTGATATGCAGACAATCGCCATCGACCTTCACCTCACCGGGAAAACGCCCGTGGGTGGAATCGAAGCGTGTCAGGTATTCAACGCTGGCCATGTCGGCCAGATCGTTGATGGCAACGATCTCGAACCCGGCCGCAGCCCCTCGCTCGAACAGAGCACGCAAGACGCAACGACCAATCCGGCCGTAGCCGTTGAGTGCAACTTTGTAGGGACGCGGTTGAGGCATGGGGTTCTCAATGACCGGTGGTGAAACCATCAGCTTCGTGCTGCCTGCGCCATCGTCATCGCGAGCAAGCTCGCCCCCACAAGGACGGTATACATCCCTGCAGGAGCGAGCTTGCTCGCGATTGCGTCAGTACAGACAACCCGGCTTCCGGGTTTAGTCTTCCAGCAACTCTTCGGCCTGGCCCAGGATGTTGTCCAGGGTGAAGCCGAACTCTTCGAACAGTGCCGAAGCCGGAGCCGATTCGCCGTAGGTGGTCATGCCGATCACGCGACCTTCCAGACCCACGTACTTGAACCAGAAGTCGGCATGAGCCGCTTCGATCGCGATACGTGCGCTGACCTGCAGCGGCAGAACCGATTGCTTGTAGCCAGCGTCCTGAGCATCGAACACGCTGGTGCAAGGCATGGAAACCACGCGCACCTTGCGGCCTTGCTCGGTCAGTTTGTCGTAGGCCTGAACGGCCAGGCCGACTTCCGAACCGGTGGAGATCAGGATCAGTTCAGGCTCGCCTGCGCAGTCCTTCAACACATAGCCACCGCGGCTGATGTCGGCGATCTGGCCGGCATCGCGGGTTTGGTGCTGCAGGTTCTGACGCGAGAAGATCAGCGCCGAAGGGCCGTCTTTACGCTCCAGCGCGTTCTTCCAGGCCACCGCCGATTCAACGGCATCGGCCGGGCGCCAGGTGTCCAGGTTCGGCGTGGTACGCAGGCTGGTCAGTTGCTCGATCGGCTGGTGCGTCGGGCCGTCTTCGCCCAGACCGATGGAGTCGTGGGTGTAGACATGGATCACACGCTTCTTCATCAGCGCCGACATGCGCACTGCGTTGCGGGCGTATTCCATGAACATCAGGAAGGTCGCGCCGTAAGGCACCAGGCCGCCGTGCAGGGCAACGCCGTTCATGATGGCGGTCATGCCGAACTCGCGCACGCCGTAGTACATGTAGTTGCCGCTGGCATCTTCAGCGCTGACACCCTTGCAACCTTTCCACAGGGTCAGGTTGGAACCGGCCAGGTCGGCCGACCCACCAAGCACTTCCGGCAGCAGGGGGCCGAAAGCATTCAGGGTGTTCTGGCTGGCTTTGCGGCTGGCGATGGTTTCGCCCTTGGCGGCCACTTCGGCGATGTAGGCGTCGGCCTTCTCGGCGAAGTCGGCAGGCAGGTCACCGCTCAGGCGACGTACCAGTTCGTTGGCTTCGGTTGGGAAGGCAGCGGAATAGGCCGCGAAACGCTGGTCCCACTCGGCTTCGGCAGCGCGACCTTTTTCCTTGGCATCCCACTCGGCATAAATGTCGGCCGGGATTTCGAACGGACCGTAGTTCCAGTTCAGCGCCTGGCGGGTCAGGGCGATTTCCGCGTCGCCCAGTGGGGCGCCGTGGCAATCTTCCTTACCCTGCTTGTTCGGCGAACCGAAACCGATGGTGGTCTTGCAGCAGATCAGGGTCGGCAGCGGGCTCTTGCGCGCGGTGTCGATGGCGGTCTTGATCTCTTCCGGATCGTGGCCGTCGACGTTGCGGATCACTTGCCAGTTATAGGCTTCGAAACGCTTGGGCGTGTCGTCGGTGAACCAGCCTTCGACTTCGCCGTCGATGGAGATGCCGTTGTCATCGTAGAAGGCGATCAGCTTGCCCAGGCCCAGGGTGCCGGCCAGGGAAGCGACTTCGTGGGAAATGCCTTCCATCATGCAGCCATCACCCAGGAACACGTAGGTGTGATGGTCGACAATGTTGTGGCCTGGACGGTTGAACTGCGCCGCCAGGACTTTCTCCGCCAGGGCAAAGCCCACAGCGTTGGCCAGGCCCTGGCCCAGCGGGCCAGTGGTGGTTTCCACGCCTGGGGTGTAACCGAACTCCGGGTGGCCCGGGGTGCGGCTGTGCAGCTGGCGGAAGTTCTTCAGGTCATCGATCGACAGGTCGTAGCCGGTCAGGTGCAGCAGCGAGTAGATCAACATCGAGCCGTGGCCATTGGACAGCACGAAGCGGTCGCGGTCGGCGAAGGATGGGTTGCTCGGGTTGTGCTTCAGGTAGTCACGCCAAAGTACTTCGGCGATATCCGCCATACCCATAGGGGCACCTGGATGGCCGCTGTTGGCTTTTTGCACGGCATCCATGCTGAGGGCACGAATGGCGTTGGCACGCTCACGACGGCTGGGCATCGCTGATCTCCTGGGGATTGAATAAAACGAAACGGAAAAAAGGCCTGCATTTTCCCTCAGGCGTCAGGCGGGGGCAATGACAGATAGTCACTCAGGCATGTTTTTCCCCTGTTGAAGACACAATCCATTGATGAAACCCCTTCGCCGCTCGTTGACTGTAGAAGCAGAGGCTCTGGAAAAGCCCCTACAGGCACCAATATCAAAACTTTTTGATATTGGCCTTGCGAGCATTTGCGGGCATCTCTAGACTGCTGCCCCATGAACCTGCCCGCGCCTGCCATCAGCCATGACGATTGCGACGAACTGGCGGCCCTGTGCAAGGCCGGCGGCGACCCCCTGCGGCTGAATGTATTGCGCGCGCTGAGCAACGATTCGTTTGGTGTGCTGGAGCTGGCGCAGATCTTCGCCATCGGCCAGTCGGGCATGAGCCACCACCTGAAGGTCCTGGCCCAGGCCAGCCTGGTGGCGACCCGCCGTGAAGGCAATGCGATTTTCTATCGCCGCGCCCTGCCCCATACCGGGCTCCTGGGCGGCAAACTGCACGCAGCTTTGCTGGAAGAGGTCGACCAGCTGAACCTACCGGGCGAGGTACAGGCCCGGATCAGCCTGGTGCACCGGCAGCGGGCTGCAGCCAGTCAGGACTTCTTTTCCCGGGTGGCGGAAAAATTCCGCGCCCAGCAGGACCTGATCGCAGGACTGCCCCAGTATCGCGACAGTGTGCTGGCGCTGCTGGACAAACTGAGTTTCGACCCAGTGGCCACGGCCATTGAAGTCGGCCCCGGCGACGGTGGATTTCTCCCCGAGCTGGCCCGACGCTTTGCCCGGGTTACCGCGCTGGACAACAGCCCGGCGATGCTGGAGCTGGCACGCCAGCTGTGCGAACGCGAAACATTGGCTAACGTCAGCCTGCAATTGGCCGATGCACTGAACGGTGTACAGCTGCAGGCCGATTGCGTGGTGCTGAACATGGTCCTGCACCATTTCGCCGCGCCGGCCGAGGCCCTCAAGCAGATGGCCCAATTGCTGCAACCAGGCGGCAGCCTGTTAGTGACAGACTTGTGCAGCCACAACCAGAGTTGGGCCAAAGAGGCTTGCGGCGATCTCTGGCTAGGGTTCGAACAAGATGATTTGGCCCGTTGGGCCACCGCTGCGGGACTGACTCCCGGGGAAAGCCTGTATGTAGGCTTACGTAATGGTTTCCAGATCCAGGTTCGCCATTTTCAGCGACCGGCTGGCGACACTCACCATCGGTAAATTTAGGAAACCTTCAAGATGAGCGAATACTCCCTTTTCACCTCCGAGTCCGTGTCTGAAGGGCATCCGGATAAAATCGCTGACCAGATTTCCGATGCGGTGCTGGACGCCATCATTGCCCAGGACAAGCACGCCCGCGTAGCGGTCGAGACCCTGGTCAAGACTGGCGTGGCCATTGTTGCCGGCGAAGTCACCACCAGCGCCTGGGTCGACCTGGAACAGATCGTTCGCGATGTGATCTGCGATATCGGCTACACCAGCTCCGACGTCGGCTTCGACGGTGCTACCTGCGGCGTGATGAACATCATTGGCAAGCAGTCCCCCGACATCAACCAGGGCGTCGACCGCGCCAAGCCGGAAGATCAGGGCGCTGGCGACCAGGGCCTGATGTTCGGCTACGCCAGCAACGAAACCGAGGTGCTGATGCCGGCGCCGATCACCTTCTCGCACCAACTGGTCCAGCGCCAGGCCGAAGCCCGCAAATCGGGCCTGCTGCCTTGGCTGCGCCCGGACGCCAAATCCCAGGTCACCTGCCGCTACGAAGGCGGCAAGGTGGTCGGTATCGATGCCGTGGTGCTGTCGACCCAGCACAACCCCGAGGTGTCCTACAACGACCTGCGCGAAGGCGTGATGGAGCTGATCGTCAAGCACGTGCTGCCTGCCGAGTTGCTGAGCAAGGACACCCAGTTCCACATCAACCCGACCGGCCAGTTCATCATCGGTGGCCCGGTAGGTGACTGCGGCCTGACCGGCCGCAAGATCATCGTCGACAGCTACGGCGGCATGGCCCGTCACGGCGGTGGCGCGTTCTCCGGCAAGGATCCATCCAAGGTCGACCGTTCCGCCGCTTACGCCGGCCGCTACGTGGCCAAGAACATCGTTGCCGCCGGCCTGGCCGAGCGCTGCGAGATCCAGGTGTCCTACGCCATCGGCGTGGCCCAACCGACCTCGATCTCGCTGAACACCTTCGGCACCGGCAAGATCAGCGACGACAAGATCATCAAGCTGGTACGCGAAGTGTTCGACCTGCGCCCCTACGCAATCACCACCATGCTCGACCTGCTGCACCCGATGTACCAGGAAACCGCTGCCTACGGTCACTTCGGCCGGGCTCCGCAAACCAAGACCGTGGGTGACGACACCTTCACCACCTTCACTTGGGAAAAGACCGACCGCGCCGACACCCTGCGCGCCGCTGCCGGCCTGTAAGCTTCACCTGGCAACATCCAAAGCCCCGCCCGGCCCGCCCGGCGGGGCTTTTTTGTCGCCTGAGGTTTCTTGCTCATCCCGCAAACCGCTGCTGGTACGGGGCCGAGCGAGCAAGGACACAGGTGTTCCCTGACGGGGAAACACCTCGCAACCACCTTCGTCCCGGCCGTCAGCCAATCCCCTCTAGCCTTTAGCGCATGACCCACAGAGCAAGGATGCTCCCCATGCTGCCAAGAGCCGTTGTGCTGCTGAGCCTCACTCCATTCTTCGCCCAGGCCGCCTGCCCCGACTGGCCGGTTCCCCGTGCCACCGATGAAATCACCGCCCTGCAGCAGCAACTGCAGCGCTGGGATAGCAGCTATTACCGTGACGGCCGATCACTGGTGGCGGATGAGCTCTACGATCAGGCCCGCCAGCGCCTGCTCACCTGGCGCCAGTGCTTCCCCCAGGCTCCCCGGGCAACGGACCAGCCCCTGCTCGGCGCCGGGGGCAGCATCCGCCACCCCATCCCCCACACAGGGGTGGAAAAACTCGCCGATGCCAATGCCGTGACGGGGTGGCTCAAGGGCCGCGACGACATCTGGGCGCAACCCAAGGTCGACGGCGTAGCGGTGACCCTGATCTACCACCGGGGGCAGTTCCAGCAAGCACTCAGCCGTGGCGACGGCGTGCATGGCCATGACTGGACCCGTGCAGCCTGGCAAATCGAGGCCATACCCAAACGACTGCCACGGCCCGTCGACCTGTTGCTGCAAGGAGAGCTCTATCTGCGCCTGGAGCAGCATGTCCAGGCTCGCTCCGGCAGCCTCAAGGCGCGCAACCGGGTGGCAGGCTGGATGGCTCGCAAACAGCTGACAGCGGCGGAGGCCGCGCAGATCGGGCTGTTTGTCTGGGACTGGCCCCAGGGCCCGGCTACATTGAGCGAACGCCTGGAACAACTGGCAGACCTGGGCTTTGTCGAACCCCGCGAGTACAGCCGGCCCGTAGGCGGCTTCGCCGATGCACAACAGTGGCGGGCCCGCTGGTATCGCTCGCCACTGCCCTTTGCCAGTGACGGCATCATCCTGCGGCAAAGCCGGCGTCCCGCCGCCGAACGCTGGCAGGCCAAGGCCCCATACTGGATTGCCGCCTGGAAGTACCCCTACGCCCAGGTGCTGGCCAGCGTTCGTCAAGTCGATTTTCGTATCGGCCGCACGGGGCGCATCACGCCCCTGCTGGAGATCGAGCCGGTGACCCTGGACGACCGGCAGATCCGCCGTGTCAGTCTCGGCTCACTGCAACGCTGGCGATCCCTGGATATCGTTCCCGGCGATCAGGTAGCCATCAGTCTCGCCGGGTTGAGCATCCCGCGCCTGGATGAAGTGGTACTCAGAAGCACCCTGCGCCAAAGCATCCAGCCCCCGCGAGAAGCCGACTTTCACTTCCTGAGTTGCTGGCAGCCATCACCCGGCTGCGAGGAACAATTTCTGGCCCGACTGACCTGGCTCAGCAGCAAACAAGGCCTGAACCTGCAGAATATCGGCAGCCGGACCTGGGCCCGGCTGGTTGAAACAGGCCGTATCAAAGGCCTGCTGGATTGGCTGACCCTGGATCAGGCAGAGCTTGCTAACATTGCCGGCTTTGGTGATCGCAGCAGCAAGCGTTTGCTCGAGAGCCTGCACAGCGCCAGGCAACAGCCCTTCCCACGCTGGCTCAAAGCCCTCGGCATCCCGCCCAGTGGCTCGGCCGACCTGAGCGGGCCATGGCAGGCCCTGGCCATGAAAAGCAGCCTGGACTGGCAGAATGAAGCCGGTATCGGAGCGGAGCGGGCCGCACAACTGGTGGCGTTTTTTCGCGCTCCAGAGGTCCTGGCCTTGCAAGGCGCCCTGAACAGCGCCGGTATCGAAGGTTTTTAGCCCGATGGCACGTGGAACCACCCAAGCCGGAATACGCTCCAACAGCCCATTCCCGGTACAACAGTCAGTATTTTTATTGGTTATTTCTTGATCTTTTTCACCTGGAGCCTTCAATGAAACTTTTTCCATCGCTCGCCACCCTGACCCTCTGCAGCCTGATGAGCGCGCCACTGCTGGCCGCCGAGCAGGCCCCCGAGCTGACCGGCTGCGCCGCCAAGCGCCAGGCCATCATGAACCAGATCGAACAGGCCAAGGCCCACGGCAACAGCAATCAGCAGGCCGGCCTGGAGCGCGCCCTGAGCGAAGTGACCGCCCACTGCACCGACGCCTCGCTGAAGAAAGAGCGGGAAAACAAAGTGCTTGAGGCCAAGCATGAGGTCAGCCGACGCCAGGCCGACCTGGAAAAAGCCATGAAGAAAGGTGACTCGGAGAAGATCAACAAGCGCAAGGACAAGCTTGCCGAGTCGCGCAAGGAACTGCAGCAAGCCCTGGACGAACTGGACAAGTAAGCAACCTGATGCCGCGGCCCTGCTCAGCAGAGCCGCCAATCAGTGATTGCGGAACTCTTTGTGGCAGGCGCTGCAAGCATCCTCGACCTTCTGCACCGCCGGCCCCAGATTGCTGGCCTTGTAGGGCTGGACCTGGCTGATCGTCACCAGCTCACCGGTGGCGGCTTCCAGGGTGCGGGCCAACTCCTGGAAACGCGCCTGCTTGCGCCAGACGTCATCGGTGGCGCTGCTGTGATCCTCTTCCTTGACCTCGGGGAAGTGCTTCCACGGCTCATGGGACAGGCTGTCGAGTTTCACCGCGCCTTCGGCAAAGCGCGCGCCGTCGAAAGGAATCCGCCCACGCAACATGCCCCCCAGGTCCTCGCCGGTCTTGAGCATCTGCTTGAAGATCGCCTTGCGCTGGCCCAGGGGAGAATTGGGATCGACACCGCCACAGGCGGAAAGCGTCAGGCAGGCCAGCAATACAACAGAAAGTCTTTTTAGCGTCATGGTGGCTTCAGGTCTGGTCACGGAAACGGCGGCCAGTATCCTCGCCTCCCCGGCAAAGACCAATAGCCCTATTAATAATATGGGTTGTCCCCCATCACCAATGCGGCGGGCAGCCTCTCAAGGAAATACAGCATGAACCCGAGCCCGCTCCGCTGGCCTCGCCATCTGCTCTGGGCCCTGCCGGCCCTGGCGCTGCTCGCTGGCTGCAACGGCGGCGACAATACCAAGCCAGCCCCCACCCACGCCCTGGCCACCTACAACAGCGCCACCTGGGACGCCCTGCCCAACGTCGCCGACAACGACCTGCTGGCCGGTTTCGGCTCCTGGCGCAGCGCCTGCACCCGCCTCAAGGCCGACCCGGTGTGGGGCGCCACCTGCGCCGCAGCCGCGACGGTGCCGCAAACCCCCGAGGCCATCCGCGGCTTTCTCAAGGAGCACCTGCAGGTCTACGGCCTGCGCTCGGGCAACGGCAGCAGTACCGGCCTGATCACCGGCTACTACGAACCGGTCTATCCCGGCAGCCTGACCCAGACCCAGGTGGCCAATGTGCCGGTATACGGCGTGCCGGAGGACATGATCATCGTCGCCCTGGACAGCCTCTACCCGGAGCTCAAGGGCAAGCGCCTGCGTGGCCGGCTCGAAGGCCGGGTACTCAAGCCCTATGACGATGCGGCGACCATCGAAAGCAAGGGAACCAAGGCCCCGGTGATTGCCTGGCTGACCGACCCCATGGACCTGCAATTCCTGCAGATCCAGGGGTCCGGGCGAATCCAGCTGGATGACGGGCGCCAATTGCGGATCGGCTATGCCGACCAGAACGGCCACCCCTACCGTCCCATCGGCCGCTGGCTGGTGGACCAGGGCGAGCTGAAGAAAGAGGACGTGACCATGGGCACCATTGCCGCCTGGGCCAAGGCCCACCCGGCACGGATTCCCGAGCTGCTGGGCAGCAACCCCAGCTACGTGTTCTTCAACCGCAACCCGGATAGCAATGAAGGCCCGCGGGGCTCGTTGAACGTACCGCTGACGTCAGGCTATAGCGTGGCCGTGGACCGCAAGGTGATCCCCCTGGGCAGCCTGCTGTGGTTGTCCACCACCCGCCCGGATGGCAGCAGCCTGGTACGGCCGGTAGCCGCCCAGGACACGGGCGGCGCAATCACCGGTGAGGTGCGCGCCGATCTGTTCTGGGGCACGGGCGATGCCGCGGGGCAACTGGCCGGAGACATGAAGCAGCAGGGCCAGATCTGGATGCTCTGGCCCAAGGGCGTAGCGCTGCCCAAGGTGCCGGAAGTGCCCGACGCCCCTTGAGCCCCTGCAGGAGCCGGCTTGCCGGCTCCTGCAAAAGGGTGTCTCAGACTGAAACGAAGAAGAAACTGGCGATCAGGCCCATGCCCACGAACCACACCAGGGACCGCAGGATCGCCCAGTCCGCCAGGTAGCAGATCATGTACAGCAGGCGGCTGGTGATAAACAGCACCGCCAGCACGTTGATCGTCACCAGCTCGGCGTTACCTGCTACATGGGCGATGATCACCGCCGCAGCGAATGCCGGGGTCACCTCGAAACCGTTGAGCTGCGCGTTGTGGGCACGCTTGGGCAAACCCTCCAGAGTACTCAGGAACGCCCGTGGGTCATGGTTGTAGCGAAGCCCGTATTTGCCGGCGCCCTTGGCGATGGCAGTACAGAGATAGGGCAGGATGATTGCAATCAACACACACCAGAAAGCGACAGTCATGGAGCAAATCCTTTTTTAGAGTTTTTAGGGAGCCTTCAGAACTTCATCACCAACATGCCAATCAGCACCAGTCCACAGGCTAAGAGCCGTGGCCGGCCGAAAGGTTCTTTCAGGTAGCGCATGCCGAACAGCACCACCAGGATCACACTGATTTCACGCAACGCAGCCGCTTCGGCGATCGATCCCAGTTGCATGGCCCAAAGCACCAGAGCGTAGCTGAACAACACGCAAAACCCGACGCTCAGCCCCAGGCGCCACTGCTCGCGCCAGAACAGGGCAAAGGCCGGGCGCTTCCAGACCACCGCCACCAGCGGAAAGGGCCAGGCGCTGAGCAGCGTGACCCAGGTCAGATAATCCAGCGGGTGCGACCAGCGGCGCAGCGCCTGGCCGTCAATATAGGTGTAGCAACCGATGCACAGGCCGATCAGCGCCACCACCGGCAGCATCGACCAGGGCAACCGTGCCCCGCCGCCGCCCTGCCAGAGCAGGCAGAGCATGCCGAAGGGAATCAGCAGAATGCCTAGGACCTGCTGAGTGCTCAGCGCCTCGCCGGCGAAGACCAGGGTCAACGCCAGCACCACCAATGGCGAAAGTCCGCGCATCAACGGGTACACCAGCCCGAGATCCCCCACGCGATAGGCCTGGATCAGCAGATATCGATACAAGAGCTCGAATGCCGCCGAGGCGATGATCCAGGGCCAGATCTCCAGTGGTGGGGATTCGAGAAAAAACAGCATGATGGCCACGAACAGCAGGGCCACGGTGTCCATGCAGGCCACCACCAGCAAGCGCTCGCCACTGAACTTGATCAGGGTGTTCCAGGCTGCGTGCAACAACGCCGCCACCAAAACCAGACTTGTCGCCAGCACCTTGCACTCCCTGGTTGCCTGAAAAAGCCGGATACCGCACATCCGGGCAGAAGCCGGGAATCCTCGCATGCCTGCGGCCCTGCTTGCACGGGCTACCGGCGCATTTGGCAGTGCCAGCAGCCAATTCGGCAACATGGGCATGTTCGAGGTACTTTTCCCCAAGTGCCTGCAACGTCGGGTCGAGGCTGTGGTCAATGGCTGCGGTCAGGCGACGATGGCGAAAACTGTGTCCCTCGCCGACGCCGGTACATCAAACCCTTAGCCTGAAAGCATTCAGGTCGCTTTTTCTGTAATCATCCAAAGGAGTCCGGATGCTTGAACTTGTCGCTGCCTTTATCTGCCTGACGACGCTGCTCACCTACGTCAACTTCCGCTTTATCGGCTTGCCACCGACCATCGGCGTGATGGTCACCGCCCTGCTGTTCTCGCTGCTGCTGCAAGGCCTGAGCTACCTGGGCTACCCCGGCCTGGAAGAACATGTGGAAGAATTGATTGGCAAGATCGACTTCGGCGATCTGCTGATGAACTGGATGCTGTCGTTCCTGCTGTTCGCCGGCGCCCTGCACGTCAACCTCAACGACCTGCGCAGCTACCGCTGGCCCATCGGCCTGCTGGCCACGGTCGGCGTGCTGATCGCCACCTTCGTCATCGGCAGCCTGGCCTACTGGATCTTCGGCCTGTTCGGCTGGCACGTGAGCTTTCTCTACTGCCTGCTGTTCGGCGCGCTGATTTCCCCCACCGACCCGATTGCCGTGCTGGGTGTGCTGCGTACCGCCAACGCTTCCAAGCCGCTGAAGACCACCATCGTCGGCGAATCGCTGTTCAACGACGGCACCGCGGTAGTGGTGTTCACCGTGCTGCTGGGCATCGCTCAACTGGGGGAAACCCCGACCGTGGCTGCCACGGCCTGGCTGTTCGTGCATGAGGCCATTGGCGGCGTACTGTTCGGCGGGCTGATCGGCTACCTGGTGTATCTGATGATCAAGAGCATCGAGCAGCACCAGATCGAAGTGATGCTGACCCTGGCCCTAGTCATCGGTGGTTCGGCGATGGCCAGCGAGCTGCATGTCTCGGCGCCGATTGCCATGGTGGTGGCCGGCCTGATCATCGGCAACCTGGGACGCAACCTGGCGATGAACGACATGACCCGGCGCTACCTGGACGGTTTCTGGGAGTTGCTCGACGACATGCTCAATGCCCTGCTGTTCGCCCTGATCGGCCTGGAGCTGTTGCTGCTGCCGTTCAACTGGCTGCACCTGGCGGCTGCCAGCCTGCTGGCCGTGGCCATCGTGCTCTCTCGCGTGCTCACCGTGGCCCCGGCAATCCTCCTGTTGCGGCGCTGGCGCAGCGTGCCCCGGGGCACTATCCGCGTGCTGACCTGGGGCGGCTTGCGCGGTGGCGTCTCGGTGGCGCTGGCGCTGGCCCTGCCCCTGGGGCCTGAGCGTGACCTGGTGCTGAGCATCACCTACATCGTGGTGTTGTCGTCGATCCTGCTACAGGGTCTGACCATCGGCAAACTGGTGCGCCATGTCACCCAGGATGCCCCTGCGGCCAAGGCCGAGGCCCACTGATCATTTCTTGATCTGCCGCGGATCGGGCGCCGGTGCCCGGTCCGCGTTCCTGTTCGGCTTGCCACTTTCACTACGCACCTGGGCATGGCTGATCAGGGCGAAGATGAAACTGCCTCCAATGATATTCCCGGCCAGGGTCGGCCCGGCGAACACCATCCAGAAATCCCGCCACGGCAACTCGCCGGCAAATACCAGGTAGGACACTTCCGCCGAGCCCACCACGATGTGAGTGAAATCCCCCAGCGCCATCAGGTAGGTGATCAGGATGATGATCCACAGCTTGGCGCTCTCCATGGACGGGATCATCCAGACCATGGTGGCAATCATCCAGCCGGAGATGATGCCCTTGGCGAACATCTGCGCTCTGTCGTTCTCCATGACCTTGCGGCCGATTTCCAGAAAGGCCTGATCGGTCTTGCCGTCGAAAATCGGCAAGTGCAGCATCACATAGGCCACCAGCAGGGTGCCGCACAGGTTGCCCACCAGCACCACGCCCCACAAGCGCAGCAAGCGCCCGAAGTTGTTCAGGCTCGGCTTGCTCATCACCGGCAGCACGGCAGTCAGGGTGTTTTCCGTGAACAGTTGCTGGCGCGCCAGAATCACCGCCAGAAAACCCGCGCAATAGCCAAAGCTGGCAATGACCTTGAAGGCCTCGCCGTCGGGCAGGCGGGAGTTGAGCAGGCCCATGCCCATCAGCGACAGGCCCATAGTCAGGCCGGCAGCCAGGGCCGACCACCAGAGGGCTGCGACACTGCGCTCCAGTTCCTGGTCGCCCTGGGTGCGGATGATTTCATGCAGGACCGCCGCGCGGGGCGGCTGGTTATGGTCGACCTCATGCTGCTCTTGAGCAGAGAGGCCGGGGGTCTTGCCATCTTTTTGCGCGTCCATAAGGCTCCTGAACCAGGCGGGTCATTTAGCTACGACACGCTGGGCTCGGGGCTGTTCCTTTCTGCGCAAGGCATCAGGCGTCGCAAGCGTCATCCTTGAACTGGTCTTTGACGTATTTGATTTCGGTGCGGCCGTGAGGCGCCGGCAGGCCGTCTTCCCCCAGGTTTACGAAGACCATCTTCTCCACCGTGAGAATGGATTTGCGAGTGATCTTGTTACGCACTTCGCACGTCAGGGTGATCGAGGTGCGACCGAATTCGGTGGCGGTGATACCCAGCTCGATGATGTCGCCCTGGCGCGAGGCGCTGACGAAGTTGATTTCCGAGATGTACTTGGTCACGACTCGCTGGTTGCCCAGCTGGACAATGGCGTAGATCGCCGCTTCTTCGTCGATCCAGCGCAACAGGCTGCCGCCGAACAGCGTGCCGTTGGGGTTGAGGTCTTCGGGTTTAACCCACTTGCGGGTGTGGAAATTCATATGCACTCCTGACCGTCCTGCCAATTGATGCCCGGCATAATGGCAGACCGGGCAGTCATGCTCTATGCAACATCGACTATGGTCGCGATTAACGATCTTCATCCAGGTGACATAAACACTTTTGGAAGTCTGGCTCAGGCGGCTATAATCGCCACCGTTTCAAAACGGTCATCTGCACTTGATACCGTTTTCCCGCCACCTGTCCGAGGGGCGCTGCAGCAGGCATGACCTGTCAGGCTCGGATGGGGCGTTGTTGGTACAGGGCTCCCTGTATGGACACTAAACGCACAACGGCGCCCATTCGCACACTACGAATGGAGGCTCTTGATGAGCGCTGTAAACACGCCTGCAGGTTTTACCGACTACAAAGTCGCCGACATCTCCCTGGCTGCCTGGGGTCGTCGCGAAACCATCATCGCCGAATCGGAAATGCCGGCCCTGATGGGTCTGCGCCGCAAGTACCTGGCTGAACAGCCACTCAAGGGCGCCAAGATCCTCGGCTGCATCCACATGACCATCCAGACCGCCGTGCTGATCGAAACCCTGGTTGCCCTGGGTGCCGAAGTACGCTGGTCGTCCTGCAACATTTTCTCGACTCAAGACCAGGCTGCAGCCTCCATCGCCGCTGCCGGCATTCCTGTGTTCGCCTGGAAAGGCGAGACCGAAGAAGAGTACGAGTGGTGCCTGGAGCAGACCATCCTCAAGGATGGCAAGCCTTGGGACGCCAACATGATCCTCGACGACGGCGGCGACCTGACCCAGCTGCTGCACGACAAGTACCCACAGGTACTGGACCGCGTTCACGGCGTGACCGAAGAAACCACCACCGGCGTGCACCGCCTGCTGGACATGCTGGCCAAGGGCGAGCTGAAGGTTCCTGCGATCAACGTCAACGACTCGGTGACCAAGAGCAAGAACGACAACAAGTACGGCTGCCGTCACAGCCTGAACGACGCCATCAAGCGCGGCACCGACCACCTGCTGTCCGGCAAGCAAGCGCTGGTCATCGGCTACGGTGACGTGGGCAAGGGCTCGGCCCAGTCCCTGCGTCAGGAAGGCATGATCGTCAAGGTTTCGGAAGTGGACCCGATCTGCGCCATGCAAGCCTGCATGGACGGTTTCGAGCTGGTTTCGCCGTTCATCGACGGTATCAACCACGGCACCGAAGCCAGCATCGACAAAGCCCTGCTGGGCAAGATCGACCTGATCGTGACCACCACCGGTAACGTCAATGTTTGCGACGCAAACATGCTCAAGGCCCTGAAAAAGCGTGCCGTGGTCTGCAACATCGGCCACTTCGACAACGAAATCGACACCGCTTTCATGCGCAAGAACTGGGCATGGGAAGAAGTGAAGCCACAGGTGCACAAGATCCACCGCACCGGCCCTGGCGATTTCGATGCACAGAACGACGACTACCTGATCCTGCTGGCCGAAGGCCGCCTGGTGAACCTGGGCAACGCCACCGGTCACCCAAGCCGCATCATGGACGGTTCGTTCGCCAACCAGGTCCTGGCACAGATCTTCCTGTTCGGCCAGAAGTACGCCGACCTGTCGCCGGCCCAGAAAGCCGAGCGCCTGACTGTTGAAGTACTGCCGAAGAAACTCGACGAAGAAGTGGCCCTGGAAATGGTTCGCGGCTTCGGCGGCGTGGTCACTCAACTGACCAAGCAACAGGCTGAATACATCGGCGTAACCGTCGAAGGCCCGTTCAAGCCAGACGCCTACCGCTACTAAGAGCAGCTGCAGGCGGCAAGTCATCAGCGGCAAGCAAAGAGCCAAAAGCTCTGCTTGCTGCAACTGACCTGGTGCTTGCCCTAATCGCTATAGCAGTTTCAAGCAGCAGGCTGCAGGCACAAGAAACCAGCGCACCTCCGCTTTTTCTTGGCGCTTGCCGCCTGTTACTTGCAACTGGAGGTCCCCTCCATGTCCAAAGATCGTCGCTACAGCTTCGAGTTCTTCCCCACCAAGACCGATGCTGGGCATGAAAAACTGCTCGCCACTGCCCGTCAGCTGGCCGGCTACAACCCCGATTTCTTTTCCTGCACCTACGGTGCCGGCGGCTCGACCCGTGATCGCACGGTCAACACCGTGCTGCAACTGGAGAGCGAAGTTAAAGTCCCTGCGGCGCCGCACCTGTCCTGCGTCGGCGACAGCAAGGACGACCTGCGCGGCCTGCTGCAGCAGTACCAGGCAGCCGGCATCAAGCGCATTGTCGCCCTGCGTGGCGACCTGCCTTCGGGCATGGGCATGGCCAGCGGTGAACTGCGCTACGCCAATGACCTGGTGAGCTTCATCCGCGAGGAAACCGGCAGCCACTTCCATATCGAAGTCGCCGCCTACCCAGAAATGCACCCGCAAGCGCGCAACTTCGAGGAAGACCTGGTCAACTTCGTGCGCAAGGCCAATGCCGGTGCCGACAGCGCGATCACCCAGTACTTCTTCAACGCCGACAGCTACTTCTACTTCGTCGAGCGCGTGCAGAAGATGGGCGTGAACATCCCGATCGTGCCGGGCATCATGCCCATCACCAACTACAGCAAGCTGGCGCGCTTCTCCGACGCCTGCGGCGCAGAGATTCCGCGCTGGATCCGCAAGCAGCTGGAAGCCTATGGCGATGACAGCGCCAGCATCCAGGCCTTCGGTGAACAGGTAATCAGTGACATGTGCGAACGCCTGCTCCAGGGCGGCGCACCCGGACTGCACTTCTATACCTTGAACCAGGCCGACCCGAGCCTGGCGATCTGGAGCAACCTCCAGCTGCCACGCTGACAGGCTGCAACCCAAGCTCCGGGCCCTGGTGAAAACCGGGGCCTTTTTGTTTGCAGCAGCCTTGAGCTAGAGCGTCCGGAACTGCCTCTAGCAATTGCATGATCTCTCGTCGTAATCTCCAGCAATGTCCGTCATAGCCCGGTTGCTGACCACCTTTCTCTGCACTTGCCTGAGCCTTGCCGCCCATGGCGAGAAGCTGCGCATTGTCACCGAACCCTGGGCGCCCTATGTCTATGAGGAAAATGGCACGGCCAAGGGCCTGGACTACGAAACCACCGCCATTGTCTTCCAGCGCCTGGGCATAGAGGTGCAGTGGCAGTTCCTGCCCTGGAAACGCTGCCTGGCGATGCTGGAAACCGGCCAGGCCGATGGCGCCCTGGACATCTTCCACAGCGACCAGCGCGACGGCACCCTGCTCTACCCCAACGAGCCGCTCTCGGACGTGGAGTTCGTGATGTTCTATGCCAACCAGCGCCCACACCCGTTCAAGCGCCTGAACGAACTCAAGGGCCTGACCATCGGCACTTCCCCCGGCTATCTGTACAGCGACGATTTCAGCAACTCGACCCTGTTCAACCGCGAACCGGCCCCCACCCACGAAGCCAATTTCGGCAAGCTGCTGCTGGGGCGGATCGACCTGCTGATTACCGACAAACGGGTCGGCCAGCACCTGCTGGACAGCCTGGGGCTGCGTGACCAGGTCAGCCAGAACCCCACTGTCATCAGCCGCCAGAGCCAATACCTGGCCGTGCGCCGCAATGCCGGCATGGACCTGCTGGTACAGCGCTTCGGCGCCGAACTGAAGCGCTTCAAGCGCGAACCGGCCTACGCCCAACTGAGCGCCAAGTACGGTGCTGAACCTGCTCTGCCGCCGGTCAGGTCTTCATCAACCCGCGAGTCAGAAAAAACCGTTGAGCAGCAGGAAAGCAGCGCACACTGATTGCTCTGTTATACTCCGGCCTCCCGCCAGGCTCACGCCCGGACGCTGGACCCTGTTCAAGGCCTCTCCACCCCGCTACGGCGCAGCCAACCGGCCCGCGCGAGCCGCCGGTGAATGACCCTTCAGGCCAGCAGGACCGGACGGGATTGCGTCCTCTTAAACGCCATTCACGCCCGGCAAGATTATCCCTTTGGGCCAAGCCCTCACTAAAACAGGATTACTCATGTCCTTTGCTTCCCTCGGTCTCTCCGAGGCTTTAGTCGGCGCCATCGAAGCCGCCGGCTACACCCAGCCTACTCCGGTGCAACAGCGGGCCATTCCCGCCGTGTTGCAAGGTCGCGATCTGATGGTCGCGGCACAGACAGGTACTGGTAAAACCGGCGGTTTCGCCCTTCCGATCCTGGAACGGTTGTTTCCCAACGGTCATCCGGACAAATCCCAGCGTCATGGCCCGCGCCAACCCCGCGTACTGGTCCTGACCCCCACTCGCGAGCTGGCCGCGCAAGTGCATGACAGCTTCAAGCTGTACGCCCGCGACCTGAAGTTCGTCAGCGCCTGCATCTTCGGCGGCGTCGGCATGAACCCGCAGGTTCAGGCCATGGCCCGTGGCGTCGATGTGCTGGTGGCGTGCCCCGGCCGTCTGCTGGACCTGGCTGGCCAGGGCAGCGTCGACCTGTCCCACGTGGAAATCCTGGTTCTCGACGAAGCCGACCGCATGCTCGACATGGGCTTCGTCCATGACGTCAAGAAAGTCCTCGCCCGCCTGCCCGCCAAGCGCCAGAACCTGCTGTTCTCCGCGACCTTCTCCAAGGACATCACGGACCTGGCCGGCAAGCTGCTGCACAACCCCGAGCGCATCGAAGTGACCCCGCCGAACACCACGGTGGAGCGTATCGAGCAGCGGGTCTTCCGCCTGCCGGCCAGCCACAAGCGTGCCCTGCTGGCGCACCTGATCACCGCCGGCGCCTGGGAACAGGTCCTGGTGTTCACCCGGACCAAGCACGGCGCCAACCGCCTGGCCGAGTACCTGGACAAGCACGGCCTGAGCGCTGTGGCGATCCACGGCAACAAGAGCCAGAACGCCCGTACCAAAGCGCTGGCCGACTTCAAGGCCGGCGAAGTGCGGATCCTGGTCGCCACCGATATCGCCGCCCGCGGCCTGGATATCGACCAACTGCCTCACGTGGTCAACTTCGAACTGCCTAACGTCGACGAAGACTACGTGCACCGTATTGGCCGTACCGGCCGTGCCGGTCGCTCCGGCGAAGCCATCTCCCTGGTGGCTCCGGACGAAGAGAAACTGCTGAAAAGCATCGAGCGCATGACCAAGCAGAAGATCGCCGACGGTGACCTGATGGGCTTCGATGCCAGCGCAGTGGAAGCCGAGAAGCCGGAAGTGCGCGAGCGTCCGGATGTGCGCAACCCGCGCAATCCCCGTGGCCCACGCGGCGATGGCCCGAACGGCGGTGGCGGTGGTGGCGGTCGCAAGGACAAGGGCAAGGACAAGGGCGGCAAGGAAAAACCCGCCCGTGGCGAACGCCCGGCCCGCGAGCAGAAGCCTCGTGAAGGCACCCCGGCCCGCGAACAGCGTCAACCGACGCCCCGTGCCGATCGCGCACCGGACGAGTTCCTCGACGACGACGTGGACAACTTCGGTAACCGCGCTGACTACGTCAGCCCGTACCAGAACAAGAACAACCAGGGCCGCGGCCGCCGTCCAGGGGCTCCGGCCCAGGGTGCGGGCGCTGGCAATCCGCCACGCGGCGGTGCCGGTGGTGGCCAGGGTCGTTCCGGCAACCCGCGCAACAGCAACGGCAGCACCACCGGCACCGCGCCGGCCAAGCGCAGTGGCGGCCCGCGCAACGGCGCCCCTCGTGACAGCCAGGGCCGTCGCGACGAGCCGCGCAATCGCCGCCCGAACCGTGACGATCAGCCACGCCAGGAACCGGCCGTGCAGAGTCCTCGGGGCAACCAGCCGAAGATCATGCACAAGGAATCCAAGGCCGATCGTTTCCCGACGCCTGAGCAGCTGGATCAGTTGCCAAGCCGTCCACGGGGCGAAAAGCCGGCGCTGCTGACCCGCAACCGCTGAGCCTCGCGCTGAAATGAAAAACGCCCCTGGCCGCAAGGCCCGGGGCGTTTTTCATGGTGGCTGGTCGAGGGCGTTTCTGTAGCCGCTGCCGCAGGCTGCGAACGACGGGGAACCCGGCGCCAGGACCTGACCGGTTTACCGCATTTCATGACGGGCAATAAAAAACGCCCCCGGTTTGTGGTCGGGGGCGTTTTTTTGCTTTCGCAGGTTGCGATCAGTCCTGTAAGGGCTGTGCGGGGGAGATCGCGAAGGCCCTGCGGGCCTTGTCGCAGCCTGCGGCAGCGGCTACAGACGAAGCATTACTTCGCTTTCACGCCTTCGAAGCTGATGTACAGGTCGACATTGTTGGAGGCCGGGCCCAGGTCCATCATCTTGCCGAAATCCTGGCGATTGATGCTGGTGGTACCTTCGAAGCCGGCACGGTAGCCGCCCCATGGGTCCTTGCCTTCACCCAGGAAGGTGGCCTTGACCACGACCGGCTTGGTCACGCCATGCAGGGTCAGGTCGCCGGCCACGTCAGCGGTCAGCTTGCCGTCGGCGTTCTTGCCGGTGGGCTTGACGCTGGTGGAGACGAACTTGGCGTCGGCAAACTTGCCAGCGTCCAGGAAGTCCTTGCTGGTGATGTGCTTGTCACGTTCGGCGTGGTTGGTGAACACGCTGGCGGTGCGCACGTTGACTTCGATCTTGGCGTCTTCCGGCTTGGCCGCGTCAAAGCTGAACTTGCCGTCCAGGTCCTTGAAGGTACCGGTGATGAAGCTGTAGCCCAGGTGGCTGATCTTGAAGTCGACGAAGGCGTGCTGGCCTTCCTTGTCGATCACGTAGTCCGCTGCCATCACTTGACCGGCCGCCAATACAGCAGATCCGATTGCCAGAGCGGCGAGAGTCTTTTTCAACATGCTTTCTATTCCTTTTGAGTCAAGGTTGAACATCAGGCTTTGCGACCCAGCATACGGGTAAGGGTCGCATCACGATCGATAAAGTGGTGCTTCAGCGCAGCCAGGCCATGGATACCGGCAAAGATCACCAGTGCCCAGGCCAGGTACAGATGCACCACACCTGCTACATCTGCCTGGTCCGGTAGTCCGGAGATCAGGGCAGGAACTTCAAACAAGCCGAACACCGGGATACCCACGCCGTCGGCGGTGGAGATCAGGTAACCGGCAATCATGACCGCGAACAGGCCGAGGTAGAGGAACGCGTGCCCCAGCTTGGCCCCCAGGCGGGTCAGCGGCCCATGGTTGGCCGGGGCCAGCGGCGGTGGGCTGACCCACCGCCACAACACCCGCAGCAGCATGATTGCAAACAGTGTCAGGCCGATACTCTTGTGCAGGTCCGGCGCGTCTTTGCGCCAGGTGCTGTAGTAGTCGAGGCCGACCATCCACAGGCCCAGGGCGAACAGACCAAACACCGCCAGGGCCACGCCCCAGTGCAGAACAATGCTGACCCAACCATAGCGAGAAGAAGAATTACGTAACTGCATCAGTTGCATCCTGTAAGAAACGCAGATCAAGACTAGCGATTTACCTATCGAATTAAAGCGGAATTTTTTGCTTTGAAATATCGAGAAATACGATCAGTAGTCTGGACCGAGCGCGTTAAGAAAAGATTAAGCCTCACGCCAAGCCAGCCTCCTTGCTCCCTCGTGCCGTGCCCTGGGTCTTGCAGGCGGCGTCTTTGCACCTGACGCATCACGCCGTGGCGCGTCTTGCACAATAGGTTGTCCCGCGGCCATGCATTGCATAGGCTTGCCCGATTGTTCGCCCGCGCCGTTGGCGGGCCGCTTCCAGGAGACTGTACATGGGCCTGAATAACCAGTGGATGCAACGCGATCTTGCGGTGCTGTGGCATCCCTGCACCCAGATGAAAGACCACGAACAGCTGCCGTTGATCCCCATCAAGCGAGGCGAAGGCGTCTGGCTGGAAGACTTCGAAGGCAAACGCTACCTGGATGCGGTCAGCTCCTGGTGGGTCAATGTGTTCGGCCACGCCAACCCGCGCATCAACCAGCGCATCAAGGACCAGGTGGACCAGCTGGAACACGTGATCCTCGCCGGCTTCAGCCACCAGCCGGTGATCGAGTTGTCCGAGCGCCTGGTCAAGATCACCCCCGAAGGCCTGACCCGCTGCTTCTACGCCGACAACGGTTCGTCATGCATCGAAGTGGCGATGAAGATGAGCTTTCACTACTGGATCAACCGCGGCCAACCGAACAAGAAGCGCTTCGTCACCCTGAGCAACAGCTACCACGGCGAAACCATCGCCGCCATGTCAGTGGGCGATGTGCCGCTGTTCACCGAGACCTACAAGGCCCTGCTGCTGGACACCCTCAAGGTGCCGAGCCCGGACTGCTACCTGCGGCCCGAAGGCATGAGCTGGGAAGAACACTCGCGGAACATGTTCGCCGCCATGGAGCAGACCCTGGCCGAGCACCACGAAACAGTGGCCGCGGTCATAGTCGAGCCGCTGATCCAGGGCGCCGGCGGCATGCGCATGTATCACCCGGTGTACCTCAAGCTGCTGCGCGAAGCCTGCGACCGCTATGGCGTGCACCTGATCCATGACGAGATCGCCGTGGGTTTCGGCCGCACCGGCACGATGTTCGCCTGCGAGCAGGCCGGCATCCGCCCGGATTTCCTGTGCCTGTCCAAGGCCCTGACCGGCGGCTACCTGCCCCTGGCCGCGTGCATGACCACCGACGATGTCTACAGCGCCTTCTACGACGACTACCCGACCCTGCGCGCCTTCCTCCACTCCCACAGCTACACCGGTAACCCGCTGGCCTGTGCCGCGGCCCTGGCGACCCTGGATATCTTCGAGCAGGACAAGGTGGTGGAGAACAACCACGCGCTTGCCCGGCGCATGGCCAGCGCCACCGCGCACCTGGTGGACCACCCCCACGTTGCCGAAGTACGCCAGACCGGCATGGTCCTGGCCATCGAGATGGTCCAGGACAAGGCCAGCAAGACCGCCTACCCCTGGCAGGAACGCCGCGGCCTGAAAGTCTTCCAGCACGCCCTGGAACGCGGCGCCCTGTTGCGTCCCCTGGGCAGCGTGGTGTATTTCCTGCCGCCGTACGTGATCACCCCGGAACAGATCGACTTCCTCGCCGAAGTCGCCAGTGAAGGCATCGATATCGCCACCCGCGACCAGGTCAGCGTGGCGGTGCCCAAGGACTTCCACCCCGGCTTTCGCGATCCGGGCTAGAGCAGGTCGTTAGTTGTGGCCAGGGAGCTTGCTCCCTCGCCACAGAACGCTTTCCACCGATTCACATTCAGCAGAGAACCCAGATGAGATTGTCCCGCTTCTTTATCGACGCCCCCCTGAGCCTAGGCGAACACGAGTTGCCGGAAGCCCAGGCACACTACATCGGGCGCGTACTGCGCATGGCCGAAGGTGCTGCCCTGCAGGTGTTCGATGGCTCGGGCACCGAGTTTCGCGGGGCTCTGGTGGAAGTGGGCAAGAAGCGGGTTCGGGTCCAGCTGAATGAAAGCTTCGCCGGCCAGGCAGAATCACCGCTGCGGATTCACCTGGGCCAGGGCCTGTCCCGGGGCGAGCGCATGGACTGGGCGATCCAGAAGGCCACGGAGCTTGGGGTCAGCGAAATCACCCCGATCTTCAGCGAGCGCTGCGAAGTGCGGCTCAAGGACGAGCGCGCCGACAAGCGCCTGCTGCACTGGCGCCAGGTGGCCATCAGCGCCTGCGAACAGTGCGGCCGCTCACAGGTCCCGGTGATCCACCCACCCGTGCTGCTGGCGGACTGGATCAAGCAGGCCCGGGCCGACCTGAAGCTGGTGCTGCACCCCGTGGCCCAGCCCCTGGAAAGCCACGCCAAGCCTGCCAGCCTGGCGTTCCTCATTGGCCCTGAAGGCGGCCTGACAGACGCCGAAGTGGAGCTGTCCCACAGCGCCGGTTTCCTCCCCGCACGCTTGGGGCCGCGGGTGCTGCGTACCGAAACCGCCCCCGTGGTGGCCCTGGCCGTGGCCCAGCAACTGTGGGGCGACTTCTAACCCCTCCTGGTGGTGGCTATTGCACCGGATCGCTGGTGGGCTGGGCGATGATCGCTTTGAGTTCACTGGTCATGGGGAATTCCAGGTTCAGGCCCTTGGGCGGAATCGGCTGCTGGAACCAGCGCTGGTAAATGCCGTTGATCTCCCCGGAGCGGTACAGGTCCGCCAGGGCACCATTGACCAGGGCCAGGAACTGCGGGTCATCCTTGCGCACCATGCAGCTGTAGATCTCCCGCGACTGTTCTTCCCCCACCACCACCCAGTTGTGCGGATCCCGGGCCTTGGCCCGCTCGCCGTACAGCAACGCATCGTCCATGTAGAACGCCGCCGCACGCCCCGACTGGAGCATCTGGAAGGCCTCGCCGTGGTCCTTGGCGCTGATCACGAACATGTCGATCTTGTGCTCGACGTTGTAGCTCTTGAGAAAGCGCTCGTTGGTGGTCCCCGCCGTGGTCACCACGTTCTTGCCCCGCAGGTCGGCGAAGCTCTTGATCCCGCTGTCCTTGGCGGTCAGCAACTGGCCTTTGACGTAGATGAAACCGTAGGAAAACGCCACCTGCTTCTGCCGCTCGGCCGTCACCCCGGTGGAACCGCACTCCAGGTCCACGGTGCCGTTCTGCACCAGGGGAATGCGGGTCTGCGAGGTCACCAGGTTGTATTTCACCTTCAGGTTGGGCAGGTGCAACTGCTGCTGGATGCGCTCCACCACCTTGCTCGCCAGCTCCACGGAATAACCCATGGGCTTGCCGCTGTTATCCCCCACGTAGGAAAAGGGCACCGAGGCATCGCGATAACCCAAGGTAATACTGGCGCTGTTGGCGATCTTCGCCAGGGTGCCCTGCAGAGGCGCTTCATTGGCCTGGGACATGGCGCTGAACAGCAGCCCCAAGGTGCAGCCGAGCAACGTGATCTTATGCATTGTTATTCTCCGTTGTGGGTAAGGGCAGTTAGCGGCGGGCCGCGATGATGCTGATTTCTACAAGGATCTGCGGGCGCGCCAGGGCCGCCTGCAAGGTGGTGCGCGCCGGCGCCTGGCCGGGGGACAGCCAGGCCGACCAGACTTCGTTCATCACCGCGAAATCGGCCTGGATGTCCTTGAGGTAGATCGTCGCGCTGAGCAGGTGCTCCTTGTCGCTGCCGGCCTCGGCCAGCAAGGCGTCGATCTTCTCCAGCACCTCGCGGGTCTGGCCGCCGATATCGCTGCTGGCCCCCGGCACCTGCCCGGAAAGAAACACCAGTCCGGCAAAGCTCACCGCGCCACTCAGGCGCTCGTTGCTGTGGATACGCTGGATACTCATCTGAAGACTCCTTTTAACGTTCAGGCAACGCGGGGCGTCAGGCCCTGCATGTCGATACTGGTGCAACGCTGGCCGATCAGTTCGCCCAGCAACTGGCCGCTGCCACAGGCCAGGGTGAACCCTAGCGCGCCGTGGCCAAGGTTGAGCCACAGGTTGCGGTAGGCGGTGGCCCCGATCAGCGGCACGCCGCTGGGGGTAGCCGGACGCATGCCGGCCCATTCCACGGCTGCCTGATAGTCACCGGCCTCGGCGAAGGTCTGGGCCGCCTGACGGCGCATCAGGGCCAGGCGGCCGGGGTCTGGCGCCGGGTCGAAGCCGACGATGTCGACCATGGCCGCCACCCGCAGTTGCTGGCCGATACGCGCATAGACGATCTTGCGGTTGTAGTCGGTGATGCTGATGCCCGGCGCCCGGTGCTGCGGGCCGATGGGCACGCTGAGGCTGTAGCCCTTGAGCGGATACAGCGGCAGCTGGAGCCCGGGCAGGCGCAGTTCGGCGCTGCGGTGCCCGGCAGCCAGCACCAGTTGGTCCACCGGCAACACGCGCTCCCCCAGGTCGATGGCCTGGACCTTATCTCCCCCATGGCGAATGCCCCGCACCCGCTGGCCCAGTAGGATTTCGCAGCGCCCGGAAGCGCGCAGCCGCGTGGCCAGTTGCTGGCAGAAGGCGTGGCAGTCGGCCACTTCTTCATCCGGGGTATAGATACCGCCGACGAAGGGCGTATCCCCCAGGGCCGGTTCCAGGGCCGTGCATTCGGCGGCGCAAAGCACCTGTTGCTGGCCGCTGTCCGCCAGGTTGTGCCGGGCGTGCTCGAAGCTTTTTTGCTCGCGGAAAGTCACCAGCTTGCCGTTGCGCCGCCAGTCGAAGCCCTGTAGGCCATCCTCTTCGCGCCAGCTTTGCAGGGTGCTCTGGCTGAGCAGCGCCAGGCGCAGCAGGTGCGCGCCATTGCGCCGGTTCACCGAGTGCCGGCAAGCACCGAGGAACCCCGCCAGCCAGCGCCACTGCGCCGGGTCCAGGCGTGGCCGCAGCTTGAGCGGAGAGTCGCCCTTGAGCATCCAGCCCAGGGCCTGCCAGGGCACCCCGGCATCAGCCAGAGGCGCCACATAGCGATAGGACAGCTGCCCGCCGTTGGCGAAACTGGTCTGGCTGCCCAGGGACTCCTGCGCCTCCACCAGGGTCACCTCGAAGCCCTGGCGGACCAGGGCGTAGGCACTGGCCAAGCCGATGACGCCCCCTCCAATGATGCAAACCCGCTGACTCATGACTGCCCCTGGCCTGTTGGTCGATGGCCCAAGGTTAGGGGCAGGTGACAGGCGCCGGACAATGAATAAAGATGGACCTCCCATAAACAAAGGTTATGGACTGCCCCATGCGCCTTCGTCATATCGAGATTTTCCAGGCCATCCGCCAGACCGGCTCCATCAGCGGCGCGGCGCAGTTGCTGCATGTCTCCCAGCCGGCGGTGACCAAGGTTTTGCAGCACGCCGAACTGCAGTTGGGTTTCCCGTTGTTCCTGCGGGTGCGGGGCAAGTTGCAGCCAACCCCGGAAGCCCTGGAGCTGGAGCGCGAAGTGGACAAGGTCAGCGAGAGCCTGCAAGGGGTACGGCGCCTGGCCCAGAACCTGCGCCGGGCGCCGGGCCACAGCCTGCGCATCGGCGCCACACCGGCCCTGGCCCTGGCCTTGCTGCCGCCCGCCATCAGTGAATGGACCCGCCTTTACCCGGACAGCCTGTGCGAACTGTCCAGCGCCCATAGCCGCGAGCTGGTACAGAACCTGCTGATGCGCGAAATTGACCTGGCGCTGACCCTGCAACCCCCGGATCACCCGGGCCTGAGCGCCCAACCCCTGGCCCAGGGTGTGCTGGTGGCCCTGGCGCCGCAGGGCTTCTGGCCCGAGCACAGCCGCGGCCAGCCCCTGGCGCTGCAGGAGCTGGCGGACGCGCCACTGATTGGCCTGAGCAGCGCCGACCCGTTGTCGGCCCGGCTCGACAGCTACCTCAAGTCGGTGGAGCCGCCGCCGCGGGTGAGCATTGCCGTGCAGACCTATTCCCTGGCCCGGGCCATGGTCGAGTCCGGCGCCGGGCTGGCCTTGATCGACCCCTTTACCGCCCTGGGCGCCTCAACGGCCAACACCGCTATCCGCCCCTTGAGCCCGCCGCTACCAATCACCCTGTACGCCGTGACCCGCGCCGCAGAACCGCCGCCCCACACCCTGGCCAGCCTGCTGGAAATCTTCGCCCGCCAGGCCCAGGCCCAGCTCGACCGCCCCTTGTAGGAGCTGGCTTGCCAGCGAAAGCATCCGCCAGCCCGGTGCTAATCCAGAGGGCCTCTTCGCCGGCAAGCCGGCTCCTGCACCAATCCACAACACCCCGCCCCGCAGGAGCTGGCTTGCCAGCGAAAGCGTCCGCCAGCCCGGTGCTAATCCAGAGGGCCTCTTCGCCGGCAAGCCGGCTCCTACACCAATCCACAACACCCCGCCCCGTAGGAGCTGGCTTGCCAGCGAAGGCGTCCGCCAGCACGGTGCTAATCCAGAGGACCCGCTGCGCCGGCCAGCCGGCCGCTACAGGACGTAGAACAGGATCGCGACGAAATGCAGCAGGCTGCCGGCGATCACGAACAGGTGCCAGATGCCGTGGGCATGACGCAGGCGGCTGTCGAGGGCAAAGAAGATGATGCCCACGGTGTACAGCACCCCGCCCGTGGCCAGCCAGGCGAAGCCGGCTGGCCCCAGGGCCGCCAGCAGCGGCTTGACCGCCACCAGGACGATCCAGCCCATCACCGCGTAGATCACGATGGAGAGAATCCGCGCCTCGGAGCGCGGCTTGATCTCCTGGAGGATGCCGATCAGCGCCAGCCCCCAGACGATGCCGAACAGGGTCCAGCCCCAGGGCCCGCGCAGGGTCACCAGGCAGAACGGCGTGTAACTGCCGGCAATCAGCAGGTAGATCGAAAAATGATCAACCTTCTGCATGATGTTCTTCGCCCGTCCGCGCACGCTGTGGTAGACCGTGGACACGCTGTAGAGCACCAGCAAGGTGAAGGAATAGATCGCCACGCTGACGATCTTCCACGGGCTGCCATCCAGGCTGGCCAGCACCACCAGCCAGATGCCGCCGATAAACGCCGCGATTGCCCCCAGCAGGTGGGTCCAGGCGTTGAATCTTTCTCCGTGATACATCAGTCGCTCACCCTTGAAACATTGAAAAAACACGCAAGGCTCAGGCCTGCAGCTTGAAAGCGCAATATGTCTATTGGGGCGCGGCCGAGAAAAAACCAGCGGCCACGTCCTGACCGATCGGGCATCATCAGCCCCTCCTCAGCAGAGTCCGGACCATGCTCATCGACGAAGAGTTGACCCTGAAAAAGCTCGAAGTGTTTCTGGCCTTCATGCGCACCGGCAACCTGGCCCGCGCCGCCGCCGAGTTGCAGACCAGCAATGTCAGCGTGCACCGGGCCATTCACTCCCTGGAAAATGCCCTGCGCTGCCCGCTGTTCAAGCATGAAGGGCGCAACCTGACGCCCCTGGAAAGCGCCTTCGTCCTGGAGGAACGGGCACAGAAGCTGGTGCAGGACGTGGTCGAGAGCGTGCGCCTGACCCGCGAAGCGGCGGGCTTTTCAGCAGAACGCTTCAAGCTCGGCGCACTTTACTCGCTGACGGTGAAAACCGTGCCGCAGCTGATCATGGGCCTCAAGCTGCGCCGCAGCGAACTGAACATCGACCTGATCCTGGGCTCCAACATCGACCTGCTGTACAAGCTCAAGAACATGGAAGTGGACGCCATCCTGATTTCCCTGGACGACAGCGCCCATGACCCGGACTGCGAGCAACTGCCGTTGTTTTCCGATGACATTTTTCTCGCCACCCCCGCCGATTCGCCCTTTGCCCAGCAGAGCGAAGTGGACCTGGCCGACGTGCGCGACGCCACCTTCATCACCCTGACCCAGGGCTTTGCCACCCATCAGGACGGGGTGCGAGTGTTCAAGCAGGCGGGGTTCGAACCCAAGGTGGCGATGCAGGTCAACGACATCTTCACCCTGCTGAGCATGGTCAGCTCCGGGGTGGGTTATGCGTTGCTGCCGGGGAGGATCGCGGCGGTGTATGAGAACCGCGTGAAACTGATACCGCTGCAGGCGCGCTACCGCCTGCAGCAGCATATCGGCGTGGTGTTTCTCAAGGCCAAGGAACGCGACCCGAACCTGCTGGCGCTGCTGGCCGAATGCCGGATGTACGCCAACCGCCAAAACCCCTAGAAGCCGGCCGGCGCCTACGCGCCCAGCAGGCCGCGCATCAACAGGAACAGCAACGACGGCCCGAGCAGGCAACCCAGGGCGGTGTAGAACGCCGCCGTCAGGCAACCGTAGGGCACCAGCTTCGGATCGGTGGCCGCCAGGCCCCCGGCGACGCCGCTGGAGGTGCCCATCAAGCCGCCGAAGATCACCGCGCTGCGCGGGTTGTTGAGGCCGATCAACGGCGCCACGAACGGCGTCATCACCATCACCAGGATCGCCTTGATCAACCCCGCGGCAATCGACAGCGCCATGACTTCGGAGCTGGCGCCAATCGCCGCACCGGTCACCGGGCCGACGATGTAGGTCACCGCCCCGGCACCGATGGTGGTCAGGCTCACCGCATCGGTGTAGCCAAAGGCCATGGCCACGCCGACCCCGGCGACAAAGGACGAGCCAACCCCGACGAACAGCGCCAGCACGCCCACGAACCCGGCGCGCTTGAGCTCCTCGACACTGACCCCGAAGGCCGTGGCGACAATCGCGAAGTCCCGCAGCATGGCCCCGCCCAGCAGGCCGATGCCCGACAGCAGCGGAATATCTACTACGCCCTTCTGCCCGCCGGTGAAGGCGCCGCCCACGTAAGACAGCACCAGCCCCAAAAGAATGGCGATGGCCGAGCCGTGCAGGCGGCCCTTGGTAAAGGTGTTGGAGATCCAGTAGGACACCCACATGGTGATCCCGATCACCGCGAAGCCGCTGATCAGCCCGTAGCCGGTAATGACCTTCATCATCGATTCGTACATGGCCCTTACCCCACTGTTTTCTGAGCAACGGCCGCATCCGGCGCCTTGTTGCCGATGCGTACCAGCACCGGTACCAGGGCGAAGGCGATCACTACCGCCAGGGTACCGGCGAGAATCGCCATCGGCCCGCCCTTGAGCGCGCCATAGACGTTCTGCTGGGCGGCCATGGCCACCACGATGGGGATGTACACCGCGCCCCAGAACTCCACACCCTGCTCGGACTTGCCGGCGAACAACCCGCGCTTGTGCAGGTAGCTGCCCAGGCCGATCAACAGCAGCATGGCAATACCGACGCCGCCGACATTGGCCGGTACGCCGATCAATTTGCCCAGCAGCTCACCGATGAAAATACCCACCAGGGTACAAAAGGCCAGGAAGGCCACACCGTAGATAATCATTGTCGTAGTCCTCAAAGTGCATCGTCGAAGTTGTTGTTCTTGTGCTTCGTCAGCCTGAGTCGGTGCTCTATCGGTCGCGGCGTCCCTCCTCACTCAACAGGGCTTGCAGGGTGTCCAGGCGCGCGCCGTCGAAGGCGATCACCGTCCCTTGGGCAAACACCCGGCGGGCCAGCCCGGTCAGTACCGCGCCGGGAGGCAATTCGACCTGCAGGCGCACCCCGCGCTCGTAGGCGCTTTGCACCGTGCCGCGCCAGTCGACGACGCGGCACATGTTGAAGGCCAGGTCGTCACGCAACGCTTCCACGGAGCGCATGAGGCGCGCCCGGCTGCCACTGAGGTAGCCCAGCTTCGGCAGTTGCAGGGGTACCTCGGCAAAGGCGGCAGCCAGGGCTTGGGCCGGTTGTTCCAGCAGTGGGCAATGGGACGGCACACTGACCGCCAGGCGCTTGGCCACGCCGACCCCGCAACCCCGGGCCAACTCGGCCACGGCATGCATCGCGGCATCGCTGCCGGCGATCACCACCTGGTTGTCGGCGTTGATATTGGCCAGGTACACCGGCCTCTGCGGGCTGTGGACCTGGGCCAGCAGCCCTTCCACCGCCGCCAGTTCCAGGCCGATCAATGCGGTCATGCCATAGCCCTGTGGATAAGCCTGCTGCATCAACTCACCCCGCAGGCTCACCAGGCGCAAGGCGTCGGCAAACTCCAGGGCCCCGGCCACCACCGCCGCCGGATAGGCGCCGATGGACAGGCCCGCCACGTAGTTCACCCGAGTATCGGGCTGCAACAGAGTGCGCGCCGCCGCCACGCCGGCGATCAGCAGGCACAGCTGCACCGCCCGGGTGCTGGCCAGGGCTTGGGGTGAATCCAGCGTCAGTACGTCCTGCCCCAACACATCGCTGGCCTCTTGCAGGCAGGCCCGCGCTTGCGGGCTTTGCGGCAGACGCTGGAGCATCCCCGGCTGCTGCGCGCCCTGGCCCGGAAACACCAGCAGGCTGCTCATGCCGCCTGCTCCTGAGGGTTCCAGGGGTCGCTGACCAGGCGCGCGCCACTGGCGCTCTTGAGCAGAACCCGGGCAGCCGGCCCGGCCCATTCGCGCAGGGCCAGGGCGCCGCCGGGCACCTGCAATTGCATATCCACCGGGCAACCGGCGCCGTCCAGCAGCGCCAGCAATTCACGGGCCCGGGCCCGTGGCAGAGGCTCCGGGGTACGCAGGATCAGGTCCAGGTCGCTGTGCTGATGCAAGGCCGCCACGCCGCTCGCCAGCTCGAAACCGGCACTGCCACTCACGCCCCAGATCCACTCCTGGGCATCCAGTTCATCGCGCAAGTGCTGCAACGCCTGCAACGCCGGCCATGGGCCCTGGGGCGGTACATGACACAGCTGCTCGGGGCGCACCCCGCGCTGCACGGCTTGCAGATCCAGCAGCGCCGGATAGCGCTGTTCCCGGGAAACACCGCGCAAACCCACCGCAACCTGCCCCGGTGCAGTCAGGGCCCGGCGCACCACCACCGGCTGCCCGGCCTCCAGCACCGCATGGGCCCAGGCCGGCGCATCGCCCGGCAACTGCGCCGGGGTCATGCCCCACAGCAGGTCGTGGGGCAGCCAGGGGCCGCACCCGCTCACCACTGCTCCCGCAGCAACTGCCGGACTCGGCTCGACGCCGCCCGGTTCACCGCGCCCAGACGGCTGCCGAGGTCGACGCCCTTGGCCCGCACATCGGCAATCGCCGCCAACAGGCATTGATTGACCCGGGCCAGATCCTCCGCCGTCGGCTGCTCAATCTGCCGCACCGACAGGGTTTCCCACAGCAGGCCCAGGCCCGCGTAGCTGTCGATGTCATAGGCCATGGGCGGCACGCTGGCGGCCAGGGCTTCCAGCTCCTCGACGCTGCGCAGGGTCACCCGCGCCGCCGAGGCCTTGCCCATGGCGTGCACCATCACCCCCGGGTCACGCAGGGCGATCAAGCGGTTGGCCTGATACCCATGGGCCAGAAAGGCCCCGGACATGGCCTTGCCCACCAGCAGGGCGATCACCGGGTGCCCGGCCAGGCGGGCCCGGGCATAGCTGTCGGCGGCGCCCGCCAGGGCCTGATGAATGCCCAGCGCCTCTTCGCGCCGGCCATAGGCCTGGCTCGGCACATCGACAATGGCGATCAGCGCCCGCTTGTGCTCCTGGTCCTGATCGGCGCGGATCACCTCATCCACTGCCTTGGCCAGCCCCCAGCCTTCCAGCAGGCCGACCTCGCCCTGACGGGCGCGGGGAAAACGGTTGTCGGGGTCAGGCACTACCGCAATGAAGCGCGCCGGCTGCCCGTCCAACTGGCCGTCGGCAACCTTCAAGGAAGGTGGCAGGCCGCTCACGGGGGTTGCATCGCCACTCAAGGCGTCGAACCAGTTCAGGCCCCGCAGGGAACTAGCAGTCATGGGCGGTCTCCTTGATACAGGTCGCGAACCGTCGCCGCATCGATTTGCGGCGTCGTGTTCAGGCGGGACAGACGTTGCAGGTACAGCTCGGCCTCGCGGCTGCGTTGCCGCGACGGCAAGCCCAGGGCCAGCAGCTCACGGACCTGGGCCTGGATCAGTGCCACATCGTCAGCCACGTAGCGGTCCACCAGGCCACTGGCGAAACGCTGCTCGCCGCCGGTCAGGCTCCAGATGAAAGGCCGGTCCCGGGAGTCGTATTCCTCAAGGCCCGCTTCCTGCTCGATCACCTGCGGGCCGTTGAGCCCCAGGCGCGCTTCCTGGGTGACCAGCAGATAACTGCACAAACCGGCGGCAATCGACATGCCGCCAAAGCAGCCGACGCTGCCGGCCACCACGCCGACCACCGGCTGGTACTGGCACAGGTCGACAATCGCCGCATGAATGTCGGCAATCGCCGCCAGCCCCAGGTTGGCTTCCTGCAGGCGCACGCCGCCGGTTTCCAGCAGCAACACGGCGCGGGTCGGGATGCCGTTGCGGTTGTCCTCGGCGGCCAGCTCCAGGGCGCCGGCAATCTTCGCCCCGCCCACTTCACCGAGGCTGCCGCCCTGGAAAGCGCCTTCGATGGCAGCAATCACCACCGGCGAACCCGCGATGCTGCCCTTGGCGATCACCACCCCGTCATCAGCCTGGGGCACTACGCCCTGGCGCTCCAGCCAGGGCGACATGACCCGCTGGAACGGGTCCAGCAACTCACGAAAGCTGCCGGCATCCAGGAGTGCCCGGGCCCGCTGCCGAGCACCCAGCTCGACGAAGCTGTGCTTGTTCAACAAGCGTGCGCTGTCAGTCATGGCCGATCTCCTCGAAGCCCTGCTCCAGGCGCAGGCGCACCACCCCGGGGGTGGCGCCGAAATCATGGATGTCGATCAACAGCGCCGGCGGCGTCTGGCCGTCGAACATGCGCTCGAACAGGTGCTGCCAGCGCGATGCGCTGCCGTTTACCGAGGTCTGTACCTGGATGCTCAATTTGCCGGGCTGCCCCGGCTCCAGCAGCACTTCCAGGTCGCCGGAGCCGACACAGCCCACCAGGGCGCGGCCACGGCCGGGCTGGCCGGCGGGGAATTCAAAGGACAAGGTTTCCATCAGTTCGCTCCCTGGTTAACAGCATCGCCGGATTCGATCCGGTCCAGCAGCAGGCTGGCCGCCAGCAAGTCGGCAGCGCCGCCGGGCGAGGCATTCAAGGTCAGTAGTTGCAGATCCAGTTCATGCAGGCGACGACGCCCGGCCAGGGTGGCGCTGCCACCAGCATCGAGCACCGCCCGGGCCCCCTGCTGCATGGCCTGCAGGCCAAGCTCACCGGCGCGATAGAGCACGCAGGTGTCCGCCAGCCGGCTCATGATCGCCAGCAAGGCATCGAGCCGGGCATTCTGTTCGCCATGGCCCTGGGCGCGGCTGCGCTTGAGCTGCGGCAGCCCCAGTTGCAGCACCGCGGGAAAGCCTTGCTGGGCTTCTTCGCGGGCACCGCGCACGCCGAAGCGCAGCGCCACCTGGGCGCCATGGCTCAAGGGGCGTGGTGCATAACGGTCTTCGAGCAAGGCCAGGCGCGCGGCCCGCAGCGCGACACTGCCGGCACTCGTGGCTTGAGGTTCCAGCGCGGCGGCGGCCACCAGCAGCCCCAGGGCCCAGATCGCCCCGCGATGGGTATTCACCCCACCAGTGGTGGCGAGCATGGCCTGCTCGCCTTCTCGGCCAATGCGCCCCAGGGCTTCACGCAGGGGCAGGCCCACTTCCCCCAGCAGCAGGGCAGCGTCGGCCATTTCCTTGAAGGCCGGCCACAGCGACAGCGCCGAGGCATGCATCAGGCCCAGGTGCAGGTCGGTGTGGGCGCCATTGCCACGGCGGTCCACCAGGGCCGGCTTGGGCGACAGGTCGGCCTCGTCGATCAGCGCGTCCACCGCCAGGTCCGCCAGGCGCTCGGCCAGGCTCGGGGTGGGTGATTGCAGGTTGAATGCGTGCATTACCAGCTCCTGAACTTGGCGGGCGGGTTGTACAGGCCACCGGACCACTCCACCAGGTCGGCCACGCTTTTCGCCGCCAGCAGCTCGCGGCTGGCGTCGGTGCGGCGGATGCCCAGGTCTTCCGGCAGGGCAATCAGGCCTTCACGGCGCATGCGCGCGGTGTCCTTGGGGTTGTGGCGCAAGCCGATGGCGGTAACCCCGGCCACGGCGGCGATCATCGCCTGGCGCTCTTCCAGGGAACGGGCCTTGTACAGGTAGGCGATGCCTTCCTCGGTCAGCAGGTGGGTGACGTCGTCGCCGTAGATCATGATCGGCGCCAGGGGCATGCCGCTCTTGCGCGCTACGTCCACCGCGTCGAGGGTTTCGACGAAGGTCGGTTTGCCGCCTTCCTGGAAGGTTTCCACCATCTGCACCACCAGCTTCTTGCCGCGTTCGAGCATGGCCTGGGGTGCATCGCTCTGATCCTGGCGCATATCGAGCCAGGCCGGGGTGCCGTGGCGGCGCCCGCGGGGGTCGTGCCCCATGTTCGGCGCCCCGCCGAAACCGGCCAGGCGGCCACGGGTCACGGTGGAGGAATGGCCGTCGCCATCCACCTGCAAGGTGGCGCCGATAAACAGGTCCACCGCGTACTGCCCGGCCAACTGGCAGAACATCCGGTTGGAACGCAGGGAACCGTCGCGACCGGTGAAGAACACGTCCGGACGCGCGGCGATGTAGTTTTCCATGCCCAGTTCGGTGCCGAAGCAATGCACGCTGTCCACCCAGCCACTTTCAATGGCCGGAATCAGGGTTGGGTGAGGATTGAGGGTCCAGTTGCGGCAGATCTTGCCCTTGAGCCCCAGGGATTGGCCGTAGGTGGGCAGGATCAGCTCGATGGCCGCGGTGTTGAAACCGATGCCATGGTTCAGCGACTGCACGTTGTGTTTTTCGTAGATGCCGCGAATCGCCATCATCGCCATCAGCACGTGCACCGGCTTGATATGGCGCGGGTCGCGGGTGAACAGCGGCTCGATATAGAACGGCTTGTCGGCCACCACCACGAAATCCACCCAGGACGCGGGAATGTCGACCCGGGGCAGCTCGCTGACATCGTCCACCAACTGGTTGACCTGGACGATGACAATGCCGTCGCTGAAGGCCGCCGGCTCGATCAGCGCGGGCGTGTCCTCGGTACTGGGGCCGGTGTAGATGTTGCCGGCGCGGTCGGCCATGAACCCGGCAGAGAGCACCACATTGGGGATCAGGTCCACCACCAGCCGCGCATAGAGTTCGATGTAGGTATGGATGGCGCCGATTTCCAGCAACCCGTCTTCCAGCAACTGGCTGATGCGCAGGCTCTGGGTGCCGGCAAAGGAAAAGTCCAGCTTGCGGGCGATGCCGCGCTCGAACAGGTCCAGGTGCTCGGAGCGGCCGACGCTGGGCATGATCATGTGCAGGTCATGCAGCCTGACTGGGTCGGCCTTGGCCAGGGAGCGGGAGAGAAAGTCCGCCTGTTTCTGGTTGTTGCCTTCCAGCACCACCCGGTCGCCGGGCAGGATCAGCGCTTCCAGGGCCGCGACGATCTTGTCGGCCGGCAACACCACGCCATCGGCGATGGCCCGCACCTGCTCGAGGCGCCGCTGCTTTTCGCTGCGCCGCCGCGACCAGCGCGCGTCGGGGGAAATTATTGTTGTCATGCTCACTCCACGGGTTCGCTGTCGTGGCAGTCACCTTAGGAGTGAAAACAAGGAGCATCAATCAAGCACGGCGTTGGATCGTTACGCTCAGCGTAATGATTTGCGGAGCAATGGCACTCTCATGTTCTCTCGGTACACAATGCCCGCCGTACCGGCCCATGAGCGGCCTGGGCAGACCAAGATGAGAGTCAGCATGGACACACCGATTCGCTCGAACCAGGCGCTGCTGGAGCAGCTCAAGCATGGCCTGAAGCCCGACTACCTGATGTTCTGGGGGCACCAGCCCACCCGGGACGGACGCATCTCCCAGAGCTGTTTCAGCCAGTGGTTCGACGCAGGTCTGGAACTCGATGGCATTCAATACCCCAGCGCCGAGCATTTCATGATGGCCGGCAAGGCCCTGCTGTTCGGCGACCAGGAAACCCACGGGCGGATCCTCAAGGCCGTGACGCCCGCCGACGTGAAGCAACTGGGTCGCGAGGTGCGCGGCTTCGATGACGCCCGCTGGACCGAAGCACGCCTGGATATCGTGGTGCAGGGCAACCTGGCCAAGTTCAGCCAACATCAGGCGCTGGGTGAATACCTGCTGTCCACAGGCGACCAGGTACTGGTGGAAGCCAGCCCGGTGGACCGGATCTGGGGCATCGGCCTGGCGGCAGAGGACGCAAGGGCCAGCCGGCCGGAACAGTGGCGCGGCCTGAATCTGCTGGGCTATGCGCTGATGGAGGTGCGGGACAGGTTGCGCATTGGCTGAGGGGCTGCCTTCGCTGGCTAGCCAGCTCCTACCGGCGATGTTGTGTAGCGGCCGGCTTGCCGGCCAAGAGGCCTAGAGCCCCGCCACCAGCAACTCTTCCAGGGCCAGCAGGTCCGGCACCTTGGCCACCTGCTCGGCCACCTGCACCGCGGCCTTTTCCAGCGCAGCCAGGGGCACGTCGACATAGCTCAACTGGCTGTCGAGCTTGCAGGAGCGGGGAATGCCCTGCACCAGCAGGGCCATGAACTTCAGCTCCGGGCGCCCGCCCAGGGCATTGAGCACGACGATCCGCGCCCGCTCGCCAATCACGGTCCTGCCACCGCAGGCCGACTCGAAGCTGATCAGCGGAATCCGCCGCTCGCGCCACAGCACCCGGCCCAGGTACCAGGGCGGTGAATCCAGGTCGAAGGTGCCCTGCTGATAGTCGATCAGCTCGGCCACGGCCACGTTGGGCAGGATCAGGGTACGGTCGGCCAGGGGCAGCAGCAGCCCGGTGAGAGTGCTGGCGCGGTGATCAAGCATGGGTCTTGCTCCACAGGGCGATGCTTTCCAGCAGCACCGACTCTTGATAGGGCTTGCCGAGGTAGTCGTTGACGCCGATGGCCATGGCCCGGTCGCGGTGTTTCTGGCCGGTGCGGGAGGTGATCATGATGATCGGCAGGTGTTGCAGGCGCGGGTCGTTGCGTACCTGGATCGCTACCTCGAAGCCATCCATGCGCGGCATTTCGATGTCCAGCAGCATCAGGTCCGGGGTGTGCTCGGCCAGCAGCGCCATGGCGTCGACCCCGTCCTTGGCGGTGAGCACATTCATGCCGTGGCGCTCCAGCAGGCGGCTTGTGACCTTGCGCACCGTGACCGAGTCGTCCACCACCAGCACCAGCATCGGCCGCGGCGGTTGCACCTCGCTGGCCGGCTCGTCGCCCGCCAGGCGCGGCAGCGGTGCCTGGGCCTGCAAGGCGCGGATATGCGCCAGCAAATCGAGAATCAGCACCACCCGACCATCGCCGAGAATCGTCGCCCCGGACAGCCCCTGGACCGCGGCGAACTGCGGCCCCAGGCTCTTGACCACGATTTCCCGGGTGCCGGCGGTGGCATCCACCTGCACCGCGATGCGCTGCTCGTTGCAGTGCACCAGCAGCACCGGCAGCGGCTGCACCTGGCCCAGCAGCTTCGGCCGGGGCACGGTGTGCAGCAGCTCCCCCAGGTAGCACAGCTGATAAGACTGGCCGGCGTACTCATAGCGCGGTGGGTCGAGCTGGTAGTAGCCGTCCAGCTCTGCGGGCAGCACCCGGACAATGCCCTCCACGGTATTCAGCGGAATCGCGTACTGCTCGTCGGCGCACTGCACCATCAGCGCGCGGTTGACCGACACGGTGAACGGCAGGCGAATGCGAAAATGCACGCCCTGGCCGGCAACCGAGTCGATGCTCATGCTGCCGCCCAACTGGCGCACCTCTTCATGGACCACGTCCATGCCCACCCCGCGCCCGGAAATCTGGGTGATCTTCTCGGCAGTGGAAAACCCCGGCTGCATGATGAATTGCAGCACTTCGCGGTCGCTGAGCTGCGCCTCGGGGTCCAGCAGGCCGCGCTTGATGGCTTTTTTGCGCACGGCTTCCAGGGGCACCCCGGCGCCGTCGTCGCGCATGTCGAAAATCATGTCGCCGCCCTCGCGGGACAGGTCCAGGCTGATCCGCCCCTGTGCCGGCTTGCCTGCCGCAAGGCGCGCCTCGGCCGATTCCAGACCGTGGTCCACGGCGTTGCGCAGCATGTGTTCCAGGGGCGCGACCATGCGTTCGAGAACGTTGCGGTCCATTTCCCCTTCGGCGTTGCCGACCACGAACTCCACGTCCTTGCCCAGCTCTTCGGCCACCTGGCGGACGATGCGCTTGAGCCTGGGCACCATGCGCTCGAACGGCACCATGCGCGTGCGCATCAGGCCTTCCTGCAATTCGGTGTTGATCCGGCCCTGCTGCTGCAACAGGTTCTCGGCGTCGTGGTTGCGCCGGTCCAGGGTTTCCTTGAGGTCCAGCAGGTCCGAAGCTGATTCGAACAGGGCCCGGGACAGCTGCTGCAACTGCGAGTGGCGGTCCATTTCCAGGGGGTCGAACTCTTCGTAGCCCAGGCGCTCGGCCTCCACCTGCTGGCGGCTGAGAATCCGCCCCTGGGTTTCGGTGTCCAGGCGGCGCAACTGGTCGCGCATGCGCTCGATGGTGGTTTCCATCTCGCCCAGTGCCGTGCGCGCATCGTTGACCTGTTGTTCGATACGGCCACGGAAGATCGAGGTTTCCCCGGCCAGGTTCACCAGGTCGTCCAGCAGCTCTGCCGAGACCTTGACCATGTCCCCCGCCACTGCCGCTTCCGCCGCGGGCGCAGCGGGCTCGGGCTTGGTACTGGGCAGTGCTGCTTCTGCGGCAACGCCGGTCGCTACCCGCGGATGGCTCAGGTCGTGGATCGCATCGATGAGCTTCTGGGCCGGCTCGATGGGCTGGCCGGCACGGGCCGCATCGAGCATCTGGGCCAGGCGGTCGTGGCTCTTCTGCAACAGGGTGAACAGCACCGGGCTGGGTTGCAGCAGGCCGGCGGACAGGCCTTCGAAGAGAAATTCCAGTTCATGGGCCAGATCGCCGATGGGGGCGATTTCCACCATGCGCGCACCGCCCTTGAGGGTGTGCAGGTCGCGCAGCAGGGTTTCCACTTCCTGGCGACCCTGGGGCTCGGCCTGCCAGCGGGCCAGGGCCGCGGCAGAGCTGTCGATGATGTCGAAACCTTCTTCGAGGAAGATTTCCAGCAGCTCCGGGTCCTGGGCCGCACGGTCTTCCTCGACCGTGCCCTGGGCCACTTCGCCGGTGCTGGCGGCCTGCTGCCGGTACGACCGCACAGCCTCGATCTGCGCCCGGGATTCGTCCAGGGGATGCTGCCCCTGCAACTGTTCCAGCAGCAGTGCCAGTTGCTCGTGGCTGCTGCGCAACAGCAGGCCCAGGTGCTGGCTGTGGCTGTAGCGCCGGTCCACCAGCCCCTCGTACAGCGACTCCAGCTCCTGGGCCAGTTCCGCCACCGGTGCCACTTCGGCCATCCGTGCGCCGCCCTTGAGGGTGTGCAGGTCTCGCTGCAGGGAAGATAGTGGCGCGCCATTGTCCGGGTCGGCCAGCCAGCGCTGCAGGGCCTGGTCGGCGCTTTCGAGGATATCCACCGCTTCTTCGAGGAAGATCTCGACAATTTCGTCGTCCGCCTGCATCGGGGCTTCAGCCTGCTCCAGGCGGGCCGTGGCCGCGCCCAGTTCGCTGATGCTCAGGGCGCGGCTGCCATCGCTCTTGATCAGGCCCGTGGCAGAAGGGTCCAGACCTTCATCCAGCAGCTCGCGCAAGGCCTGCACCCGTTCCGGGCGCGGGCTGACTTCCTGGCCTGCGGCCAGCTCGTCGAGCATGTTGATCAAGGCATCATGGGCGCTTTCGGCTTCGTGGAAGAAACGCTCGCTGACGGCCAGGCTGCTCTCTTCCACCGCGCCATAGAGATCGAGCAAGGCTTCGCACAGCTCGTCCACCGGGTACAGGTCGGCCAGGTGCGCGCCCTCGCCCAGGGTGGTCAACTCATCCAGCAGGGCGCTGAGTTCCTGACGCTCGCCCGGGTGCTGCTGCCAACGGCGCAGCAGGCTTTCGGCATCCAGCAGGATGTCCATGCCCTGGGCCAGGAAGTTGTTGATCAACTGCGGGTCGCGCTTGGCCCGGGGCGCGCTGTCCGGGGCGCTGAGCAGGGTTTCCAGGCGCTCCCCCAGCAGGGCCAGGGCGCGCCCCACCAGGGAGCGGGCGCCATCGATAGGCGCCAGCGGGTCACTGTCCAGCTGCCGCAGGCCCCGGCGCAGCAGGCCTTCGGCTTCCAGCAGCAGCTCCACCTCGTCCAGGTCCAGGGGGATCAAGTGCGCCCGGTATTCCCGGGCCAATTGGTCCAGAGGGCCGGCCAGCTCGGCAATCGGCAGCACTCCGGCCATGGAGGCGCTGCCCTTGAGGGTGTGCAGGGCCCGTTGCAGTTCGTCGCTGGCCTGCAGCGGTACGTGTTCGGCGGCCTGCTCGAGAAAGCGGTTGATGCTGTCCAGGTGGGTCTGGGCCTCGGTGCGGAAGATCTCCAGCAACTGCGGGTCCAAGGCCTCGGCCGGCACTGGCGCCGAGCCTTGCGCACCATTGGCCAGGGCATGGGCCCGGGCGGCCAGGCGGTCGACATCGTCGCGCTGGCGCTGGGCCTGCTGGGCGAACTCGGCGATCAGTTCCGGCAACAGTTGCAGGGTGTCGGCCACCAGTTGCCGGGCTTCGACACCGGGCTCCACGCTGTGCTCCAGCACCCGGTTGAGGAGGTTTTCCACCGCCCAGGCCAGCTCCCCCAGCACCAGCGCGCGCACCATGCGCCCGCTGCCCTTGAGGGTGTGGAAGGCCCGGCGCAGTTCGCTCAGGGCAGATGTGCCATGGGGGTCCGCGGCCCAGCGCGGCAGGTACTCGCGCAGCATCTCCAGCACTTCCTCGGTTTCTTCGAGGAAGACTTCCCGCAGTTCATCGTCCACCGGCTCCTCGTCCCCTGGCGGCGGCAACAGGCTGCCCGGGGTGATCAGGGCCGGCGGGTTGAGGGCCGAGACCGGCACCGCCAGGACATCCGCCAGGGACTGCGCCACCCGGGGATCGTCCAGCTCTTGCAGGTCCTGCATCACCAGGGCTTCGCTGGGGCTCAGGGGCTGATCGAGCAACGGCACCTGCTCCACCGGCACATAGCCCAGGGCGAGCAGGCCCTGCTGGGCCACATCGAGGATCTTCTCCCCCGGCGCCTCGTGGTCCTCGCTCAGGCGTTCCAGGTAGTACTCCAGGCTGGTGAGCACATCCGCCAGGTGGTCCAGTTGCTGCCAGTCGGGCCGGGAACGGGCCGCCAGCAGGTGTTCGACGACAAACTGCTGGCAAGCCTGCATCAGCCCCGCCGCGCGGGGCAGCGGGATCATCGCCAGGGCGCCGCGCACCTGGGTCAGCAGCTCGGGCAGCGCCTGCAGGTGTTCGGCGTCCCAGTCGGCCTCGATGCACTCGGCGATCAGGTCCTTGGCCTGGTGCAGGCAAACCCGCGCCTCCTGGATCACCAACTGGTGGATCTGGGTCAGGTCGGTGGTGGGCAGGCGGCTTTCCTCACGGCTTTCGGGCTCCACGGTGCCGGCCATGCCGGCCAGGGTCGCTTCCACGTACAGCAGGGCCCCCGCCACATCCATCAGCACCGCGTCGTCCGGCGCGCGCTGGCCCTGGGCCAGGCTCTGGACCACCGCCAACTGATCGATGATGACCTTGCGCGGCTGGCCGAAACCCAGCACCGCCAGGGTGTCGGCGATCTGCCGCAGGGGCGACAGCAGCCCTTCGAGGTCGTCGGTGTGCTGGCGGTCGCTGCGCACGAACAGGTCGAGGCGTTCCTTGACCCGCACCAAGCCATCGCACACCGCAGTCAGCACCGAACGCATGGCATCCCGGTCGGGGCCGGCCAGGCGGGCGCGCTCCTCGTCCACCACCGCGCTGTCGGGCAAGGCGTCATCCAGTCCGTAACGTTCTTTCATGGTCAGCATCAATGGGGTGGGATGGCGCGCCTTGGCAATATAGAACAGCAGGCTCTTGAGCAATTCATCGGGGGCCGGCCGGTTGATCCCGGCCATGCCCTGTTCCAGCAGACGCTTGAGCTCCTTGTCGGCATCCTTGAGCAGGCTGCGCACCGCCGGGCTGTTGGCGATCTCGTCGTGGCGCATGCCCTCCACCAGGGCCGAGGCGATATGCCACAAGGGCGCCAGCGGAGCGTCCTGGCACAAGGCTTCCAGGCGTTCGAAGACCTTGGCCATGTAGCCCAGGCTCTGCTCGTCATCCTGCTCGCGCAGCAGGTCCACCAGGGCGGTCTGCAACATGTGTCGCAGCTTGCGCAACTGGTTGGGCAATTCCAGGGGTTCCAAAGCCGCCAGGGCCTTGTCGCTCAGGGGCGGCAGGCTGGGCAGTTGCGGGCTGAACAGGCTGGTTTCCGAGAGCAGGCTCTCGCCCCGGGCACTGCGCAGGTCGTTGAGCAGCGGCAGCACCACCAGCGGCAGGTCGCGCCGCGCGCTCTGCACCCGGTCCAGGTACTGGGGCAACTGGCCGATGGCCTGGCGCAGCAGGCGCAGGGCTTCGTCGCGCTGGGCCACGCGCCCCTGCTGCAGGGCCAGGGCGAGCTTTTCCATTTCTTCAGCCAGCAGCGCGGCGCCGTAGAACTCCACCATCTGCAGGCTGCCATGGACCAGGTGAATGCCTTCCAGGCACTGGTCGATGGCCTCCAGGGCCTGGGGATCGTCCGCCAGATGCTCCAGCGCCTGATGCGCCTGCTTCAGGGTCTCGGCAATTTCGCCCTTGACCCACTCCAGGGCTACATAGTCGTGCCGATCAACCATAACCACTCCAGTCAAAGCCTTGTGTCAGCGGTTGTCATTCGGGGCCGGGCCCCGGGTGGCCGGCAGGGTGAAGCCGGACACCGAGCGGCGCAGCTGGCTGGCCATCTTCGCCAGGTTGCCGATGCTCTCGGCGGTGGCGGTGGAACCGGACGAAGTCTGCGAGGTGATCTGCTGGATCACGTTCATGGTCAGGGAAATCTGCCCGGCCGAAGAGGTCTGCTGCTGGGCCGCGTTGGAGATGCTCTGGATCAGCGCCGCCAGGGTCTTGGACACCCCTTCGATCTCTTCCAGGGCCACCCCGGCGTCCTGGGCCAGGCGCGCGCCGCGCACCACTTCGGTGGTGGTCTGCTCCATGGAGATCACCGCCTCGTTGGTGTCGGTCTGGATCGCCCGCACCAGGGTCTCGATCTGCCGCGTGGCCGCCGAGGAACGCTCCGCCAGCCGCTGCACCTCGTCGGCCACCACGGCAAAGCCGCGCCCGGCGTCACCGGCCATGGAGGCCTGGATCGCCGCGTTGAGGGCAAGGATGTTGGTCTGGTCGGCAATGTCGTCGATCAGGCTGACAATATCGCCGATCTCCTGGGAAGACTCGCCAAGACGCTTGATCCGCTTGGCGGTGTCCTGGATCTGCTCACGAATGTTGTCCATGCCGTGAATGGTGTTGTGCACCACCTCGTTGCCCTTGTTGGCGATTTCCACCGAGCGCTCGGCCACCGCCGAGGATTCCGCGGCGTTGGCCGATACCTGGTCGATGGACTGGGCCATTTCGTTGATCGCCGTGGAGGCTTCGGAAATCTGCTGGGCCTGATGCTCCGAGGCTTCGGCCAGCTGCATGGCGGTGGCCTGGGTTTCCTGCACTGCGCCGGCCACCTGGCCGGCGGTGAGGTTGATGGTGGCCACCAGGTCACGCAGCTGGTCGACGGAATAATTGATGGAGTCGGCAATGGTGCCGGTGAAGTCCTCGGTCACCGAGGCGGTGACCGTGAGGTCGCCGTCGGCCAGGTCCTCGATCTCGTCCAGCAAACGCATGATTGCGTTCTGGTTGCGCTCGTTCTTCTCTGCGGTCTCGCGCAACTGGCGGTTGGTCTCGCGCACCATCACCAGGCCAATGAGGATGATCGAAGCCAGGGCCAGCAGGCCCAGGACGTAGCCGCCGATGGTGTCCAGCTTGCGGCTGCCGGCCAGGTTCTCGAAGCCGCTGGCCAGCAGCGAAGCTTCGTCCAGCAGGGTCTGGGACAGGCTGAAGATGTTGCTCGCCGACTCGCGGACCTGGAACAGCTCGGGGGAGGTTTCGAGGATCTCGTCCACGGAGCCGGAGACGAACTCGAACAACTCGGAAATCTCCGCCAGCCGCCCCCGGGCATCCGGGTCTTCCACCTGGCTGATCTTCAGCCCCGGGTTGCCCTGCAACATGCCGTTGAGCACCTGGCCGAAGCGCGCGGCATCGCGACCGAAGGCATCGGCGGCCTGGACCGCGTTTTCGTCGCCGGCCAGCACCGTGTTGACCGCGCCGAGAATCCGCTCGGCCAGCAGCGACTGGCGCTGGGCCATGGCCACCTGGGCCGCCGGGGCGCCACGCTGGAGCAGGATCTCGACGACCTTTTCATACTCCACCTGCAATTGCGGCACGGTTTCCGCCAGGGTTGCCGCCACCTGGTGCAGGGACAGCACGGTCTGCTCGCTGGCGAGGATCGCGTCGGTGTTTTTCAGCAGTTTTTCCCAGTCCAGCTGCACCGCGCGCATTTCCTGGCGCAAGGCCACCGGGGCTCCGGGCAGCCCGGTGTCCGGGTCACCCTTTTTCAGGTAGCCCCAGCGCCGGGCGAAATCGTTGCGCGCATCCCCCAGCAGCTTGAACGCCGCAGCCTTGCCCGCCGCCGCTTCGGTGGCGTTCTTGGCAATGCGCTGGGACAGCACCCGCAGCTCGCCGGCATGGCCGATGTACTGTTTGTCGTAGGTGGCCTGGGTATTGAGGTAAGCGAAGTTGGCGAACAACAGCATGATGAACACGATCAGTGCGATGAACAGCACGATGATCTGCGAGCGACTGCGGGAGCCTTCCAGGGGCTTGCCGGTTTTGGCTTTGGTCATCGATCAGGCCTGTGGCGAGCGGGCGGTCCCGCATTCGAGTGCCCGGGGCGCGCGCAACGCCGGGGCAGCATGGGTTGATCCAGGGAAACACGCGCTTCCCGTGGCACGGCCAACGGGTTGCCCAGGCGCCGGGGCGCCCTTCACGCTGCCACCTCCAGGAACCCCGGCGAACGGGCCAGGGCGAAGGGGCTGAAGACCTGCCAGACCTGATCGCGGCGGAACTGGCCCTGCAGGTAGGGGTTGACCGCGGCGTCGGCAAAGTCGGTGATGCCGGGCTCCAGGCTGTCCTGGGCAAAGTGCTGCAGCCCGGCCACCTCGTCCACCAGCAGGCCGGCGAACAGCTCCTTGTACTCCACCACCAGGACCCGCCGCTGCTTGCGCAGGGGCGACAGCTCATGGCCGAAGAAACCGCACAGGTCCATGATCGGCAGCAGCCGCCCGCGCAGGTTGGCGACGCCCTTGACCCAGGGCTTGACCCCGGGCAGCAGGGTGTAGCGCGGCTCGTGCAGGACTTCGCTGATCTCGCCCATGGCGGCCACGTACCAGTGCTCGCCCAGGCGAAAGCCGATGCCGCTCCAGCTGTGCTGGCGGGTTTCCTGGGACGGCAGGTCGGCGGCCAGCAAGCGGCAGCGCTGGTCGATCTCCAGCAGCAGCTCGAAGGCGGTCTGGGATTGGCTCATGGCGCGGCTGTCAGCCGGCCAGGACGTTGTTCAGGGTCTTGATCAGGGTCTCTTCGTCCACCGGTTTGGTCAGGTAGTCCTTGGCGCCCTGGCGGGTGCCCCAGACCTTGTCGGTTTCCTGATCCTTGGTGGTGATGATGATCACCGGGATATGGCTGGTCTCGGCATCCTTGGTCAACTGGCGGGTCGCCTGGAAACCGTTGAGGCCGGGCATGACGATGTCCATCAGCACCGCATCGGGCTTTTCTTCCCGGGCCAGGGCCACGCCGTCGGCACCGTTCTCGGCCTTGAGCACTTCATGGCCGTGCTTTTCCAGCATGCCGGTGAGTTTGTACATTTCAGTCGGCGAGTCATCGACGATCAGAATACGAGCCATGGTCTTCCCCATACGGTATAGGCGCGCGGCCTGCTGGCCGGGCGTCGCTGTGCGTGTCTACTGTGGCGCAAGCGCGACAAAGTCCGGGACATGGGCCTTGATCGCGCTCAGCAGTTCTTCCTTGCTGAAGGGTTTGGTCAAAAACTGGTCGGAGCCGACGATGCGCCCCTTGGCCTTGTCGAACAGGCCATCCTTGGAAGACAGCATGATCACCGGGATGGACTTGAACGCGCTGTTGTTCTTCACCAGCGCACAGGTCTGATAGCCGTCGAGCCGCGGCATCATGATGTCGACGAAGATGATGCCGGGGTGATGGTCGACGATCTTCGACAGGGCTTCGAAGCCGTCCACTGCGGTGATGACCTCGCAACCGACGTTCTTCAGCAGCATTTCGGCCGTGCGGCGAATCGTCTTCGAATCGTCGATCACCATCACCTTCAAGGCGTTGGAATGCTGTTCCATATCTGCTCTGCCATCGCCCCAGCGAATGATTTGGTCCGGTACCGCCGGGCAATGGGTGAAACCCTTGAACTTCAAGGCTTGGGCCCGGCCTGCGAGCCTTTTTAGCACACTCTCCCCCCTGCAATCTATGGACCACGCCAGGCAGTGGTTTTTCCTTGACCCAGGCCCCTGTCAGCGCCACTCTGACGCCACTTTTTTTGCCTCGCTCCCACTCATTTTCTTAAAGGAATCCACCCATGAGCGTTCGCGTCGGGATTGTCATGGACCCTATCGCCAGCATCTCCTACAAGAAGGACAGCTCGCTGGCCATGCTGCTGGCCGCCCAGGAGCGCGGCTGGACCCTCTTCTATATGGAGCAGCGCGACCTGTACCAGGGCGACGGCGTGGCCCGGGCCCGCATGCGCCCGCTGCAGGTGTTCGCCAACCCGCAGAAGTGGTTCGAGCTGGACGCCGAGATCGACTGCCCGCTGAGCGATCTGGACGTGATCCTGATGCGCAAGGACCCGCCCTTCGACATGGAGTTCGTCTACTCCACCTACCTGCTGGAACAGGCCGAAAGCGCTGGCGTGCTGGTGGTCAACAAGCCCCAGAGCCTGCGTGACTGCAACGAAAAGCTGTTTGCCACGCTGTTCCCCCAGTGCACCCCGCCCACCGTGGTCAGCCGCCGCGCCGACGTGCTGCGCGAGTTCGCGGCCCAGCATGGCGATGTGATCCTCAAGCCCCTGGATGGCATGGGCGGCACCTCGATCTTCCGCCACCGCGCGGGTGATCCGAACCTGTCGGTGATCCTGGAAACCCTGACCGTGCTCGGCAGCCAGCAGATCATGGCCCAGGCCTACCTGCCGGCGATCAAGGACGGTGACAAGCGCATCCTGATGATCGACGGCGAACCGGTGGATTACTGCCTGGCGCGCATCCCGGCTGCCGGTGAAACCCGCGGCAACCTGGCGGCCGGCGGTCGTGGCGAAGCCCGCCCACTGAGCGACAAGGACCGCTGGATCGCCGCCCAGGTCGGCCCGACCCTGCGGGCCAAGGGCCTGCTGTTCGTCGGCCTCGACGTGATCGGCGAACACCTGACGGAAATCAACGTCACCAGCCCCACCTGCATCCGTGAAATCGACAACGCCTTCGGCACCAACATCGGCGCGATGCTGATGGATGCCATCGATCAGAAGCTCAAGGCCAAGTGATGTAGAACAACCAAGCACAAACCAACATTGCGTTATCATGCGCCGCCTGTGAAACCGTGATGTTGGTTGTGTGATGCCTCCTGTGATGTCGAACTGCCGATGAGCCTCCCGTCCGATCTGCCCCCCGAGCTTGCCCATAGCGGCGTGCGTGCGGCCGATCGCCTGGGTTTTACCCTGTTCCTGGCGGCGCTCCTGCACCTGGCACTGATTCTCGGCCTGGGCTTTTCCTTCGCCGAGCCCAAGGCCATCAGCAAGACCCTGGAAATCACCCTGGCCACCTTCAAGAGCGAGACCAAGCCGAAGAAGGCCGACTTCCTCGCCCAGGACAACCAGCAGGGCAGCGGCACCCTGGACAAGAAGGCCATTCCGAAAACCACCGAAGTCGCACCGTTCCAGGACAACTCGGTGAAGAAGGTCACGCCGCCGCCCTCGGTCAAGCCCGAGGTCAAGGACGCCGCGCCCAAGGCCGCCGTGGCCACCACCGCACCCAAGCCGAAAAAGACCGTCACCCAGCGTGAAGAGGTCAAGAAAGACCCGACGCCCAAGGCCCCCACTCCGACGTTCGACAGCTCGCAACTGTCCAGCGAGATTTCCAGCCTGGAAGCCGAGCTGGCCAACGAACAGCAGTTGTATGCCAAACGCCCGCGCATCCACCGCCTCAGCGCCGCCTCCACCATGCGCGACAAGGGCGCCTGGTATAAGGACGAATGGCGCAAGAAGGTCGAGCGCATCGGCAACCTCAACTACCCCGAGGAAGCCCGGCGCAAGCAGATCTACGGCAACTTGCGGCTGATGGTCTCGATCAACCGTGACGGCTCGCTGTATGAAGTGCTGGTGCTGGAGTCCTCCGGGCAACCGCTGCTGGACCAGGCGGCCCAGCGCATCGTGCGCCTGGCGGCGCCGTTCGCCCCCTTTACCGGCGACCTGTCGGACATCGATCGCCTGGAAATCATCCGCACCTGGCGCTTCGCCCGGGGCGACAAGCTTTCCAGCAACTGATCGGCCGGCAATCGGCCGCGTGACAGCGCCATGGCCGCACATCGCCAGCTTGTCAGCCGGGCCCGCCACCGCCACACTAGCGCTCATGAAAAATGTCAGCCCAAGCTATCTCAAGCATCATTTCCTGATCGCCATGCCCCATATGGCCGACCCGAACTTTGCGCAGACCTTGACCTACATCGTCGAGCACAACGCCAGTGGCGCCATGGGCCTGGTGGTCAACCGCCCCCAGGACCTGAACCTGGCCGATATCCTCGAACAATTGCGCCCTGACCAAGAGCCGTCCCTGCTGTGCCAGCACGTGCCCATTTTCAGCGGTGGCCCGGTGCAGACCGATCGCGGCTTCGTCCTGCACCCCAACGGCCCGGTCTACCAGGCCACGGTGGAACTCGAGGGGCTGTCCCTGTCCACGTCCCAGGACGTGCTGTTCGCCATCGCCGATGGCGTGGGCCCGGCCAAGAGCCTGATCGCCCTGGGCTATGCCGGCTGGGAAGCCGGGCAGCTGGAAGCCGAACTGGCGGACAACGCCTGGCTGACCTGCCCCTTCGACGCCGACATCCTGTTCAACACCAGCAGCGAACTGCGCCTGGAAGCCGCCGCCCGGCACCTGGGGGTCAACCTCAGCCTGCTCACCAGCCAGGCGGGCCACGCCTGATGGCCCTGCGACTGATCCTCGGCTTCGACTACGGCACCAAGCAGATCGGCGTTGCCGTGGGCCAGGCCATCACCGGCCAGGCCCGGGAGCTGTGCACCCTCAAGGCGCAGAACGGGGTGCCCGACTGGAACCAGGTGGAAGCCCTGATCAAGGAATGGAAGCCCGACGCCGTGGTGGTGGGCCTGCCCCTGAACATGGACGGCAGCCCCAGCGACATGTGCGTGCGCGCCGAAAAGTTCGCCCGGCGCCTGAACGGCCGCTTCAATGTGCCCTTCTATACCCACGACGAACGCCTGACCACCTTCGAGGCCAAGGGTGAACGCCTGGCCCGGGGCGGCCAGAAAGGCAGTTACCGCGACAACCCGGTGGACGCCATCGCCGCCGCCCTGCTGCTGCAAGGCTGGCTCGATGAAAACGCCGGCCTGTTGAACACCTGAGACCACATCCTGAAGATGCGCGGCCCCGGGGCTGCGCGCCTCCTGGCCCAACACCAGCCGTAAGTTCCCGCGCCCAGCTGCCCGGCAGCAGGCGCGAGCCCACGAAGGAGCCACCATGAGCCTGCCCAATCCCGCCGCCCTGATCAGCCAGATGGCCGCTGATCTCAACGCCCACCTGGCCCAGCGCGCCATCAGCGAGCCACGCTTCATCGGTATCCGTACCGGTGGCGTCTGGGTGGCCCAGGCCCTGCTGGAGGCCCTGGGCAGCGATTCGCCCCTGGGTACCCTGGACGTGTCCTTCTACCGCGACGACTTCAGCCAGAACGGCCTGCACCCGCAGGTGCGTCCTTCGGAGCTGCCGTTCGAGATCGAAGGCCAGCACCTGGTGCTGATCGACGACGTGCTGATGAGCGGCCGGACCATCCGCGCCGCCCTCAACGAACTGTTCGACTACGGCCGGCCGGCCAGCGTGACCCTGGTCTGCCTGCTGGACCTGAACGCCGCTGAACTGCCGATCCGTCCGAATGTGGTGGGCGCGACCCTGTCGCTGGCCGCCCACGAGCGGGTAAAATTGTCCGGTCCTGCGCCGCTTCAACTCGAGCTCCAAGACCTCGCCCTCTAACTCGCCCTTTTAAGAGTCCATTGCGATGACGCCTCTAGACGCCAAGCGCCCGCTGCAGCTCAACGATCAGGGCCAGCTGCGCCACTTCCTGTCCCTCGACGGCCTGAACCGCGAGCTGCTGACGGAAATCCTCGACACCGCCGACTCGTTCCTCGAAGTCGGCGCCCGGGCGGTGAAGAAAGTCCCGCTGCTGCGCGGCAAGACCGTGTGCAATGTGTTCTTCGAGAACTCCACCCGAACCCGCACCACCTTCGAACTGGCGGCCCAGCGGCTGTCGGCGGACGTGATCACCCTGAATGTCTCGACCTCTTCGGCGAGCAAGGGTGAAACCCTGCTGGACACCCTGCGCAACCTGGAAGCCATGGCCGCCGACATGTTCGTGGTGCGCCACGGCGATTCCGGCGCCGCGCACTTCATCGCCGAACACGTGTGCCCGCAAGTGGCGATCATCAACGGCGGCGACGGCCGTCACGCCCACCCGACCCAGGGCATGCTCGACATGCTGACCATTCGCCGGCACAAGGGCGGCTTCGAGAACCTCTCGGTAGCCATCGTCGGCGACATCCTGCACTCGCGAGTGGCGCGTTCGAACATGCTGGCGCTGAAAACCCTCGGCTGCCCGGACATCCGCGTGATCGCGCCGAAAACCCTGCTGCCCATCGGCATCGAGCAGTACGGGGTCAAGGTCTACACCGACATGACCGAAGGCCTGAAGGACGTGGACGTGGTGATCATGCTGCGCCTGCAGCGTGAACGCATGCAGGGCGGCCTGCTGCCCAGCGAAGGCGAGTTCTACCGCCTGTTCGGCCTGACCACCGCGCGCCTGGCCGGGGCCAAGCCCGACGCCATCGTCATGCACCCGGGCCCGATCAACCGCGGCGTGGAGATCGAATCGGCGGTAGCCGACGGCCCGCACTCGGTGATCCTCAACCAGGTGACCTACGGCATTGCAGTGCGCATGGCGGTACTGTCCATGGCCATGAGCGGGCAGACCGCCCAGCGACAATTCGAGCAGGAGAACGCCCAGTGAAGCTCAGCATTCTCGGCGCCCGCGTCATCGATCCAAGCAGCGGCCTGGATCAAACCACCGATCTGCACCTGGAAGCCGGCAAGATCGTCGCCATCGGCGCCGCGCCTGGCGGCTTCAATGCCGTTACCACCATCGACGCCAAGGGCCTGGTGGCCGCACCCGGCCTGGTGGACCTGAGCGTCGCCCTGCGCGAGCCGGGCTACAGTCGCAAGGGCAGCATTGCCAGCGAAACCCGCGCCGCAGCCGCCGGCGGTGTCACCAGCCTGTGCTGCCCGCCGCGCACCAAGCCAGTACTGGACACCTCGGCGGTGGCCGAACTGATCCTCGACCGCGCCCGCGAGGCCGGCAACAGCAAAGTGTTCCCCATTGGCGCCTTGAGCAAGGGCCTGGAAGGCGAGCAGCTTGCGGAGCTGATCGCATTGCGTGACGCCGGTTGCGTGGCCTTCGGCAACGGCCTGGAAGGTTTCCGCAGCACCCGCACCCTGTGCCGCGCCCTGGAATACGCCGCCACCTTCGACCTGACGGTGATCTTCCACTCCCAGGACCGCGACCTGGCCGAAGGCGGCCTGGCCCACGAAGGCGCCACCGCCAGCTTCCTCGGCCTGCCGGGTATCCCGGAAAGCGCGGAGACCGTGGCCCTGGCCCGAGACCTGCTGCTGGTGGAACAGAGCGGCGTGCGCGCCCACTTCAGCCAGCTGACCAGCGCCCGCGGCGTGGAGCTGATCGCCCAGGCCCAGGCCCGCGGCCTGCCGGTCACCGCCGATGTGGCGCTGTACCAGCTGATCCTGACCGACGAGGCGCTGATCGACTTCTCCAGCCTGTACCACGTGCAGCCGCCGCTGCGCTCGCGGGCCGACCGCGATGCCCTGCGCGAAGCGGTGAAGTCCGGGGTGGTGCAAGCCATTTCCAGCCATCACCAGCCCCATGAGCGGGACGCCAAGCTGGCGCCGTTCGGCGCCACCGAGCCGGGCATCAGCAGCGTCGAGCTGTTGCTCCCCCTGGCCCTGACCCTGGTGCAGGACGGCCTGCTGGACCTGCCGACCCTGCTGGCACGCCTGAGTGCCGGCCCCGCCGCGGCCTTGCGCCTGCCGGCAGGCAAGCTGGCAGCCGGTGGTGCGGCGGACCTGGTGCTGTTCGACCCGGCCAGTTCCACCGTGGCCGGCGAGCGCTGGCTCTCCAAGGGCGAAAACTGCCCGTTCCTCGGCCATAGCCTGCCGGGCGCGGTGCGCTACACCCTGGTGGACGGGCATATCAGCTATCAGGGCTGATCGCCTGGCAAACACCCTGTAGCCGCTGCCGCAGGCTGCGAACGGCGCCGAAGGAGCCGCCGCTCCTGATGGCGCCCTGCGGCAGTGGCTACAGGCTGCGCCATCACCGCCTGCGCCGATGACGGGATCAACGGCGCTTGGCGTTCTCCAGCGATACCTGATCGTTCAGGGTCCAGAAGTCGTACAGCACCCCCAGGAAGAACAGGCCGCCGGTGAACAGGTAGATCACCCCGCTCAGCCATTTGCCCTGGTACATGCGGTGCACGCCGAAAACCCCGAGGAAGGTCAGCAGAATCCAGGCCACGCTGTATTCCACCGGACCTGCGGTAAAGCGAAGGTCCGCTTCCCGGTCCATGGACGGGATCAGGAACAAGTCGATCAGCCAGCCAATGCCCAGCAGACCGAAGGTGAAGAACCAGATAGTCCCGGTCACCGGCTTGCCGTAATAGAAGCGGTGGGCCCCGGTAAAACCGAAAATCCACAACAGGTAACCGATCACCTTGCTGTGGGTGTCGTGGGTGGATGCATCCTGACGATAGGTGTTCATTAAGTGCCTCTTTGCAGGTGATAGATAAATATTCTTAAAAACTTTGTGACTTTTTTACAGGCATTCGACGTGCGGGCAATGTTACCTTCTGTTCCGCCAAAGCCTTGTACTGCCTGACTTCTGACGGTTTTCTGCGTCAAGTTGCCACCTCTTTGCCGAAGTTGACCCCAAGGTTGAATCGACAAACGGCCACGGAAGTGACCTGAAAGCTGTTATAAAGTTGCGCGCTAACCAATAAGAGCCTTGCCTAATGCGTCCATTTTTCAAGACATGGCTAACCATTTGCCTATTAATGCCACTGGCCGCCCACGCCACCAACCGTGAGCAACGACTTCCCAACGTTAATGGCTACACCCCGAAACCTCACGTTTCGACGGTCACCGCCAAGAACAAGAGCACCATCAAGCACCCCACCCGCCTGAGCAAGGCCGACAGCAAGCTGGTGGCCAACAACGCCGGCCGGCCGAGCACCACGGTTCTCAGCCGCGCGGTCAATGTCCTCGGTACACCCTATCGTTGGGGCGGCAGCAGCCCAAGCAAAGGCTTCGACTGCAGCGGCCTGGTGCGCTACGCCTTCAACGATGTCGCCGCCGTGGACCTGCCACGCACCTCCAACGCCATGGCCAGCGGCCACGGGCAGAAGGTCGAGCGCAAGGACCTGAAGCCGGGCGACCTGCTGTTCTTCAACATCAAGAGCCGCAAGGTCAACCACGTCGCCATCTACCTGGGCGAAGACCGCTTCATCCACGCCCCGCGGCGCGGCAAGGCAGTGACCATCGATACCCTGAAGAAGCCCTACTGGCAGAGCCACTATGTGGTTGCCAAGCGGGTCTTGCCCAAGGAGCACGCGCCCCTGCGGGTCGTGCAACGCTGATACCCCGCTTCGCCGGCAAGCCGGCTCCTGCACCCACCTGTAGGAGCCGGCTTGCCGGCGAATGCATTTCCAGCCCCGTCAAAAGCTCTCCGGCATCCGCGCCTGCTCCCGCGCCTGATCGCGGCTGATCAACCCCTGCCCGAGCAATGCCTTGAGGCTCATGTCCAGGGTGCGCATGCCCTGGGCGCCGCCCGTCTGGATCGCCGAATACATCTGCGCCACCTTGTCCTCGCGGATCAGGTTACGGATCGCCGGGCTGCCCAGCATGATCTCGTGCGCCGCTACCCGGCCACCGCCCACCTTCTTCACCAGCACTTGCGCGACCACTGCCTGCAGCGACTCGGCCAGCATCGAGCGCACCAGGGCTTTTTCCTCCCCTGGAAACACGTCCACCAGCCGGTCGATGGTCTTGGCCGCCGACGAGGTGTGCAAGGTGGCCAGTACCAAGTGCCCGGTTTCCGCGGCGGTCAGGGCCAGGCGGATGGTTTCCAGGTCCCGCAGTTCGCCCAGCAGGATCACGTCGGGATCTTCCCGCAGCGCCGCACGCAAGGCCGTGGCGAAGCTCTGGGTATCGCGCTGCACTTCGCGCTGGTGCACCAGGCAGTTTTTCTGCGGATGCACGAATTCGATAGGGTCTTCGATGGTCAGGATGTGCTGCTGGCGGCGCTGGTTCAGGTGGTCGATCATCGCCGCCAGTGTGGTGGACTTGCCGCTGCCGGTGGGCCCGGTCACCAGCACCAGCCCGCGGGGCGCCTCGGTAATCTGCCGAAACACTTCCCCCAGCCCCAGCTCCTCCAGGCTCTGTACCCGCGCGGGAATCAGGCGCAGCACCGCACCGGCGCCCCGGGCGTGCCGGAAGGCATTGACCCGAAACCGCGCCACACCTGGCAGTTCATGGGCGAAATCCAGGTCATTGCAGGCGGCGAATGCCTGGCGCTGAGCTTCGCTCATCAGTTCATGGATCAGCGCCAGCACCTCTGGCCCTTCCAGGGCCGGGCCCGGCAGCGGGCGAATATCGCCATCGATGCGCAACATCGGCGCCAGCCCGGCGGACAGATGCAGGTCCGAAGCGCCCCGGGAAGCGCTCAAGCGCAAGAGTTCGGTGATGTCCATAGTGCCCCCCAATTCCAGTAGAATGCCGCGAGCTTCAGACCCGCCCGCGCCTGGCAGATTCAATGGCCAGGCCGCGGACGATGCCCGGCGCGACCCTTGAGCGTGGCTCGGGCCGGCGGAGAATCGAGGTCTGGTGGATTCACGCGGCAGCCGGTGGCCAGGGCCGCCGGTACTTTTGAGACGAAATCGAATGTCCACGATAGCAGACAACATTGCCCAGGTAGCCGAGCGCATCCGCAACGCCTGCCAGGCCGTACAGCGCGACCCGCACAGCGTCCAGCTGCTGGCCGTGAGCAAGACCAAGCCCGCCGCCGCCCTGCGCGAGGCCCATGCCGCCGGCCTGCGGGATTTCGGCGAGAACTACCTGCAGGAAGCCCTGGGCAAACAGCAGGAACTGGCCGACCTGCCCTTGAGTTGGCACTTCATCGGCCCCATTCAGTCGAACAAGACTCGTGCCATTGCCGAGCATTTTGACTGGGTGCACTCCGTGGATCGCTTGAAAATCGCCCAACGCCTGTCTGAACAACGCCCGGCCGAGTTGCCGCCACTGAACATCTGCATCCAGGTGAACGTCAGTGGCGAAGCCAGCAAGTCCGGCTGCGCCCCGGCCGACCTGCCGGCCCTGGCCAGCGCCATCGGTGCCTTGCCACGCCTGCAACTGCGGGGGTTGATGGCGATTCCCGAGCCTACCGAGGACCGCGCTGCCCAGGACGCCGCCTTCGCCGCGGTACAACGCCTGAACAACGACCTGCGGGACAGCCTCAACCTGCCCCTGGATACCCTTTCCATGGGCATGAGCCACGACCTCGAAGCGGCCATTGCCCAAGGCGCCACCTGGGTGCGGATCGGTACCGCGCTGTTTGGTGCCCGCGACTACAGTCAGTCCTGATGCGACTGACCCCGACCTCTTGTAAGGACCTGTCATGAACACGACTCGTATCGCTTTTATCGGTGCCGGCAACATGGCGGCCAGTCTCATCGGCGGCCTGCGGGCCAAAGGCCTGGAGGCCTCGCAGATCCGCGCCAGCGACCCGGGCGAGCAGACCCGAGCGAAAGTAGCGGCCGAACATGGCATCCAGGTGTTTGCCGATAACGCCGAGGCCATCGAAGGCGTCGACGTGATCGTCCTGGCGGTCAAGCCCCAGGCCATGAAAGCCGTGTGCCAAGCCCTGCGCCCGAGCCTGAAGCCGCAACAGCTGGTGGTGTCCATCGCCGCCGGCATCACCTGTTCGAGCATGAACAGCTGGCTCGGCGCCCAGCCCATCGTGCGCTGCATGCCCAACACCCCGGCACTGCTGCGCCAGGGTGTCAGCGGCCTGTACGCCACCGCCGAAGTCAGCGCCCAGCAACGCCAGCAGGCCGAGGAACTGCTGTCCGCCGTGGGTATCGCCCTGTGGCTGGACCAGGAGCAGCAACTGGACGCAGTGACTGCCGTCTCCGGCAGTGGCCCGGCGTATTTCTTCCTGCTGATCGAAGCCATGACCGCCGCCGGCGAGAAGCTCGGCCTGCCCCGGGAAACCGCCGCCCAGCTGACTCTGCAGACCGCCCTGGGCGCCGCCCACATGGCGGTCTCCAGTGACGTTGACGCCGCCGAGCTGCGCCGCCGCGTGACTTCACCGGCAGGCACCACGGAAGCGGCCATCAAGTCGTTCCAGGCCGGTGGCTTTGAAGCCCTGGTGGAAAAAGCATTGGGTGCCGCTGCGCACCGCTCGGCCGAAATGGCCGAACAACTGGGCCAATAAGGAGCCAATGATGATTGGATTGAACACCGCTGCGGTGTATGTGCTGCAAACCCTGGGCAGCCTGTACCTGCTGATCGTGCTGATGCGTTTCGTCCTGCAACTGGTGCGCGCCAACTTCTACAACCCGCTGTGCCAGTTCATCGTGCGGGCCACCCAGCCGCTGCTCAAGCCGATGCGCCGGGTCATCCCGAGCATCGGCGGCCTGGACATGTCCTCGCTGCTCCTGGCGATCCTGGTGCAACTGGCCTTGATGGCCCTGACCCTGCTGCTGACCTACGGCACCACCGGCAACCCGCTGCAACTGCTGATCTGGTCGATCATCGGCGTCACCGCGCTGTTCCTGAAGATCTTCTTCTTCGCCCTGATCATCAGCGTGATCCTGTCCTGGGTCGCCCCTGGCAGCCACAACCCCGGCGCCGAACTGGTGAACCAGATCTGCGAACCCGCCCTGGCCCCGTTCCGTCGCATCCTGCCGAGCATGGGCGGCCTGGATATCTCGCCGATCCTGGCATTCATGGTGCTCAAGCTGCTGGACATGCTGGTGATCAATAACCTGGCGGCCATGACCATGATGCCGGACATCCTGCGCCTGCTGATCTGACCCGGGCGGCCTGCATGAGTTATTACCGCTGGGACGGTGACGATCTGATCCTCGATTGCCACCTGCAACCCAAGGCCAGCAGCGACGAGTTCGCTGGCCTGCACGGCGAGCGGTTGAAGATCCGCCTCACTGCGCCACCAGTGGAAGGCAAGGCCAATGTGCACCTGATGGCGTTCCTGGCAAAGGCCTTTGGCATTCCCAAGAGCAACGTCAGCCTGGTCAGCGGCGAGCTGAACCGGCAGAAGCGGGTGCGCCTGCAAGCGCCGAAGAAGCTGCCGGACCTGCCGGGGCTGGCTCGTCCCGCCTGATTCGCCGGCAAGCCGGCTCCTGCGCTCCATGTTCACTGCAGGAGCTGGCTTGCCAGCGAACCTCCCACGTCATTTCCCGCAACGAAACACAGCCCCGGGCTTTGCTTGCCGCTGGGGGCAGCGGTCTTTAGACTTACGCCTCATTTAAATGAGAGCAGGGTCGATGCCAACTGCCTTTCCCCCCGATTCTGTTGGTCTGGTCACGCCACAAATAGCGCACTTCAGCGAACCCCTGGCCCTGGCCTGCGGGCGCGCGCTGCCGGCCTACGACCTGATCTACGAAACCTACGGTCAGCTCAACGCCAGCGCCAGCAACGCGGTGCTGATCTGCCACGCCCTGTCCGGCCATCATCACGCCGCCGGCTACCACAGCGTCGACGACCGCAAGCCCGGTTGGTGGGACAGCTGCATCGGCCCGGGCAAGCCGATCGACACCAATAGGTTCTTCGTGGTCAGCCTCAACAACCTCGGCGGTTGCAACGGCTCCACCGGTCCCAGCAGCCTCAACCCGGACACCGGCAAGCCATTCGGCGCCGACTTCCCGGTGCTTACCGTGGAAGACTGGGTACACAGCCAGGCGCGCCTGGCGGATCGCCTGGGCATCGACCAGTGGGCAGCGGTGATCGGCGGCAGCCTCGGCGGCATGCAGGCCCTGCAATGGACCATCACCTACCCGGACCGTGTACGGCACTGCCTGGCCATCGCCTCGGCGCCCAAGCTCTCGGCGCAGAACATCGCCTTCAACGAAGTGGCGCGCCAGGCGATCCTCACCGACCCGGAATTCCACGGCGGCTCGTTCCAGGAACAGGGGGTGATCCCCAAGCGCGGGCTGATGCTGGCGCGAATGGTGGGCCATATCACTTACCTGTCCGACGACTCCATGGGCGAGAAATTCGGCCGTGGGCTCAAGAGCGAGAAGCTCAACTACGACTTCCACAGCGTCGAGTTCCAGGTGGAAAGCTACCTGCGCTACCAGGGCGAGGAGTTCTCCGGGCGTTTCGATGCCAACACCTACCTGCTGATGACCAAGGCCCTGGACTACTTCGACCCGGCGGCCAACTGCGACGACGACCTGGCCAAGACCTTCGCCCATGCCACCGCCAAGTTCTGCGTGATGTCCTTCACCACCGACTGGCGCTTCTCCCCGGCCCGCTCCCGGGAACTGGTGGATGCATTGATGGCCGCGCGCAAGGACGTCTGCTACCTGGAGATCGACGCACCGCAGGGGCATGACGCCTTCCTGATCCCGATCCCGCGCTACCTGCAGGCGTTCAGCCACTACATGAACCGCATTACCTTGTGAGGACACGATGAGAGCCGATCTGGAAATCATCCAGGAATGGATCCCCGCCGGCAGCCGCGTCCTCGACCTGGGCTGCGGTAACGGCGAGCTGCTGAGCTGGCTGCAGGAGCACAAGCAGGTCACCGGCTATGGCCTGGAAAACGACCCGGACAACATCGCCGAGTGCGTGGCCAAGGGCATCAACGTGATCGAGCAGGACCTGGACAAGGGCCTGGGCAACTTTGCCAGCAACAGCTTCGACATCGTGGTCATGACCCAGGCCCTGCAAGCCGTGCACTACCCGGACAAGATCCTCGACGAAATGCTCCGGGTCGGCCGCCAGTGCATCATCACCTTCCCCAATTTCGGTCACTGGCGCTGCCGCTGGTACCTGGCCAGCAAGGGGCGGATGCCGGTCTCGGAGTTCCTCCCGTACACCTGGTACAACACGCCGAACATCCACTTCTGCACCTTCGAGGACTTCGAAGAACTGTGCCGCGAGCGGCAAGCCCGGGTGATCAACCGCCTTGCCGTCGATCAACAACACCGCCATGGGTGGGCCAGTAAGCTATGGCCTAATCTCTTAGGAGAGATCGGCATCTACCGCGTCAGCAGTCCCGGCCTGCAAGATCACAAGGTCGCGGTATAAACCACGTTGCATCGAGGAGAACCATCATGGGACGTCTGGTTACATTTCTACTGGCTGCCTGCCTGAGCGTCAGCGCCCTGGCGGCGGACCCGATCAAGGGCGAACGCCAGGAAGTGTTCGGTGACATCACCGTGCACTACAACACCTTCAACTCCACCTACCTGCAGCCTGATATCGCCAGGGCGGCGGAGCTGGTCCGCAGCAAGAACCAGGGCGTGATCAACGTTTCCCTGATCAAGGACGGCAAGCCGCTGGTCGGCCAGGTCAGTGGCACGGTCAAGGACCTGACCAGCAAGACCATCCCGCTGAAATTCCGCCAGATCACCGAGCAGGGCGCGATCTACTACATCGCCCAGTTCCCGGTGGAGCAGCAGGAAAACCGTACGTTCACCATCAATGTGCAGACTGGCGGTGACACCAACAGCTTCAGCTTCAACCAAGAGCTATTCCCGGGCGAATAATGAACCTCACGCAACTCGTACTGGCCAGCCATAACGCCGGCAAACTCAAAGAACTCCAGGCCATGCTCGGCGCTTCGGTGCAATTGCGCTCGATCGGCGAGTTCAGCAGCGTCGAGCCGGAAGAAACCGGCCTGTCGTTCGTCGAAAACGCCATCCTCAAGGCGCGTAATGCCGCACGCATTTCCGGCTTGCCGGCACTGGCCGACGACTCCGGCCTGGCAGTGGACTTCCTCGGTGGCGCCCCGGGCATCTACTCGGCCCGCTACGCCGACGGCCAGGGCGACTCGGCGAACAACGCCAAGCTGCTCGAAGCCCTCAAGGATGTCCCGCAAGCCGAGCGCGGTGCGCAGTTCGTCTGCGTCCTGGCACTGGTGCGGCACGCCGACGATCCGCTGCCGATCCTCTGCGAAGGCCTGTGGCACGGGCGCATCCTTACCGCCGCCAGCGGCGAGCACGGCTTCGGCTACGACCCGCTGTTCTGGGTGCCGGAACGCAACTGCTCCAGCGCCGAACTGGGCCCCGAGGAGAAAAACCAGCTCAGCCACCGCGCCCGCGCCATGGCCATTCTGCGGCAACGCCTGGGCCTGAAATGAGCCACGAGCCCTCCGCGTCGCCGCTGATTCTCGGCGGCGCGCATACGCCCCGGGCGGCGCTGCCCCAGTTGCCGCCCCTGGCGCTGTACATCCACATCCCGTGGTGTGTACGCAAATGCCCCTACTGCGACTTCAACTCCCACGCGGCCAGCCCGACGCTACCGGAAGAGGAGTACGTCGACGCCCTGCTGGCCGACCTCGACCAGGACCTGCACGCCGTGCACGGTCGCGAGCTGAGCTCGATCTTCTTCGGCGGCGGCACCCCGAGCCTGTTCAGCGCCCAGGCCCTGGGTCGGCTGCTCAAGGGCGTGGAACAGCGCATCCGGTTTGCCCCCGACATCGAAATCACCCTGGAAGCCAACCCCGGGACCTTCGAGCAGGAAAAATTCACCGCCTACCGCGCCCTGGGCATCAATCGCCTGTCCATCGGCATCCAGAGTTTCCAGGAACAGAAGCTCAAGGCCTTGGGCCGCATCCACAACGGCGATGAAGCGATTCGCGCCGCTGGCATGGCGCGCCGGGCCGGGTTCGACAACTTCAACCTGGACCTGATGCACGGCCTGCCGGACCAGTCCCTGGACGATGCCCTGGGCGACCTGCGCCAGGCCATTGCGATGAAGCCGACCCACCTGTCCTGGTATCAGCTGACCCTGGAGCCCAACACGGTGTTCTGGAACCAGCCACCGGTACTGCCGGAAGACGACACCCTGTGGGACATCCAGGAAGCCGGACAGGCCCTGCTGGCCGAGCACGGCTATGCCCAGTACGAAGTCTCGGCCTACGCCCAGCCCGGGCGCGCGGCGCGGCACAACCTGAACTACTGGAGCTTTGGCGACTTCATCGGGATCGGCGCCGGTGCCCACGGCAAACTCAGCCACCCGGACGGGCGCATCCTGCGCACCTGGAAGACCCGCCTGCCCAAGGACTACCTGAACCCGGCCAAGCAGTTCAAGGCGGGCGAGAAGGCCCTGGGCAACGAAGAGCTGCCGTTCGAGTTCCTGATGAACGCCCTGCGCCTCACCGATGGCGTGGACGCTGCGCTGTTCGCCCAACGCACCGGCCTGGACCTGGTCAGCCTCGCCGAAGGTCGGCGCCAGGCCGAACAAAGCGGCTTGTTGCAGGTCGAACCGTCACGCCTGGCGGCCACGGCCCGCGGGCAACTTTTTCTCAATGACCTGCTGCAATACTTTCTGATCTAAGGAAATCACATGGATCTGGTACTCGACCTGCTCGCCACCGTGTCCCGCTGGAGTCGCAGCAACCTCTCGGAAATCGCCCTGGCACTGGTGGGCTGCCTGCTGGTGCTGTTCGGCGCGGACATCAAGGGCTGGGTCGAACAGCGCCTGGGCGGCATCGCCGGCGCCCTGCGGGTGCCGCTGATGGCCCTGCTGTGCATGGTGGGCAGCGGCCTGGCGCTGATCTACGCCACACCGTGGATCGTCCGCGGCCTGAGCCAGTTCAACAACTACAGCCTGGCGCCAGTGCTGTTGGTGGTGCTGGTGCTGATTGGCGTGGTCGCTGATCGTCGTTAATTCGCAGGGCCCCTTCGCCGGCAAGCCGGCTCCTACACCAAGCCGGCGAACGCAGTCCAATGGCTGCCCCCGTTATCAAGGAAGAACATGAGCAAGAAAGTCATCGAGGACACCAGTAAGTTCCTCAGCTATGTGCTGCGCCACGAGCCCCAGGCCATCGGCCTGGAACTGGACAGCGAAGGCTGGGGCGATATCGACGCGCTGATCAGCGGTGCGGCCAAGAACGGCCGGCGACTGAGCCGGGAATTGATCGAGCAGGTGGTCGAAGGCAACGACAAGAAACGCTTCGCCCTCTCGGCTGACAGCCAGCGGATTCGTGCCGTTCAGGGGCATTCCAACAAGGCCGTGCAATTGCAGCTTGAGGCAAAGCAACCGCCCGCCGTGCTCTTCCACGGCACCGCCACGCGCTTCATGGATTCGATCAACGAAAAGGGGCTGATCCCGGGCTCACGGCACCACGTGCACCTGTCCCAGGAAATCGACACCGCCCGGGCCGTGGGCCAGCGCTATGGCAAGGTGGTGATCCTGCAGATCGACGCCCAGGCCATGCAGGCCCAGGGTTTCACCTTCTATCAGGCAGAGAATGGGGTGTGGCTGACCGACCAGGTGCCGATCGGCTTCATCAAAGCCCTGTAGGAGCCAGCTGGCTGGCGAAGGCGACCTTGAAGGCCTCTTCGCTGGCAAGCGGAACGCCGCCCGGCCAGCTCCTACAGCAGCGAGTCCACGGGGCTCAGGCGAGCTTTTCGAACTTCAAATCCCACACGCCGTGGCCCAGGCGCTCGCCGCGACGCTCGAACTTGGTGATCGGGCGTTCGGCCGGGCGCGGTACGCACTTGCCGTCTTCGGCCAGGTTGCGGTAACCCGGAGCAACGTTCATCACTTCCAGCATGTATTCGGCATAGGGCTCCCAGTCGGTGGCCATGTGCAAAATGCCGCCAACCTTGAGCTTGCTGCGCACCAGTTCGGCGAAGGAGGCCTGGACGATGCGGCGCTTGTGGTGCCGGCTCTTGTGCCACGGATCGGGGAAGAACAACATCAGCCGGTCCAGGCTGTTGTCGGCGATGCAGCGGTTGAGCACCTCGATGGCATCGCAATCGTAGACCCGCAGGTTGGTCAGGCCCTGGGTCAGCACGCCATTGAGCAGCGCGCCGACACCCGGGCGGTGAACCTCAACGCCGATGAAATCCTGCTCCGGGGCCGCTGCGGCCATTTCCAGCAGCGAGTGGCCCATGCCGAAGCCGATTTCCAGGGAGCGCGGTGCCGAACGGCCGAACACCTGGTCGTAATCCACCGGGGCGTCGGCCAGGGGCAGCACGTACAGCGGCGCGCCCTGGTCCAGGCCGCGCTGCTGGCCCTCGGTCATGCGCCCGGCGCGCATCACGAAACTCTTGATGCGGCGGTGTTGGCGCTCGTCGCCGGCTTCCGGCTGGATTGGCGTGTCGTTTGATTCAGTCATCAATAGCTCTTACTTGATCAGACCATCCAGCGGCGAAGAGGCGCTGGCATAGAGTTTCTTCGGCATGCGACCGGCGAGGTACGCCAGGCGGCCCGCGACAATTGCGTGTTTCATGGCTTCGGCCATCATCACCGGCTGCTGCGCGTGGGCGATGGCCGAGTTCATCAGCACCGCCTCACACCCCAGTTCCATGGCGATGGTGGCGTCGGAAGCGGTACCGACACCGGCATCCACCAGTACCGGAACCTTGGCTTCTTCAAGGATGATCTGCAGGTTGTACGGGTTGCAGATCCCCAGCCCGGTGCCAATCAGGCCCGCCAGGGGCATGACCGCGATGCAGCCCATTTCCGCCAGCTGGCGGGCGATGATCGGATCATCGCTGGTGTAGACCATCACGTCGAAACCTTCCTTGACCAGCACTTCGGCGGCCTTGAGGGTTTCCAGCACGTTGGGGAACAGGGTCTTCTGGTCGGCCAGGACTTCCAGCTTCACCAGGTTGTGGCCATCCAGAAGCTCACGGGCCAGGCGGCAGGTGCGCACGGCCTCGACCGCGTCATAGCAGCCGGCGGTGTTGGGCAGGATGGTGTAGCGATCCGGCGGCAGGATATCCAGCAGGTTCGGTTCGCCCGGGTTCTGGCCGATATTGGTCCGGCGCACGGCAACGGTCACGATCTCGGCACCCGAGGCCTCGATGGCCAGGCGGGTTTCTTCCATGTCGCGGTACTTGCCGGTGCCTACCAGCAAACGCGACTGGTACGTCCGACCGGCCAGGACGAAAGGCTTGTCACTACGAACGTTGCTCATCGGAAATCCTCTGTTGGGGTGAGGTTCTTGCAGAATTCTTTATCAGGCCCGGGGCGCTGGTGACCCTCGATCCGGGGCCGGTGAAAGCATGTCGTCCATGAAAGGGCCCGGAATCGGGCCAGGGCGCTGCGCAGATGAGCAGCAGCGCGGTTGAAGCCAGTGACTAGCCGCCGCCGATAGCGTGGACCACTTCAACCTGGTCACCTTCGTTGAGGGCGGTTTCGGCGTGCTGGCTGCGCGGAACGATATCCAGGTTGAGTTCCACCGCGATCCGCCGTCCGGTGAGTTCCAGATGGCTCAGCAGGGCCGCAACGGTCGAGCCGTCGGGCAGTTCAAAGGATTCACCGTTCAACTGAATGCGCATGCCAAGGCCGCCATCATTTTTAGGGGCCAGCATTCTAGCCCGATCATGACCTAAAGGTCAGCTACAAGCGTCAGCCGGCGACTTGCAGGCGCCAGGCGGCAAGCCCCAGCAGGAACCAGCCGACCAGGAAGGCCACACCGCCGAAGGGGGTGATGATCCCCAGCTTGCTGGTGCCAGTCAGGGTCAGCAGGTACAGGCTACCGGAGAACAGCAGGATGCCCAGGGTGAAGGCAGCGCCGGCCCAGGTCACCAGCCGCCCGGGAATATGAGCCGCCAGCAAGGCGACGCCGAACAACGCCAGGGCATGCACCAGTTGATAGGTAACACCTGTATGAAAAATAGCCAGGTAGTCCGTGCTCAGGCGGTTTTTAAGACCGTGGGCGGCGAAAGCGCCAAGGGCAACCCCGGTGAAACCGAAGAAGGCGGCCAGCATCAGGAAGCCACGCAACATGAGGAACTCCAGTCAGATTCAGCACAAAGGGTCTGTATAATGGCGCGCTCAACGGGTTCGGCCAAGCCATCTCTATGCTGCGTTATCTGTTTCGTCGTCTTGTAAAAGCCTTGATGTGGTTCATGGTCGGCAGCGTCCTGCTGGTGCTGCTGTTGCGTTTCGTACCGCCACCGGGCACCGCCCTGATGGTAGAGCGCAAGATCGAGTCCTGGGTCGACAACGACCCCATCGACCTGCAGCGCACCTGGAAGCCTTGGGATGAAATCTCCGACAACCTCAAGGTGGCGGTGATCGCCGGCGAGGATCAGAAATTCCCCGAGCACTGGGGCTTCGATATCGATGCAATCCAGGCAGCGTTGATCCACAACGAAAGGGGCGGCTCGATCCGTGGCGCCAGTACCCTGAGCCAGCAAGTGTCGAAAAACCTGTTCCTGTGGTCCGGCCGCAGCTACCTGCGCAAGGGACTGGAAGCCTGGTTCACCGCGCTGATCGAAGTGTTCTGGCCCAAGCAGCGGATTCTTGAGGTCTACCTCAACAGTGTCGAATGGGATGAAGGGGTGTTCGGGGCAGAAGCCGCGGCGCGCCATCACTTCGGCGTCAGCGCGGCCAATCTGTCACGCCAGCAAGCCAGCCTGCTAGCCGCTGTCCTGCCCAATCCAAGGGTGTGGAGCGCAGCACGTCCCAGCACTTATGTGATGCAGCGGGCGGGCTGGGTTCGGCGGCAGATGAGCCAGTTGGGTGGAGCCGATTACTTGAATCGGCTGAACGAGTCGCGCAGGGCGCCCTGGGCGGAGTAACCCGGATTTGGCTTTGCGCCGGTTCTTCTTGAGCATGTTCGAGATGGGTGCTGGGCTGGGGATTCGCCGGCAAGCCGGCTCCTACGCCAACCGCACAAACAAAAACGCCCCGAGGTAATCGGGGCGTTTTGCATGACGCTTCAGGCTTAAGCGGCGATGGACAGTTTCAGCTTGTTCATCGCGCTTTTTTCCAGCTGGCGAATCCGCTCGGCCGAAACGTTGTACTTCTGCGCCAGGTCGTGCAGCGTGGCTTTCTCTTCGGCCAGCCAGCGCTGGTAGAGGATGTCACGGCTGCGTTCGTCCAGCACTTCCAGGGCTTCGTGCAGGTTGCTGGTGGAGTTGTCGCTCCAGTCGGCATCCTCAAGTTGCAGCGCCGGGTCGTAGCGGTGGTCTTCCAGGTAGTTGGCTGGCGACTGGAAGGCGCTGTCGTCGTCCGCTTCCGCAGCCGGATCGAACGCCATGTCCTGGCCGGTCAGCCGGCTTTCCATTTCCCGCACTTCACGAGGCTCCACGCCCAGGCTTTCCGCCACGCGGTGAACTTCTTCGTTGTTCAGCCAGGCCAGACGCTTCTTCTGGCTGCGCAGGTTGAAGAACAGCTTGCGCTGCGCCTTGGTGGTAGCAACCTTCACAATCCGCCAGTTACGCAGGATGAACTCGTGAATTTCCGCCTTGATCCAGTGCACGGCAAAGGACACCAGGCGCACACCCATTTCAGGGTTGAAGCGCTTCACGGCTTTCATCAGGCCAACGTTGCCTTCCTGGATCAGGTCAGCCTGGGCCAACCCGTAGCCGGAATAGCTACGGGCGATATGTACGACAAAACGCAGGTGGGCGAGCACCATCTGCCGAGCCGCCTCAAGATCCTGCTCATAGTAGAGACTCTCGGCCAGTTCACGCTCCTGCTCGGGTGTCAGCAATGGAATGCTGTTCACCGTGTGCACATAAGCCTCCAGGTTTGCGCCTGGAACCAATGCGTAAGCAGGTTGCAAAGAAGTGGTCATACGAAAAAACCTCCGACTCACATAACTCGTGCCGTTCAGCACTGCGAAAATTGACCGGAAACCGCGAAACAAGTTCCCAAAAATGCTGAAAGGTCAATACAAGCAAAAAGATATTACTTCGGTGCCAGTTCCCTCAGGTGACGGGCCACCGCAATCCACGCACCGATATAACCCAACAGCACCGCCCCTAGCAAGAGCGACAGACCATCGGCAACCGGCACCCCCGCGAGGGCAAAATCGCTGCCATACAAGCCAGCCAGACCGATTACCGCATCGTTCAGCCAGTTCAGGCCAAACGCCAATACACCCCAGGACAGGATCCCCGCGCCGAAACCATACAGCGCCCCCATATAGAGGAAGGGCCGACGAACATAACTGTCCGTGCCGCCGACGAGTTTAATCACTTCTATCTCGGTGCGGCGGTTTTCAATATGAAGACGAATGGTATTGCCTATCACCAAAAGTAATGCAGAAACCAGCAGCACCGTCAGGCCGAAGACAAAGCGGTCCCCCAGCTTGAGGATCGCCGCCAGCCGCTCGACCCATACCAGGTCCAGTTGCGCCAGTTGCACCTTGGGCATTTCCGACAACCGCTGGCGCAGGGCTTCCAGGGTCGCCTTATCCACTTCGTTCGGTGTGACCAGCACGACACCCGGCAGCGGGTTATGTGGCAATTCGCGCAAGGCCTCGCCCAGCCCGGACTGCTGCTGGAACTCCTCCAGGGCCTTTTCCTTGCTGATGAACTCGGCATCCGCCACACCGGGCAGGCCCTTGATCTCTTCACTGAGCTTCTCGCCCTCGGTGGCAGAAGCCCCCAGATCCAGGTACAGCGAGATCTGCGCCGCGCGCTGCCAGGAACCGCCCAGGCGCTCGACATTATTGAGCAACAGCGACAAGCCCATGGGCAGGCTCAAGGCCACGGCCATCACCAGGCAGGTAAAGAAGCTGCCGATGGGCTGTTTGCCCAGGCGCCGCAGGCTGTCCAGCAGGCTGGCGCGATGGCTTTCGATCCAGGCGTGCAGCAGGGTGCCGAAATCCGGGCCGTCGTCCTCGTCACGCTTTTTCTTCGGCGGTGGTGCTTCGGAAGCCTTGGGCGCTACGCGCTCCGCCACTTTAGGGGTACGTGTAGCACTCATACGCCGGCCTCCCCGTCGCCGATCAAGCGTCCGCGTTGCAAGGTCAGCATGCGGTGGCGCATGCGGGCGATCAGTGCCAGGTCGTGGCTGGCGATCAGCACGCTGGTGCCCAGGCGGTTGATGTCTTCGAACACGCCCATGATTTCCGCCGCAAGACGCGGGTCGAGGTTACCGGTGGGTTCGTCCGCCAGCAGCAGAGCCGGGCGGTGGACGATGGCCCGGGCGATGCCCACGCGCTGCTGCTGGCCGGTGGACAGGTCGCCGGGGTACAGATCGGTCTTGTCCGACAGCGCTACGCGCTCCAGCGCCGAGTCCACCCGCTTGGCGATTTCCGCCTTGGACAGGCCGAGGATCTGCAGCGGCAGGGCGACGTTGTTGAATACGGTGCGGTCGAACAGCAACTGGTGGTTCTGGAACACCACGCCGATCTGCCGCCGCAGGAACGGGATCTGCGCATTGCTGATCTGCCCCAGGTCCTGCCCGGCCAGCAGCAGCTTGCCGGTGGTGGGACGCTCCATGGCCAGCAGCAGGCGCAGCAAGGTGCTCTTACCGGCGCCGGAATGGCCGGTGACAAACAGGAATTCGCCGCGACGCACGCGAAAGCTCAGCTCATGCAGGCCAACGTGACCGTTGGGGTAGCGCTTACCGACCTGTTCGAAACGAATCATGAACGCTCCCGCTCGGCAAACAGTGCCTGGACAAAGGGTTCGGCTTCAAAGGTACGCAAGTCGTCGATGCCTTCACCGACGCCGATATAACGGATCGGCAGGCCGAACTGCTTGGCCAGGGCGAAGATCACTCCACCCTTGGCGGTACCGTCGAGCTTGGTCAGGGCCAGGCCGGACAACTGCACCGTCTGGTTGAACTGCTTGGCCTGGTTGATGGCGTTCTGGCCGGTACCGGCGTCCAGCACCAGCAGCACCTCGTGGGGCGCGTCGGCATCGAGCTTGCCGATGACCCGACGGACTTTCTTCAGCTCTTCCATCAGGTTGTCTTTGGTGTGCAGGCGCCCCGCCGTGTCGGCGATCAGCACGTCAATGCCACGGGCCTTGGCCGCTTGCACCGCATCGAAGATCACCGAGGCCGAATCGGCACCGGTGTGCTGGGCGATGACCGGGATCTTGTTGCGCTCGCCCCAGACTTGCAGCTGCTCCACCGCCGCGGCGCGGAAAGTGTCGCCAGCGGCCAGCATGACTTTCTTGCCTTCCAACTGCAGCTTCTTCGCCAGCTTGCCGATGGTGGTGGTCTTGCCGGCGCCGTTGACGCCCACCACCAGGATCACGAACGGCTTGTTCTGGGCGACGATCTGCAGTGGTTGTTCCACTGGCTTGAGCATGCTGGTGAGTTCGGCCTGCAGCGAGGCATACAGCGCATCGGAGTCGGTGAGCTGCTTGCGTGCCACCTTCTGGGTCAGGTTCTGGATGATCACCGAAGTCGCCTCGACCCCGACGTCTGCGGTCAGCAGGCGGGTTTCCAGGTCTTCCAGCAATTCGTCATCGATGGCCTTCTTGCCCAGGAACAGGCTGGCCATGCCTTCGCCAATGCTGGCGCTGGTCTTGGACAGGCCCTGCTTGAGGCGAGCGAAGAAGCCGATCTTGCTCTCTTCGGCGGGACGGGCGGGCTCGGTCACAGGCTCGGGCTCTGCCGCCGCCACAACCGGCTCGGCTACAGGAGCAGGAGCAGGAGCAGGAGCAGGAGCAGGAGCAACAGGTTCAGGGGCGACGAATACCGGAGCAACCGGGGCTTGCACCTCGACCACGGGGGCCGGGCTAACCACCGGGGCTTCGACCACCGGCTCAGGGTGCACGGCAACAGCCGGAATCGGCGGAGCCACATGCTCGGCCTGGGCGTCTTCCACCAGGGCCACGGGTTCTTCCGCCACCGGCAGGGTCAACCAGGGCTTGTGCTCGGCGCTTGGCGCCAGCGGCAGGTCGGGCGCCGCGGGGGCCGCCGGTTCAGGCGCGATGTGCGGTTGCAGCACCGGCTCGGCCATTGGCAGCACAACCGGCTCGGCCGGGGCTACGCTGGCGGCAGGTTCGATGACCGGGGTCGGTGCCGGCTCGGCAGGCACTTGCGGCTGTTCGACGACGGGTTCCTGCGGCTTTTTGCGCAGCCATCCGAACAGGCCTTTCTTCTCGCCAGCCGCGGCTGGGGTCTTTTTGTCGTCGTTGGAACCAAACATGGAGACGGCTATCTCAAGGTAGCGATGCGCCACTGGGCGCCTCGGTAAATAAATATTCGATGCAGAACAGACTGTGTTTCATCCAGCTTGTTCACGCGCAACATGTTGTCGAAATGCCCAAAAGCACTTCAAGGAGCGATTTTACTAAAGGACTGGAACGGCAAAATCGGCGAAAAGTCGAAGTCTAGCTGGTAAATCAGGGCTTCTTGCCGGTAACTCATACAACCTGCTCAAGTACATGCTGATCCGCGAAGACCTGATAGGCGTGGCCGCCAGTAAAACGGATCAGTATCCTAGCACCTCCTCGCCCGCACAGGCTAAGACCAAGCGGGCAGCCCAACAGGTTTAAAAACGAATGAATGCTCTAGCCCGCCGCGCCGCAGGCCTGCTGCTCAGCACAGTTTGTCTGCCCCTTGCAGCCCTGGCTGCCGACCCTCAACCCACCCATGAATTCACCCTCGACAACGGCCTCAAGGTCGTGGTCCGCGAAGATCATCGCGCGCCGGTGGTGGTGTCCCAGGTCTGGTACAAGGTCGGCTCCAGCTACGAAACCCCGGGCCAGACCGGTTTGTCCCACGCCCTGGAACACATGATGTTCAAGGGCAGCGAGAAAGTCGGCCCCGGCGAGGCCTCCCTGATACTGCGGGACCTGGGCGCCGAAGAGAACGCCTTCACCAGCGACGACTTCACGGCCTATTACCAGGTCCTGGCCCGCGACCGCCTGGGCGTGGCCCTGGAGCTGGAAGCCGACCGCATGGCCAGCCTGCGCCTGCCGGCCGACGAGTTCAGCCGCGAAATCGAGGTCATCAAGGAAGAGCGCCGCCTGCGCACCGACGACAAGCCGATGTCCAAGGCCTACGAGCGCTTCAAGGCCATGGCCTACCCGGCCAGCGGCTACCACACGCCGACCATCGGCTGGATGGCCGACCTGAACCGGATGAAGGTCGAGGAACTGCGCCACTGGTACCAGGCCTGGTACGTGCCGAACAATGCCACCCTGGTGGTAGTCGGCGACGTCACCCCGGACGAGGTGAAAACCCTGGCCCAACGCTACTTCGGCGCGATCCCCAAGCGTGACGTGCCACCGGCGAAGATCCCCATGGAGCTGGCCGAGCCCGGCGAGCGCCTGATCACCTTGCACGTCAAGACCCAACTGCCGAGCCTGATGCTGGCCTTCAACGTGCCGAGCATCGCCACCGCCGAAGACAAACGCGCGGTGAACGCCCTGCGCCTGGCCGCGGCCCTGCTGGACGGCGGCTACAGCGCCCGCATCCCGACCCAGCTGGAGCGCGGCGAAGAGCTGCTGTCCGGCGGCTCCACCAGCTACGACGCCTACACCCGGGGCGACAGCCTGTTCATGCTTTCGGCCACCCCCAACAGCCAGAAGAAGAAAACCATCGCCCAGGCCGAAGCCGGGCTGTGGCGCCTGCTGGACCAGTTGAAGACCACCCCGCCATCCGCCGAGGAACTGGAGCGGGTGCGAGCCCAGGTGATCGCCGGGCTGGTCTACGAACGTGACTCCATCACCAGCCAGGCCACCGCCATCGGCCAGCTGGAAACCGTCGGCCTGTCGTGGAAGCTGATGGACACCGAGCTTGCGGAACTGCAAAGCGTGACCCCGGAAGACATCCAGAAGGCCGCCCGCACCTATTTCACCCGGGAACGTATGAGCGTGGCCCATGTACTGCCTGAGGAGTCCGCTCATGAGTAAGCGCAAGAATGCCTCGCCGGTCCTGCTGGGCCTGGCCCTGGTGGCCCTGCTCACCGCCGGCGGCCTGTACCTGTCGCGTTCCGGCGAATCCAATGCCAGCCAGGCCCTGGACAACGCCAAGACCAGCCAGAAGCTCCAATCCCTGGCCGAGCTGGATGGCAAGGCCCCCAGCCATCGCAACCTGGACGTGCAGACCTGGAACACCGCCGAAGGCGCCAAGGTACTGTTCGTCGAAGCCCGCGAGCTGCCGATGTTCGACCTGCGCCTGATCTTCGCCGCCGGCAGCAGCCAGGACGGCAACGCGCCGGGCGTGGCCCTGCTGACCAACGCCATGCTCAACGAAGGCGTGGCCGGCAAGGATGTAGGCGCCATCGCCCAGGGCTTCGAAGGCCTGGGTGCGGATTTCGGCAACGGCGCCTACAAGGACATGGCCGTGGCCTCGCTGCGCAGCCTGAGCGCTGTGGATAAGCGCGAACCGGCGCTGAAGCTGTTCGCCGAAGTGGTGGGCAAGCCGACCTTCCCCGCCGACTCCCTGGCGCGGATCAAGAACCAGATGCTCGCCGGCTTCGAATACCAGAAGCAGAACCCCGGCAAGCTGGCCAGCCTGGAGCTGATGAAGCGCCTGTATGGCACCCATCCTTACGCCCATGCCAGCGACGGCGATGCCAAGAGCATCCCGCCGATCACCCTGGCCCAGCTCAAGGCTTTCCACGCCAAGGCCTATGCCGCAGGCAACGTGGTGATCGCCCTGGTCGGCGACCTGTCCCGCAGCGATGCCGAGGCGATTGCCGCACAGGTCTCCGCCGCCCTGCCAAAAGGCCCGGCGCTGGCGAAGATCGAGCAACCTGCCGAACCCAAGGCCAGCATCGGCCATATCGAGTTCCCGTCGAGCCAGACCAGCCTGATGCTGGCGCAACTGGGCATCGACCGTGACGACCCGGACTACGCCGCTGTCTCCCTGGGCAACCAGATTCTCGGCGGCGGCGGCTTCGGCACCCGGCTGATGAGCGAAGTGCGCGAGAAGCGCGGCCTGACCTACGGCGTCTACTCGGGTTTCACCCCGATGCAGGCCCGCGGCCCGTTCATGATCAACCTGCAGACCCGCGCGGAAATGAGCGAAGGCACCCTGAAGCTGGTGCAGGACGTGTTCGCCGAGTACCTGAAGAACGGCCCGACCCAGAAAGAACTGGACGACGCCAAGCGTGAACTGGCTGGCAGCTTCCCGCTGTCCACCGCCAGCAACGCCGATATCGTCGGCCAGCTGGGCGCCATGGGTTTCTACAACCTGCCGTTGAGCTACCTGGAAGACTTCATGCGTCAATCCCAGGAGCTGACGGTGGAGCAGGTCAAGGCCGCCATGAACAAGCACCTGAATGTCGACAAGATGGTCATCGTCAGCGCCGGCCCCACCGTCGCGCAAAAGCCGTTGCCGCCCCCCACTGACAAACCCGCCGAGCAGCCGCTCGGGGTTCCGGAGCATTAATGGCCCGTCCAGCCCGTCCCAGCAAGAAACCCGTCCACAACCAGCACAATGGCGTGGGCCAGTTGCGCATCATTGGCGGCGAATGGCGCAGCCGCAAGCTGAGCTTCCCCGACCTGCCGGGGCTACGGCCGACCCCGGACCGGGTGCGCGAAACCCTGTTCAACTGGTTGGCGCCCTATGTGGCCGGGGCCAAGGTCATCGACCTGTTCGCCGGCAGCGGCGCGGTGTTTCTCGAAGCCCTGTCCCGTGGCGCCGCCACGGGCCTGGCCCTGGACAGCAGCAGCGTGGCCATTTCCAGCCTGCGTGAGCACCTGGGGACCCTGCGTTGCACCGTCGGCCAGGCCCAGACCGCCGACGCCCTGCGCTACCTGGAAACCCAGCCGGCCACGCCGTTCGACCTGGCCTTCCTCGACCCGCCATTCAATCAGAACCTGCTGCCCGCCGCCTGCGCCCTGCTGGAAGAGCGCGGCTGGCTGGCGGACGACGCCTGGATCTACACCGAAAGCGAAACCGCGCCATCGACCCTGGGGCTGCCCGGAAGCTGGCGCCTGCACCGTGAACAAAAATCCGGGCAGGTGTATTACTCGTTGTGGCAACGTATGGCAGACAACGTCGCCTAGAACCTGATCACGACCTCGCGAGCAACGCTCAGGCCCGAGCCGCACAGCAGATCGTAGACAGGCTCTCAAGCCGACCGGAACAAGGTACGCAGCCCGCCCGGGCTGCGCGCCGCTGCATCGAGACCCTCCCCGTGCCCGACTCGCCTGATCGCTTCACCCCCGCCTTCGGCCTTGGCAACCCGCACCTGCAGACCCTGTGGGGCCCGCTGTGGCGCCCGACCACTCATCTTGAGCGCCAGCGCGAACGCTTGTGGCTGGACGACGGCGACTTTCTCGACCTGGACTGGCACGGCCCCCATAGCGCCGACGCGCCCCTGGTGCTGGTGCTGCATGGTTTGACCGGTTCCTCCAACTCGCCTTACGTGGCCGGCCTGCAGCAGGCCCTGGCAACCCGGGGCTGGGCCAGCGCGGCGCTGAACTGGCGCGGCTGTTCCGGCGAGCCCAACCTGCTGCCCCGCAGCTACCACTCCGGGGCCAGCGAAGACCTGGCTGCAGCCATCGCTCACCTGCGGGCCAAGCGCCCCCAGGCGCCGCTCTATGCGGTGGGCTACTCCCTGGGGGGCAATGTGCTGCTCAAATACCTAGGGGAAAGCGGCAGCGACAGCCCGTTGCAAGGCGCCACGGCGGTGTCGGTGCCGTTTCGCCTGGACCAGTGCGCCGATCGCATAGGCCAGGGTTTTTCCAAGGTCTACCAGGCGCACTTCATGCGCGAGATGCTGGCCTACATCAAGGACAAGCAGCGCCAGTTCCAGCACGACGGCCGCCACGAAGGCCTGGCCACCCTGGCGCAACTGGGGCCGCTGACCAAGATGCGCACCTTCTGGGACTTCGACGGCCGGGTCACCGCGCCGCTGCACGGCTTTGCCGATGCCCAGGACTATTACCGCCGCGCCTCCAGCCGCTATTTCCTGGGGCAAATCCGCACCCCGACCCTGATCATCCAGGCCGCGGACGACCCCTTCGTATTCCGTCACAGCCTGCCCGAAGCCAGCGAGCTATCCGCCAGCACCCAGTTCGAGCTGCAGGCCAAGGGTGGCCATGTGGGTTTTGTCGACGGCAGCCTGAAACACCCCGGCTATTACCTGGAGCGGCGGATCCCGCAGTGGCTGGCTGGCCTGGATCGCCATGGATAAGCCAGCCCGGGAATCGATCCGCTTCTGGCAGAGTGCGCCCCTGGCCGGGGTCGAGTTGCTGGCCGCGCGTTACATCGAGCAGCGTTTCGTGCCCCATGTGCATGAGGGCTATGTGATCGGCATGATCATGGCCGGTGCCCAGCGCTACCGCTATCGCGGAGCCGAGCATTTGGCGGGCAGCGGCACCCTGGTGCTGATCAACCCGGACGAGCTGCACACCGGGGCCAAGGGCGTGGAAGACGGCTGGCTGTACCGCGCCTTCTACCCGGAGAACCAGCAGATATTCGGCCTGCTGGATGAACTGGAACTGCCCAGCGGCAGCCTGCCGGCCTTCGGCGCCACCTTGTACCGCGATCCGGACCTGGTACAGGGTTTTGCCCGCCTGCACCACCTGCTGGAAAGCCCGGCCACGGCCCTGCAACAACAGACCCAATGGCGAGAAATGCTGCTGTTGCTGTTGCAACGGCACGCCGGAGTGCGGGCACCAGGTGAACCCGGGCAGGAACACCGGGCCATCGTCCAGGCCAAGGAGTTGCTGCGCTCGCAGTTGGCGGCGCCGCCTTCACTGGAGGAACTGGCAGCAGCGGTGAACCTGTCACCGTTCCATTTCGCCCGGGTGTTTCGCCGGGCTACAGGGATTCCGCCCCACACCTGGTTGATGCAACAGCGCATCGCCAAGGCCCGGGCCTTGCTGCGTGATGGCTGCCTGCCCCTGGAAGTGGCGACACAACTGGGGTTTGCCGACCAGAGTCACCTCAGTCGGCAGTTCAAGCAGGTGTATGGGGTAGCGCCGGCGGCTTATCGCAGTGCCGTTCTGCAGTAGGGCGGTGCGGCTTTCGCGAGCAAGCTCGCTCCTACAGGTTCGCGGGGGCCTGCGGGCCGTAGGAGCTGGCTTGCCAGCGAAGGGGCCGCGGGTAAAGGCCGTCAGTCACCGGTGGCGACAGGCCGCTGCGCATCGGTGATCCACTCGCTCCACGAACCGGCATACAGCCGCCCCAGGGGGTAGCCGGCCAGGCTCAGGGCGAACAGGTTGTGGCAGGCGGTGACGCCAGAACCGCAATAGGCCACCAGTTGCTGCGGGTCACGCCCGGCCAGTTTCTGCGCGAAACGCTGCTTGAGCTGATCGGCCGGTAGAAAGCGCCCATCCTCCCCCAGGTTGTCGGTGAACGCCGCGCATTGCGCCCCGGGAATATGCCCGGCCACCGGGTCGATGGGTTCCACTTCGCCACGAAAGCGCGGCAGGCCACGGGCATCCAGCAGGGTCAGGTCCGCCTGGCCCAGGCGCTTGCCCAGGTGCTCGGCATCCAGCAGCAGGCTGTGATCAGGGTGCCCGACGAACTGCCCCGGCGCGTTTTCCGGGGCATCCAGGCTCAGCGGCAAGCCAGCGGCGTGCCAGGCTTTCAGGCCGCCATCGAGAATGAAAACGCCATCACGCTTGCCCAGCCAGGCCAGCAACCACCAGGCACGAGCGGCGTAGGCACCGGGGCCGTCGTCATAGAGCACGATCTCGCTGTCGTTATCGATGCCCCAGGCCTGCAGGCGCGCCACCAACTGCGCGGGCTCCGGCAACGGATGCCGACCGGTCACGCCCTTGATCACCGGCGCGCTCAGATCCCGGTTCAGGTCCGCGAAATGCGCCCCGGCGATATGCCCGTCGGCGTAACTGCGCTGGCCGTAATCCGGGTCTTCCAGAGCAAAGCGACAATCCAGAATCACCAGGCCGGGCTGCTGTTTCTTCTGGTCCAGGGCAAGCGGGCTGATCAACTGCGCGAGGGGCATGGCGGGCTCCTGTGAATAAGTTGGAGGTTGATCCTACTGCACTTCTTCCAGGGCTTGGGCCAAGGGCACATAAAACTCTTCGAACAGGCCGTTGACCGCTTCCCGGGCCTGGTCGGTGACGAAACCGGCCTCCAGCACCAGCACCTGGTACACCCCGCGCTTGATGGCTTCTTCGCTCAGGTGCGTGGAGTTTTCCCGGGTCGTGCACAGAAAACGCACCCAGGAGGTGAGGATGATCCAGGCATTGAGGGTCAGGGATTCGATCTGCACCTTGTCCATGGCGACGATCCCGGCGTCGACGAAACGCCCGTAGATGGCCATGCCCTGGATCAGGCAGCGCTGGGAAAAGCGTCGGTAGCGCGCAGCCAGCTCGGGGTCGCTGTCCAGCAGGTGCTCCAGGTCGCGGTGCAGGAAGCGATAGCGCCACATGGCCGCCAGCAGAGCCTGCAGGTAGTAGCGCTTGTCTTGCACGGTGACCGCGCGCCCGGGGGGCGGTCGAAGGAAGCTGTCCACCAGGCTTTCGTACTCGGCAAACAGCACGGCGATGATCGCCTGCTTGTTGGGGAAGTGGTAGTACAGGTTGCCCGGGGAAATCTCCATGTGCGCCGCAATATGGTTGGTGCTGACGTTACGCTCGCCCTGCTGGTTGAAGAGTTCGAGGCTGAACTGGACGATGCGTTCGCGGGTTTTTATGCGTGGGGCCATGGGCGTGGGCTTTAATCAGAAGGCTGGCGTGCATCTTACGTTCTATCCCCCCGGGGATAAATCGCCACCGGCGCAGGAGGGCAATTGACATTTTAGAGCATAAGCTCTAAAAAACTAGCCACCTTACAAAGACGGAGCCCGTCCATGTCTGCCGAAATCGCTTACCTGCAGGATTCCCTTCAGCAACAGGACGAGCTGCTTGAGCTGTTCGAAGCCCAGCGCCGGGCCTTTGCCGCCAACCCGATGCCCCCCGCAGCGCAGCGCCAGCAATGGCTGAAGGCACTGCAGGAGCTGCTTAACAACGAGCGCCAGGCCCTGATCGATGCCATCAGCCAGGACTTCAGCAACCGCAGCGCCGACGAAACCCTGCTGGCCGAGCTGATGCCCAGCCTGCACGGCATCCACTACGCCAGCAAACACCTGAAGAAATGGATGAAGCCGTCCCGCCGCGCCGTGGGCCTGGCCTTCCAGCCGGCCTCGGCCAAGGTGGTCTACCAGCCCCTGGGGGTGGTCGGGATCATAGTGCCGTGGAACTACCCGCTGTACCTGTGCATGGGCCCGCTGGTGGGGGCGCTGGCCGCCGGCAACCGAGTGATGCTCAAGCTCAGTGAGTCCACCCCCGCCACCGGGCAACTGCTCAAGCAACTGCTGGCCCGGGTCTTCCCCGAGGACCTGGTGTGCGTGGTGCTGGGCGAGGCCGAGGTGGGCATGGCGTTTTCCAAGCTGCGCTTCGACCACCTGCTGTTCACCGGCGCCACCAGCATCGGCAAGCACGTGATGCGCGCCGCCGCGGAAAACCTGACCCCGGTGACCCTGGAACTGGGCGGCAAATCCCCGGCCATCGTCTCCAGCACCGTGCCCCTCAAGGACGCGGCCGAACGCATCGCCTTCGGCAAGACCCTCAACGCCGGGCAGACCTGCGTCGCCCCGGACTACGTACTGGTGCCGGAAGAGCGCGTCGGCGCCTTTGTCGAAGCCTATCGCCAGGTGGTGCGCGGTTTCTTCCCGACCCTGGCAGACAACCCCGACTACACCGCCATCATCAACCAGCGCCAGCTGGCGCGGCTCAACGGTTACCTGAGCGACGCCACCAGCAAGGGCGCGCTGCTGGTGCCCCTGTTCGAGCAGAGCCAGGAACGCCGCCTGGGCCACAGCCTGCTGCTCAATGTCAGCGATGACATGACCGTGATGCAGGACGAGATCTTCGGCCCGATCCTGCCCATCGTGCCCTACCGGACCCTGGACCAGGCCTTCGCCTATATCACCCAGCGTCCGCGCCCGCTGGCGCTGTACTACTTCGGCTACGACAAGGCCGAGCAGCAACGGGTGCTCAACGAAACCCACTCCGGCGGCGTGTGCCTCAACGACACCCTGCTGCATGTGGCCCAGGACGACCTGCCGTTCGGCGGCATCGGCCCTTCCGGCATGGGCCACTACCACGGGCATGAAGGCTTCCTGACCTTCAGCAAGGCCAAGGGGGTGTTCATCAAGCAGCGGTTCAACGCCGCCCGCCTGATCTACCCGCCGTATGGCAAATCGATCCAGAAGCTCATCCAGAAGCTGTTCATTCGTTAACCAGTACAACGCCGGGTAATAACAACAATGACCCCTAGCCTGTCTGAAACACCCGCGCTGTCACGGCGCGGCCTGCTGAAAATCGGCCTCTGCGCCAGCGCTTTCCTGGCCACTGCCGGGCTCGGCGCCAGCCTCAGCGGTTGCTCCGCCAGCACGCCCGCCAGCGGTTTCACCATGCTGCGCAGCAATGACCTGCCGTTCCTGCGGGCGCTGATCCCGGTGATGCTCGAAGGCGCCGTACCGGCGGACAAGATGCCCGCCGCCATCGAAGGCACCCTGGCCAACCTGGACAACGCCCTCAATCACCTGTCGACCGAGATGTTCAAGCTCACCCAGCAGCTGTTCGATGTACTGGGCATGGCGGTCACCCGCGGCCCGCTGACGGGGATCTGGGGCAGTTGGGAAAACGCCAGCGCGGATGACATCCGCAATTTCCTCAGCCGCTGGGAAAACAGCTTCCTGGCCTTGCTGCGCATGGGCCATGCCTCGTTGCTGCAATTGGTGATGATGGCTTGGTACACCCGGCCCGAGTCCTGGGCCCATTGCGGTTATCCCGGGCCACCGAAGGTCTGACCGGCCTTTGTAGCCGCTGCCACAGGCTGCGAACGAGCGAGGCGCTCGCGGGGCACTGGGGGTTCGGCTGCAGATCGTCAAGCAAGGCCCTGGGGCCTTTTCGCAGCTTCGCAGGCTCAGCAGCGGCTACAGTGGATGCGCGCCGAGCCATCAATAATAAGAGAGCACCCGATATGCCTGTACCTGATCTGTTCCGCGAAGGCCTGAATCGTGGCTGGAAAACCTACAACGGCTCGCAGTTGGAGCAGGACCTGACCCTGGAAGCCGATGTCGCCATCATCGGCAGCGGCGCCGGGGGCGGCACCACTGCCGAGATCCTCAGCGCCGCCGGCTACAAGGTGCTGCTGATCGAAGAAGGCCCGCTCAAGACCAGCGACGACTTCAAGATGCTCGAAGACCAGGCCTACACCAGCCTCTATCAGGAGGGCATCGGGCGCATGAGCAAGGATGGCGCCATCACCATCCTCCAGGGCCGCGCCGTGGGCGGCACTACCTTGATCAACTGGACGTCGAGCTTCCGCACGCCTGACCCGACCCTGGAGCACTGGGCCCGTGAGCACGGGGTGGTGGGCCACAGCTCGGCCGAAATGGCGCCCTGGTTCGAGAAAATGGAACAGCGCCTGGGCGTCGCGCCCTGGGTCATGCCGCCCAACGCCAACAACGACGTGATCCGCAAGGGCTGCGAAGCCCTGGGCTACAGCTGGCACGTGATTCCGCGCAACGTGCGCGGCTGCTGGAACCTGGGCTACTGCGGCCTGGGCTGCCCGACCAACGCCAAGCAGTCGATGCTGGTGACCACCATTCCGGCGACCCTGGAGAAAGGTGGCGAGCTGCTGTACCTGGCCCGGGCGGAGCGCCTGCAGATCAAGGACGACAAGGTCACCAGCCTGCAATGCCAGGCCATGGACGCCCGCTGCGTGGCCCCCACCGGGCGCACCATCACGGTCAAGGCCAAGCATTACGTGCTGGCCGGTGGCGGCATCAACAGCCCGGCCCTGCTGTTGCGTTCCGATGCGCCGGACCCGCATTCGCGCCTGGGCAAACGCACCTTCCTGCACCTGGTCAACTTCTCCGCCGGGCAGTTCGACGAGGTGATCAACCCGTTCTACGGCGCGCCGCAGTCGATCTATTCCGACCACTTCCAGTGGCAGGACGGCACCACCGGCAAGATGTCCTACAAACTTGAAGTGCCGCCCCTGCAGCCGGCCCTGGCCAGCACCCTGCTGGGCGGGTTCGGGCCGCAGAGCGGGCTGTCCATGGAGCAACTGCCCCACACCCACGCCATGCTTGCCCTGCTGCGGGACGGCTTTCACCCCGACAGCACCGGCGGCAACGTCGAACTGCGGGGTGACGGCACCCCGGTCCTCGACTATCAGGTTTCACCCTACGCCTGGGACGGACTGCGCCGGGCCTTCCACAGCATGGCGGAGATCCAGTTCGCCGGCGGCGCCAAGGCGGTCAAGCCGCTGCACAGCGATGCACGCTTCGCCAAGAGCCTCGACGAAGTGCGGGCGCAGATCGACGGCCTGGACCTGGCCCTGTACCGCACCCGCCTGGGCAGTGCCCACGTGATGGGCGGTTGCGCCATGGGCGAAGATCCGAAAACCGCGGTCACCGACAGCCTCGGGCGCCACCATCAACTGCACAACCTGTCGGTCCACGACGGCTCGCTGTTTCCCACCAGCATCGGCGCCAACCCGCAGCTGTCGGTCTATGGGCTCACGGCGCAATTGGCCAGCGCCTTGGCGGAGCGCCTGAAATCAGTGTGAAAAAGCGGGATATTCTCGTCGTCTATAGTGCTTTCTTCCCTAAAAGGCGACTTGGCCGACCGGGAAGGCTGCGATACCATCCGACTCCCCAACGGATTCCCGCCAGGACGACGCGATGAACCGAGTGTTGTACCCAGGTACCTTCGACCCTATTACCAAGGGCCATGGCGATCTGGTCGAACGCGCCTCGCGCCTGTTCGACCATGTGATCATCGCCGTTGCCGCCAGCCCCAAGAAAAACCCGCTGTTCCCCCTGGAGCAGCGCGTGGAACTGGCGCGCGAGGTGACCAAGCATCTGCCCAACGTTGAAGTCGTCGGCTTCTCCACCCTGCTGGCGCATTTTGCCAAGGAGCAGAACGCCAATGTCTTCCTGCGCGGCCTGCGGGCGGTTTCGGACTTCGAATACGAATTCCAGCTGGCCAACATGAACCGCCAGTTGGCCCCGGACGTGGAAAGCCTGTTTCTCACTCCGTCGGAGCGCTACTCGTTCATTTCCTCGACCCTGGTCCGTGAAATCGCTGCCCTGGGCGGTGATATCACCAAGTTCGTGCACCCGGCGGTCGCCGACGCGCTGACCCTGCGCTTCAAGAAATAAGCCGCGCGGCCCCGCACCGGGGCCCTCGCCTGACGTCAGCCATCGCGCCCGCGTGCACTGTGGGCGTCAATACGGCACAATTGCGCGCATTCGTTTTTACATGCCCGGGCCTGCCGCCCAGGCCGGAGTACCCCATGTCCCTGATCATCACCGACGATTGCATCAACTGCGACGTCTGCGAACCCGAGTGCCCTAACGCGGCGATTTCCCAAGGCGAAGAGATCTACGTCATCGATCCGAACCTGTGCACCCAGTGCGTCGGCCACTACGACGAGCCGCAGTGCCAGCAGGTGTGCCCGGTGGATTGCATTCCGCTGGACGAGGCCCGCCCGGAAACCGAAGAAGAGTTGATGGCCAAGTACCGGAAGATCACCGGCAAGGCTTGAGTGATATGGCGCCCTTTCGGCTCCCACAAACACCTGTAGGAGCCGGCTTGCCGGCGCAGCTTCTCAGCTCTGGCAACGCGGGCAATAGACACTGGCCCGCTGGCCCAGCTTGATTTCCCGCAGCCCGGTGCCGCAGACCTTGCAGTTCTCCCCGCCACGCCCGTAGACGAACAGTTCCTGCTGGAAGTAGCCCGGCTGGCCATCGCCACCGATAAAGTCGCGCAAGGTGGTGCCGCCGCGCTCGATGGCGGCCGCCAGGATGCGTTTGATCTCGATCGCCAGCTTCAGGTAGCGCGCCCGGGAAATCCCCTTGGCTTCGCGGCGCGGGTCGATGCCCGCGGCGAACAGCGCCTCGGTCGCATAGATATTGCCCACCCCCACCACCACCGCGTTGTCCATGATGAACGGTTTGACCGCCATGGAACGTCCGCGGGACAGCTGATACAGGCGCTCGCCGTCGAACAGGTCGGTCAGCGGCTCAGGCCCCAGGCGCACCAGCAATTCGTGATTCAGCGGGTCGTGGCTCCAGAGCATGGCGCCAAAGCGCCGCGGATCGGTGTAGCGCAGGGCCAGGCCGGACTCCAACTCGATATCCACATGTTCGTGCTTGGCCGCCGGCAGCCCAACCTCCACCAGACGCAGGTTGCCGGACATTCCCAGGTGGCTGATCAGGGTGCCGACTTCGGCATTGATCAAAAGGTATTTGGCCCGCCGCTCCACCAGCACAATGCGCTGCCCGGACAGGCGCACGTCCAGATCTTCGGGGATCGGCCAGCGCAAGCGCCGGTCACGGACGATGACCCGGCTGACCTTCTGGCCTTCCAGATGCGGCGCGATTCCACGCCGGGTGGTTTCGACTTCCGGTAATTCAGGCATATGCGCCCCTGGTACTCATCGCGAAATGAACGATCAGTGCGCGCCCAGCTCGCGCACGGTTTCCTTGAGGTTCTCGAAGTCGTAGTCCGACAGGCCGACGTAATCGAGAATCAGGTGGCCGATGCTGTTCCACTCGTGGTCTTCCACCTGGTTGCCCAGCACCCGGTAGGACGCGCAGATGTGCTCGGCCATCTTGAGGATCGCCAGCAGGTTCTTCAGTTGGCTGTTGCGCGAGGATTCGTCGCTGAAGATCGCCAGGGCGTTGTGGTGGTTGGCAATGGCGTTGGTCACGTGCTCCGGCAGGCGCCAGGACTTGGCCGTGTAGTAGCCGACCACCGCGTGGTTGGTATTGAAGGCACGGTTTTCCGTGTCCACCACCCGCTGCTCCGGGCCGGCGCTGCCGTAGGCCTCTTCCAGCACAGTCATGTAGTCGGGGAAGCGCTTGAGCATCAGCGGCACGCCGCAGTCATGGAACAGGCCCAGGGCATAGGCCTCGTCCACGGCCTGGGAGCCGGTGCGCTTGGCCAGGGTCAGGCAGGTCATGGCCACGTCCTGGGCGGTGTCCCAGAAGCGGTTGAGGGTGACGATGGTTTCATCACTCATCTCGCCCTTGATCGACTGCGCATTGATCAGGTTGATGATCGAACGGCTGCCCAGGAGATTCACCGCCCGCTGGATCGAAGCAATCTTGTTGCTCAGCCCGTAATACGGTGAATTGACGATCTTCAGCAACGCGCCGGACAGGCCCGGGTCCTGGGAGATCAGCTTGGCGATCACCTCCAGATCGGGATCGGGCATGTACTGCTCCATCTGCAAATCCACCATGATTTGCGGTTGGGGCGGCACGCTGATGCCTTGCAGGGCCTGTTGAATCTGTTCGGCTGATAGCTCTTGGGACATAAGTACACGCTCTGGGTGAGCCGGGGATTCTAACCTCTAACACGGGAATGTTGGGCGACCGGACAGGAACTTTACCCAATGGTTGCGGCAAAGGGCTCCCGTCGTAGGTCCATTGGCCATCGCTTGCGCCCCGCGACGGGGTATAATCGCGCCCTTTTTTCCGGAGCGACGTCATGTCCCTGCCAAGCCTGCGCCTCAAAGCCAACGCCGATCGCCGCCTGCGCGCCGGCCACCTGTGGGTCTACAGCAACGAAATCGATGTAGCCGCCACCCCTCTGCACGGCTTCAAGGCAGGCGACCAGGCAGTGCTGGAAGCCGCCGGCGGCAAGCCCCTGGGCGTGGTCGCCATGAGCCCGAACAACCTGATCTGCGCCCGCCTGCTGTCGCGCGATGCCAAGCTGGCCCTGGATAAGTCGCTGCTGGTGCACCGCCTGAACGTGGCCCTGTCCCTGCGCGAGCGCCTGTTCGACAAACCGTTCTACCGCCTGGTGTACGGCGACTCCGACCTGCTGCCGGGCCTGGTGGTCGATCGTTTCGGCGACATCCTGGTGGTACAGATCGCCTCCGCGACCATGGAAACCCACAAGGACGACATCATTGCCGCCCTGACCCAGGTGCTCAAGCCCAGCGGCATCCTGTTCAAGAACGACTCCGCCGCCCGTGACGCCGAAGGCCTGGGACGCTACGTCGAAACCGTGTTCGGCCTGGTGCCGGAGTGGGTCGCCCTGGAAGAGAACGGCGTGAAGTTCGAAGCCCCGGTGATCCAGGGCCAGAAAACCGGCTGGTTCTACGACCACCGCATGAACCGTGCCCGCCTGGCGCCTTATGCCAAGGGCAAGCGCGTGCTGGACCTGTACAGCTACATCGGCGGTTGGGGCGTGCAGGCCGCGGCTTTCGGCGCCAGCGAAGTGTTCTGCGTCGACGCCTCGGCCTTCGCCCTCGACGGCGTGGAGCGCAACGCCGCGCTGAACGGCTTTGCCGAGAAAATGACCTGCATCGAAGGCGACGTCTTCGAAGCCCTGAAGGAACTCAAGGCCAGCGAAGAGCGCTTCGACGTGATCGTTGCCGACCCGCCCGCCTTCATCAAGCGCAAGAAAGACCTGAAGAACGGCGAAGGCGCCTACCGCCGCCTTAACGAGCAAGCCATGCGCCTGCTCAACAAGGACGGCATCCTGGTCAGCGCTTCGTGCTCGATGCACCTGCCCGAGGACGACCTGCAGAACATCCTCCTGACCAGCGCCCGCCACCTGGACCGCAACATCCAGCTGCTGGAGCGCGGCGGCCAGGGCCCGGACCACCCGGTGCACCCGGCCATTCCGGAAACCCGCTACATCAAGAGCATCACCTGCCGCCTGCTGCCCAACAGCTGAGCCACTGCCTGCCCAGGGACGCCACAGCATCCCTGGGCAACCGCTCGAGCGCCTCGCTCCCCTCTCGCCTCTCCCCTCTCGCCGCCCGGGCCATTGGATAACCCAGGGAAACCCGCGCTTATATACCTATGATCCATCAAAGTAACTAGCCAATATCCTACAGTGCTCTAGGCAATCACTTACCTAATAACTACTTGATTCCTCTCTATTGCTGTCTACTCTTCGGAAGTCGCTTAGGAAGCGACATTCATTCAAATCGTTTAGGAGCAATAACAATGAAAGCTATCTCCCTCGAATCGAAAAAGATCGCCAACCTGGCTTGCCTCGCAGCGGCTAAATCCCGCTAAGTAATTGATGAACTGGGGAGTGCCGGCTACCCAGCTTCATCTTTGGTCAAGTTCAGAGTTTTAAAAGAACATGCAAATAAACCCGAACTTTTTCATACTTGCCCGCCCGCCCTTCACTGTTATCTGGAACTATAAAGATCACACTCAGTTCGAACTGGACTCGATCTATTCCACACGCCTCATACAACTTGTCGAAGACCCTTCGCAGTATGACGACAAGAATGAAATAGATAGTGCATTCGCCGCCGCCGGGCTCCTGTCCAACGAGACTTTCGAGCCACTTGAATGGGGCTGGGATGAACTGTCGCGGATCTTCCACATCGGCACCAAGAACCTGCCCTTCGAGCAAGTGCCCCAGGATATTCATGAGTGGTCCGCCCAATACCTCGAGCATTGCGATCAGGTACTGGACACCCCGGCCCCCTCAGCCCGCTTTGCCGAAACCTCCCACAATGGTCTGATCCGCCTGCCCGCGCCGGTACTGGAAACCGCCAGCTCCCTGAACCAGGTGCTGCTGCAGCGCAAGACTTCACGCTCCTTTTCCCAGCAGGCCGTGGCCCTGGAAGAGCTCAGCACCCTGCTCTACCTGTCCCTGGGCTACCTCAAGGAACGGGAAGCCGACACGGACGAGACCGTCCCCGAAGCCCTGCGGCCAAGGCGCAGCAGCCCTTCCGGCGGTGGCCTGAACGCCTGCGAGGGTTATGTCTATGCCGCCAGGGTCCGCGGCCTGGAGCCGGGCCTCTATTACTACCACCCGGAGCTGCACGCCTTGCGGCCCGTGCACCCGCTTCCAGAAGAACCCCTGGGCCTGCTGCTGGCTGGCCAGCACTTCGTCAACGAACTGCCCCTGGGCCTGTTCCTGACCTGCCGCTTCGACAAGCTGTGGTGGAAATACGAACACTCCCGGGCCTACCGCATGGCCTATGTCGAGGCCGGGCATATCTCGCAAACCTTCCAGCTCGCGGCCACTGCCTTGGGCCTGGACACCTGGCTGACGGGAGCCCTGAGCGACGAGCGCGTGGAGCAATTGCTGGGGCTGCAGGACGCCGCGGAGCAGCCGCTGTTCTTTGTCGGCTGCGGCCAAGGTGATGGCCAGGTGCAATGCAAGGAACTCAAGGCCCTGATCGAACAGCGGGAGCGCGAACAGTAATGCACCCCGCCGCATCGTCCAAAGAGGCCCCGGCAGGCCGGCGTCCCTACTCCCTCGGCGACTGGGACAACCGCTCCGCGGTGCGCTCGCGCAAGAGCAGCTACCAGCTACCGCCCCACAGCGAGCTCGAACAGGAACTGCAGACCCGTGACTGGTTTCCGCCGGCCTTCATCCCCTACTTCGCCGACCCGGCCGTCCAGCACGCCGGGAGGACGGTACAGCAGCGCCTGGCGGCCAACCACCTGGTGTACTTCCTGCACTACACGACGATCCTGGAGCACAAGATCGTCAACCGCTCGGTGGAAACCCTGATCCACGGGGAACTGGCGATCGAGCTGCCGGAGACGATGAAAATCGCGGCCCTGCAGTTGTATACCGACGAGGGCTATCACGCCCTGTTCTCCTTCAAGCTGGCGGAGCAGGTGGCGAATGGTTACGCCATGCCAGCCTGGCAGCCACTGCCCAGGCGCATCCGCCTGATGCACGACCTGCTGGCCCGCTGCGCCGATTCTCAACGGCCCCTGGCCTGGTTCCTGCTGGGTTTCGTCTCCGAAACCATCATTGCCAAGGAGTTGCTGAGCATCACCGATGACGGGCTGGTGTCCACGGTCTACCAGATGTTCAGGGAGCACCTGGAAGACGAGGCCCGGCACAGTCGTTATTTCAGCGAAGTGTTCGACTATGTCTGGGCACGACTGTCGCCGCAGCAGCAGGTTTTTTCCGCCAGCCAACTGATCGATATCATTTTCATCTTCGCTGCCGTGGACCAGGAGTGGCTGAGCGCAAGCCTGAACGAGGCCGGCATTCCCCTCGCCGCGGCACATGCCGCCATCCACAGCCTGATTCAGCCGAGTGCAGAAGTGCTGCGCGCCCGCTCGATCGCCGGCGCCACCCTGCAAGCCATGAGGCGCGCAGGTTTCTTCGAGCACGATGACAACCGCCGACTCTTCACCCAGACGGGACTGATCGATGCCTGAAATCAGGGATGACTCTGCCTCCACGACCAGGAAGGTCGGCGCCATCGTCTTGCTCATGGCCATGGTCATGCTCGGGGTGTTCCCGATCGACGTGCTCTTGCCTTCTTTTCCTGCACTGTCCCAACACTTTGCTACCAGCGCCGCCGACATCGCCCTGTCCGTCAGCCTGTTCGCCATCGGCATCTCGATGTCCCAGTTGCTGATCGGCCCGCTGTCGGATGCCCTGGGCCGCAAGACCCTGCTGCTGGCCGGCATGGCCGTCTCGGTCGGCGGCGCTCTGGGCTGCGTCTGGGCCAGGGACTACAACTGGTTTCTGGTGTTTCGCGTGGTCCAGGCACTGGGCTGTGGCTGCTTCGTGCTGTCCCAGGCGCTGGTCCAGGACCTGTTCGTCGGCCAGGAGCGCGACCGCCTGCGGATCCTCATGGTCACCGCCAGCGGCCTGTGCATTTCCCTCTCGCCCCTGGCCGGGACCCTGCTGCAAAGCCTGATGGGCTGGCCAGGCAGCTTCTATGTGTTCAGCGCGATTGCCGTCCTGGTGTTTCTCAAGGCGCTGGTCACCCTGGAAAACCCGCCGATCGTCAGGAGCGGCCCGCGCACCGGCATCCTCCAGGCCTACCGACGGGTCTGCAGCAACTTCAGTTTCGTCGCCTACTGGCTGATCTCGGCCATCGTCTTCGCTTGCCACTTCTCGTTCATCGTGGTCTCGCCGCTGATCTTCCTGGAGCAACTGCAGCTCAGCAGCTACGAGTTTTCCCTGACCCTGCTGCTCTACGGCGCGGCCTACGTGATTGGCGGGGTGGTAGCCGGGGTGCTCAACAAATACCTGGAGCCCGGCACCCAGATCATTACCGGGTTGTGCCTGATCTTCCTCGCCGGGCTGGTCATGCTGCTGTTGGCCAGCCAGTTCGGCCTGTCCATCAGTACGGTGCTGGTGCCGATGATCATCTGCACCGCCGGCACCACCATCACCCGGCCCGCCGCCACGTCCAGGGCCATGGAACTGTTCCCGGACAATGCCGGCGCCTCGGCCTCGGCCGGCAACACGCTGATTTTCGTCATGGGCGGGCTGATCAGCGCCGTGATCAACCTCAGCGCCAGCGACCTGCAGACCACCCTGGCCCTGAGTTTCATCGCCCTGAGCAGCGTCGGCCTGCTGGTCAACCAGCGCATCAGCCGCCGCGCCCGGAACCTGCGCCTGGCCTGAAGCCGGGATTGGCCCGGGTCCTGGTGGCCATCAGGCGGTTGTGGCAGCTCCCTCGCTGAAACGGGCCAGCCCGCGGCCAGTCAGGCACAGGCCAAGGGAGAAGGCCAGGGTCGGGCCGGCAAAGAACAGCAGGGACATCCACCCACTCTTGAAAGGGTCGAGATGACGGTAAGCAAGCCACAGTTCGAACAGCTTCAGCACCAGCCAGGGCCATGGCAAGGCCAGCACCAGCCAGAGGACATTGCCCAGCAGGCGCCGGCCCAATCGTGCCCGCCCTTGCACCCGGCTCACCACGGCCACGGCGACCAGCAGCCCGGCCGCCACGCAGTACTCCATCCGCGGGCTGGAGGGTAGCTCGTCATACAGCCGTACCAGCCCCGCCGCCCCCAGGCCCAACAGCAACATGAGCCCCCAGGTGCGCCACTGGCGCTGCTGCCCGGCCAGCATTTGCAACCCCCCGCCGCCCACCAGTAGTGCAGCACCCGTTGCGACGATGCCCAGGCCGGACCAATCGCTGTACAACAACAGCCACATCAGCAGCAGCCCCTGCAGCAGGCCGACGCCCAGGCAGAACTTGAAGGATTGCAGAGTCGCGGACATTCCAGCTCCATTGGAAGGTAATCGAAGGGCGGCGAGTCTAAACCAGGATGGCAGCGTCCGGTGATATCCAGGCAATCAATGCCACAGAGCGGCCCCGGCATTCCTTCCTGACGCCAGCGGTGTAGAATCGGCGAATTCATCGCCAGTCATCCCCCGGCGGGTTTATGAGCTCAGGCTGAGGCGCGCGGCGATCCCGCGGCGTCATCGGCAGCTTTCGGACACACGGCCATTTCTGAGTGTTCCCGAGGTCAATAGAAGCTCACTCCCCATTTGTTACCTGATTAGCCGCCCGGAGTGCTCCATGCCTGATTACCGCTCGAAAACATCCACCCATGGCCGCAACATGGCCGGCGCCCGCGCCCTGTGGCGCGCCACGGGGATGAAAGATGCCGACTTCAAGAAGCCGATCATCGCCATTGCCAACTCCTTCACCCAGTTCGTCCCGGGGCACGTGCACCTGAAGGACCTGGGCCAGCTGGTGGCTCGCGAGATCGAACGCGCCGGTGGCGTGGCCAAGGAATTCAACACCATCGCCGTGGACGACGGCATCGCCATGGGCCACGACGGCATGCTGTATTCCCTGCCGAGCCGCGAGATCATCGCCGACTCCGTGGAATACATGGTCAACGCCCATTGCGCCGACGCCATCGTGTGCATTTCCAACTGCGACAAGATCACCCCCGGCATGCTGATGGCCGCCCTGCGCCTGAACATCCCGGTGATCTTCGTTTCCGGCGGCCCGATGGAAGCCGGCAAGACCAAGCTCGCCAGCCATGGCCTGGACCTGGTGGACGCCATGGTCATCGCCGCCGACTCCAGCGCTTCTGACGAGAAGGTTGCCGAGTACGAACGCAGCGCCTGCCCGACCTGCGGTTCGTGCTCCGGCATGTTCACCGCCAACTCCATGAACTGCCTGACCGAAGCCCTGGGGCTCGCCCTGCCGGGCAACGGTTCGACCCTGGCCACCCACAGCGATCGCGAAGAGCTGTTCCTGCGGGCCGGGCGTACCATCGTCGAGCTGTGCCAGCGCTACTACGGCGACAACGACGAGTCGGTCCTGCCGCGCAACATCGCCAACTTCAAGGCGTTCGAAAACGCCATGACCCTGGACATCGCCATGGGCGGTTCCACCAACACCATCCTGCACCTGCTGGCCGCCGCCCAGGAAGCCGAGATCGACTTCGACCTGCGGGACATCGATCGCCTGTCGCGCCACGTGCCGCAGCTGTGCAAAGTGGCGCCGAACATCCAGAAGTACCACATGGAAGACGTGCACCGCGCCGGCGGCATCTTCAGCATCCTCGGCGAACTGGCCCGTGGCGGCCTGCTGCACACCGACCTGCCCACCGTGCACAGCAAGAGCATGGCCGAAGGCATCGCCCAGTGGGACATCACCCAGACCAGCGACGAAGCCGTGCATCACTTCTTCAAGGCCGGCCCGGCGGGCATCCCGACCCAGACCGCGTTCAGCCAGTCGACCCGTTGGGACAGCCTCGACGATGACCGTGAAAACGGCTGCATCCGCAGTGTCGAGCATGCCTACTCGAAAGAAGGCGGCCTGGCCGTGCTCTACGGCAACATCGCCCTGGACGGCTGCGTGGTGAAGACCGCCGGTGTCGACGAGTCAATCCATGTCTTCGAAGGCAACGCCAAGATCTTCGAGAGCCAGGACAGCGCGGTGCGCGGCATCCTCGCCGACGAGGTGAAGGAAGGCGACATCGTGATCATCCGTTACGAAGGTCCGAAAGGCGGCCCGGGCATGCAGGAAATGCTCTATCCGACCTCCTACCTGAAGTCCAAGGGCCTGGGCAAAGCCTGCGCCCTGCTCACCGACGGCCGCTTCTCCGGCGGCACCTCGGGCCTGTCCATCGGCCACGCCTCGCCCGAAGCGGCAGCCGGCGGCGCCATCGGCCTGGTGCAGGACGGCGACAAGGTACTGATCGACATTCCCAACCGCTCGATCAACCTGTTGGTCAGCGACGAGGAACTGGCGGCCCGCCGTGTCGAGCAGGACAAGAAAGGCTGGAAACCGGTGGAAGCACGCCCGCGCAAGGTGACCACCGCGCTGAAGGCCTACGCCCTGCTGGCCACCAGCGCCGACAAGGGTGCGGTGCGCAACAAGGCCATGCTCGACGGCCTGTGATCGTAGCCCGCCAATGAAAATGCCCCGCCAAGTGCGGGGCATTTTTTTTGACCTTGCCGGCGCTTGCGCTGGCAGCCTGGCCCCGTAGGAGCCGGCTTGCCGGCGAAGGCAGCGTTGAACCTTGCATCGCCCTCGACCGCGCCTTCGCTGGCAAGCCAGCTCCTACAGCAGCATTCAAGGTGGTGGCGCCGCCGCTAAAGCGGTGCCGGGAGCTCAAGGCATGCGTTCGCCCAATTGCCCGCGCAGGAAGCGATACAAGCCATCGGCGCTCTTGCGATAACCATCGGCGGTCAGGTGGATCAGGTCGTTGCGGGCCAGGTCGCTGCCCTGCCATTTGCTGATGGAGCAGTCCCCCCCCATGAACGCCTGCCAGTCCCAGAACAGGGTGCGACTGTTCTTCGCCACGTCCTTCTGGATCTGGATGATCTGCCGCAACGGCTGGGGCTGGGAGGCCGCGCAACTGCCAGCATTGCGACGCTTGATGGAATCCGGCGGCCCCACCAGCAAAATCACGGTCTTGGGCAGGTTCTTGCGCAACAGCGCGACCTTCTCCTGCAACTGGCTGCGGTACAACTGCAGATCCAGGTCGTCGTCGAAGGCTTCGTTGGTGCCGTAGGCCAGCACCACCATGTCCGGGCGCAGGGCCTTGAGGGCTTCCAGCCAGCCGGGCTGCCACTTGTCCAGCACATCCAGGCGTGCACCGTTGATCCCCAGGGCGGAATAGATCACCCCGGCGCTCTTCTGCCCGAGGATGTTCCAGCCGCCCAGGGCCAGGCCCTGGTTATTGGCCACGTTCAGGTCCAGGGGCAGGGTCAGGTTGTTGAACGGCGGGCTGAAGCGCCATTGCCCCCCCGTAGCAGCCAGCATGCGGCTGCTTTTGTTGAGGTTGTCCCGGGCGGTCAGGGTGCTGTTGCTGGACGCCTGGTACAGCGCGGAAATCCGGTACTGCTGGTTGCTCGGCTGGCGTTCGGCGATATGCACCCGCGCGCCTGGGGTCAGGGGCAGCGACAGGTAGCCGCCCAGGGGAAACTGGTTGCTCTGCTGGTTGCGTGCCGATACCAGGGACCACTGGCGCTTGGCGGCACCGAGAATCACCCGCTCATAGCGGGTGCCGGGCACCGGCGTGGCTGCCACGAAACCGATGCCGCCATCGCCGTATTGCGCCTGCAGCAGGCGCCGCACCTCACCGCTGAACAGGTCGGCGGCGGTGTGGGAGTCGCCCAGTTGCACAATGGTGATGGGGGTGCGGTTGGAAGTGCTGAATTTGCGTGCCAGCAGCGCCAGGTTCGGGTCGGTCCCGGTGGTCAGGACTTTTTTCGCCGTCATCCCGGACTTGGCCAGCGCCGAAGCGGGAGTGGCCTGGACCTCGGTGGTCGGGCTGCAACTGCTCAGCAAGGTGATGCCCAGCAACAGCGCAATGCCTTGCAGTCGCCCCATAGTCAGTGCTCCGTCAATTGTTGGCTGGGAAAGTTGATCAGCGAGATCACACGCTCAGCGATCAGCTTCTGCCCAGTGGTGGTGAAATGGATACCGTCGTCGACCCGGGTCTTGACCTTCTTGCCATCGCCGGTGGTGCGGTAATAGGAGAATTCGTCGCTCTGGTAACCGAGAATCTCGTTGGCCGAGACGTAGTGCTGGTGGTACTGCTCGATCTGGCCCTTGTACAGCTGGCTCAGGTAGGCCATGGCTGTAGACAGCTTGGGCTTCTCCATGTTCGGCGGCCCGACCCAGATCACCTGCACATTATGCGCCTGGGCGGTGTCGAGGATCGAATCGATGCGCTGGCGATAGGCTTCTTCCCAGTCCGGGGTCTTGAAGCGCAGGAACGGCTTGCCCTTGACCACCGGCATGTCCCAGGGGTCGTTGGGGCCGAGGAAAATCACCATCAGGCGAATGTTGGGGTTGCTGGCCAGGGTGCTTTCAACCGTCTTCGGCCAGTTGAAGAAGCTCGGGTAGGCAAGGCCGGTGCTCTGCTTGCTGAGGTTCAGGCTCTTGACGTTGTAGCGTTTGCGCAAGGTGTTGGCCATGTGGGGCGCCACGCCCTGCATCAGGGAATCACCGACGAAGAACACTTCATCCCCGGTGGCCAGGCTGGCCATCAGCGGCGTGGTTGCCCCCGGCTCGACCTTGGGCGGGTGGCTGACCACCGGGGCCACGGCCACCGGCTGCGGGTGCACTGCAGCCGGCGCCTGCGGAGCAGGATGCACGGGGGCCGGATGCACCGGCGCAGCATGGGCGGTCGCAACCGGCGCAGGTACGGGCGCAGGCACCTCGGCCAGCGTCGGCAAAGGAGGCAGCTCTTGCTCCGCGGCGGCCTCGGCCACCATCACCTGGCCGGTAAAGCTGCCGACAAAGGCCACCCGGGCATTTTCCAGGGCCTGGTTGAGTTGCGCGCCAAAGCGCCACTGCGGGTTCTGCGACAACCCGGGGACCTCGCAGTCGTCGTGGTACTTCTGCTGGCAGTAGAGGCGGATCGACTGCTGGTTGAACCACACCAGCAGCAGGCTGGTGACCACCAGGGCGTAGAAGACCTTGGCCGCGCTACCGAGGCTGATCGACAAGTGCGAACGGTTAGAAACTGGCATAGATGAACCCCGGCACGCCCGACGGAGAGGCGAAGATGACCACGCAGATAAACAGCCCCAGCGGCACTGGATAGAACAGCCACGGCAAACCGGTGGCGGCATCGAACAGGCGGCGCAGCAGCGCCACGATCCGTGGGTAGAAGGCCACGAACAGCAGGCAGCCCAGCAGGCTGGCGCCACCGCCGAGCAGGCCGCCCAAGGACAGTTCGCCCAGGCCCTTGAGCATGTCCATGGCATCGGACAGGGTCGCGCAGCGGAAGAAGATCCAGGCGAACGCCACATAGTGGAAGGTCAGCAGCCGCGCCATGAGGTCGGCGCCGATCCAGCTCGGCCCCCGGGCCAGCAGCGGGCTGCACAGCTTGTACAGGGCCAGGCCGATACCGTGCAGCGCGCCCCAGATGATGAAGTTGGCGCTGGCGCCGTGCCACAGGCCGGAAATCAGCATCGCCAGCAGCATGTTCAGGTTGCCGCGCCACACCGGGCCACGGTTGCCCCCCAGGGGGATGTACACATAGTCACGGATGAAGGTCGACAGGCTGATGTGCCAGCGGCCCCAGAATTCCTTGAGGTTGCGCGCCGCGTAGGGGTAGTTGAAGTTCTGCGGCAGGCGGAAGCCCAGCAGCAGGGCGATGCCCGTCACCAGGTCGGTGTAGCCGCTGAAGTTGAAGTAGATCAGGAACGAATAACCGTAGACCGCACGCAGGATCTGCTCGGCAGAATAGGCCACTGGGCTGTCGAATACCGGGTCGACCCATTCGTTGGCCAGCCAGGAACTGAGGAAGAACAGCTTGACCACCGCCACCGCGATCAGGCCCAGGGCGCGCTGCGGCTCCAGCACCTGGCGCAACTGCGGCGGGTTGATCTGCGCCAGCATGGGAATCGCCCGGTTCACCGGACCGGCGATCAGGCTGGGGAAGAAGGCCAGGTACAGCGCCAGGTCGAAGGGCGAGCCCGGGGTCAGCTCACGGCGGTTGATCGACACCAGGTAACTGACCGAGTGGAAGGCATAGAACGACAGCCCCACCGGCAGCAGCACCTCCAGCAGCGGCAGCGACACCTCGACACCGAACTGGGCGAAGGCGTTCTGCACCGTACTGGTGAAGAAATCCTGGTACTTGAACAGGTAGAACGCCCCGAGCACCAGCAGCAGCATCAGTCCGTTGACCCAGCCGCGCCCGGGGTAACGCTGGCTCAACAGGCCGAGCAGGTACACCAGGGCCGTGTAGCCCAGCAGGATGTAGAGGAAGTTCAGGCTGAAGCTGGCAAGGATCGCGTAACTGGCGACCAGCAGCAGGACGTTCTGCAAGCGCAGGCTGAAGCCCAGGCCCCAGTACAGAACGAAGAACAGGATGAAGCAGAGGCCGAATTCGATCGAGAGATAGCTCACAACGTAGTCCATTACGTGCAGTCGGGGACAAACCCGGCACAAGGGAGAGCAGGCGGGGGGATGGGAAACGGACGCGATTATGGCAGAGGGGGTTTGGCAGTCACAAGTTGAAACATTCTCCGCCTATAGCGGACGCCGGCTCCGCACCGAACGACAGACACCCCTTGCGGGAGCTGGCTTGCCAGCGAAGGCGTCCGCGAGAGCGACGCCCGGCCCAATGGCCTCTTCGCCGGCAAGCCGGCTCCTACAAAAAGATCGCCGGCCTACCGTAGGAGCTGGCTTGCCAGCGAAGGCGTCCGCGAGGGCGACGCCAAACCCAATGGCCTCTTCGCCGGCAGCCGGCTCCTACAGAGGGGCGGTGTAGCGGGCAGGCTTACTGGATGTCTTCGGGCTTGACGATCACCCAGTTCTTGTCGGCAGTCACCGGCAACCCTTCCTTGGCCTGGGCCGCGGCGTGCTTGGCGATCATGCCGTTGAGCTGGGTCATGTACTTGTCCTTGCGGTTGATCCACAGGTGGATGCCGCCCTTGGCCACGTCAACATCGTGGAACAGCATGTAGCCGTCGCTGGTGGGGGTGTCGCCGCCCACCAGCACCGGTTTCTTCCACTCGTCGATGTAGGTCAGGATCGCCGCATGCTTGCCCGCCATCCAGGTGGCCGGGGTCCACAGGTAGGGGGTCAGTTCAAGGCCGAGGTTGGCCTTCTCGTCATATTTGCCTTCGCTGATCTGCTTGCGCGCGGTGGTCAGGGCGCCAGTCTTGCGATCCTTGAGCAGGGTGGTCACGCCGATGACGTTCTGCGGCTTGACGTTGTAGCCGTACTTGGGATCGGCGGCGACCATGCGCACCAGCTCTTCGGAGGCGGCGGTCATCACATAGACCTCGATACCGTTCTCCATCAGCTTGTTGTACAGCTCGGCCTGGCCGGTGAAGACCTTGGGCGGGTTGACCTCGATGGTCTTGACCACATCACCGTCGTAATAGGTGCTCGGCACCGGCTTGCCGGAAGCCATCAGCTCATCGACATAGCCCTTGAGCTCCTTGAGGGTAAAGCCGGAGAACACCTGGGCGACCCAGGGGTAGCAGACCATGTCGTCGATTTCACAGAGGCGGTAGTAGTAGCTGAACAGGCTTTCCTTGTGCTCGGCGGTGTCCTTGAACGGGATCAGCTTGAGCGACGGGTCAAGCGTGTCGCGGGTAATCAGGCCCTTGTTTTCCATGAAGGGCAGCAGGGATTCTTCCAGGTCGTAGCGGTAACTGGTGTTGTCCATGTCGAACACCGCGTAGTTACCCTTGTTGGCATTGGCCGCGATCATCGCGTCCAGCTGCTTGGCCTGTTCCGCGGGCCAGTGCTTCAACTCGGTGGCCAGGGCCTGGCCGGCGAGGCCCAGGCAGAGTGCGACTGCGAGCAATTTCGGAGCGAGTTTCATCGGCGGTTTTCTCCCTGAGTGAAAGCCTTCGACGCTAACAAATCCCTGTGACAGTTCTCGTCTCCACGCGACCGCTTGCGTCCCGTAAGCGCCAGCCACATGCGCCTGAACGTCAATCGCTTATTCCAAAAACGACAGTTGCCATGCGATATCGTTATTAATTCAATAGATTTCAAGCTGTTAGGCTTGCCGGTTCGCAATCGCCCTGAGCCGCGATTGGCACAAGCCTTATCGGAGCCCCAATGAATCTGCCGCTGTTCCTCAACCTGCTGGTGTTCCTGGCCTTGCTGCTGGGCCTGGCACAAACCCGCCATACCACCTGGAGCCTGGCCAAGAAAGTCCTGCTGGCCCTGGTGCTGGGCGTGGTCTTCGGCATCGCCCTGCACAGTATCTACGGCGCCGGCAACCCGGTGCTCAAAGCCTCCATCGCCTGGTTCGACCTGGTGGGCAACGGCTACGTGCAATTGCTGCAGATGATCGTCATCCCCCTGGTGTTCGCCTCGATCCTCAGCGCCGTGGCCCGCCTGCACAATGCTTCGTCCCTGGGCAAGATCAGCTTCCTGACCATCGGCACCCTGCTGTTCACCACTGCCATTGCCGCGCTGGTGGGCATCGGCCTGACCAACCTGTTCGGCCTGACCGCCGAAGGGCTGGTGGCCGGCACCCAGGAAATGGCCCGCCTGCAAGTGATCCAGAGCGATTACGCAGGCAAGGTGGCCGACCTCAACGTGCCGCAGCTGCTGCTGTCGTTCATCCCGCAGAACCCCTTCGCCGACCTGGCCCGGGCCAAGCCGACCTCGATCATCAGTGTGGTGATCTTCGCCGCCTTCCTCGGCGTCGCGGCGCTGCAGCTGCTCAAGGACGATGCCGACAAGGGCCAGAAAGTGCTCAACGCCATCGACACCCTGCAAGCCTGGGTGATGCGCCTGGTGCGCCTGGTGATGAAGCTCACGCCCTACGGTGTGCTGGCGCTGATGACCAAGGTGGTGGCCGGTTCCAACCTGCAGGACATCATCAAGCTGGGCAGTTTCGTGGTGGTGTCCTACATCGGCCTGGGGCTGATGTTCGTGGTCCACGGCCTGCTGGTGGCACTGGCCGGGATCAACCCGCTGCGCTTCTTCCGCAAGGTCTGGCCAGTGCTGACCTTCGCCTTCACCAGCCGCTCCAGCGCCGCCAGCATTCCCCTGAGCATCGAGGCCCAGACCCGGCGCCTGGGCATTCCCCAGTCCATCGCCAGCTTTGCCGCCTCGTTCGGCGCCACCATCGGCCAAAACGGCTGCGCCGGCCTGTACCCGGCCATGCTGGCGGTGATGGTTGCCCCGACCGTGGGCATCAACCCGCTGGACCCGCTGTGGATCGCCACCCTGGTGGCCATCGTCACCCTGAGTTCCGCCGGCGTTGCAGGCGTGGGCGGCGGCGCGACCTTCGCCGCGCTGATCGTGCTGCCGGCCATGGGCCTGCCGGTGTCGCTGGTGGCGCTGCTGATTTCCGTGGAGCCGCTGATCGACATGGGCCGCACCGCGCTCAACGTCAGCGGTTCGATGACCGCAGGCGCGATCACCAGCCAGGTGATGCAGCAGACCGACAAGGCGCTGCTGGACGCCGATGAGCACGAAGAACTGGCTCAGGCCTGATTGATCTCTTCGCCGGCCCGCCGGTTCCTTCGGGAGCCCGGCTGGCTGGCGGAGCGCTCAGCGCTTCTCCCACACCTCGAAGCTGTACGCCGGCTTGTCCCCTTCCGCCGGGTTCGGCACCTCTGACACCCGCTTCCACTGTTGCTCATCGAATTCCGGAAACCAGGCATCGCCTTCCGGGCTCAAGGCTACCCGCGTCAGGTACAGGCGATCTGCCTGCTCCAGCCCCTGGCTGTAAAGCTGTGCGCCACCGATCAGCATCAGCTCGCTGGCGCCCTGCTCCAGTGCCCACTCCTCGGCCCGGGCCACTGCCGCCTCCAGGGAGGGGTAGACCTCGGCACCTTCGAGCACCAGGCCGGTCTGACGACTGACCACGATATTCAACCGCCCCGGCAACGGCCGGCCGAGAGAATCCCAGGTCTTGCGCCCCATGATGATGGGCTTGCCCAGGGTGGTGGCCTTGAAGAATTTGAAATCCCCCGGCAAATGCCAGGGCATGCTGTTGTCGACGCCGATCACGCGGTTTTGTGCGAGGGCCGCGATCAGGCTGAGAGGGAGAGATTTTTTCATGCCGGCGAGGATACCAGAGGACCAGGACCTGGCAACGTACCCCGATCCGCGCTGTAGCAGTTATGCTCAGCGCACTTTTGAGCGATGGAATGACGCGTGACTGCACTGACTCCCCTGCAACGCCTGTGGCTGACCGAAACCGTGCGCCTGCGCGAGGAACACGCCGGCCCGCTGGAAGATCAGGAAGCCAATCGCCTGGCCCGCAACCAGGGCGGCGACCTGGCGACCCGGATCCAGAACCGCGCCCTGTGGCTGGCCCAGCGTGACGGCCTGCACAGCGCCCTGCTGCACTGGCAGCAGGGCGCACGCCTGGCCCTGCTGGCGCTCTCGGTTCTGGCGGTGATCAGCGGTGCCGGCCTGGCCTTCAGCGCCCTGGGCAGCACCCAGCAACCGGTGAACGTGTTCTGGGCCCTGGGCAGCCTGCTGGGAATCAACCTGATCCTGCTGCTGAGCTGGCTGGCAGGCCTGCTGTTCGCCGGCGAGCACGGCGCCAGCCTGGGCCGCCTGTGGCTGTGGCTCAGCGAAAAATTCTCCCGCGATGCCAAGGCCGCGCAGTTGCCGCCGGCCCTGCTGCTGTTGCTGCAACGACGCAAGCTCAACCGCTGGGCCCTGGGCAGCCTGATCAACGGCCTGTGGTGCCTGGCCCTGTTCAGCGCCGTGGTCATGTTGCTGTTGCTGCTGACCACCCACCGCTACAGCTTTGTCTGGGAAAGCACCCTGCTGGGCAGCGATGCCTTCGTGGCCATTACCAACACCTTGAGTGCCCTGCCCCGTGGCCTGGGCTTTGGCGCGCCGAGCGTGGCGAGCATCCAGGCCAGCACCCGGGATGTCTACAACACCGAACTGATCCGCCAGTCCTGGGCCATCTGGCTGGTGGTGCTGGTGACGATCTACGGCGTGCTGCCGCGCCTGCTGCTGATGCTGTTCTGCCGCTGGCGCTGGAAACATGGGCAGGCGCGCCTGCAACTGGACCTCAACCTGCCGGGCTACGCCCAATTGCGTGAGCGCCTGATGCCCAGCAGCGAGCGCCTGGGGGTCAACGATGCGGCCCCCGAGCAGTTGCACCGGGTCGAAGGCGGCGTCAGTGCCCAGGACAGCAGCGGCGCCCTGCTGGTGGCCATCGAACTGGACAACCAGCGCCCCTGGCCGCCGCAACTGCCCGAGAGCGTCAAGGACGCCGGCATCCTCGACAGTCGCGAGTCGCGCAGCCGCCTGCTGGAGCAGATGAGTCGTTTCCCCCCGTCGCGCCTGGTGATCGCCTGCGACCCGCGGCGCTCGCCGGACCGAGGCAGCCTGGGGCTGATCGCCGAACTGGCGCGCAACGCCAGCGCCACCCGGGTCTGGCTGCTGCAAGCCCCGCCCGGCCAGGCCCTGGACGCCGATCGCCTGGGCGACTGGCACAGCGCACTGCACCAGCTGCAGCTGCCCTTCGCCGATTGCGCCCCCCTCGACTGGCTGGAGAACGGTCATGACTGATACCCGCCACAAGCCACTGAAACTCGCCGTGGTCGGCCACACCAACGTCGGCAAGACCTCGCTGCTGCGCACCCTGACCCGGGACGTGGGTTTTGGCGAGGTCTCCCATCGCCCCAGCACCACCCGGCACGTGGAAGGCGCCCGCCTTTCGGTGGATGGCCAAGCCCTGCTGGAGCTCTACGACACCCCTGGCCTGGAAGATGCCATCGCCCTGCTGGATTACCTGGAGCGCCTGGAGCGCCCGGGCGAACGCCTGGACGGCCCGGCGCGGATGGCGCGGTTTCTCGACGGTAGCGAGGCTCGCCAGCGCTTCGAACAGGAAGCCAAGGTCCTGCGCCAGCTGCTGGCCTCGGACGCCGGCCTGTATGTGATCGACGCCCGCGAGCCGGTGCTGGCCAAGTACCGCGATGAGCTTGAAGTGCTCACCGGTTGCGGCAAGCCGCTGCTGCCAGTGCTGAACTTCGTCAGCAGCGCCGAGCAGCGCGAAGGCGACTGGCGCGATGCCCTGGCCCGCCTGGGGCTGCACGCCCTGGTGCGCTTCGACAGTGTGGCGCCACCGGAGGACGGCGAACGGCGCCTGTATGAAAGCCTGGCGCTGCTGCTGGAGCACGCACGCCCGGCCCTGCAACGCTTGATCGACGACCAAGAGGCCCAGCGCCTGGCCCGCCAGCACAGCGCAGCGCGGCTGATTGCCGAGCTGCTGGTGGACTGCGCCGCCTGCCGCCGCAGCGTAGCCAGCGACGCCCAACAGGAACAACAGGCCATAGGCGAACTGCGCCAGGCCATCCGCCAGCGCGAGCAGCGCTGCGTCGAGGCCTTGCTCAAGCTCTACGCCTTCCGCCCCGAGGATGCGTCGGCCAGCGACCTGCCACTACTGGACGGGCGCTGGGGCGACGACCTGTTCAACCCGGAAACCCTCAAGCAACTGGGGGTGCGGGTGGGCAGCGGCATCGCCGCCGGAGCCGCGGCCGGCGCTGGGGTGGATTTGCTGGTGGGTGGTTTAACCCTGGGGGCCGCGGCGCTGGCCGGGGCTATTGCCGGCGGCGCCCTGCAGACCGCCCGCAGCTACGGCAGCCGCCTGCTGGGCAAACTCAAGGGCCAGCGCGAGCTGACCGTGGACGACAGCGTGCTGCGCCTGCTGGCCCTGCGTCAGCGCCAGCTGGTACAGGCCCTGAACCTGCGCGGGCATGCGGCCATGGACAGCATTCGCCTGGCCACGCCGGAGGACAAGAGCTGGCGCGAAGGCAAGTTGCCAGAGGCCCTGAACAAGGCCCGGGCGCACCCGCAGTGGTCATCGCTCAACCCGCAGAAGCGCCTGAGCCAGGCCGAGCGCCAGGAGCAGATCGAGGGGCTGGCTCAACATCTGCTGTAGCCGCTGCCGAGCCCGCGAGGCTGCGCAAAGGGCCGCAGGACCTTCAACAACCCCAACAGCGGCGCCTCCTTCGGAGCCGTTCGCAGCCTACGGCAGCGGCTACAAACCAAGCCTGTACCCGCTAAAGCAATGCCAGCGCCTTGTCCTTGAGCACCTGCAAATCCATCACCGGCACCCACATTTCCTTGGCCTGCTCGTCCCAGTGGCGCATGCGCAAACTCACCGCCCACAACGGGTCGAGTTCGAAGGCTGCCGCCTCTGCCGCGCTCATCACCCCACCCTGGTACTCCAGGGTGCGCCGGCTGGCTTCGCTCAGACGCTGGTAATAACCGGGGTCCTTGAAGGTCAGGTAGCGCTTGGCCTGGACGTGGTATTCCACCAGCCGCGCCAGGCGTTCGCTGAAACCCGCCCGGCGCAGGTAGTCCGCCCCCAGGCGCTCATGGCTGACCACGCCGAAGCCGCCCATGTTCTCGGCATCCTGCTGGCAGATATGCCCGATATCGTGGAAGAACGCCGCCAGCACCACCTCGTCGTCATAACCTTCCGCCAGGGCCAACTGCGCGGCCTGGGACATGTGCTCGATCTGCGACACCGGCTCGCCGATGTAGTCGCAGTCGCCGAAACACTCGTACAGGCCGAAGACCTCGTCGACCACCTGCTGTCGCCGCTCCATCACGCTTCCTCCAGCAGTCGGGCGATATTGCCCTCGGCCATGGCCGGGCCAACGCTCATGCCGACCCCGGTGTGCATCAGGGCCACATGGACCCCGGGGGCCGCCTCCAGGAAGGAGAACGGCGCCGGGCCGCGAGCGCCGTAGACACCCTGCCAGCGCTCCACCACCCGGACCCTGCAACCCAGGGTCTGCTCGGCCAGTTCGAGCAGCCAGTTGTCCACCTGTTCAGCATTGAACGGTGAAGGATCGCTACCGTAATCGTGGGAATCGCCGATGATCACTTCACCGTAGGGAGTCGGACTGATCAACAGGTGGATACCATGCTCGTGCAGATGGGGCGCCTCGCGCAGAATCTGCGCTTGCACCGCGGCGGCTTCCGGCAGGTCGGCGAAGGCCCCGTAGTGCACGCAACTCAGACCGGTCAGCAGGGCATGTTGCAGGTTGAGATTGGCCTCGGGCCGCGCCCGGAGCATCTGCAAGCGGCAGATCTGCGGCTGCAAGGCAGCGATCTGATCCGCCAGCAGGGTCTGATAATCGTGCCCCGAACACAGCACGATCCGCGGCGCGTGGAAGTTGCCGGCGGTGCTGCGCAACTGGCCCGGCTGGATATCCCGCACCAGGGTCGAGAAGTGAAACTGCACCCCCAGGTCCCGGCGCAGGTAGTCGATCAACTGCGGGATCGCTTCGCGGGAATACAGCTGCTGGTCGTCCAGGCCGTGCAAGGCCGCCCGGTGATGGCGGAACTGGCCGCCGTACAGATCATTCAGCGCCGCGCCCTGGAGCAGCTCGACGCGGTAGCCGTGCTCCAGCGCACGCCCGGCGCAGAAGGCTTCGAGCAACTGCTCCTCGGCTTCACTGCGGGCGAACAGGAAAGAGCCGTTGCGCTTGAGTTGCAGGCCCGCCAACTGTTGCCAGTCGGCCCAGATCTCGCGGCTGGCCCTGGCCAGCTCCAGCATGGTGCCCGGCGGCTGGCCGGTGACCAGGGCCTGGCCGAAGTTGCGCACCGAAGCGCCCAGGGGCGTGGCGCTGCGCTCGAAAACGTGCACCCGCAGACCGCGTTTGGCGGCGGCATAGGCATGGGACAGGCCCAGGATGCCGGCGCCGACGATCAGCAGATCGCTGTGATTGGTCATGAGTTGTTTCCTGGATGGGGAGCGCCTTCGCCGGCAAGCCGGCGAAGGCGATTGATCGGCTACTGCTTGGCAACCTTTTCCGACTTGCCGTCATAGCGCTTGCGCCATTCGGCGAGGATCTCGTCGCGGTTCTTCGAGGCCCAGGCAAAGTCGTTCTTGATCAGGCGCTGCTCGTAGTCGGCCGGCAGTTCGGTCTGCGGCTTGGCGATGCCCGGCTGGGCCAGCACGGCGAAGTTTTCCTTGTACAGCTCCATGGCCTCGGGGCTGGCGGAGAAGTCGGCGAGTTTCTTCGCCGCCTCTTCATGAGGCGTGCCCTTGATCACCGCGGTGGCTTCGATTTCCCAGCCCAGGCCTTCCTTCGGCAGGACAATGTCCAGCGGCGCGCCCTGGCGCTTGAGCTGCACGGCCGGGTACTCGAAGGAGATGCCAATCGGGAATTCACCGGCGGCGGCCAGCTTGCAGGGTTTGGAACCGGAGTGGACGTACTGGCCGATGTTCTGGTGCAGCTCATCCATGTACTGCCAGCCCTGCTTCTCGCCGAAGGTCTGCAGCCAGGCGCTGACGTCGAGGAAGCCGGTGCCCGAGGAGGCCGGGTTGGGCATGACGATCTTGCCTTTGTACTCGGGCTTGGTCAGGTCCTGCCAGCTCACCGGCTTGGTCAGGCCCTGCTTTTCGGCCTCCACGGTGTTGAAGCAGATGGTGGCGGCCCAGACGTCCATGCCGACCCAGGCCGGTGGGTTGGCGGCGTCGCGGTAGTTCGGGCCGATCTTGCCCAGATCCTTGGGCGCGTAGCTTTGCAGCATGCCCTGCTGGTCGAGGATCGCCAGGCTGGACGCGGCCAGGCCCCAGACCGCATCGGCCTGCGGGCGGGCTTTTTCCGCCAGCAGTTTGGCGGTGATGATCCCGGTGGAATCACGTACCCACTTGATCTCCACGTCCGGATTGGCCTTTTCGAAGGCTTGCTTGTAGGACTTCAATTGCTCGGCTTCAAGGGCCGTGTAGACCGTCAGCTCGGTTTTCGCAGCAAAGGCGTTCAGGCTGACAGCAGAGAGGACGGCAGCGGCAAGAGCCAGGGGCTTGAACATGGTGCGGTTCCTTAGTGAGTGCAGATCAGAGTGGGGGTGGGGGTGGGTGAAGCGCATCAGTGGCCCGGCGTGCCCTGGCGCCAGGCCTGGGAACGGCGCAGCAGGCCGCGCGAAGCCCAGGCCAGGAGCAGCGAGACGCCGGCGGAGGTGAACAGGATCAGAGTCGACATCGCCGCGGCGCCGCCGACGTTGCCGGCGTCGTCCATGTTCAGCACGGCGACGGCGGCGAGGATGGTGTCCGGGCTGTAGAGGAAGATGGCCGCCGACACCGTGGTCATGGCCGAGACGAACAGGTAGCGCACGATGTCCAGCAGCGCCGGCAGGCAGATCGGCACGGTAACCCGCAGGTAATGCCGGTACAGCGGCGCCTTGAGCGACAGCGCGGCCGCCTCGAACTCGGCATCCAGCTGGCGCAGGGCGGTGGTGGCGGTCATCTGCGCGGTGGTCAGGTAGTGGGCGATGGTGCACACCACCAGCAGGGTCATGGTGCCGTAGAACACATGCAACGGATTGCCATTGAGGTTGAAGAAGAAGACGTAGCCCAGGCCCAGCACCAGCCCGGGCACCGCCATGGGCACGAAACTGAGTATGCGCAGCGCCAGGTTCAAGCCGCGCTGGCCGCGGGTCTTCTCCATCAGGTAGGCGCCGGTAAAGATCACCACGCTGCCGATCAGCGCCGTGCACAGGGCCATGGTCAAGCTGTTGCGGTAGGCCAGCCAGCCACCGCCGGCGGTGTCGTTGAACTGGTAGTGGTTCAGCGACAGCGACAGGTTGTAGGGCCAGAATTTCACCAGCGACGAAAACACCGCCATGCCGAACACCAGCAGCAGGGCCGCGCAGATCAGCAACACAATGGCCAGGTAGCAGCCATCGCGCAGCCGCGACGGCGCTGGCTTGAATACCTGGGCACGGCCGCTCATGGAGTCGCCATGGCGCCGGCGCAGCCAGGCGTCGACACCGAAGCTGAACAGGGCCGGCAACAGCAGGACCATGCCGATCAACGCGCCACGGCCGAACTGCTGCTGCCCCACCACCGCCTTGTAGGCTTCCAGGGCCAGCACCTGATAGTCGCCACCCACTACCACCGGCACGCCGAAGTCGGTGATGGTCAGGGTGAACACCAGGCAGAAGGCGGCGAACACCGCCTGCCGAGTGGCCGGCCAGGTGATGCTGCGAAAGGCCTTGGCGGGGCTGGCGCCCATGCTCGACGCAGCGTCGAACAGCCGCGCGTCCGCCAGGGACAGCGCCGAGAGCAGGATCATCAGGGCATGGGGAAAGGTGTAGATGACCTCGCCGAGGACGATGCCCCAGAAGCCGTAGATGTTCTCGGCGAACAGGCCACGCAGCATCCCCTGATTGCCAAACAGATAGACCAGGGCAATGCCCGGGAGCATCGACGGCGCCATCAGCGGCAACAGCGACAGGCCGCGCCAGATGCCCTTGCCGGGAATCAGCGTGCGTTGCAGGGCGTAGGCGAACAGGTAGGCCAGGGGCACGACGATGGCGGCCACGCTGAGGGAGACCTTAAGACTGTTGCCCAGTAACCAGTGGAAGTTTTCGCTGGCCACCAGCTCGCGAGCCGCCAGCCAGCCTCCGCCCTGCCCGGCCTCGGCGCTGAAGCCCCGCCAGAAGATCGCCAACAGGGGCAACAGCACCGCGACACCCAGCAGGACCAGGAGCAGGATCTTGCCGCCGACGACAAAAATACGGTCGCCGATCTCGGCACGAGAAGCCGGGCGCGCCCGCTTGACGGGTAGCGGCAGGGACATGTGCGCAGTCATCTTAGGCAAACACCTGAAGGCTGCGCGGCGGCAAGGCGACCCAGATATCCTGGGCCCCCAGGCGCGGCATGGCTTCCGGTGCCAGCTCGGCCAGCAGCGCATGCCCCGGCAGTTGATTGAGTTCGAAGCTCATGCGGCAGCGATTGCCGAGGAAAGTGATCTCGCGGACCTTGGCCGGGAACAGGTTTTCCTCGTGCACCAGCGGATTCACGCTGATGGCTTCCGGACGGCAGAACAGCCGGCCCGAGGCGGTCTTGGCCGAGCCGTCGGCCAGGCGCACATTCATGCCGCCAACCTGGGCATGGCTGTCGCTGTTGCGGCTGAAGGGTAGCCAGTTGCCCTGGCCGACGAATTCGGCGACGAACGGCGTGGCCGGACGGTCGTAGATTTCCTGGGGCGTGGCGTACTGCTCGACCTTGCCGTTGTTCATCACGGCAATGCGGTCGGCCATCAGCATGGCTTCGTCCTGGTTGTGGGTAACCATCAGGGTGGTGATCCCCAGGCGCCGCTGCAGCTGGCGCAGCTCGGTGCACAGGTGCTCGCGGACCCGGGCATCCAGCGCCGACATCGGCTCGTCCAGCAGCAGCAACGACGGAGCCGGTGCCAAGGCACGGGCCAGGGCCACGCGCTGCTGCTGGCCGCCGGACAGCTGGCCGGGGTACTTCTTCTCGCTGCCGGTCAGCCCCACCAGTTCCAGCATCTGCGCCACGCGCTTGCGCGCTTCCTCACGACCGCTACCGGCCAGGCCGTAGGCGATGTTGGCTTCCACCGTGAGATTGGGAAACAGCGCATAGGACTGGAACAGGATCCCGTAGTCCCGGGCCTGGGGCGCCAGCAGCGACACGTCCCGATCCCCGAGGTACAACTCGCCTTGGTCCTGGCGTTCCAGGCCGGCGATGCAGCGCAGCAAGGTGGTCTTGCCGCAGCCGGACGGCCCCAGCAGGCACACCAGCTCCCCGGCGGCGACGTCCAGGGACACGTTATCCAGCGCGGTGAAGGCACCGAAGCGCTTGTGGATACCGCGCACCTTCATCGGTGCACCGGGGTTGCTCAGGGCAGTTGCAGCGGAGTTGTTCATGGACGCACCTCATCTAGCAGATGAGGCAAATCCTAGAGTTGCAATGCGTCGGTCATATGGCAGTAAGGCAAAAACGACCGATAGTGGTATTCAGGGATTTGGGTTCACGTGTAAATCATGTGCTCGCGAAGGCATCGGCATGGCCGATGCAGATCTTTCAGGCGGGAGCCATTTCCTGGGCCAGGCCGAGAAAGGCGGCGGGCAGGCGCGCGTTCTTGCGCTCCTTGAGGCAATACAGGTACTCGGCGATCTGCGGCGCGTTTTCGATGGTCAGTACCCGCAGTTGCGGGTCGTGGGGCACTTCCTGGCGGGCAATGATGCTGATGCCGATATTGCGCAGCACCGCCTCGCGGATCGATTCACGGCTGCCAATCTCCAACAGCGGGCCAAAGCTGACGTTGGCGTTCTTCAGCAGACCTTCGGTGAGGCTGCGGGTGGTGGAGCCGGGTTCGCGCATCAACAGCGTATGCCCGGCCAGGGCGTTGAGGGGCACGTGATCCAGCACCGCCAGGGGGTGATTGCGATGCACCGCCAGCACCAGCGGATCGCTGCCCAGCACCCGGCGGACCAACCGCGAATCCTCCAGCAGTTGCGAGGAAGCGGCCACATCCACCCGGTAGTCTTCCAGCGCCTCCAGGACCTGCTGGGAGTTGCCGATTTCCACCGAGACCTCCACCTGGGGCAGGCGCTGGCGGAAAGTCTTCACCAGATCGAGGATGTAGTACGGCGCGGTGGCGGCGATGCGCAGCGTGCCCTGCACCTGCCCGCAGTTGCGCAGGAAGAATTCGATGTCCGACTCTTTCTGCAGCAGCTCCTTGACCATCGGCAGCAAGCGCGCGCCCTCATCGCTCAGGCTCAGGCGGCGACCGCCTCGGTAGAACAGCTCCACCGCGTACTGGCTCTCCAGGTTGCGGACCTGGGTAGTCACCGTGGGCTGGCTGAGGCCGAGCTTCTTCGCCGCCTGGGTAATGCTGCCCAGGCGGGCGACCATGTAAAAAGCCTTCAGCTCGGCACTCAGCACAGGGTTCTCTCGTTGCTTATTTGCGCAGCAGGCGCAGACCGTTGAACACCACCAACAGGCTCACGCCCATGTCGGCGAATACTGCCATCCACATGGTGGCCAGCCCGGCAAAGGTTACCCCAAGAAAGATCGCCTTGATGACCAGGGCCAGGACGATATTTTGCTTGAGCACCACCGAGGTCTGGCGCGACAGGCGGATAAACGCCGGGATCTTGCGCAGATCATCGTCCATCAGGGCCACATCCGCGGTCTCGATGGCGGTGTCGGTGCCCGCCGCAGCCATGGCGAAACCGATTTCGGCGCGGGCCAGGGCCGGGGCGTCGTTGATGCCGTCGCCCACCATGCCCACCCGATGGCCCTGGGCGTACAGGTCTTCGATGGCCTGCAGCTTGTCGGTGGGCAGCAGGTCGCCCCGGGCCTGGTCGATACCCACCTGGGCCGCGATGGCTTGGGCGGTATGCGGGTTGTCGCCGGTGAGCATCAGGGTCTTGATCCCCAGCTCATGCAATTGCTGGATGGCTTCGCGGCTGGATTCCTTCACCGTATCGGCCACGGCGAACAGCGCCAGCGGGCCATTGCGGTCCAGCAGCAGGACCACGGTCTTGCCCTGCTTCTCCAGGGCGAAGAGTTTTTCTTCCAAAGCCGGGGAGCACAGGCCCAGCTCTTCCACCAGACGATGGTTGCCCAGGTGGTACAGCTCGCCATTGATCTCGCCGCGTACGCCTCGGCCGGTCAGGGCCTCGAAGTTATCCACAGGGTGCATGGCCAACTGTTTATCCACAGCCGCCTGGGCAATGGCCAGGGACACCGGGTGGTCGGAACGCCCTGCCAGGCTTGCGGCCAGGGCCGGGGCGGTGTCCTGGGCCAGCGGGTCCAGGGACAGGAAGTCGGTCTGCACCGGTTTGCCGTGGGTGATGGTGCCGGTCTTGTCCAGGGCCAGGTAGTCGAGCTTGTAGCCGCCTTCCAGGTAGACCCCGCCCTTGACCAGGATGCCCTTGCGCGCGGCAGCCGCCAGGCCGCTGACAATGCTCACCGGGGTGGAGATCACCAGGGCGCAGGGGCAAGCCACTACCAGCAGCACCAGGGCGCGGTAGATCCAGTCGAACCAGACGCCGCCCATGAATAGCGGCGGAATCAGCGCCACCGCCAGGGCGAAGGCGAATACCGCCGGGGTGTAGATTTTCGAGAAGCTGTCAACGAAGCGCTGGGTCGGAGCCCGGGCGCCCTGGGCCTGTTCCACAGCGTGGATGATCCGCGCCAGGGTCGAGTTGTTGGCGGCGGCAGTCACTCGGTATTCCAGGGAGCCGGCCTGGTTGATGGTGCCGGCGAAAACCTTGTCGCCCACAGTCTTTTCCACCGGCAGGCTTTCACCGGTGATCGGCGCCTGGTCGATGGTGGAGTTGCCGGACACGACCTCGCCGTCGAGGCCGATGCGCTCGCCGGGACGCACCCGCACCAGTGCGCCAAGTTCGACGTTTTTCGCTTCCTGTTCGCTCCAGTTGCCGTCTGCCTGCTGCACCGTGACCCGTTCCGGGGTCATCTGCATCAGGCCGCTGATGGCGTTGCGCGCCCGATCCAGGGAACGGGCCTCGATCAATTCCGCCACGGTGAACAGGAACATCACCATCGCCGCTTCCGGCCATTGGCCGATCAGCACGGCGCCGGTCACGGCGATGCTCATCAGGGCATTGATGTTGAGGTTGCGGTTCTTCAGGGCGATCCAGCCCTTCTTGTAGGTGGTCAGGCCACCACTGAGGATCGACACCAGGGCCACCAGGGCAATCACCCAGTCGGGCGCGGCATTGGTGAAATGGATGACCTCGGCAGCCAGCGCGCCGATACCGGACAGGGCCAGCGGCCACCAGGGCTTCTTCACGGGCGCTGCGGCAGGCGCGGCTTGGTCACCCTCCTGTTCCAGGGGTTCGGCGTGCATGCCCAGTGACTTGACCGCCTCGATGATAGGCGCGGTGCTCGGCAGGTCGTGGGTCACCCCCAGCACGCGGTTCATCAGGTTGAACTCCAGCGCCTGGACCCCGGCCAGCTTGCCCAGCTTGTTCTGGATCAGGGTCTGTTCGGTGGGGCAGTCCATGGCTTCGATGCGAAAGCTGCTCAAGCGCGCGCCGGCGGTCGGGGTCTCGCTCAGGGTGACCCTGGACGGCGCCAGGTCGGCGGAACCGCAGCAGGATGCGCCGTGGGCGGCATGATCGTGTGCCTTGACCGGCTGCAACTTGCCCGCGGGCGCATGGGAATGGCTGTGGCCATGGCTGTGATCGTGATCGTGATCGTGATCGTGATCGTGATCAGCCTGGGGCTGCTGATCCGCGGTTTTGCGCGGGCTGTGGAGAGAATCGCTCATTAGGGTCCCTTCCGAATTAAGGTGCTTGTTGCCAAGTGAACACCCTGTAGCCACTATAGGGTCAAGCACCCATTCGGAGACGACGGCAATGAAGATTGGCGAACTGGCGAAACTCACCGACTGTCAGGTCGAGACCATCCGTTACTACGAGCGCGAAGGGCTGCTGCCGGAACCGGCCCGCAGTGAAGGCAACTATCGCCTCTACACCCAGGCCCACACCGAGCGCCTGACCTTTATCCGCAATTGCCGCAGCCTGGACATGACCCTCGAGGAGATCCGCAGCCTGCTCAACCTGCGTGACAGCCCCCAGGACCAGTGCGCCAGCGTCAACGCCCTGATCGACGAGCATATCCATCACGTCAAGGCGCGCATCGACGGCTTGCTGGCCCTGCAGGAACAACTGCTGGACCTGCGCCAGCGCTGCAGCGAGGGCCCGGACCTTGAGCACTGCGGAATTCTCCAGCGCCTGGAAGTCAGCGGCTCGGTGGCCCCCAATGAGAGCGAGCCCTCCCATGTCGGGCGCAGCCACGGGCACTGAACCCCTGGCGCGGTTTCAGGCGCCGCGCCGAACGCTGGCCGTCAGCCGCAGATAAGCCCCTTCGAGGATTGCCAGCAGCCGCTGGTCCAGTTGCTGCCAGGCCAGCCCCTGGCGCACCAGCCAGGCGCTGAGCCCCCCCACCAGGCAGCCACCCAGAATGTCGAAAGGGAAATGCACACCCAGGTAGACCCGTGCCCAACTCACCAGGAGCGCCAGGCCCAGCATCACCAGCCCGGTCTTGCGCAGGCTGGCCAGGATCAGCGCGAAAGCCATGGCGAACATGCCACTGGCGTGGTCGCTGGGGAAGGATGCCCCGGGCGCGTGGGCGAGGAAGTTCTGACCCAGGCCGATCATGAACGGCCGAGGATGGAACCACAGCTCACGGACCAGCAGGTTGCAGACCAGGGCCAGGACAATGCTCAGGCCGGCAAGCAACACGATCATGCGCTGGCGGCGCTCGCCGAAAACCCAGAACACCACCAGCAGCAGCGGCACGCTGAGTACCACCCATTGCGCGAGGAAAACCGCCAGTGCACGCATCGGCATGGACGCCCCGGCACTGGCGTTGATGGCCAGGAACAGGCTGTGATTGAGTTCTTCCATTCGGGGCTCACGTTGAATGTCACAAGGACCACACCCCGCACCTGGCAGGGCCGCTACTCAGAGCGTAGCTGGCCGCCGGGCACAGCCATGCCCGGAACGGCTCCGGGCACAGGTCGATAAGGGCAACAGGATCAATCGACAAGGGCCGCGCGGCCCTTGCTGCAGTAGCTGGATGCTCAGACCGCCATCGGCGCCGTCATGGGCGCGTGGTGCTCATAGCCTTCCAGGGAGAAGTCGCTCGGTTCGATCAGCTCCAGCCACTCCGGCTGGTAGACGCCGGTCTTGGCGAACTCCGGCACACGCTCGGAAATCACCAGCTTGGGCATCGGGAACGGCTCGCGCTTGAGCTGTTCGTTGAGCATGTCCAGATGGTTTTCATAGACGTGGGCATCACCGATGAAATAGGTGAACCAGCGCGGCGTGTAGCCGGTCAGGCGGCCGATCAGGCTCAGCAGCGCAGCACCCTCGGTGAGGTTGAACGGCGTGCCCAGGCCCAGGTCGTTGGAGCGGATGTAGAGGGTCAGGGAGATTTCCCGGGTCTCGACATTGGGGTGGAACTGGTACAGCAGGTGGCACGGCGGCAAGGCCATTTCATCCAGCTGGGCGCAGTTCCAACCGTGGAACAGGATCCGCCGGCTACCCGGGTCGTTGATGATGGTGTCGACGCACTGGCGCACCTGGTCGATGGCCTTGTACAGCACCACGTAGCCCTGGCCGTCTTCCTCGCCTGCGGCGATCTGCCGGTAGCCCTGGCTCAGCGCCAGGTCGATGGCCGCCTGGTTGCTGGTCTTGATCTGTTTGTAGGCCGGCCACTTGCGCCACTGCACGCCGTAGATCTCGCCCAGGTCGTCGTCGCCCTGGCGGAACGGGTTGGCCAGCCACTGGGCGTTTTCGTTGGCGTTCTGGTCCCAGACCTTGCAGCCCAGCGCACGAAACTCGGCGGCGTTGTTTACCCCGCGCAGGAAGCCGACCATCTCGCCGATGGCCGACTTGAAGGCCATCTTGCGGGTGGTGATGGCCGGGAAACCTTCCTTGAGGTCGTAGCGCAGCATGGCCCCGGGGAAGCTGATGGTGTTCACACCGGTGCGGTTGGCCTGCTTGGTGCCGTTGTTGATGACGTGGGCCACCAGATCAAGATATTGCTTCATGAATTACCTGCATCCTTGAACCCGGGGCGCGCCCCGGGGTTCGAATTTATTGCGCCGCGCTCTTGGCCGGAGCGCGATGATAAGCCAGCCAGATCAACCCCAAGCCACCGAGAATCATCGGCACGCACAGGACCTGACCCATGGTCAGCCAGTTCCAGGCCAGGTAGCCCAGCTGGGCGTCCGGCACCCGGACGAACTCGACGATGAAACGGAAGATCCCGTAGAACAGGGCGAACATACCGGAAACCGCCATGGTCGGCCGGGGTTTGCGCGAGAACAGCCAGAGGATCAGGAACAGCGCCACGCCTTCCAGGGCGAACTGATACAGCTGCGAGGGATGGCGCGGCAATTGCGCCGGATCGCTGAACGGCGGGAACACCATGGCCCAGGGCAGATCGGTGGGCTTGCCCCACAGTTCAGCGTTGATGAAGTTGCCGATGCGCCCGGCGCCCAGGCCGATCGGCACCATCGGCGCGACGAAATCCATCAGTTCGAAGAAGGTCTTGTTGTTGCGCTTGCCGAACCACCAGGCCGCCAGCATCACCCCGATGAAACCACCGTGGAACGACATGCCGCCCTTCCACACCTCGAAGATCAGCGTCGGGTTGGCCAGGTAGGCGCTCAGGTCGTAGAACAGCACATAACCCAGGCGACCACCGACTATCACCCCCATGGACATCCAGAACACCATGTCCGAGAGCTTCTCCTTGCTCCAGGTCGGATCGAAACGGTTCAGGCGGCGCGACGCCAGCAACCAGGCACCGCCAATGCCGATCAGGTACATCAGGCCGTACCAGTGGATTTTCAGCGGGCCGATGGCCAGGGCCACCGGATCAATCTGCGGGTAGGGCAGCATTGCGACTCCTCGTAAGGGTTAGAACTTCAGATTCCCGGGGCAAACTGCCAGCCCAGGATTAAGCCAGGATTGCGTCACCACTCAGAACAGGAAGCTGAGCCCCACGCAGAACAGTAGCGCGGCGAACATGCGTTTCAACAGGCGTGGCGACAGTTTGTGGGCCAGGCGCGCGCCGATGCGGGCAAACACCATGCTGGTCAGGGCAATGCCCAACAGGGCCGGCAAATAAACGAAACCGAGACTATGGGCCGGGAGCAGCGGATCATGCCAGCCCAGAATCATGAAACTTAAGGCACTGGCCAGGGCAATGGGCAAACCGCAGGCCGATGAGGTGGCCACCGCCTGCTGCATGGGCACGCTGCGCCAGGTGAGAAAAGGCACGGTGAGGGAGCCACCGCCGATGCCGAAGATCGCCGAGGCCCAGCCAATCACACCGCCGGCGGCCGTCAGGCCCAGCTTGCCGGGCACCTGGCGGCTGGCCTTGGGCTTGAGCTCCAGGGTCATCTGCAGGGCCACCACGAGGGCAAACACACCGATGATTTTCTGCAGGTGCGGGCCGGAGATCGCCTCGGCGGTCAGTGCGCCGAAACCGGCGCCCAGGAGGATACCCACGGTCATCCAGGCGAAGATCGGCCAGCGCACAGCGCCACGCCGATGGTGCTCGCGCACCGCATTGACCGAGGTAAAGATGATGCTGGCCAGGGAGGTGCCGACCGCCAGATGGGTCAGCACCGAGACATCGAAGCCTTGCAGGGTGAAGCTGAACACCAGCACCGGGACTATGATGATCCCGCCGCCCACGCCGAACAGCCCGGCCAGCACGCCCGCACAGGCGCCCAGTAGCAGATAGAGCAGAAATTCCATGGGAGCATCCGAAAAATAGATCGGCATGGTAACGGAAGCGCCGCCCCGGACTCCACTGGATGGCGATGGATACCCGCCGGATCTGTGCGTAAAGTGGGCAAAAACACACAGGGGGCCACCTTAATGTGCTTGATCGTTTTCGCCTGGCGGCCGGGTCATGCTCAGCCACTGATCGTCGCGGCCAACCGTGATGAATTCTACGCGCGGCCGAGCCTGCCCCTGGGGCAGTGGCCGGAACTGCCGCAGATCCACGCCGGTCGCGACCTGGAAGCCGGCGGCACCTGGCTCGGGGTCGGCGCCGAGGGCCGCTTTGCCGCCCTGACCAATATCCGCAACCCGCACCAGCCTCCGGCGCGGCGCTCGCGGGGTGAACTGGTGGCGCGCTTTCTCGCCGGCGACGTGCCCCTGGATGATTATTTGCGCGATGTAGTCGGGCGCTCGGTGGAGTACGCCGGGTTCAACCTGCTGCTGGGCAATGCCGAGCAACTGTGGCACTACAACGCTCGGGACCCGCAGCCGCAACGGTTGGAGCCTGGGGTCTACGGCCTTTCCAATGCCGGGCTGGATACGCCCTGGCCCAAGCTGCTCAAGGCCAGGGCGGCGTTGCAGGAGGTGTTGCATGATCCACAGCCCCAGGCACTGCTGGCGCTGTTGAGCGACCCGCAGACAGCGCCCTTCGCCGACCTGCCGGACACCGGCGTGGGCTTGGCCACCGAAAGCCTGCTGTCCAGCGTGTTCATCGCCAGCCCCAGCTACGGCACGCGAGCCAGCACGGCACTGATCGTCCACGCCGATGGCTCGCGGCATCTGCTGGAACGCAGCTTCGGCCCCTATGGCGGGCATCTGGGAGAGGTCGAACTGAAGGTCTGAAGCGTTCCCCGGCACGCCGACTCCCACGTACGCTTCTGTAGGAGCCGGCTTGCCGGCGAAGAAAACAACCCGGTTACAGGGTCTTGCTCGAAGCCGGATTGATCATCCGCGCCAGCCCGAGTTTCTTCAGCGCCAGTTGCAGCGAACTGTGGATAACTTGCGGGTTGTCGATGGTCATCATTTCCGCCAGCAGTTCCTTGGCCTTGGTCATGCTGACCTGACGCAGCATCCACTTCACCTTCGGCAGGTTGGTGGCGTTCATCGACAGGCTGTCGAAGCCCATCGCCATCAACAGCACCGCCGCCGCCGGATCACCGGCCATCTCGCCGCAGATGCTCACTGGCTTGCCTTCGGCATGGGCATCACGCACCACGTTCTGCAGCGCTTGCAGCACCGCCGGGTGCAGGTAGTCGTAGAGATCGGCCACCCGTGGGTTGTTGCGGTCCACCGCCAGCAGGTACTGGGTCAGGTCGTTGGAGCCCACCGAGAGGAAGTCCACCTGGCGCGCCAGTTCCTTGGTCTGGTACACCGCGGCGGGGATTTCGATCATCACCCCCACTGGCGGCATCGGTACGTCAGTGCCTTCATCGCGCACTTCGCCCCAGGCCCGGTGGATCAGGTGCAAGGCTTCTTCCAGCTCGTGGATGCCGGAAATCATCGGCAGCAGGATGCGCAAATTGTTCAGGCCTTCGCTGGCCTTGAGCATCGCCCGGGCCTGTACCAGGAAGATCTCCGGGTGGTCGAGGGTCACGCGGATCCCGCGCCAGCCAAGGAAGGGGTTGTCTTCCTTGATCGGGAAGTACGACAGCGACTTGTCGCCGCCGATGTCCAGACTGCGCATGGTCACCGGTTGCGGATGGAAGGCCGCCAGCTGTTCGCGATAGATCGCCAGCTGTTCCTTCTCGCTGGGGAAGCGCTGGTTGATCATGAACGGCACTTCAGTGCGATACAGGCCCACGCCTTCGGCCCCGCGCTTCTGCGCCCGGGCTACATCGGCCAGCAGGCCGGTGTTGACCCACAGCGGCATGCGATGGCCATCGGGGGTGATGCAGGGCAGGTCGCGCAGGGCATCCAGCCCCTGGGCCAGTTGCCGTTCTTCTTCCACCACATCGGCGAACTGCTTGCGCAGCACGTCGCTGGGGTTGGTGTAGACCTCGCCGTGGTAGCCGTCGACGATCATCTGGATGCCGTCGACCTTGGAGTACGGCAGGTCCACCAGGCCCATCACCGTCGGGATGCCCATGGCCCGGGCCAGGATCGCCACGTGGGAGTTGCCCGAACCCAGCACCGAGACCAGGCCCACCAGCTTGCCTTCCGGCACCTCGCCGAGCATGGCCGGGGTCAGTTCCTCACTGACCAGGATGGTGTTGTCGGGATAGACCAGGGTCTGCTGGCGCTCTTCCTGCAGGTACGCCAGGAGCCGGCGGCCCAGGTCCTTGACGTCCGAGGCCCGCTCGCGCAGGTAGGCATCGTCCATCAGTTCGAAACGGTTGACGTGATCGGTGACCACCTGGCGCAACGCGCCCTGGGCCCATTGCCCGGTCTTGATAACGGCCTTCACTTCACTGCCCAGGGAGGCGTCGTCGAGCATCATCAGGTAGACGTCGAACAGCGCGCGCTCTTCAGGGCGCAATTGGGTGGCGAGCTTTTCCGATAGCGCGCGCATATCGGCCCGCACCCCTTCCAGGGCGCTCTTGAACAGGGCCAGTTCGGCGTCGATGTCGGTGACGTGCTTGTCCGGCACCACATCCAGGTCGGCCGGCGGCAGCATCACCACCGCGCTGCCCACTGCAGCGCCGGGCGAGCCCGGTACGCCAACGAACTTGGCTTCCTGAATGCCCTTGCCCTGGCGACCCAGGCCACGGATCGAACCGGTGGCCTCGGCATGGGCGATAACCCCGGCCAGTTGGGCGCTCATGGTCACCAGGAAGGCTTCTTCGCCTTCGTCGAACTGGCGCCGCTCCTTTTGCTGGATAACCAGCACGCCCACCACCCGGCGGTGGTGAATGATCGGCGCACCGAGGAACGAGGCGTAACGCTCCTCACCGGTTTCGGCGAAGTAGCGATAGCGCGGGTGGTCGGCGGCGTTTTCCAGGTTGAGGGGTTCTTCGCGAGTGCCCACCAGGCCTACCAGGCCTTCGTTGGGCGCCATGCTGACCTTGCCGATGGAGCGCTTGTTCAAGCCCTCGGTGGCCATCAGGACGAAACGGTTGGTTTCCGGGTCCAGCAGATAGACCGAGCAGACCTGGCTGCCCATGGCCTCTTTGACGCGCAATACAATAATCCCCAACGCCGCCTTGAGATCCTTGGCGGAGTTAACTTCCTGGACGATCTTGCGCAGCGTATTGAGCATGGCTCGGGGTCGAACTCCGTCGTCAGTCGCGCACTAGCAGGCGCGGGGCAAGCTCTTTGAGAGCGCGGCGATACACTTCGCGCTTGAATGTCACCACCTGGCCCAACGGATACCAATAACTGACCCAGCGCCAGCCATCGAATTCCGGTTTACCGGTCAAATCCATCCGCACCCGCTGCTCGTTGGAGATCAGGCGCAGGAGAAACCATTTCTGCTTCTGGCCGATGCACAGCGGTTGGCTGTGGGTCCGGACCAGACGCTGCGGCAAACGATAGCGCAACCAGCCCCGGGTGCAGGCGAGAATTTGCACATCTTCGCGCTCCAGCCCCACTTCTTCGTTCAGCTCGCGATACAAGGCGTCTTCCGGCGTCTCATCGGGGTTGATTCCCCCTTGAGGAAACTGCCAGGCATCTTGATTGATACGGCGAGCCCATAGCACCTGTCCGGCATCATTGGTCAGAATGATCCCGACATTGGGGCGGAAACCATCGGGGTCGATCACGGCTACAACCTCGCAAACGCATGTCGCCGCATTGTTCCACAAAGCTTGGGAATGCAGCAACGAGGCTGCTTACCTTATGTGCACTCTTGTGAAAAGACCGTATTCTGGGCACCTTTTTCCGCGACTTTTCAGCGAGTAACTGCAATGCGCCTGGCTTTATTCGACTTGGACAACACGCTTTTGGGCGGCGACAGCGACCACGCCTGGGGCGACTATCTGTGCGAGCGGGGCTTCCTCGACGCCGTCGCCTACAAGACCCGTAACGACGAGTTCTATCAGGATTACCTGGCCGGCAAGCTCGACAATGCCGCCTACCTGAACTTCTGCCTGGAAATCCTCGGCCGCACCGCCATGGCCGTGCTTGAAGAGTGGCACCGCGACTTCATGCGCGACTGCATCGAGCCGATCCTCCTGCCCAAGGCCCAGGCCCTGCTGGACAAGCATCGCGCTGCCGGCGACAAGCTGGTGATCATCACCGCGACCAACCGTTTCGTGACCGCGCCGATCGCCGAACGCCTGGGCGTGGAAACCCTGATCGCCACCGAATGCGAAATGCAGGATGGCCGCTACACCGGGCGCAGTACCGATGTGCCGTGTTTCCGTGAAGGCAAGGTCACCCGCCTCAACCGCTGGCTGGAAGAGACCGGCCACAGCCTGGAAGACAGCTACTTCTACAGCGATTCGATGAACGACCTGCCCCTGCTGGAGCAAGTGACCACCGCCGTGGCCGTTGACCCGGACCCGAACCTGCGGGCCGAGGCCGAGAAACGTGGCTGGCAGGTCATCAGCCTGCGCGACTAGACAGCTCGCCGGCGAGCCGGCTGTAGGCGCCGGCTTGCCAGCGAAAAAAACCTACGCCGGCTTGGCCACCATCAGATAGAAAATCGCCATGAAGGCCAGGAACGCCGGCCAGCCCAGGGCGAACCACCAGCGCATATAAAGGGTTGCCTGCAGCGGCATCGGCGCCCCGTCCTGCAGGGCCTGCTCGGCCATCTTGTGCACTCGGATCTGCAACCAGACCACCGGCAGCCAGCACAGCCCCGCCACCACATACAGGCCCAGGCTCCACATCAGCCACGCCTGCTGCAGCGACCAGCCTGCCAGGTGCACCAGCCCCAGCCCGCTCAACGGCTGGAATACCGCCGTGGTGGCGGTAAAGGCCCAGTCGGCGAACACCAGGTGCTTGAAGGTCACGGCAATCACTTCCACCCGGCCACTGCGCCAGGCCCGCAGGGCGTAATAGGCCGACCCCGCGCCGAGGCCGAACAGCACGGTGGAGGACAGGATATGCAGGGTTTTCAACAGCAGGTAAGCGCTCATTGGTGGGGTTCGGTCCACAGCAGCCATAGGGTCGCCACCATCAGCACCAGGTTCTTGGCGACGGCGGCATAAGGGTCAAACCAGAAGTGCGGCAGGATCAGGCTGATGATCAGGGTGTAGCCGAGCATCAGCCCCAACTGCGCCTGCAAGGCCCGCCGGCGCCAGCGCCGCAGCAGCAGGCCGACACCCAGCAGCGCATCACAGAGTGAACCGCCGATCACCGCCAGGGCCGCCCAGACGCCCTGCACGCCAGCCTCGGCCATGATCCGCAGGCCCCAGTCGTAACCCGGGCCAATGCACACCAGCGCGGTACCCAGCCAGATCAGCACCATCACTGCCAGCAACAGCGGGCGCAGGGCCAGTTGGGTGCTTTGCGCCGCCTGCGGCCAGTCCTGCAAGCGGGCCGCCAGCGGCGCCGCGTGATACCCGCAGACCGAGGCCAGCACCTGCGGATCCGCCAGGTTGTCGTGGCGGGCCATGGCCAGGCTCTGCCGGTTCAAGGCTCGCCAGCCCAGGCGATCGCCAGCAGCAGCCACCAGCCGCAGCAAGACCGCTGGCAGCTTGAAGTAGCGCGCCGGGCCCCAGCCCTGGGCCGACCGCAGGTGATCGAGCAGTTGCGCCATGGTCATGCGTTCCGGGCCGACCAGGGGCAGAACCATGGATTCCTGCGGCCACTGCCTGAGCAGCGCCAGCACCGCGGCACTCAAGTCCTCTATATGCAAGGGCTGCATCTGCGCCTTGGCGGACAGCAAAGGAATCAGCGGCCAGGGCGACAGCCTCGTCAGCCAGCCGCTGCTGGCACCGCCAGCGCCGAGCACCAGCGAGGGCCGCAGCACCACCGCCGGTACCCCCAACTGCAGCAGGTAATCATCCGCCGCCGCCTTGCTGGCAAGGAACGGCACCTGGGGCAGGATCCCGGCCCCCAATGCGGAAATCTGCAGTACCCGCACGCCCCGGGCCGCCGCCAGATCGAACAGCGCGCGGGTACCCAGGTCCTGGGTCAGGCTCAACGCCCGCGCATCAGTGCTCAACAGCCCCGCGGCGTTGATCAGCAGGTCGGTGTCGGCAGGCAGGGCAAAGGGCTGGGGCTCGCGGCCCAGGCAATCGAGATCCAGCTGGCGCCACTCCACCCCGGGCAACCCCTGGGGCTGCGGGCGACGGCTGGTGGCAATCAGCTGATGGCCGGCAGCGTGCAATGCCGCCAGCAGATGACGGCCGACAAACCCTGTGGCCCCCACCAGAACGACCTTCATGGCAATCCTTGAGAGTTAGACCGGCTTGGCGCCCATAAGACCGGCAATGGTCACGAAACATGCGGCGCTGAACACCGCCAGCACCAGGGTGAACGCCAGGCCGCTGGCAACCTTGGCCACCCGCAGGCGGTTGAGGCGCACCATCAGCCACAGCCAGGCCAAGGCCCCCAGGGTGTAGAGCACACTGGAACCCAGGACCCAGGTCTGCCCCAGCGGCCAACCCACCAGATGCACCAGCCACCAACCGCTGAACGGCAATGTCAGCATGCCCAGCGCCAGCAACAGCCAGCCGAACAGGCCCGGACGGTGCAGCACCCGGCTATAAACCGTGGCATCCCCCTGGCGGCGCAGGCGCCAGACCCAGATCGCCAGCCCCAGCGCACTGCCCAATAGCAGCACGGTGGCCAGTACATGAAGCGTCTTCAGCGTGGTCAGTGTTTCCATGTTTTCGCTTCCTTAAGGCTCCGATCCTCAGCGTAGTCGTTCAGCCGAGGAACAGCTGGTAGGCCGGGTTGTCGCTTTCATCCCAGTACGGATAGCCGATCTGCTCCAGCGCCGCGGGCACCAGGTGACGTTCATCGGCCGGCACTTGCAGGCCGGCGACTACCCGGCCATCCGCCGCACCATGGTTGCGGTAGTGGAACATCGAGATATTCCAGCGCCCGCCCAGCTTGTTGAGGAAGTTGAACAGCGCCCCCGGACGCTCCGGAAATTCGAAACGCAGCACCACTTCGTCGCTGACCTTCTCGGCATGGCCACCGACCATGTAGCGGATGTGCAGCTTGGCCAGCTCGTTGTCGGTCAGGTCGATCACCGGAAAGCCCTGCTCGGTCAGACTGGCGATCAGGGCGCTACGCGGATCGTTTTCCGGGTGGGTCTGCACGCCGACGAAGATGTGCGCCTCGCTGCCGGTGTTGTAGCGGTAGTTGAATTCGGTGATCTGGCGCTTGCCCACCGCCTCGCAGAAGGCCTTGAAGCTGCCGGGCTTCTCGGGAATGGTCACGGCGATGATGGCTTCGCGGCCTTCGCCCAGTTCGGCGCGCTCGGCGACGTGGCGCAGGCGGTCGAAGTTGACGTTGGCCCCGGAGTCGATGGCTACCAGGGTCTGCCCGCTGATACCGCGCTGCTCGACGTACTTCTTGATCCCGGCAACGCCCAGGGCGCCGGCAGGTTCGGTGATCGAGCGGGTATCGTCGTAGATATCCTTGATTGCCGCACAGATCTCGTCGGTACTGACGGTAATCACTTCATCCACATAATCCTTGCAGATGTCGAAGGTGTGCTGGCCAATCTGCGCCACCGCCACGCCGTCGGCGAAGATCCCCACGGTCGGCAGCACCACGCGCTCACCGGCAGCCATGGCCGCCTGCAGGCAGTTGGAGTCGTCCGGCTCGACGCCGATGACCTTGATCTCCGGGCGCAGGTACTTCACATAGGCCGCGATGCCGGCGATCAGGCCGCCGCCACCGACCGGAACGAAGATCGCATCTAGCGGGCCGGGGTGCTGGCGCAGAATCTCCATGGCCACCGTGCCCTGCCCGGCAATGGTGTGCGGATCATCGTAGGGATGGATGTAGACGTAGCCCTTCTCGTCCACCAGCTTCAGGGAGTAGGCCAGCGCTTCAGGGAAGGTATCGCCGTGCAGCACCACCTTGCCACCACGGGAGCGCACGCCCTCGACCTTGATCTCGGGGGTGGTCTTGGGCATCACGATAGTAGCCTTGACCCCCAGCACCTTGGCCGCCAGGGCCAGGCCCTGGGCGTGGTTGCCCGCCGACGCAGTGACCACGCCCCGGGCGCGCTCGGCTTCGCTGAGCTGGGTCAGCTTGTTGTAGGCACCACGGATCTTGAACGAGAACACCGGCTGCAAGTCTTCACGCTTGAGCCAGATCTGATTGCCCAGCCGCTCGGAGAGCTGGCGGGCAGTCTGCAATGGGGTTTCTACGGCAACGTCATAAACGCGCGAGGTGAGGATCTTCTTGACGTACTGTTCGAGCATCGGAAAGCATCACTGAGCGGGTTGGGCAGGGCCAGGGAGTCTAACCCAGCGTTTGCCCGGGCGACCACACGAATACAGAGGTTTTAGCCGCCCCCTCGCCTTCTCTGAAGCCCGGCCGATTAGCCAAACGGGCAATGACCTGATCTGCTGCGGCGCCTATAATGCCGGCCTTTGTGCCCCCCTTGCCCGCTTCGGAGCCCGCATGACCCAGGATCAACTCAAACAGGCCGTTGCCCAGGCCGCCGTCGACCTTATCCTCCCGAAACTCGATGACAAGAGCATCGTCGGGGTCGGCACCGGCTCCACCGCCAACTGTTTCATCGACGCCCTGGCCCTGCACAAGGGCGCCTTCGACGGCGCCGTGGCCAGCTCCGAAGCCACCGCCGCGCGCCTCAAGGGCCACGGGATTGCGGTCTACGAGCTCAACACCGTGAGCGACCTGGAGTTCTACATCGACGGCGCCGACGAAAGCGACGAGCACCTGAACCTGATCAAGGGCGGCGGCGCCGCCCTGACTCGGGAAAAGATCGTCGCCGCCGTGGCCAAGACGTTTATCTGCATCGCCGACGCCAGCAAGCTGGTGCCGGTGCTGGGCAACTTCCCGCTGCCCGTGGAAGTGATCCCCATGGCCCGCAGCCACGTGGCCCGTGAACTGGTGAAACTGGGCGGCGACCCGGTGTACCGCGAAGGCGTGATCACCGACAACGGCAACATCATCCTCGATGTGCACAACATGCAGATCACCAATCCGGTGGAACTGGAAAGCCAGATCAATGCCATTGTCGGCGTGGTCACCAATGGCCTGTTCGCTGCACGCCCCGCTGATGTGCTGCTGCTGGGTACCGCCGAAGGGGTGAAGACCCTCAAGGCCTGAGCCTGCCCTGCAGATAGGAGCCGGCTGGCGGGCGAAGGCGGTTTTGAAGGCCTCTTCGCTGGCAAGCTGGCTCCTACATCGGTTTCTTGAAGACGTAGAACAGGTTCGGTTCGCTCACCAGGTACAGGGTGCCGGCGTCATCCATGGCCATCCCTTCCGCCTGAGGCACCGCCTTGCTCAGACCCTGACGCCACTTGCCCAGGGCCAGGGTACTCAGCGGGCGCCCCTCGACATCCAGCTCCACCACCAGCCGTGACTCGTCCGACAGTGCCAGCAGGTGGCCACTGCGCTCGTCGTATTGCAGGCTGGATAGATCACGCACGAACAGGCCGGCATCGCGCTTGGGGTTGTTCACCACATGCATCCCGTAGGACTGTTCCGGATCTTGATGGGGGAAGCCCTGCACTTCATAGATCAGCATCGGGTCGCGCTCCTTGGCGACGAACAGGCGCTTGCCCTGGGAGTCGTAGGCCAGCCCCTCGAAGCCTTTGTTGCCGGCAAGGTGCACGCCCAGGGTGATCTGCTCGGCTTCTGCCGCATCCACCGCCGTGGTTTCATCGTCCAGCTGGATCTTGATCAGCCGGTGCTGGCGCTCGTCACTGATCACATAGGTATTGGCACTGATGAACTCCACCGCTTCGGGATCGCCAAAGCCCACCAGAGCGATGCGGCGCAGGATCTGCCCGTCCAGGGATAGCTCGATCAGTTCGGAATTCTTGTTGGTCACGGTGAACAGGCTGTTGCGCAGCGGATCGTAGGTCAGCGCCGAGACCTCATCCAGACCCTCGATGGGCTGCGCCTCCAGCACGACACGATAATCGCCCAACCCCAGGGATTGGGGGGCCGCCACCTGCCAGTAGGATTGCCAGTCGAACCAGGCGCGCTGCCACAACCTGTGGTTATGGACAAACACCGCCAGCAGCACGGCCATCAGGCAGAGGATCAGGTAAAGGGGTTGCAGGCGGGTGAGGCGATACATGGCGGGCAGGCTCGAAATCAGGACAGGCTGATGAAATATCACAGCCGCCTGAATTCAAGCTTAATGCCCTGAATGGCCCGGCTCGGGTGCCAGGCCGGGGCTCACTGTTTCTCGAAGCGATAGAACAGGTTGGGCTCGCTGACCATGTACAGGTTGCCGGCCTCATCCATGGCCACCCCTTCGGCCCGGGGAATGGTTTTTTCCAGGCCATTGAAGCCACCGAGCAGGGCCATGAAGCTGACCTGCTCGCCCTGCTCGTCCAGTTCCAGCAGCAGATGGGAATCAGCCGACAGCACCAGGGTATGGCCGGTGCGCGGGTCGATACCCAGGGCCGACAGGTTGCGCAAGTCGAGTTCGTCGCTGGCCAGCTTCTGCTTGTTGCCCTTGAGTACTTGGCTACCGTCGCTGCTCCAGGTAAACAACGCCGGCGGGCGCTCCTCCCCGAGCAGCAACTGTTGCCTGCGCGGGTTCCAGGCAATGGCTTCGAACGCCTTGTTCTGGTCTGCCGAAGGGCCCAGGTCGTATTTGGGGAAGTCCGCGACATTCAGCGACCGGGTATTGGCATCGACCTTGACGATCACCAGCGAATGCTCGCGCTCATCGACAATCGCCAGCAGGCCATTTTCCAGGACCGCGACCCCTTCCGGGTTGCTCCAGCCCACTAGAGGCATCTTGCGCAGGACGTCGCCTTGCAGCGACAGCTCCACCAGGAATGGGTATTTGCCCATTACCGAAAACAGGGTCTTGGTCTGGGGGTTATAGGAAAGATCGGAGGCTTCGTCCCGCTCCATGCCTGGCAGGACCTTGGCATCGATCACCGCCCGGTAGCTGGGCAGCCAGATACTGGAGCTGCGTTCGGCGGTACTGACAAAACCTTCCTGGACCCAGAGAGCCCCACGGTCATCCCAATGCATGAGGCTGGCTACGCCATAGCAGATCACGCCCGCCAACAGCAGCCAGGAATACCAGCGCATGCGCAATCGCAAGCGGCGGATGAGGCGAGGTTTAGGTAGAGGGTGGGCGTCCATCACACAGATTCCAGAAACGCGGCCAAAGTTAATAGCACAGGGATTTTAGATCCGCGAACCATAAACTTCGGAATTATCCGGGAAAAATGTGAAAAAACGGTTAAAGCCGCTGATCTCTCTGCGCCGGGCCCTGGATTACCGGGCCCAGCGCAGAAAGATTCGGATCAACGGACGCTGCTGGTGAAACGGCTGGCACCGGGAAGCTCCAGCACCAGCTCATCGCCGACATTCAGCGGCCCAACCCCGACCGGCGTGCCCGTGAGGATCACATCGCCGGCCTGCAGGGAGAAACAACCGGCCATGTACTGGATCATCGGCACTATGGGGTTGAGCATGATGGCGCTGTTGCCGTCCTGGCGTACTTCACCGTTGATGGTCAGGCGGATGCCGATGTCGGTCAGGTCGGCGAAGGTGCTGCCCACCACAAAGGGCGCGATCACCGCCGCGCCGTCGAACGACTTGGCGATTTCCCAGGGCAGGCCCTTGGCTTTGAGTTCGGCCTGCTTGTCCCGCAGGGTCAGGTCCAGTGCCGGGGCAAAGCCGGAAATGGCATCCAGCACTTCTTCACGGCTGGGTTTGGTGGAGAGCGGCTTGCCGATCAACACCGCGATTTCCGCTTCGTAGTGCACCGAACCACGCTCGGTGGGAATGGCGAACCCACCTTCCAGGGGTACCACACAACTGCCCGGCTTGATAAACAGCAGGGGTTCGGTAGGTACCGGGTTGTCCAGCTCCTTGGCGTGCTCGGCGTAGTTGCGACCGATGCACACCACCTTGCCCACCGGAAAATGGATCCGGGTACCGTCGACATACTGGTGCTGATAGCTCATTACCGACTCCTGCTTGTGTGCTTTATCTGGACACTACCCGGCTTCAGATCGCGAAGATCTTGCCCGGATTCATGATGCCGTTCGGGTCGAACGCGGCCTTGACCGCCTTCATGTACTCGATCTCCACCGGCGAGCGGCTGTAGGTCAGGTAATCACGCTTGGTCATGCCCACGCCGTGCTCCGCGGAAATCGAGCCGTTGTACTTCTCGACCGTCTCGAACACCCACTTGTTGACCGTCGCGCACTTGGCAAAGAACTCGTCCTTGCTCAGGTTATCCGGCTTGAGGATATTCAGGTGCAGGTTGCCGTCGCCGATGTGGCCGAACCAGACGATTTCGAAGTCCGGGTAATGCTTGCCGACGATGGCGTCGATTTCCTGAAGGAAGGCCGGGACTTTCGACACAGTGACCGAAATGTCGTTCTTGTACGGCGTCCAGTGGGAAATGGTCTCGGAGATGTATTCGCGCAGCTTCCACAGGTTGTGCAACTGGGTTTCGCTCTGGCTCATCACGCCGTCCAGGACCCAGCCCTGCTCGACACAGTGCTCGAAGGTTTCCAGGGCGTGGTTGGCCACTTCCTCGGTGGTGGCTTCGAATTCCAGCAGCGCATAGAACGGGCATTCGGATTCGAATGGCGCCGGCACGTCGCCACGGGCCAAGACCTTGGCCAGGGCCTTGTCGGAGAAGAACTCGAAGGCGGTCAGATCAAGCTTGCTCTGGAAGGCGTGCAGCACCGGCATGATCGAGTCGAAATCAGGGGTGCCCAGGACCATCGCCGTGAGGTTCTTCGGGGCCCGGTCCAGGCGCATGGTGGCCTCGACCACGAAGCCCAGGGTGCCCTCGGCGCCGATGAACAGCTGGCGCAAGTCATAGCCGGTGGCGTTCTTGATCAGGTCCTTGTTCAGCTCCAGCAGGTCGCCCTTGCCGGTGACCACCTTCATGCCGGCCACCCAATTGCGGGTCATGCCGTAGCGAATCACCTTGATCCCGCCGGCATTGGTACCGATATTGCCGCCAATCTGGCTGGAACCTGCAGAAGCGAAATCCACCGGGTAGTACAGGCCGTTTTCTTGCGCCAGGTTCTGCAACTGCTCGGTGACCACGCCCGGCTGGCACACTGCGGTGCGGTCGGTCAGGTTCAGGTCGAGGATCTGGTTCATATAGTCGAAGGACACCACCACCTCGCCGTTGGCTGCCACCGCTGCCGCCGAAAGCCCGGTGCGACCGCCCGAAGGCACCAGCGCAACCTTGTGCTGATTGGCCCAGCGCACAATGGCCTGGACCTGCTCGATGGTTTTCGGAAACACAATGGCTGTCGGGGCCGGGGCGAAATGCTTGGTCCAATCCTTGCCGTAGGCATTCAGGGAGTCAGCGTCGGTCAGCACCTTGCCAGGCTCAACCAGGGTCTTCAGCTCATCAATCAGGGCAGGATTGGTCATCGACAGAACTCTCGAACAATTCATGGTCATCCTGAGAACGCTTCACGTCGCAGGAATGAGTGTTTAGCGGGGCGCGTATGCTAGCATACCGCCCCCGCAGGAGAGTGCCCAAGGGCCTTTCTGCGGTGTCGGCCCAGTGCCGCCCAGGTCAGCTCAAGCTGTCCACTTCCCTGCCATTTTTCTCCGGGACACAGGTTTACGCAGATGAGCAAGACTTCTCTCGATAAGAGCAAGATCAAGTTCCTTCTCCTCGAAGGCGTCCACCAATCCGCTGTCGACGTCCTCAAGGCCGCCGGCTACACCAGCATCGAGTACCTCACCGGTTCTCTGCCGGAAGCCCAGCTCAAGGAAAAGATCGCCGATGCACACTTCATCGGCATTCGCTCCCGCACTCAACTGACCGAAGAGATCTTCGACCACGCGAAGAAACTGGTCGCAGTGGGCTGCTTCTGCATCGGCACCAACCAGGTTGACCTGTCCGCCGCTCGCGAGCGCGGCATCGCGGTGTTCAACGCGCCGTACTCCAACACCCGTTCGGTTGCCGAGCTGGTGCTGGCCGAGGCCATCCTGCTGCTGCGCGGCATCCCCGAGAAAAACGCTTCCTGCCACCGTGGCGGCTGGATCAAGAGCGCGGCCAACTCCTTCGAAATCCGTGGCAAGAAGCTGGGTATCGTCGGTTACGGCTCCATTGGTACTCAGCTGTCGGTCCTGGCCGAAGGCTTAGGGATGCAGGTGTTCTTCTACGACACCGTGACCAAGCTGCCACTGGGCAACGCCACCCAGGTGGGCAACCTGCACGAACTGCTGGGCATGTCCGACATCGTCACCCTGCACGTGCCGGAAACCGCGGCCACCCAGTGGATGATCGGCGAGAAGGAAATCCGCGCCATCAAGAAGGGCGGCATCCTGATCAACGCCGCCCGCGGCACCGTGGTCGAGCTGGACGCCCTGGCGGACGCGATCAAGGACAAGCACCTGATCGGCGCGGCCATCGACGTATTCCCGGTGGAGCCGCGCTCCAACGACGAAGAGTTCGAAAGCCCGCTGCGCGGCCTGGACAACGTGATCCTGACCCCGCACATCGGCGGTTCCACCGCTGAAGCCCAGGCCAACATCGGCCTGGAAGTGGCAGAAAAACTGGTCAAGTACAGCGACAACGGTACCTCGGTGTCCTCGGTCAACTTCCCTGAAGTGGCGCTGCCGGCCCACCCGGGCAAGCACCGTCTGCTGCACATCCACGAGAACATTCCGGGCGTGATGAGCGAGATCAACAAGGTCTTCGCCGAAAACGGCATCAACATCTCCGGTCAGTTCCTGCAGACCAACGAGAAGGTCGGCTACGTGGTGATCGACGTCGACGCCGAGTACTCGGACCTGGCGCAAGAGAAGCTGCAGCACATCAACGGCACCATCCGTTGCCGCGTGCTGTTCTAAGCCTCGACCGCGGCACAAAAAAGGGAGCCCTCTGGGCTCCCTTTTTTATCGTGTTTACGATTATTTCACTGTTACTGTGATTTTCTTGGAAACGATCACCGGGTTGAAAGGCACGTGGTTCTTGTCCCCCAGTTCCAGTTGCAGGGTGTGCTTGCCGGGGGTCAGGGTCACTTCGGTTTCGGTCTGGGCCTTGCCGAAGTGCAGGTGGTTGGCGTCCATCGGGATCGGCAGGTTCTCGGCAGGCAACTGATCGACATCGATCAGCAGGTGATGGTGGCCGGTGTTGGCGGTCTGATCGCCCGCCGGAGCCAGGGCGATGCCTTCAACGCCGAACTTGACCTTGAAGGTCTTGTCCACGGTGGCCCCGTCGGCCGGGGAAACGATAGTCACCTTGGCGCCGGCAGGTGCCTCGGTACGCGGAATTTCCGCTGCACCGGCCAGCATCGAGGTCCCCAGCAACAGACCGGCCAAAGCAGCACGCGACATAAAAATTTTCATTATCTTCTCCAGTTTTTCCGCAAATCTTTTACGGTTATGACAACTTCGTGGCAATTCGTTGTCGAAGGCACTCAACACCTTAGCAAAGCGAGCCTGAACGGCGCATCGCTCATATAAATTCAAGGAGTGACCATGCGTTTCCTGCCTGGCCTGTTACTTTTGCTGCCCCTTGCGAGCACTTGCGCTCAAGCCGAACTGATGGACGATATCAATGACCGCGGCGAGCTGCGCATCGCCCTGGAAGCCGATACGCCACCCTTCAATTTCAAGGACGACGGCAAACTCACCGGTTTCGAGGTGGAGTTGGGGCAACTGCTGGCCAGTGAACTGGACGTACGCGCGGACTTCGTGGTGACCGAGGCCGCCGAACTGCTCCCGGGAGTGGAAAGCGGCAAGTTCGACGTGGCGATCAACCACATAGCAATGACCCCGGAACTCAAGGATCGTTTCGATTTCAGCGAACCCTACAGCTATTCCAGTGCGCAGTTGATTGTGCGCAAGGAAGAGCAGCGTCCGCTGTTTTCCCTGCAGGCCCTGCGCGGCCAGGCGCTGGGGGTGGCCCAGGGCAGCCAGTTCGTCGATCAGGCGCGGACTGTGGAAGGGATCAACCTGCGCAGCTACGCCGATGCCCAGCAGCCGATCAAGGACGTGGCGGACAAGCAGATCGACGCTGCCATCAGCGATCGCCTGCTGATTCCCTACGCCATTCGCGACAGCCGCCTGCCGGTGAAAGAAGGCGCCAAGGTCGGACCGACCCTGAGCCTGGCGATCCCCTTCCAGAAAGGTAACCCAGCGTTTCGCGCGAGCCTGGACAGCGCCTTGCAGCGGATCAAGGCCGACGGGCGCCTGATGGCCCTGTCGGAGAAATGGTTCGGCATGGACGCGAGCAAACCGCCGAAGGCCGAAGCCGGGCAGTAAACGACACAAGCTGCCTGGATTGACCTGTAGCCGCAGCCTGCGAACGGCCCGAAGGGACGCAGGGGCTTCATGGCTGCTAGAGGTAGGCGGGAAATCGTCAAGCAAGGCCCTTAGGGCCTTTTCGCAGCCTCGCTAAAACTCGGCAGCGGCTACGAGGACAATGCGGCCAGGGCGCTGGCGGCCTCGGGCAGTTGCAGCTCGCTGAAGACTTGCACCCCGTGCTGCTTGAGCAACGCGGCGGTGACGCCCTCCCCCGAAACCTTGACCCCGCTGAAGCTGCCGTCATAGGTCAGCAGGTTGCCGCAGGATGGGCTGTGGGCCTTGAGCACGGCAACGCGGATCCGGTGCTTTTCCACCAGTTCCAGGGCCTGGCGGGCGCCAGCCAGGAACTGGGCGCTGACATCTTCACCTTCGCAGGTCATCACCGGTGCCCGCCCCTCGAGCACATCGACACCCTGCCCGCCGGGGATCTCCGCCGGCGCCCGTGGCGTGGGCAAACCCCCAGCAACCTCCGGACACAAGGCAACCACTCGTCCCTCTTGCTGCCAGGCGGCCAGTTGATCGAACGGGCCGCTGGCACCGCCGTCGTAGCGTACGCGGTGGCCCAACAGGCAGCGGCTGACCAGGATCTTGTGCATATTCAGAACGGCTCGTTACCACGGCGCCGGAACCAGCCGGTCAGGGACAGGCGTTCCCGGGTCGCGGGCATGACTTCATGGGGGACTTCGCCGGAAAGAAACACCACCAGCCGCCCCCCGACAGGGACTACATCGTATTGCCCCCGGTCATTGAGGTACATGCGCAATTGCCCGCCCTGCTCGGGCAGCCACTCCTCATTGAGGTAGACCACCGCCGAGACCATGCGCCGGTCGTCATCGCGAAAGCGATCCACGTGGCGCTTGTAGAAGGCTCCCGGCGGGTACATCGCGAAATGGCATTCGAAATCTTCAAGCCCCAGGAACAGGCCTCGGTTCAGAGCCTCGCGCAGGCTGTCCATCAGTTCCAGGTAGCTATCGCAGGCCTGGGCCTGACCGGGCTCGAGCCACTGGATATGGTCGCCGCGAATACCCTCGCGGATCTCCTGGGCCGGCCCGCGTCCTACCGCCGCCGGCGCCAGTTCACCTTCAGCCGCACGTTTACGGCACTCAGCCGCCAGTTCGAGGGTCAGAGCCTCGGACAGGAAGACATTTTGCTGCGACCAGCCACAGGCGGCCAGGTCGTCGACAATGTTCAACAACAGCGGATGATCAGAGGGTATTTGCATGGCGCGCATAGTATCCAGCCTCAGAAAAATCTGACAGAGCCGCAGAGCGGAGGATGAAGCATTTTTTTCAATGGGCTTACACATCATCGGTTTGCCGAGGGATGCTGATACGAATTCTCGACAACCACCCTCTTGCCCCGGAGAATAGTCGCCTGCTGACAGGAGTCCTTATGCGCCGTTTGCTTTTCTCACTGTTGATCTTCTGCGCCTTGCCTGCCTGGGCAGACAGCCACGACCAGTTGTACCAGGTCGCCGGTTGGGCGCAACAGCGCGCGCATTTCAACGATGCCCTCAGCGCCGCCCAGCAGCGCTACCAGAGCAGCCTGCCGCCGGCGGTCTATCAAGCCCTGGTGGACAACAGCAACCAGCGCTTCGCACCCCAGGCCGTGGACCGTCGCGCCGAGGCCCAACTGCGGCAGAACCTGGCGGACCCCGCACCGGCCCTGGCCTTCTTCCAGTCGCCCCTGGGCCGCAAGATCGTCGCCGCCGAACTGCTGGCGACCCGCCGCGACCAGCTGGCCAAGAACGCCCAGGGCCTGCCGAAGATGCAGGCCAGCGACAACCGCCAATTGATCATCGGCCACCTGGCCCAGGCCCTGCCGGCCCGGGAAGCGGGTGCAGAGGTGAGCCTGGCGATTGCCGGTGTCGCTGCCGATAGCCTGAGCCAGATGATTCCCGGCCTGCTGGGGGGCGGCCAGGCCCAGGGCATGCTCAACGGCCAGCGCCAGCGGCTGATGCAGCAGATCGGCAATGACCTGAACAACACCTTGCTGTACGTCTATCGGGATCTGTCCGACACGGAGCTGGAAGAGTTCGCCACCTTCGCCGAATCCAGCGAAGGCAAGGCCTACTACCAGGCCGCCCTGGCAGCGATTCGCGCCGGCCTGGCGGTCGGCCAGAGCACTTCCAGCCTCGCCCCCTGACCCGGCAACTCGCCTGTGACCGCTGCCGAGCCCGCAGGTCCTTGCCTGGCACTCGCCTGACGAGCCTGCAGTAGCCTGGGGCTCTTGCGTCCCTTAGGGCCGTTCGCAGCCTGCGGCAGCGGCTGCACCAATCTCTAGAGGTGCTGGGTCAGAAAGGCGAAGTACTGATCGCGATACAACGGGATTTCATTGGCCAGGTGGTGCCGCGCATCGGGCAGCATCAATAGCTCGGGCGCGGCGAACTTGCCGCGAATCACCTGCAGATTGTGCTGCCAGTCCACGGTCATGTCCGCATCCCCCTGAACGATCAACGGCTGCCTGGAGCTGCGGGGCGCCGCCTCCAGGCGCTTGATCCAGCGCGACAGCGCTCCCACCCAGGCCGTCGGCAAGCGTTGCGGCTGCAACGGGTCGACCTGCAGGAACGCGAGGAAATCCGGGTCGTTGGAGTTTTCACTGAAGCGCCGGGCAATGCCGGTGACGAAGGGCCGCAGCGCGTAATAACTGAGCATCGACCAGCCCCAGGCCCGCGGCCGCACCAGCGGCGAGAGCAGCATCACCTGCCCCTGGGCCGGGCTCTCGGCGCCCTGGTTGAGCAGGTGGTCCATGATGATCGCGCCGCCGGTGCTTTGCCCGAACAGGTGCCAGGGCTCGGGGAGCTCCAGGGACCGGGCCTCGGCGAACAGGCCTTGCAGCACCCGCTGGTACACCGCGAAATCATCGATACTGGCCCGCTCGCCACTGGAAAGACCGTGCCCGGGCAGGTCGCAGGAAATCACCACGAAACGCCGTTGCAGCGCCCACTCGATCACATGCCGGTACAAGCCCATGTGGTCGTAGAAGCCGTGGAACAGAAACAGCGTGGCCCGTGGCTGCTCCGGCCACCAGACCTGGCTCACCACTTCGTAGCCGTCCACCTGGAAACGCCCCATGCGGCTACGCGGCACCAGCGCCCGCCCGGCGAAATCCAGCCCATAGAAACGCTGGTAGGCCTGCCCCTCCACCGACAAAGGCTGCCCGGCGACCAGAGGTTGCAGGCTGGCACGCAGGTGGTCGGGGTCGAAAGTGGCGGGCATAGAGAATTCCAAAGCGGGGGTACCGGCGACAAAACGGGCTTTCTGGGCCTGCGATATTCATCTGTCGCGGCAAGCATGGCAAGCTACGCGACCTTCGAGGACCGATCTTAATGCGCCAGTCTTACCGCACGCCCCTGCTTGCCAGCCTGCTCGTCCTGATCTGCGCCGTGGTGCTGTGGAACGCCTACGAATGGTTCCAGGGCCGCTATCTGCGGGCGTTCAGCGAGCACACCGCGATGTTCTCCGGCGACCCGTTGCAACTGCCCGCCGAACTGGCCGGCCCCGGGGCGATCCGCCTGGTGCATTTCTGGGACCCGGCCTGCCCCTGCAATGTCGGTAACCAGCAGCACCTGGCCGAGCTGATCGAAACCTATGGCCCGCGGGGCGTGGAGTTCTATGCCGTACAGAAGCCCGGCAGCCACGGCCAGCTACCCGCCACCCTGAGCCGCCTGAAGCACCTCGACAGCCTGCCCGGAGCGGAACAGATCCCCGCCAGCCCGGCAGTGGCGATCTGGGACCGCAACGGCAAGCTGGCCTACTTCGGCCCCTACAGCGAAGGCCTGACCTGCAATTCCAGCAACAGCTTCATCGAGCCCATCCTCCAGGCCCTTGAGGACAATCGCCCGGTCAGCGCCACCCACACCCTGGCCATCGGCTGCTACTGCCCCTGGCCGGCCGAACAAGGCATTCGCGACTAATCAAGGACTGCCTCCTGCGCGGGGCCCCTGACTTGTGCTAAATCTCTGCAGCTCTCCCAAGGCGGCATTGAATACAACAACAGCAAGGAGCCCGCATGAAACGCAGCCTGACCGTCGTCGCCGTACTGATCCTCGCCCTGCTGGCAGGGCTTGCCGGCTACCTGTACAGCAAGCAGCCGACGCGTCAGGGCCAGGTCGAGCTCAATGGCCTGCAAGGCTCGGTCACCGTGCGTTACGACGAACGCGGGGTGCCGCACATTCGCGCCGAAAACGAAGCCGACCTGTACCGCGCCCTGGGCTACGTGCACGCCCAGGACCGGCTGTTCCAGATGGAAGTGCTGCGGCGCCTGTCCCGGGGCGAGCTGGCAGAGGTGCTGGGGCCCAAGCTGGTGGACACCGACAAACTGTTCCGCAGCCTGCGGATTCGCGAACGGGCCGACAGCTATATCGCCGGGCTCGACCATCAGTCACCCGCCTGGAAGGCCCTGGAAGCCTATCTGGACGGCATCAACCAGTATCAGGACAGCCACGCCAGCCCCATCGAGTTCGACGTCCTGGGTATCCGCAAGCGGCCTTTCACCGCAGAAGACACCGTCAGCGTCGCCGGTTTCATGGCCTACAGCTTTGCCATGGCCTTTCGCACCGAGCCGCTGCTGACCTACATCCGCGACGAGCTGGGCAATGACTACCTGAAGGTGTTCGACCTCGACTGGCAGCCCAAGGGCGTGCTGGCCAAGGGCAAGACCCCACCTTCAGCGCCACTGGCCGCCGTCGACTGGCAGGGCCTGGGCCGAATCGCCCGCCTGAGCCAGCAAGCCCTGGAAGAAGCCGGGCTGCCGCAATTCGAGGGCAGCAATGCCTGGGTGGTTTCCGGCTCGCGGACCAAGAGCGGCCGCGCGCTGCTGGCCGGCGACCCGCATATCCGCTACTCGCTGCCGTCGGTGTGGTACGAGGCCCAGCTCTCGGCCCCTGGCTTTGAACTCTACGGTCATCACCAGGCCCTGGTGCCCTTCGCCTTCCTCGGCCACAACCTGGACTTCGGCTGGAGCCTGACCATGTTCCAGAACGATGACCTCGACCTGATCGCCGAAAAGGTCAACCCGGAGAACCCCAATCAGGTCTGGTTCCACGACAAGTGGGTGGACCTGATCACCAGCGAGCAGCAGATCGCCGTCAAGGGCCAGGCCCCGGTGACCCTGACCCTGCGCCAGTCGCCCCACGGCCCGATCATCAACGACATGCTCGGCACCACCGTGGGCAAGGCGCCGATCGCCATGTGGTGGGGTTTCCTGGAAACCCCGAACCCGATCCTCGACGGCTTCTACCAGCTCAACCGCGCAGACACCCTGGCCAAGGTCCGCGCTGCGGCCGCCAAGGTCCATGCACCGGGCCTGAACATCGTCTGGGCCAACGCCAAGGGCGACATCGGCTGGTGGGCGGCGGCGCTCCTGCCCAAGCGCCCGGCGGGGGCCAAGCCGGCCTTCATCCTCGATGGCAGCACCAGCCTGGCGGACAAGGAAGGCTTCTACCCCTTCAGCGCCAACCCCCAGGAAGAGAACCCGGCCCGGGGCTATATCGTCTCGGCCAACTTCCAGCCGGTATCCCCCACCGGCATGGAGATCCCCGGCTACTACAACCTGGCCGACCGTGGTCAGCAACTGGATCGGCAGCTCAGCGACAAGAGCCAGAAATGGGACCTGGAGAACACCCAGAAACTGCAGTTGGGCACCACCACCGCCTACGGGCCGCGCCTGCTGGCGCCGCTGTTGCCGGTGTTGCGTGAAGTAGTCAGCGACCCCGAGGAACTGAAGCTGGTGGAGCAACTGGCGAAATGGCAGGGCGACTATCCGCTGGAATCCACCAGCGCGACGCTGTTCAACCAGTTCCTGTTCAACCTGGCCGATGCCACTTTCCATGAAAAACTCGGCGACGCCTATTTCGACGCCCTGATCCAGGCCCGGGTGGTGGACGCCGCCCTGCCCCGGCTGGCGGCGGACCCCGACTCGCCCTGGTGGGACAACCGCACCACGCCCCAGCGCGAAAGCCGCGCCGACACGGTCAAGCTGGCCTGGCGCGCCAGTATCGACCACCTGCGCCTGACCCTGGGCGCCAACCCGGCGCAATGGCGCTGGGGCCAGGCCCACACGCTGACCCACGGCCACCCGCTGGGCATGCAGAAGCCCCTGGACCGGCTGTTCAACGTCGGCCCCCTGGACGCCCCCGGCAGCCACGAAGTGCCGAACAACCTCACCGCCAAGATCGGCCCGGCGCCCTGGTCAGTGGTCTACGGGCCCTCGACCCGGCGCATCATCGACTTCGCCGACCCGGCCCACAGCCTGACCATCAACCCGGTGGGCCAGAGTGGCGTGCTGTTCGACAAGCACTACGACGATCAGGCCGAAGCCTATATCGAAGGGGTCTACCAGCAGGCGCACTTCAGCGACGAGGAAGTCACCGCCAACACCCGCAGCACCCTGAAGCTGCTGCCGGCACGCCCCCGGGTCCCGGCGCCTTGACCAGCGGCGGGTGTAGAAGCGAGCTGGCCAGCGAAGAGGCCAGCAAGCCCTGCACTCCGCTGAAGGACGCCTTCGCCGGCAAGCCGGCTCCTACAAGGGTACGGTGCTGAAGTTCAGGCGGAACTGTTGCGGGGTCAGCCCCAGGCGCCGGTTGAACACGCTGCGCATGTGCTGGGCATCGCGAAAACCGCAGGCGTAGGCCACGGTCTTGAGCGGCGCCGCGCTGCGTTCGAGCATCCCCCGCGCCGCATCCATCCGCGCGCCTTCGACAAATTCCGCCGGAGTCACCCCCGCTTCTCGAACGAACACTCGGGCAAAATTGCGCGGGCTCATGTTCACCGCCCGGGCCAGCTCGGCAATGCTCAGGTCCGCCTGCAACCGGTCCTGCACATGCTGCTGGACCCGAGCCACGGTGGAGGTGGTCTCGGCCTGGGGCAACAGAAACGGGCTGAACTGCGACTGCCCCCCCGTGCGCTGGGTGAACACCACCAGACGCTTGGCCACGCTCAGGGCCACCCCCGCACCATGATCCTGGGCCAGCAGGTACAGCGACAGGTCGATGCCGGCGGTGACCCCCGCCGAAGTGAACAGCCTGCCGTCCTGGACGTACAGGCGATCAGCCTCGACCCGGGTGCCCGGGCACAGCGCAGCCAGCGCCAGCGCATCGCTCCAGTGGGTGGTCACCGTGCGCCCTTCCAGCAACCCGGCCCGGGCCAGGATGAACGCGCCGTTGCAGATCGAGCCGAAGCCCTTGGCCCGGGCGCAGGCCTCGCGCAGCCAGGCGTAGAAGGCCGGGCTGAACTGGCTGCCAGGCACCTGTGGGCCGCCCGCCACCAGCAACAGGTCAAAGGGCTCCAGGGCCTGGGTGAAGGAACAATGGGCCTGCAACAGCAGGCCATTGGAACAGGCCTGCGCCCCAGCCTCGACGCCAATCACCCGCAAGCGGTAATGATCCTCGGCCGGCAGAAACCGGTTGGCTTCGCAAAACACATCCATGGGCCCGGTGACATCGAGGGCCTGGACACCCGGAAAAACCAGCACGGCAACGCTTCTACCCATGGCGCAAACAGCCCTCTATGACCCGCGCCCGGCAACCCCGAGCGGCGGGCAATTGTCGCAAGCAAAGCTCGGGGGAACATAGCACTGGCAGGAAATGCACGCAGGTTGGCCGGGATCGCAGCCCCGGTGCGATTGTGGGCCGAAAGGCCCGGTAACAGACTGAAGGCTCCAGCGCCAGCACGGCGCCCGCCACGAGGAACGCCCCATGAGCTCCACCATCGCCGGGATCCGGATACCCGACAGCGCCCTGGCCCGGGCCACCACCGAGTACATCCGCGATGTCGAATCCGACCTGCTTTATCACCACTCGCGCCGGGTGTTCCTGTTCGGCGCCCTGAGCGGCGAACGCCGGCAGCTGGCTTACGACCCGCAGTTGCTCTACGTCGGCGCCATGTTCCACGACCTGGGGTTGGTGGAGGGCCTGCGCAGCGCCGACCAGCGCTTCGAAGTCGACGGCGCCAACGCCGCACGCGACTTTCTCCAGCCCTACGGCCTCAGCGCCGACGATATCGAGCAGGTCTGGCTGTCCATCGCCTTGCACACCACCCCAGGCATCCCCCAGCACCTGCGCCCTACCGTGGCCCTGGTCACCGCCGGGGTCGAGATGGATGTGCTGGGCATCGACTACGCCGCGTTCCCCGCGGCCCAGCGTGAAGCCGTGGTCCACGCCCACCCGCGCGGTGAAGGCTTCAAGGAATGCATCATCTGCGCCTTCGCCGACGGCCTGCGCCATCGCCCGCAAACCACCTTCGGCAACGTCAAGACCGACGTCCTGGCCGACCAGCAGCCAGGGTTCAAGGCGTTGAATTTCGTCGAGGTGATTCGCCGTTCACCCTGGCAATCCTGACCCATCACCAGCGCTGCAGGAGCTGGCTGGCCAGCGAAGAGACCCGCAAGCCCAATCCCCTTCTGAAGGACGCTTGCCCCGGCAAGGGCCAATAAAAAACCTCGCTCCCGGAAACCGGGGCGAGGTTTTTTGATGACACAACTGCAAGTCAGGCGGTTTCCGGCGCCTGGGCCCGACGCACGTCCGGCTGTTTCCAGGAGTCAGCAGCGCTTTCCTCGATGGCCTGCTGGATCGCCCGCTTGCGGGCTTCTTCGGCGCGCCGGCTGAAGAACCAGACCAGGAAGGTCACCAGAGACACCGCCAGCAGGATCAGGCTGGCCACGGCGTTGATCTCCGGCTTCACCCCCAGGCGCACCGCCGAGAACACTTCCATCGGCAAGGTGGTGGAACCCGGGCCGGAGACGAAGCTGGCCAGTACCAGGTCATCCAGGGACAGGGCGAAGGACATCATGCCGCCGGCCGCCAGCGAAGGCGCGATCATCGGGATGGTGATCAGGAAGAACACCTTCCACGGCCGCGCGCCCAGGTCCATGGCCGCCTCTTCGATGGACAGGTCCAGCTCACGCAGGCGGGCCGACACCACCACTGCCACATAGGCGGCGCAGAACGTGGTGTGGGCGATCCAGATGGTGACGATGCCGCGCTCCTGAGGCCAGCCGACCGCCTGGGCCATGGCCACGAACAGCAGCAGCAAGGAAAGACCGGTGATCACTTCCGGCATCACCAGCGGCGCGGTGACCAGGCCACCGAACAGGGTACGGCCCTTGAAGCGGGTGATCCGGGTCAGCACGAACGCCGCCAGGGTGCCCAGTGCCACCGCCGCTACAGCGGTGTAGCAGGCGATTTCCAGGGAGCGCATCACCGAGCCCATCAGTTGCTGGTTATCCAGCAGGCCGATGTACCACTTGATTGACCAGCCGCCCCACACCGTCACCAGCTTGGAGGCGTTGAACGAGTAGATCACCAGGATCAGCATCGGCAGGTAGATGAACAACAGGCCGAGCACCAGCATCAGGCTGGAGAAACTGAAGCGCTTCATTCCTTGCCCTCCATTTCCTTGGCCTGACTGCGGTTGAACAGGATGATCGGCACAATCAGGATCGCCAGCATCACCACCGCCAGGGCGGATGCCACCGGCCAGTCACGGTTGTTGAAGAACTCTTGCCACAGCACCTTGCCGATCATCAGGGTTTCCGGACCGCCCAGCAGTTCCGGAATCACGAACTCACCCACCACCGGGATGAACACCAGCATGCAGCCGGCAATGATGCCGTTCTTGGACAGCGGCACGGTGATTTTCCAGAAGCTGTTGAAGGTACTCGAACCCAGGTCGGCCGCGGCCTCCAGCAGGCTGGTGTCGTGTTTCACCAGGTTCGCGTACAGCGGCAGGATCATGAACGGCAGGTAGGAATAGACCACACCGATATACACCGCGATGTTGGTGTTGAGGATCTGCAGCGGCTCGTTGATCCAGCCCATGGACATCAGGAAGCCATTGAGCAGGCCGTTATTGCTGAGGATGCCCATCCAGGCGTAGACGCGGATCAGGATCGCGGTCCAGGTCGGCATCATGATCAGCAGCACCAGCACCGTCTGCAATTCCTTGCGGGCACTGGCGATGGCGTAGGCCATCGGGTAGCCGATCAGCAGGCAGAGGATGGTGCTGAAGAACGCCATCTTCAGCGAGCCGAGGTAGGCGGCGATATAGAGTTCGTCGTCGCCGAGCATCGCGTAGTTGCCCAGGTTCAGCAGCAACTGCAGCTTCTGGTCGACGTAGCTGTAGATCTCGGTGTACGGCGGAATGGCCACGTCCGCTTCGGCGAAGCTGATCTTCAGGACGATGAAGAACGGCAGCATGAAGAACAGGAACAGCCAGATGAACGGAACCCCGATGACCAGCTGACGGCCACCGGGAATTATTCGATTGAGTCGGCGCTTGAGCTTTCGCATGTTCATGAGCGCAGTACCACGCCGCTGTCGTCTTCCCACCAGACGTAGACCTGGTCACCCCAGGTCGGCCGCGCACCACGGCGCTCGGCGTTGGCGACGAAGGATTGCACCAGCTTGCCGCTCGGCAGTTCGACGTAGAACACCGAGTGGCCGCCCAGGTAGGCAATGTCGTGGACCTTGCCGCTGGACCAGTTGTACTCGCAGGTCGGCATCTCGGCAGTCACCAGGAGCTTTTCCGGGCGGATCGCGTAGGTCACCGATTTGTCCTGCACCGAAGTGCTGATACCGTGGCCGACATAGATACTGCGGTCCAGGTCCTTGCAGGTAATCAGGGCGTGGCCCTCGGCATCGTCCACCACTTCACCCTCGAAGATGTTGACGTTGCCGATGAATTCGCAGACCAGGCGGCTGACCGGGGTCTCGTAGATGTCGATCGGGCTGCCGATCTGGGCGATCCAGCCCAGGTGCATGATGGCGATGCGTTCGGCCATGGTCATGGCCTCTTCCTGGTCGTGGGTCACCATTACGCAGGTCACGCCCACGCGCTCGATGATCTCCACCAGCTCCAGCTGCATCTGTGAGCGCAGCTTCTTGTCCAGGGCGCCCATGGGCTCGTCCAGCAAGAGCAGCTTGGGACGCTTGGCCAGGGAACGGGCCAGGGCCACGCGCTGGCGCTGGCCGCCGGAGAGCTGGTGCGGCTTGCGCTTGGCGTACTGGCTCATCTGCACCAGCTTGAGCATCTCTGCCACCCGGGCGTCGATCTCGGCGGCAGGAATCTTGTCCTGCTTGAGGCCGAAGGCGATGTTCTGCGCCACGGTCATGTGGGGGAACAAGGCGTAGGACTGGAACATCATGTTGATCGGCCGCTCGTAAGGCGGCATGTCAGTGATGTCTACACCATCGAGGAAGATTCGCCCCTCCGTTGGCCGTTCGAAACCGGCCAGCATCCGCAGCAAGGTGGACTTGCCTGAACCCGAACCGCCGAGCAGGGCGAAGATCTCGCCCTTCTTGATTTCCAGGGACACATCGTCCACGGCAACCGTCTCGTCGAACTTCTTCGTGACCCGGTCGATTTTGACCAGCACCTGCTTAGGTGTCTGGTCGCCCTCGAGGGCTTTCTTATAGGCGCCGGAGGCAACTGCCATTTGCGAAACTCCCAACAAAATTTGCAGCCCGCCCCATGTAGGCGGACCTTGGATAGTTTGAGCCTGTGGAACTACTTACCCGTCTTGACCTTGGTCCAGCTGCGGGTCATCAAGCGTTGGATATTGGGTGGCAACTCGGTGGACACGTAGGTCTTGTCGAGCACTTCCTGCGGTGGGTAGACCGCTTCGTCGGTGCGGATGGACTGCTCCATCAGCTTGTCCGACCCGGGGTTGGGGTTGGCATAACCGACATAGTCACTGACCTGAACGATCACTTCAGGTTGCAGCAAATAGTTGATGAAGGCGTGGGCTTGCTTGACGTTGGTCGAATCCTTGGGGATCGCCAGCATGTCGAACCACAGGGCACCGCCCTCCTTCGGAATCGTATAGGCGATGTTCACACCCTTGCCGGCATCGGCGGCCCGGGCCTTGGCCTGGAACACATCGCCGGAAAACCCGATGGCCACGCAGATATTGCCGTTGGCCAGGTCCGAGATGTACTTGGACGAATGGAAGTAGGTCACGTAAGGACGCACTGCCAGTAACGTGGCCTCGGCCTTCTTGTAGTCCTGGGGGTTGGTGCTGTTGGCGTTCAGGCCCAGGTAGTTGAGGACTGTGGGCATCATCTCGTCGGCGGAGTCGAGGAAGGCCACGCCGCAGCTGTTGAGCTTCTTGATGTTCTCCGGCTCGAACAGCACGCTCCAGGAATCGATCTTGTCCACGCCCAGGGCGGCCTTGACCTTGTCGACGTTGTAGCCGATGCCGTTGGTACCCCACAGGTACGGCACCGCGTACTGGTTGCCCGGGTCGTTCATTTCCAGACGCTTGAGCAGTACCGGGTCAAGGTTCGAATAGTGGGTCAGCAGGCTCTTGTCGAGCTTCTGGAAAGCCCCGGCCTTGATCTGCTTGCCCAGGAAGTGGTTGGACGGCACGACCACGTCATAACCGGTACGGCCGGCCAGCAACTTGCCTTCCAGGGTTTCATTGGAATCGAATACGTCATACACCGGCTTGATACCGGTGGCCTTTTCAAACTCGGCCAGGGTGTTCTGACCGATGTAATCGGACCAGTTATAAATATGCACGGTCGGTGCAGCCTGGACGCCAGCCATCAGCGTCAGGCCGGCGGCGGCCAGCATGGCTTTGCGAAATAAAGAAATAGGCAAGTGGAGGTCCTCTTAAATAGTTGGGCCCAAGTTGCCCCGCGCTACCTGACAGCCTCCAAGCTGCCCAGCAACAAAACCGGCGCGCAACTTACCCTCGATAAACCAATCCAGCAAAACTTTCTGTCATTTAATTGTTTCCTGTTGCCGCCCTCGCCACGACGACGGCAACAGGGAGTGCTGCAAATCGGCTTATTTGCCGGATTTGATCTTGGTCCAGCTGCGGGTCAGGATGCGCTGGGTCGCGGCCGGCAGGTCGGCGATCGCGTACAGCTTGGCCTGCACCTCAGCTGGCGGGTAGACGCCCGGGTCGCTGGTGATGTCTTTATCGACCAATGGGGTTGCAGCCGCGTTACCGTTGGGGAAACGCACGGCGTTGGTGATTTCGGCCATGACTTCAGGCTTTTGCAGGAAGGTCATGAACTTGTAGGCGCCTTCGACGTTTTCCGCGTCTTTGGGGATGGCCACCATGTCATAGAAGCTGCCAGCACCTTCTTTGGGGATGTTGTAGCTGACCTTGACCTTGTCACCGGCTTCGGCGGCACGGGCCTTGGCCTGGTAGATGTCGCCCGAGTAACCCACGGCGACGCAGATGTTGCCGTTGGCCAGGTCGGAGATGTACTTGGAGGAGTGGAAGTAGGCGATCGAAGGACGGATCTTGAGGAACAGCGCTTCGGCTTCAGCCAGTTGCTTCTTGTCCTGGCTGTCGGTCGGGTAGCCCAGGTAGTGCAGCGCCACCGGAATCATCTCGGTTGGCGAATCGAGGAAGCTGACGCCGCAGGCCTTCAGCTTCTCAGCGTTCTCAGGCTTGAACAGCAGGTCCCAGGAGTTGGTCGGTGCATCGGCACCCAGCGCGGCCTTGACCTTCTCGGCGTTGAAGCCGATACCGATCGAGCCCCACATGTAAGGGAAGGCATGCTTGTTGCCCGGGTCGCTCACCGAAACCGCCTTGAGCAGCGATTCGTTGAGGTTCTTCCAGTTCGGCAACTTGGAGCGGTCCAGTTCCTGGTAGACACCGGCCTTGATCTGCTTGGCCAGGAAGTTGTTGGAAGGCACCACAACGTCATAACCGGACTTGCCGGCGAGCAACTTGGCTTCCAGGGTTTCATTGCTGTCGAACACGTCGTAGACAACCTTGATGCCCGACTCGGCTTCAAACTTCTTGATAGTGTCCGGCGCGATGTAATCGGACCAGTTGTAAACGTGCAGCACTTTATCGTCCGCTTGTGCCGCCGCCGCCATCACGCCCATCAGGGACATGGCGAGGAGGGTCTTGCCAGCTAACTTCATACCTAATGCCTTCATGCGTAATGCTCCAATTATTCTTTTTAACCACTCGCTCAGCGGCCAATATCCGGGCAACCAAAACGGCGGGTAGTCTGGCAAGATCCAAGGCCGGCTTTCAAGAAAAGACCAGGCTTTTACATCTGCTTTGAACGCAGTGCCCGCAAGCACCGCGCTCAAAGCCTAGCACTCAGCCCTCGAGCACACTCAAGGTCAGGTCCAGACACTTGCGCGCCTTGGCCACCAGCTCGTCGATCTCCGCCTCGCTGATCACCAGGGGCGGCGCAATGATCATGGTGTCACCCACCGCGCGCATGATCAGGCCGTTGTCGAAGCAGAACTGCCGGCAGATCATGCCCACGCCTCGGCCTTCGTAACGCGCCCGGGTGGCCTTGTCCTTGACCAGTTCGATGGCCCCCAGCAGCCCTACCCCGCGAACCTCGCCCACCAGCGGGTGGTCGCTCAACTCGCGCAGACGTTTCTGCAAATACGGTGCCGCTTTTTCATGGGCGCGCTGGATAATTTTCTCTTCGCGCATGATGCGGATGTTTTCCAGGGCCACGGCAGCGGCCACCGGGTGCCCGGAATAGGTGAAACCGTGGTTGAAGTCGCCGCCCTCGTTGAGCACCGCCACCACTTCGTCGCGCACGATCAGCCCACCCATGGGGATGTAGCCGGAGGTCAGGCCCTTGGCGATGGTCATCATGTCCGGCTTGAGGTCGTAGAAATCGCTACCGAACCACTCACCGGTGCGCCCGAAGCCACAGATCACTTCATCGGCAACGAACAGGATGTCGTACTTGGCAAGGATTTCCTTGATCCGCGGCCAGTAGCTGTCCGGCGGCACGATCACGCCACCGGCGCCCTGGATCGGTTCGGCGATAAAGGCCCCGACATTGTCCACGCCCAGTTCGAGGATCTTCTCTTCGAGCTGGTTGGCGGCCCAGATACCGAACTCTTCGGGGCTCATGTCGCCGCCTTCGGCGAACCAGTAAGGCTGCGGGATGTGGACGATACCCGGGATCGGCAAGTCGCCCTGCTCGTGCATGTAGGTCATGCCGCCGAGGCTGGCACCGGCCACAGTGGAACCGTGGTAGCCATTGACCCGGCTGATGATGGTTTTCTTGTTCGGCTGGCCCTTGATCGCCCAGTAGTGGCGGACCATGCGCAGCATGGTGTCGTTGCCTTCGGAGCCGGAACCGGTGAAGAACACGTGGTTCATGCCTTCTGGCGCGATATCGGCGATCGCCTTGGACAGCTCCAGCACCGGTGGGTGGGCAGTCTGGAAGAACAGGTTGTAATAGGGCAGTTCGCGCATTTGCTTGCTGGCGGCTTCCGCCAGTTCGTCACGGCCATAGCCGATGGCTACGCACCACAGGCCGGCCATGCCGTCGAGAATCTGATTGCCTTCACTGTCCCAGAGGTACACACCCTTGGCATGGGTGATGATCCGCGGGCCCTTTTCCTTCAGTTGCTTGAAGTCACTGAACGGTGCCAGGTGGTGATCACTGCTGAGGGTTTGCCACTCGCGGGTTTGCGGGTTTTTATGAGTCATCAATCTCTCCTTAGTGTCAGTGAAGGCGCCACTGGCGGGCAGTGGCGCCCGGCGGATCAGACGGCGAACAACAGGAACTCCCGCTCCCACGAACTGATCACGCGCTTGAAGTTTTCGTGCTCGGCCCGCTTCACCGCGACATAGCCGGTGATGAACTTCTGGCCCAGGTACTTCTCGATGGTCTTGCTGTTTTCCATACGCTCCAGCGCGTCTTCGATGGTCAGTGGCAGGCGCAGGTTGCGGCGCTCGTAGCCACGGCCCACCACGGGCGCGCTCGGGTTGTGGCCTTCGACCATGCCGATGTAGCCACACAGCAGGCTGGCGGCGATGGCCAGGTACGGGTTGGCGTCGGCGCCCGGCAGGCGGTTTTCCACGCGACGGTTCTGTGGCCCGGCATCCGGCACCCGCAGGCCCACGGTGCGGTTCTCTTCGCCCCACTCGACGTTCACCGGCGCCGAGGTATCGGGCAGGAAACGACGGAACGAGTTGACGTTGGGGGCGAACAGCGGCAGCAGCTCGGGAATGAACTTCTGCAAACCACCGATGTGGTTGAGGAACAGCTGGCTCATGGTCCCGTCTTCATTGGAGAAGACGTTCTTGCCGGTGTTGATGTCGATGATGCTCTGGTGCAGGTGCATGGCGCTGCCGGGCTCGCCGGTCATGGGCTTGGCCATGAAGGTGGCGGCCACGTCGTGCTTGAGCGCGGCTTCGCGCATGGTGCGCTTGAACACCAGGATCTGGTCGGCCAGGGACAGGGCATCGCCGTGACGGAAGTTGATCTCCATCTGCGCCGTGCCGTCCTCGTGGATCAGCGTGTCCAGGTCCAGCTCCTGCAGTTCGCACCAGTCGTAGACGTCTTCGAACAGCGGGTCGAATTCGTTCGCAGCCTCAATGGAGAACGACTGGCGCCCGGTTTCCGGGCGGCCGGAGCGGCCGATCGGCGGCTGCAGCGGGTAGTCCGGGTCGTCGCTGCGCTTGGTCAGGTAGAACTCCATCTCCGGCGCCACGATGGGCTGCCAGCCGTGGTCGGCGTAGAGTTTCAGGACCTTCTTCAGGACGTTGCGCGGCGACAGCTCGATGGGGTTGCCCTGCTTGTCGTAGGTGTCATGGATCACCTGGGCAGTAGGCTCGATGGCCCAGGGCACAAGGTACACCGCGTTCTGGTCCGGGCGGCAGACCATGTCGATGTCGGCCGGGTCCAGCAGTTCGTAATAGATGTCGTCTTCGACATAGTCGCCGGTCACGGTCTGCAGCAGCACGCTCTCGGGCAGGCGCATGCCTTTTTCGGCAATGAACTTGTTGGTCGGCGAGATCTTGCCCCGGGTGATCCCGGTCAAATCGCCGATCATGCATTCGACTTCTGTGATCTTGTGGTCTTTCAACCAATCGGTGAGCTGGTCGAGGTTGTTACTCATAAATGCCTCTAGGCTGAGTTTCCTGACTCTCTATTAAGTCAGGCCTTGTGTGACGCTTCGGCGTCGCGTTGTCTTGCCCGCTTGCGGCAGGCATCACCAAAAGCCTGGAAGATGGCCAGGTAGTGAGGGTTGCAGCTTACCTGCCATTCGGGGTGCCATTGCACCCCTAGTGCAAAAGCCTTGCTGGCTTCTACCGAGACCGCCTCTACCAACCCGTCGGGAGCCAGCGCCTCGACCCGCAGCCCCGGGGCCAGACGCTCGACGCCCTGGGCATGGATCGAGTTGACTTGAATCCGCTCCGGCAGGCCCAGCTCCGCCAGAACACCACCTGCCTTGATATGCAGGTCATGGGCGGGCGCGTACCAGGCGTCCAGGGGCTGGCCGGGCTGTTCGGTGTGCCGGTGGTCCATGAAAGGCTGCACCTGCTGCACGTTCTGATGCAGGCTGCCGCCCAGGGCCACGTTCATTTCCTGGAAGCCGCGGCAGATGCCCAGCACCGGAACGCCACTTGCGACGGCGGCGTTCAGCAGCGGCAGGGTGGCAGCATCCCGTGCAGAATCATGAGCAGTGCCCGGCGCGCTGGCAGGACCCTGGTAATGGAAAGGTTCGATATTGGAGGGAGAGCCGGTAAAGAGAATGCCGTCCAGACCGTCCAGAATATCGGACGGGGAAAGCAGTTGCGCCATGGACGGGATAATCACCGGCACGCCCTGGGCTGCGCTGGCTACTGCGTGGACATACTCGTCGCCACTGATGTGATAAGCATGCAAACCGATCTGCCTGGAGCAGGCGGTGATGCCGATTAACGGCAGGCGAGACATGAAACACCCCGGTATTATTGCTGTTATGGGTTTGATTCGAGCTTAGCCTTGTTCATTTTTTTACACAACACCCCCGTAAAAAATACAACACGGCCCGCTCAAGCCTGCGGTACCCAAGGCGGCCGAGCCCCAAAAAACGCCCTGTTTTGCCCCAAAAGAGCCTTGCCAGCCCTTTATTAGGGCATAAAAGGCCTTACTTGACTTCGGCATGCCGTTCGGGTTGACTGAAACCAGAAAAGATCAATGATTGATATTTTTAACAACAAAGGTGTTGCATCATGTCGGTACCCCCGCGTGCCGTTCAGCTCAACGAAGCGAACGCGTTCCTTAAGGAACATCCTGAGGTTCTGTACGTTGACCTTCTGATTGCGGATATGAATGGTGTGGTGCGCGGCAAGCGCATCGAACGCACCAGCCTCCACAAGGTTTACGAGAAAGGCATCAACCTGCCGGCCTCCCTGTTTGCCCTGGATATCAATGGCTCTACGGTGGAAAGCACCGGCCTGGGTCTGGATATCGGCGACGCCGACCGGATCTGCTATCCAATCCCCGATACCCTGTGCAACGAACCCTGGCAGAAGCGCCCTACCGCGCAATTGCTGATGACCATGCACGAACTCGAAGGCGACCCCTTCTTTGCCGATCCACGGGAAGTCCTGCGCCAGGTGGTGACCAAGTTCGACGAACTGGGCCTGACCATCTGCGCTGCTTTCGAGCTGGAGTTCTACCTGATCGACCAGGAGAACGTGAACGGCCGGCCACAGCCACCACGCTCGCCGATTTCCGGCAAGCGCCCGCACTCCACCCAGGTCTACCTGATCGACGACCTCGACGAATACGTCGACTGCCTGCAGGACATCCTGGAAGGTGCCAAGGAACAAGGCATCCCGGCCGACGCCATCGTCAAGGAAAGTGCCCCGGCACAATTCGAAGTCAACCTGCACCACGTGGCCGACCCGATCAAGGCCTGCGACTACGCGGTCCTGCTCAAGCGCCTGATCAAGAACATCGCCTACGACCATGAGATGGACACCACCTTCATGGCCAAGCCTTACCCGGGCCAGGCGGGCAACGGTCTGCACGTTCACATTTCGGTTCTGGACAAAGATGGCAAGAACATCTTCGCCAGCGAGGATCCCGAGCAGAACGCCGCACTGCGTCACGCGATCGGCGGTGTGCTCGAGACCCTACCGGCGCAGATGGCCTTCCTCTGCCCGAACGTCAACTCCTATCGCCGTTTCGGCGCGCAGTTCTATGTGCCGAACTCGCCGAGCTGGGGCCTGGACAACCGTACCGTGGCCATTCGCGTCCCCACCGGCTCGGCCGATGCAGTGCGCATCGAACACCGGGTCGCCGGCGCCGACGCCAACCCCTATCTGCTGATGGCTTCGGTCCTGGCGGGCGTGCACCACGGCCTGACCAACAAGATCGAGCCGGGGGCGCCTACCGAAGGCAACTCCTACGAGCAGAACGAGCAGAGCCTGCCGAACAACCTGCGTGATGCCCTGCGCGAGTTGGACGACAGCGAAGTCATGGCCAAGTACATCGATCCGAAATACATCGATATCTTCGTCGCCTGCAAGGAAAGTGAGCTGGAGGAGTTTGAACACTCCATCTCCGACCTCGAGTACAACTGGTACCTGCACACCGTGTAAGCGCCAGCTGCATTGAAGAACGCCGCCGGGTTCATCCCGGCGGCGTTTTTTTATGCCCGTGATTCGGATGCGCCCAGGCTGCGGCTACAGGGACAACGGCCCACTCGCGTACAATGCCCGCTGCCCTGTAGGAGAGACTGATGACGCGCACCGCCCCGCTTCGCAAACCCCGTGCACGCAGCCAGGCCCGGATCGACTCCATACTCGACGCCGCACGGACCCTGCTGGCGGCCGAGGGCGTGGCCAGCCTGTCGATCTACAGCGTGGCCGACAAGGCGCAGATCCCGCCATCCTCGGTCTATCACTTCTTCGCCAGCGTCCCGGCCCTGCTGGAAGCCCTTACCGCCGATGTCCACGCGGCGTTCCGCGCCTGCCTGCTGGAACCTATCGACCATGAGCGGCTCAGCAGCTGGCGCGACCTGTCACGCCTGGTGGAGCAACGCATGCTCGACATCTACGGCGAGGACGCGGCGGCCCGCCAACTGATCCTCGCCCAGCACGGCCTGACCGAAGTCACCCAGGCCGACCGCCAGCACGACATCGAGCTGGGGGACCTGATGCACAAGCTGTTCGATCATCATTTCGAGTTGCCGCCGCTGCCCGTCGATGTCGACGTGTTCGCCCTGGCCATGGAGCTGGGAGATCGGGTGTACGCCCGCTCCGTGCAGCAGCACGGGCAGATCACCCCGCGCATGGCCGAGGAAGGCATGCGCGTCTTCGATGCCTACCTGGGCCTGTACCTGCCGCCCTACCTGGCCAAGCGCCCCACCCCGCTCTGAACGCCAGCTCAGGCCTGACGCAGCAGCAACCGGTCGATGCTGTGGTCCGCCGACTTGTGGATGATCAGGTTGGCTCGCTCCCGAGTCGGCAGGATGTTTTCAACCAGGTTCTTCAGGTTGACCCGGTCCCAGGTATCGGAGGCCACTGACAGCGCCTCGGAATCGGACAGGCCCTTGTACTTGTTGAAGTAGGAATCCCCCGACTGGAAGGCAGTGTTCTTCAGGTAGACGAACCGCTCCAGGTACCAGGTCTTGATGGTCGCTTCGGGAGCATCGACATAGATCGAGAAGTCGATGAAATCCAGGGCGTTCAGGCCCTCGCCCTGCTCCCCCTGCAACACATTCAAGCCTTCCAGGATGATGATGTCCGGCGCCTCCACCGACTGCGCCTCATCGGCCAGGATGTCGTAGCGCACATGGGAATAGATGGGAATCCGCGCCGCTTCGCCCCGGCGGCACACCGCCTGGAGAAAATCCAAGAACAGCGGCTCGTCATAGGACTCGGGAAAGCCCTTGCGGTGCAGGATGTTTTTTTCCTGCAGGGTGGCCAGCGGGAACAGGAACGAATCCGTGGTCACCAGATGCACATTGGGCTTGTCCGGCCAATAGGCCAGCAGCGCCGCCAGGACCCGGGCAAAACTGCTCTTGCCCACCGCCACGCTGCCGGAAACACCGATCACGTAGGGGGCCTTGAAACCGGTCTGCGGCAACTTCAGCGATTGCACCTGCGCCGCATGCAAATGCAGCAGGCGCGACAGCGGCAGGAGGATCTGCCGCACTTCTTCGGACGCCATGGGCTGGGTCGGACTGGCCAGCGTCTCCATCTCGGATGGCGCAAGACTCATCGGCTCACCGGCCCGCAGAGCGGCCCAATGGTCGCGATCGAACTCCAGATACCCCACATTTGGACCCTGCTCTGTTGTCATGTTTACTGTTCAGGTCTTGCCGAAAGCAGGGAAAGTATCAAATCTGACCGGTATTTACAGCGCCCATGAAAAAGCCCCGAAAGGCTCGCACCGTTCGGGGCCGTGATCGGGCGCCGTTCACAACTTGGCGATCGATACCTCGGTGGACTTCACAAAGGCGATCACTTCGCTGCCAATCGACAGCTCCAGCTCTTTCACCGAGCGGGTGGTGATCACCGAAGTGACAATGCCGGAAGCGGTCTGCACGTCGATTTCCGACAGCACGTCGCCTTCGACGATTTCCTTGATGGTGCCCTTGAACTGGTTGCGTACGTTGATGGCCTTGATGGTCATGGTGTTTCTCCTGGGGTCGAAATGAGCGGCTGTTTTAAAGTGCCCAGCGCAGTTGCGTGGGCAAGGGTGAAACGGGTTCCGGCTCCGGCGGCGAGCCGGGCAATGACAGCACGCGGTTGAGGACTTCGGTTTCCAGCGCCGCCAGGCGATGGGAACCCCGTACCCGCGGGCGTGGCAGCTCGACGTGCAGGTCGAGACCGACCTCGCCGTCTTCGATCAGGATCACCCGATCGGCGATCGCCACCGCTTCGCTGACATCGTGGGTGACCAGCAGCACGGTGAAGCCATGCTGCTGCCACAGGCGTTCGATCAACTGCTGCATCTCGATCCGCGTCAGGGCATCCAGCGCCCCCAGCGGCTCGTCCAGCAGCAACAGCCGCGGCTGGTGGATCAGGGCGCGGGCCAGGGCCACGCGCTGCTTCTGCCCACCGGACAGGGCCGCCGGCCATTCCTGGGCGCGATCCGCCAGGCCCACGGCTTCCAGAGCTTGCAGGGCTTGGGGGCGCCAGTTGCCCTTGAGCCCGAGCCCGACGTTATCGATGACCTTTTTCCAGGGCAGCAGACGCGCCTCCTGGAACATCAACCGGGTGTCTTCAATGGCAGCGCTCAAGGGCGCGGAACCGGCCAACAGTTCGCCAGCACTGGGCTGGTCGAGACCGGCCAGCAGGCGCAGCAAGGTACTTTTGCCGCAGCCGCTGCGCCCCACCACCGCCACGAACTGGCCGGCGGGAATGTGCAGGTCGATTTCCCGCAGCACCTGCCGCGAGCCGAAGGTCTTTTGCAGTTTGCGCACCACCAGGGGAATGCCCTGCAGCAGCCGCGGAGGTTGTTGAGCCGTCATTGGGCACCGCCTTTGGCGACCTGATAGGCCGGATGCCAGCGCAGCCAGACCCGCTCCAGGCCACGCGCGGCCAGGTCCGCCAGCTTGCCGAGCACCGCGTACAGAACGATCGCCAGCACCACCACGTCGGTCTGCAGGAACTCCCGGGCGTTCATTGCCAGGTAGCCGATGCCGGAGCTGGCGGAAATGGTTTCGGCGACGATCAGGGTCAGCCACATGAAGCCCAGGGCAAAGCGTACCCCCACCAGGATCGAAGGCAGGGCGCCGGGCAGGATCACCTGGCGGAACAGGGCGAAGCCGGACAGGCCGTAGCTGCGCGCCATCTCCACCAGTGCCGGGTCGACGTTGCGGATGCCGTGGTAGGTGTTGAGGTAGATGGGAAACAGGGTGCCCAGGGCCACCAGGAAAATCTTCGCCGACTCATCGATGCCGAACCACAGGATCACCAGGGGAATCAGTGCCAGGTGCGGCACATTGCGGATCATCTGTACCGAGCTGTCCAGCAGCCGCTCACCCCATTTCGACAGGCCGGTGATAAAGCCCAGCGCCAGGCCGATGCCGCCACCAATGACAAAACCCAGGCCGGCGCGCCAGCCGCTGATGGCCAGGTGGGTCCAGATATCGCCACTGCGTACCAGGCTGACCCCGGCCTCGATCACCGCGCTGGGGGCCGGCAGGATGCGGGTCGACAGCCAGCCCGCCGACACCGACAGTTGCCACACCGCCAACAACAGCAGCGGCAGGCCCCAGGGCGCCAGACGCTGCACTATGCGTTGTCCATTCATGGCCGCACCTCAGCTCTGAGACGCGGCTTTGGGAATGATGTCGTTGGCGACCATCTCCCCGAACGGGCTGACGTAACCGGCGGCTTCGGGCAGCTTGGGCCGTTCGATATCCAGGTGCGGGAACAGCAACTCGGCCACGCGATAGGACTCTTCCAGGTGTGGATAACCGGAGAAGATGAAGGTATCGATGCCCAGGTCCGCGTACTCTTTCATCCGCGCCGCCACGGTCGGGCCGTCTCCCACCAGGGCGGTGCCGGCCCCGCCACGCACCAGGCCGACACCGGCCCAGAGGTTGGGGCTGACTTCCAGCCGGTCGCGACGGCCGCCATGCAGGGCCGCCATGCGCTGCTGCCCAACGGAGTCGAAGCGCGCCAGGGACGCCTGGGCCCGGGCGATGGTGTCGTCGTCCAGATGGGAAATCAGGCGTTCGGCGGCCTGCCAGGCTTCGGCATTGGTTTCCCGCACAATCACGTGCAGGCGGATGCCGAAGCGCACGCTGCGTCCAAGCTTGGCGGCCTTGTCCCGCACCTGCTGGATCTTCTCGGCTACTGCGGCCGGCGGCTCGCCCCAGGTCAGAACCATGTCCACCTGCTCGGCGGCCAGGTCCTGGGCGGCTTCCGAAGAGCCACCGAAATACAGCGGCGGGCGCGGTTGCTGCAGCGGCGGATAGAGCAACTTGGCGCCCTTCACACTGATGTGCTGGCCGTCGTAATCCACGGTTTCGCCTTCCAGCACCCGGCGCCAGATACGGGTGAACTCCACCGACGCCTGATAACGCTCTTCATGGTCGAGGAACAGGCCGTCACCGGCCAGTTCGTCCGGGTCGCCACCGGTCACCAGGTTGAACAGCGCCCGGCCGCCAGACAGCCGATCCAGGGTCGCCGCCTGGCGCGCCGCCACCGTCGGGGAAATGATCCCGGGGCGCAGGGCGACCAGAAACTTCAGGCGCTGGGTCACCGGAATCAGCGAAGCCGCCACCAGCCAGGAATCCTCGCAGGAGCGTCCGGTGGGGATCAGCACGCCACCAAACCCCAGGCGGTCGGCGGCCTGGGCGATCTGCTGCAGGTAAGCATGATCCACGGCGCGAGCGCCTTCGGCGGTGCCAAGGTAATGGCCGTCGCCGTGGGTAGGCAGGAACCAGAAGATATTGAGGCTCATGGAGTTGTCTCCTAAGGGGTCGAATTACGGCGCTTTGGCCACGGCGGCGGTGGGCGTCCAGATCACGTCTTTGATGCTCAACGGCTTGGGAATCAGCTTGAGCTGGTAGAAGCTGTCGGCGATTTTCTGCTGCGCGGCGATCACTTCCGGGGTCAGGAAGCCCGCGCCATAGCCCTGGCGCTTAACCGAAGTGAGGGTGATGTCGGCCGGCAGGCCCAAAAGCGGTGCCACCTGTTGGGTGACTTCCTGCGGGTTGCCCTTGGACCACTCGCCCACCGCCCGCACTTCTTCCACCAGGGCGGTAATCACCTCGGGATGCTGTTGCGCGTAGGGTTTGGTGGCCAGGTAGAACTGGTGGTTGTCGACGATGCCCGAGCCGTCACGCAGGGTACGAGCCTGTAGCTGCTGCTCGGCGGCTGCCTGGTAGGGGTCCCAGATGGCCCAGGCATCGACGCTGCCCCGCTCGAATGCGGCGCGGGCATCAGCCGGCGGCAGGAACACGGTCTGGATATCACTGTATTTCAGGCCGGCGTCTTCCAGAGCGCGGACCAGCAGGTAATGGACATTGGAGCCCTTGTTCAGCACCACCTTCTTGCCCTTGAGGTCCTGCACCGACTGGATCGGCGAACCCTTGGGCACCAGGATCGCTTCGCTATGGGGGGCCGGCGGCTCGTAGGCCACATACAGCAAGTCGGCACCGGCGGCCTGGGCAAAGACTGGCGGGGTCTCGCCGGTCACGCCGAAGTCGATGGACCCGACATTGAGGCCCTCCAGCAACTGTGGGCCTCCGGGAAATTCAGTCCACTGCACCTCGACGCCCTGCTGCGCCAGGCGCTTCTCCAGGGAACCCTTGGCCTTGAGCAGCACCAGGGTGCCGTACTTCTGATAACCGATCCGCAAGGTCTCGGCCTGAGCTTGAACAATGGCGCCGAAGGACACAGCCGCAGCAAACAGAGCGACCAGACCGCGACGCAAAATGACAGGGCGCATGGCGCTCTCCTTTTTGCTGTGGGGTTGTGGCTGCACCTGCTTGCCCGTTGGCGGGCGAGTAAGGCGAGTATTTCAATCGGGGGTGAGGCTCAAATGCTCCAGCGAGCACTCAACAGGCGTTCATTGAGCAGATGCGGATCCAGCGGTTTGGGGCGACGGGCCATGGCGCTGTGGAACTGCTCGAGCGCTTCTTTCAAGCGTTGCTCCAGGGCCTCGGCCAATTGCGGCTGGGCGCTGCCCTCGCCGTAGGCGATCTGGCTGTCTTCGGCAAAGATGCCCTGGAGCATCTCCTGGGCCTTGAGGGCCGAAAGCACCGGCTTCAATGCGTAATCCACCGCCAGCATGTGGGCAATGCTGCCGCCGGTAGCCATGGGCAGCACCACCTTGTGGCTCAGGGCCCGCTCGGGCAGCAGGTCGAGCAGGGTTTTCAGGGCCCCGGAAAACGACGCTTTGTACACCGGCGTCGCAATCAGCAGGCCATCGGCCTGTTCGATCTGTTGCAGCAGGTCGATGACCTTGGGGCTGTCGAAGCGCGCGTGGAGCAGATCCTCGGCCGGGAAGTCCCGTACCTGGTAGCTGACCACTTCCACGCCTTGCTGCTGTAACCAGCGCTTGGCCAACTCCAGCAGCACCCCGGAACGGGAGCGTTGGCTGGGACTGCCACCGAGAGAGACCACCAGCATGCAGAGAATTCCTTGAACGAAGAAAGCGATTCGCGGGATGCGATCTCGCCGAATTGGAGAGACCTTAACAGCCTATTTTTATATCCATAAATCTTATTTATTCATTTGTTTATTCCTTAAAAATATATAAGGAAGTATTTTCCGCAGGCAAAAAAATAGGCCGTCGGAACGGCCTTAAAACCCCTGCTTTATGGATCTGTTGCTCCTGCGTGCTTCGTAGGAGCGGGCTTGCCCGCGAAAGGGTCCGCGAAACTTGCGCCGGCCTCACGACCGCCTTTGTCGGCAAGCGGGCTCCTACGGCGGTTGGTGTATCAGCGGTTGGGTTGCGGCGTCAGGCGCAGATAGGGCTTCACTGCGCGATAGCCCTTGGGAAAGCGACGCTTGATCTCTTCCTCGTCCTTGAGCGAAGGCACGATCACCACTTCGTCACCGTCCTGCCAGTTGGCCGGGGTGGCCACCTTGTAGTTGTCGGTGAGTTGCAGCGAATCGATTACCCGCAGGATTTCGTGGAAGTTGCGCCCGGTGCTGGCCGGGTAGGTGATGGTCAGGCGAATCTTCTTGTTCGGGTCGATGACGAACAGCGAGCGTACGGTCAGGGTGTCGTTGGCATTGGGGTGGATCAGGTCATAGAGGTCCGAGACCTTGCGATCGGCATCCGCCAGGATCGGGAAGTTGACCCGGGTGTTCTGGGTCTCGTTGATGTCTTCGATCCACTTGTGATGGGAGTCCACCGGGTCCACCGAGAGGGCAATGGTCTTCACCCCGCGTTGAGCGAATTCGTCCTTGAGCTTGGCGGTAAAGCCCAACTCGGTGGTGCACACCGGCGTGAAGTCTGCGGGGTGGGAAAACAGCACGCCCCAGCTATCGCCCAGCCACTCGTGGAAACGAATCTTGCCGGCACTGGAATCCTGTTCGAAGTCGGGGGCGATGTCGCCCAGTCTGAGGCTCATGGGTGCTGCTCCTGTGAGTGCGTGATGAAGCTACTCTGCCTTCACGGGAGAATATTTAAAAAGAATATATATCGATTTATTAATAACTGAATTGAATATTAAAAATCTCTTCACTGGACTCGCGGACAAGCGAAGACCACCCTTCTCAACAAGGTTCGAGAAGGCCTTGAGTAGCTGTAAAAAGAGGGGGATTCAGGAAGGGCTCACGGGGGTGGGCCTGACTTGAAACAACACCTCGCCCGGCATTGCGCCGGGCGAGGCTTTATCACGCTATTACAGCAGCGGGATCGAATAGCTGACGATCAGGCGGTTTTCGTCCTGGGAACGAGTCGAAGCCAGGTCGGTACGCCACATAGCGTTTTTCCAGGCAAAGCCGAGGTTTTTCAGCGGGCCTTCCGGAATAACGTAAGCAACAGTCAGGTCACGTTCCCACTCAGTCTTGTCGCCGACGGTGGTCTCGATGTTGTTGCCGCGCAGGTAGATCACGTTAGCGGTCAGGCCTGGTACGCCAACCTTGGCGAAATCATAGCCGTAACGCGCCTGCCAGGTACGCTCGCCAGCACGGGCGAACTTCTGGATCTGCATGTCGGTGATGGTGCTGTTGGACGAACCATCACCCTGGTTCAGCCAAGGGAAATCGCTGTCGCCGTTGGTGTACTGATAACCGCCACCGAAGGTATGACCTTCAACCGAGTACAGAGCCAGGTAGCTGTACAGGTTGTTGTCGACCTTGCCCTTGGTGATGTTGCCGCCGTAATAGCCTGGAGAGAAATAAGTGGCGGTGTCACCGTTGGCGCCGTTGTCACGGCTGCGGTAGTAACGCAGGTCGCTTTTCAGGACGCCCGGGCCGATAGCCCAGTTGTGCACCAGGCCCAGGAAGTTCTGGGTGTAGAAGTCTTTCAGCTCGCCGTAGTAGTAGGAAGCGGTCAGATCCTTGGTGATCTTGTAGTCCGCACCGGCGAAATAGAACTTGTTGGTGAACTCACCTTTGCTGTAGTTGGAACCAGCGTTGGCGTTGGCGATCGACAGACCTTCGTTGTTAGTCGAGTTACGGCCTTTGGCGTGCTCGATCTGACCTGCGGTCAGGGTCAGGTCCTTGATCTCGTTCGAAGTGATCTGGCCACCCTGGAAGGTTTGTGGCAGCAGACGACCATCGTTGGTCTTGATAACCGGGTTGTTCGGCTGGAGGGTACCGATCTTCAGTTCGGTCTGGGAAATCTTGACCTTGCCGGTCAGGCCCAGGCTGGCGAAGTCAGGAACTGCGCGGTTGCCGTCGCTTGGAAAGATGGTGCCACCGGAAGCACTCCCGCTGGAGTTACCACTCTTGGCAGGGCTGGAATCCAGACGAACGCCGTACAGGCCAATAGCGTCAACACCGAACTGAACGGTACCTTGGGTGTAACCCGAGATGAAACGCAGATCGAAGCCTTGGCCCCATTCTTCGTTCTTGTTCGCGCCAGGACCGTCACGGTTATCAGTATTGATATAGAAGTTGCGCAAGCCCAGGGTGGCCTTGCTGTCTTCGATGAAACCGGCGGCGCCTGCCTGCTGCGCCAAAACCCCTACGGCCACAGCCAGGGCCAAGGTGGACTTGTTCATGTTTCGCTCCTCTCGTTTCTAATTCTTGTGGTCCCTGGCCCCGGATCGAACGCCCGGGTGCCACAGATGCGCGATTAGCGCCAGACCGTGACTGATAAGTCAATCGTAACGACCTGTGTCTACGACCATGGTCTAATCGCAGTGATTTGGTCCATGCAGGGTAATGAATTACTCATAAACCCAAAAAGAATTGTTTAATTCTTTTTCATACCTTTCAGGAATAAAGCTCGCCATTATCAAACGGCGAATCGCAGCGTAGACGCTCGCAAGCTTATTTCTGAAAAATATTCCCCTGACTCAGCCCCCAAGATCCCCTGCGTGTACAAGCGCAAAACGTCATTCAGGATCAAAAAAGCGACGCAATCATGGCTAAGAGCCTATCCTCCCGTCAATTTGTTACAGTTTTTGTATCGAAATGAAATTTTTCTGACATGTGCAACTGGCCGCCACGGTTCGATCAATTGATCGGGCCGTGGCGGCCAGTTGCGCAAAGAGGCGGGTTCAGAGGGCTTTTTCGAAGATCTTCGAATTGCGCTGGTAGTTGTACAGCGAGGCCCGGGCCGATGGCAGGCGCTCGACACTGCTGGGCACGAAACCCCGCTCGCGGAACCAGTGAGCGGTACGAGTGGTGAGGACGAACAGCGTCTTCAAGCCCTGGGCCCGAGCGCGGGTCTCGATCCTTTCCAGCAGTTCGTCGCCACGCTTGCCATGGCGGTACTCGGGGTTCACCGCCAGGCACGCCAGCTCACCGGCATCGGAATCGGCAATCTGGTACAGGGCCGCGCAGGCGATGATCATGCCCTCGCGCTCCACCACACTGAACTGCTCGATCTCGCGCTCCAGCACCTCGCGGGAACGCCGCACGAGGATGCCCTGCTCTTCCAGCGGGCTGATCAGCTCCAGCAAGCCGCCCACGTCCTCGATCGCCGCCTCGCGCACCCGCTCGAACTGTTCCTGGGCCACCAGGGTGCCGCCGCCGTCGCGGGTGAAGAGTTCGGTCAGCAAGGCGCCGTCCTCGGCGTAGCTGACGATATGGCTGCGTCCGACTCCGCCGCGGCACGCCTCGGCGGCGGCATCCAGCAGCTCGGCCTGATAGTTGCCCCCCAAGCGCTGCAAATGCGCCGGCACCTGTTGCGGGCGCAATTCGCGCACCAGCTTGCCGTTTTCATCCAGCAGGCCCGGGTCGGCGCCGAACAGCAGTAGTTTGTCGGCCCCAAGGTCGATGGCGGCGCGAGTGGCCACGTCTTCGCAGGCCAGGTTGAAGGTTTCCCCGGTGGGGGAATACCCCAGGGGCGAGAGCAGGACGATGGAGCGCTCGTCCAGCAGGCGATTGATGCCTTTGCGATCGACCCGGCGCACTTCGCCGGTGTGGTGATAGTCGACGCCTTCCAGCACGCCGATCGGACGGGCAGTCACCAGGTTGCCGCTGGCCACCCGCAACCGCGAGCCCTGCATCGGTGAAGAGGCCATGTCCATGGACAGGCGCGCCTCGATAGCAATGCGCAACTGGCCCACGGCATCGATCACGCACTCCAGGGTTGCCGCGTCGGTGATCCTAAGGCCGTGATGGTAATGGGGCGTCAGGCCACGGGCCGCCAGGCGGGCTTCGATCTGTGGGCGCGAGCCGTGCACCAGCACCAGGCGCACCCCCAGGCTGTGGAGCAGCACCAGGTCGTGGACGATATTGCCGAAGTTGGGGTGTTCAACGCCGTCGCCGGGCAGCATGACCACGAAGGTGCAGTCGCGGTGGGCATTGATATAGGGAGACGCGTGGCGAAGCCAATTGACGTATTCGGGCATGAACCTGAGCCTGTAAATAAAAAGCAGCCTATGAAAGGACGAAACGGAAAACTCACAGCGGGCTGATGGTTATCGTCGGAACAGGCTTGGCAACACGCTTACTCTCCTCATGGGTACGGACAAGGCCACCGGCAATTTACTGAAATTGGGCCGGCGTCAGGCAGTAATGTTCAATCAATTCACGTAATAGATGCACGGTAGGCTGCAAGCGTGACATTTCGAGGTACTCCCCCGGCTGGTGGGCACAGGCGATATCACCCGGGCCGAGCACCAGGGTCTCGCAGCCAAGGCGCTGAAGATAAGGTGCTTCGGTGCCAAACGCTACTGCTTCGGCACGATGTCCGGTCAACCGCTCTGCCACTCGCACCAACTCGGCATCCTCGGGCTGCTCGAAAGGCGGGACCGCGGGGAACAGCGGCGCATAGTCGATCTTCACTTCATGGCGTTCGGCAATCGGCTTGAGCTTCTGCCGGATGGCCTCGCGCAGCACATCCGGATCCATGCCCGGCAGGGGCCGCAGGTCGAACTCCAGGGAACACTGGCCACAGATGCGGTTGGGGTTGTCGCCGCCATGGATGCAGCCGAAGTTCAGGGTCGGTTGCGGGACGCTGAACTGCGCATTGCGGTACTCGCGCTGCCACAGCAACCGCAGGCCCCGCAGCTCGCCAATGGCATCGTGCATGGCTTCCAGGGCACTGCGACCCAGGCTCGGGTCCGACGAATGACCGCTGCGGCCGAGGATCTCGATGCGCTCCATCATCACCCCCTTGTGCAGGCGGATCGGCTTGAGCCCCGTAGGCTCGCCGATCACCGCCGCGCGCCCCAGGGGCCGGCCGGCTTGCGCCAAGGCCCGCGCCCCGGCCATGGAGCTTTCTTCGTCGCAAGTGGCGAGGACCAGCAGCGGCTGCTTGAAAGGCTGATCCAGCAGGGGCCGCACTGCCTCGATGATCAGGGCGAAGAAACCCTTCATGTCGCAACTGCCCAGGCCGACCCAGCGGCCGTCGACTTCGGTCAGCTTCAAGGGGTCGGTCTGCCACAGCGCGCTGTCATAGGGCACGGTGTCGCTGTGCCCAGCCAGTACAAGGCCGCCAGGGCCACTGCCGAAACTGGCCAGCAGGTTGAACTTGCCGGGGCTGACCTGCTGGATGTCACAGGCAAAACCCAGGTCGCCGAGCCAACCGGCCAGCAGGTCGATCACCGCACGGTTGGATTGATCCAGTGCTGCTTGAGTGCAGCTCACCGATGGCGCGGCGATCAGCGCGGCAAACTGATCCTTCATGGACGGCAGGGGCATGAGCTGTCTCCGGGAATCCCAATGTGAGGCCCATCATAGAGGCATCCCGCAAGCGGAAGGAACCGCCGCGGCACCTGCGGGCGCCTTGTCCTGTACACTGCACGGCCTTGGCAGCCAACTCTTCCCCGGCTGCGCTCCCGATCCTGGATTTTCCGGCCATGCAGAAAGAAACCGAAATCAAACTCCGCGTCAGCCGCGAAACCCTCGCCGCCCTGCGCGAGCACCCGCTACTGAAAAAACGCAACAAAAGTGGCTGGGAACGCCGTGAACTGATGAATCAGTACTTCGACACCCCAGAACGCGACCTGGCCCGGGCCAAAGTCGCCCTGCGCCTGCGTCGCGACGGTGATGCGGTGATCCAGACCCTGAAGACCAGCGGCCAGAGCGTCGCCGGCCTGTCCGAACGCAACGAGTACGACTGGCAACTGGCCAAGGCCAAGCTGGACGTGAAAAAGCTCGAAGGCCAATGCTGGCCCGAAGCCCTGGCCGAACTGGACAAGAAGACCCTCAAGCCGTTGTTCACCACGGATTTCGTCCGCGAGCGCGCGGAAATCGCCTGGGGCCGCGGCAAGGCCAAGGTGGTGATCGAAGCCGCCCTGGACTTGGGCCAAGTCATCGCCGGCAAGCAAAAGGAAGAAATCTGCGAGCTGGAACTGGAGCTGCGTGAAGGCGAACCGGCTGCCCTGCTGGAGTTGGCAGCGGAGCTGGCCCTGACCCTGCCGCTGATGCCCTGCGATATCAGCAAGGCCGAGCGCGGCTATCGCCTGTTCGACGCCGGCAGCTACTCCCTGAGCCTGCCCGCGCCGCAATTGAGCGCCGAGACGCCCCTGGACGAAGCTTTCGCCGCTCTGGCCTGGCACCTGCTGGGCAGCAGCCAGCGCCTGGCCGAGCAGTACCGCTTCAATGGCCACTGGCGCCTGCTGCAGGACTGGGTGGACAACCTTGCCGAGCTGCGAGCCCTGGCCAGCAGCCTGGGCCAGGCCGCACCGCGCCAGTCCACCGCTGAGTTGCGCAGTGCCCTGGACGCCCTGCTGGAAGACTGGCGTCCGCTGGTACAGGCCGGTCTTGATGACGAAGACGTGCGCAAGGCCGCGCCGGAGCAGTTCATCGAAGAGTTGCAGGACGTGCGCTGGGGCCTGTTCTCGCTGAATACCTCGCGCTGGCTGCTGGCCCGGGCCTGGACCGCTGACCGCAACACCCGGGGCAACCGCCAGGGCGCCGCACAGCTGGGCAGCTGGTTGCCACGCCTGCTGGCCGAGGAAGCCACCTCCCTGCAACTGCCGCGCTATCAGCAGCAACCGGAAGACCTGGCCGAGCAGTTGCCGCGCATTGAACGCATCCAGGCCTGGTTGCACCACGCCCGCTCCGCGCTGGAGATCCCGGAACTGGACCGTCTCTACGGCGAGTTGAACAAACTGGCCCAACTGGCCAACGAGCCGATCACCGACGAAGCCCTCGACGCCCGCAAGCAGCAGGCCATCGCGGTGTTCCAGAACCGTGCCTGGAAAACCCTCCTGCGCCTGTAACCCCGCCCCTCAGCGCATGACCGGCAGGCTGGTGGTGGACTTGATCTCCGACAGGGCAACGATCGAGTTCACCTCCTGGATACCCGGCACCATGGACAGCTTCTCGAAGAAGAAGCGTTCATAGGCTTCGATATCCGCGGTCACGATCCGCAGCAGAAAGTCCACCGCGCCCATCAGCACATAGCACTCCAGCACTTCCGGAAAACCGCGGATCGCCTCGGTGAACTCGGTGAAGTTGGAGCGCCCGTGAGCGTTGAGCTTGATCTCGGCGAAGATCTGCGTGTTGAGGCCGATCTTCTTGCGGTCCAGCAGGGTCACCTGGCCGCGGATCACCCCCTCCTCCTTCATCCGCTGGATCCGTCGCCAGCATGGCGACTGGGACAACCCCACCTGCTCGGCGATCTGCGCACTGGAAAGCGAGGCGTCCTCTTGCAGCAGCGCAAGGATGCGGCGGTCATAGGCGTCCAGGTCGCTATGCATAATAAATACCCATAAACATTAAAAATTGAATTGAACAATTCATATTCAAGCAAAAAAACCCAATCTTAGATAAGAAATACCCGAAACCGAATGTAAAAATTTCTCCACTGACCTGGAGACCGCCATGCCCCCTTTCGAGCCAGCCCCCCGCACCGATGCCTGGAACCTCAACAATGCTCACTGTCGCGTGCACTACCGGATAGTGGCCGACGCCGAGGCCGATGTGCTGTGCCGCATCCTCAACCACTTCGCCCTGCAGTTCCTGGTGCCGCAGCGGGTGTCGATGCAGCAGCAGGACGCCACGCTGTATATGGAGGTGGAACTCGACGACCTGAGCTGGCATCGGGCCCAGGTGATCGGCGCAAAGCTGCGCAACCTGATCAGTGTCTGTGACGTGGAGCTGGAGCTGGCGGAACCTTCGCGCCTGCAGGCCGCGGGTTGATCCCGGCAAAACCCTGCAACCCTTGGCAAGCATTCCCTTGAGGCCCCGGGGACTATTCTTGGCTGTTCGTGGTCAGAGACCCACATCTGGACAACAGCCCCAAGGAATCGCCCATGAGCGCCGCGCACCTTCCCCAGGACCGCTGGCTGGACCTCAGCGAACTGCTGCGTGAATTGCTGGCCCAGGGCCGCATCAGCCAGGATGCCGCCGAACAGGCCATGAGCGTCCGGCATCAGGCAGCCGGTGACCTGCTGCATCCCCTGGAAGTGATCGCCGGCCAGCAATTGCCCGACCTGCAGCATCCCGGCGCACATCTGGACCTGGACAGCCTCACGGCCTGGCTGGCCCGGCAAGCCGGCCAGCCTTACCTGCGTATCGACCCCCTGCGCATCGACGTGGCCAGCATCACGCCGCTGATGTCCTTCGCCTTCGCCCAGCGGCACAAGATCCTTGCCGTGGCCGTGGATGGGCAGAGCGTTACCGTGGCCAGCGCCCAACCTTACGTCAGGGCCTGGGAAACAGACCTGGCCCATGTTCTCAAGCGCACGGTGCGACGGGTGGTGGCCAGCCCGCTGGACATCCAGCGCCTGACACTGGAGTTCTATCGCCTGGCCAAGTCGGTCAGCGGCGCCAGCAGCGAACAGAAAGCCAGTGGCCTGGGCAACTTCGAGCAACTACTGAAACTGGGGGCCAGCGACCAGGAGCCGGATGCCGACGATGCGCACATCGTCAATATCGTCGACTGGCTGTTCCAGTACGCCTTTCAGCAAAGGGCCAGCGACATCCATATCGAACCCCGCCGCGAGCACGGCACCCTGCGCTTTCGCATCGATGGCGTATTACACAACGTCTACCAGTTCCCGCCCCAGGTCACCCTGGCCATCGTCAGCCGCCTCAAGAGCCTGGGGCGCATGAACGTCGCGGAAAAGCGCAAGCCCCAGGATGGCAGGGTCAAGACGCGCACCCCCGACGGCAGTGAAATCGAGTTGCGGCTCTCGACCCTGCCCACGGCGTTCGGTGAAAAGCTGGTGATGCGCATCTTCGATCCCCAGGTCCTGCTCAAGGATTTCGACCAGTTGGGCTTTGGTAGCGATGACCTGAGCCGCTGGCAAGCCATGACCGCCCAGGCCCACGGCATCATCCTGGTCACCGGGCCCACCGGCTCGGGCAAGACCAGCACCCTTTACACCACCCTGAAGAAGCTCGCGACCCCCGAGGTCAACCTGTGCACCATCGAGGACCCGATCGAGATGATCGAACCGGCGTTCAACCAGATGCAGGTCCAGCACAATATCGACCTGAGTTTTTCCAGCGGCGTACGTGCACTGATGCGCCAGGACCCCGACATCATCATGATCGGCGAGATCCGTGACCTTGAGACTGCGGAAATGGCCATCCAGGCCGCACTTACCGGGCACCTGGTGCTGTCTACCCTGCACACCAACGACGCCCCCGGCGCCATCAGCCGACTGCTGGAACTGGGCGTGCCCCATTACCTGATCAAGGCCACCCTGATCGGGGTCATGGCCCAGCGCCTGCTGCGCACCCTCTGCCCGTACTGCAAGGTTCCCGCCGAGCTGACGGCGGATGACTGGGAAAGCCTGACCGGAACCCGGCACCTGCCACCCGCTGCCGGCGGCCAGCGCGCGGTGGGCTGCGCCGAGTGCCGGGGCACCGGTTACCACGGGCGCACCGGGGTCTACGAAATCATGCCCTTGGGCTCCCCCCTCAAGGCCCTGATCCATCGCGACCTGGATCTTGCCCGCCTGCACCACCAGGCCTGTGCGGACGGCATGCGCAGCCTGCGCCTGGCTGCCGCGCACAAGGTTGCCCAAGGCCTGACCAGCCTTGAGGAAGTGCTACGGGTCACGCCCGGCAACCAGCCCCCATAGCGGCACAGGAGGCGAACCCCAGGCGCTGGACTACGCTTGAGTCACCGCCGAGATAAGCAGGGAGCCCGGTATGAACATTCGTCAAAACATGCTCGCCACCGGGGTTGTCAGCCTCCTGGCCATTGCCCTGGTGGCCGGGCTGGGTTTATGGGGCCAGTCACGCCTGGCGCGGGCACTGGTGGACAACGAGCTCAACGCCAGCGCCCTGCGCAACCACCTGGAGGCCGACATGATGCACGACGCCCTGCGGGCCGATGTGCTGGAGGCCCTGAGCAGCCAGCCCGGCGATGCCGCCGCTGGCGAAGAGGTCCGCAATAGCCTGCGCGAACACGGCGACTGGTTCCGCAAGGCCCTGGCGGAAAACGCCAAGTTGCCCCTGGCACCGGAAATCCGCAACGCCATCACCGAGCTGCAGCCGGTGCTGGAAAACTACATTCATGCCGCCGAGAACATCGCCGGGCAGGCCCTCAAGGACCCACAGGCCGCGCGCCTGCAAATGCCGGAGTTCTCCCAGCGCTTCAGCGAAGTGGAGAGCCGCAACGCCGCCCTCAGCAGCCAGATCGAAGCCAGCACCGCCCAAACCCGCGAACTCAGTGAAAGTGCGGTCCGCCAGGCCGCCTGGTGGCTGATCGGCGGCAGCCTGCTGGCCGCCCTGGCACTGGCCCTGTTGACCCGGCAGCTGCTCACCCGGGTGCTCAAACCCCTGGAAAAATCCGTGGCCACCGCCCGGGCCATTGCCCAGGGCAACCTGACCACGCCCATCAGCGTCGACAGGCATGACGAGGCCGGCCAACTGCAACAGGCCCTTGGAGAAATGCAAGACAACCTGCGGCAGATGATCACCACCATCCGCCATGAAAGCGAAGAGTTGCGCGGCCGCTCCCACAGCCTCAGCGACACGTCGCTGAGCATTGCCGACGGCGCCAGCGAGCAGGCCGACGGCGCCACCAACATGGCCGCCGCCATGGAGCAGATGATCAGCAATATCGCCCAGGTGGCCGAACACGCGCGCAATGCCCAGGGCATTGCCGCCCAGTCCGAATCCCTGGCCGGTAGCGGCGGCCAGGTAATCCTCGGGGTCGTGGACGGCATGAGCCATATTGCCGAGGCGGTAAACCAGTCTTCCCGCAGCATCACCGCCCTGGGCCAGTCCTCGGAAGAAATCCACTCGATCATCCAGGTGATCAACGGCATCGCCGAGCAGACCAACCTGCTGGCCCTGAACGCCGCCATCGAAGCCGCCCGGGCCGGGGAAGCCGGCCGGGGGTTCGCCGTGGTGGCTGACGAAGTGCGCAATCTGGCAGCCCGCACCGCACAGTCCACCCGGGAAATCACCGGCATGATCGAACGCATCCGGGAAACCACCGAACAAGCCGTGAACAGCATGCAAACCGGGGTCAGCCGGGTCAACGACGGGGTCCAGATGGCCCAGCAAGCGGGCACCTCGATCAATGAGATCCGCCAGGGCGCCCAGCGCTCGGCGGTGATGGTGGAGGAGATTTCCCTCACCATCGGCGAGCAGTCCAAGGCCAGTAGCGAAGTGGCGCAACGGGTGGAGATGATCAGCCTGGTAGCCCGGCGCAACAGCCAGGCCATGCGTGAGCTGACCCAGACCGTGGAGCAGATGGAAAACTCCGTGGCCACCTTGCAGACCTCGGTCACCCGCTTCCAACTGTGAGGCCACGGGCACGCCGGTGATGTGTGTCCTGATGATGCAAGGGCCACGGTATCTCTGCGCGCGACCGGGCGCCGCCGTACACTCGCCCCCTGTGCCCCTTGATCACATCTGAGCAGGAGAATGTTATGCAGATCGGAAGCGTGTTGTTACTTTTCGTCGGCCTCGCCGTGGCCATCGTCTTCATGGGTTTCAAGGTCGTGCCCCAGGGCTACCAATGGACCGTGGAACGCTTCGGCCGCTACACCAACACCCTGAAGCCGGGGTTGAACATCATCATTCCGGTGATGGATCGCATCGGGCGCAAGATCAACGTGATGGAAAGCGTGCTGGATATCCCACCCCAGGAAGTCATCACCGCCGACAACGCCACGGTGCAGATCGACGCCGTGTGTTTCTTCCAGGTGGTCAACACCGCCCAGGCCGCCTATGAGGTCAACAACCTCGAGCACGCCATCCGCAACCTGCTGCAAACCAATATCCGTACGGTGCTCGGTTCCATGGAACTGGACGCCATGCTCAGCCAACGTGACGGCATCAACGAGAAACTCCTGCGAACTGTCGATGAGGCCACCGCCCCCTGGGGGATCAAGATCACCCGGATCGAAATCAAGGACATCAGCCCACCCGCCGACCTGATGGCGGCCATGTCCGGGCAGATGAAGGCCGAGCGGGTCAAGCGTGCGCAGATCCTCGAAGCCGAAGGCCTGCGGGCCGCCGCCATCCTTACCGCAGAAGGCAAGAAGCAGGCACAGATTCTTGAAGCCGAGGGCGAACGCCAGGCGGCATTCCTCGAATCCGAAGCCCGGGAGCGCCAGGCCGAAGCCGAGGCCCGGGCGACCCAAGTGGTGTCCGAGGCGATTGCTACCGGCAACGTCCAGGCGATCAACTACTTCGTCGCGCAGAAATACATCGATGCCCTGGGCAAACTGGCGTCGGCCAACAACAGCAAGGTGATCCTGATGCCCCTGGAGGCCAGCCAGGTCATCGGCGCCGTGGGCGGCATCGGCGAGATCGTCAAGGCCACGTTCGACAGCAAGAAGGTCTGAGGCAGGCTTCATGTTGGCATTTGTGCAAGCTCTATCGTTCTGGGACTGGCTGGCCCTTGGCACCATCCTGCTGATCTTCGAAGTATTCGGGGCCGGCGGCTACCTGCTGTGGATCGGCCTCGCAGCCGCCACAGTCGGGGTCCTGACCTTTCTCATTCCCGGCCTGTCATGGGAGGTGCAGTTCCTCCTGTTCGGCCTGCTGTCGGTGCTCACCGCACTGTATTGGTGGCGCCGCCAGCGCAGCGTGGTACGCCCCAGCGATCAGCCGAACCTCAACCTGCGGGGCCAGGAGCTGATCGGCAAGACCTTTGTGGTGCACCAGGCGATTGTCGACGGCCGCGGGCGGATCAAGGTGGCCGACGGCGTGTGGATCGCCAAGGGGGCCGACGCCCCCGCGGGCGCCCGGGTGCGGGTGGTGGGCCAGGAAGGCGCAATCCTGTTGGTCGAAAACCTTGACTGATGAGTCACGGAACTCCGCGGGGTTATCTAGAATCAAACGATGCAGATACCCCCTTTCGGAGTCACCCATCATGCGTCTGAAAATTGCTGTCGCCACCCTTGCCCTGCTGTCTCTTCCCGTTGGTTCGGCAATGGCCGACACCTTCTGGCGTAACGTCATTTCCTCCGGGGCCACCACCGGCTCCACCTACCTGACCTTCAAGGACCACAAGTTGATCGTCGCCGCCCAGGATGACGCCGGCAGCTTCGTTGCCAGCGATGGCAGCATTCGCGGCCCGTACCTGGAAGCCGCCATGCAGAAAGTCCGCGCCGACAACCCCGGCCTCAAGGCCACCGACATGGAACTGGCCAACGCCATCCTGGCGAAGAACGCTGTCGCTCAGGAGTAACCGTTGCCCCAGGGATGGCCGACAGCAAACGCCGACCCCAGGGTCGGCGTTTTTGTGTGCCCGATCAGCCGGCTAGACCCCAGGTGTGCGGGACACTGCAGCCAGGCCGGCCAGGGCATAACTCATCATGTGCTCGATCAACGCCGGTGGATCCAGCTCCAGGCCGGGCAATACATTGCGCGCCAGCGGCTGATGGGCGATCAGCAGGAACAGGCAGGGCGCAAAAACGCTGACGGCGCTGCGCAGGGTAACCGGGTCCTCAGGCGATAGATCCATGATCTGGCCGAGGATGGTGCGCACGATCTTCGCCTTGGGAAACGCCTGCTCCTCCAGGATCGCCGGCAGCACCGCGGAGGGTGACAACAGTTCGCGGGTCAGGACTTTCAGCGCCCAGCCCTCACGCTGGTTGCCCAGCCCCTCGATGAGCACCGTGATGATCGCCCGCAGCTTGTCCTCGGGGCTGCCCTGGCTTTCACTCAGGCTGATCATGGTCTCGATCCGCACCAGGCGGTCGTGGGCCTCGCGCAGCACCGCCCGATACAGGCCGTCCTTGTTCTCGAAGTGGTAGTTGACCGAGGCGTTGTTGGCCCTGGAGTTCTCGCAGATCTGCTTGCTGGTGGTGTTGGCGTACCCCAGCTCAGCAAAAAGCTGGCCGGCCGTCTCCAGGATCTGTTGGCGGGTAGCCTGGCCATCCTGACGCGGCGTACGGGCCGCAGTGGGCTGCGGGGAAGCGGAAACGGCCATAGGCGCTCTCACTAAGTTAAATTCAAATTTGACTTTTGTTTATGGACTGCTTAGCTACAAAGCGCCAGTTTCTCGTTCAATTCCGTCAAGGGTTGCAGCGAAATGGCGGCTATCTGTCAATTCACGCCAAAGGATATCAGCATGGAAGCGCGCAACATGACTCCCTTCACCTACTTCTCACTGCCCATGCAGAAGCTGTTCCTACGCAATCAGGCGGCAGTCAGGAACAAGCCCTACGCCAAGTATTTCCGGTCGGAAATGCGCGTGCCGCTGTCCGCCGTCCGCAAGATTCAGCAAGGCCCCATGGCCCTGGAAGACACCCTGACCCCGAGCATCGAGGACATCAATCGCCTGCTCGAACCGGACTTTGTCAGCGAGGAATCCGGTTACGCCCTGCTACCGGGCCCGATGGCCTACGTGCAAAGCCGCAAGTTCTTCCCCGGCTGCACCGCGCAGATGTTCAAGTGGTGGTTCATCTGGCACCCCGCGGAATCGGAGCGCTACACCCTGTGGTTCCCCTATGCCCATGTCAGCAACCCATGCGTGCACCACCAGCGCCTGTGCGATGAGTCCCTGAGTTTTGAGGAACGGCTGTATGGCAACACCTTCTGCGCATCGGAATATGTCGGTGATCGCCTGATGCACCTGCATATCGACTTCCAGCAGCCGGCCAGCCTGGGCCTGAACACCGATCTGTATCGCGAAGCGAAGATCGACGGCAGTGTCAGCGCCCTGATGAGCCTGGCGGATCATCCTGAGGTACCGGTGTCGTTGATGGTGCATCTGTTCAAGGAAGTACCGGACGGTATGTACCTGACCAGCCGTTACTGGGTCGGGGCGCACCCGTCGATGGCCCGCTTTCCTGGGGCAGAAAAGGCTGCATCGCTGCTGAAGGAAAATGGCTTTGGCGAGGCCGAACTGGAGACCCTGGCCTACGAGTTCGCGGTGCACGACATGTGCGAGTTCAATCATCTGGCCAGCTTCCTGCCGGACCTGTATCGAGAGTTCGGCACCCCCGCGGCCTGAAACAACAGCCATTAAGCCCGAGAAACTCCAGGGCTTAATGGCTCGAAAGGATCAACGTTGCGTACCAGGACAAACACCGTTGATCAGCAGAGAAGTGAACTCCTCGATGTCCTGTTCCACCGTCAGTTGCTCAGTCAACAGCCGATACCAGCAAAAGCCGAAGATCATATCCAGCAGTAATTCACGGTTGGTGTCCTTGGGCAGCTCGCCGTTGCTGATGGCATTTTCCACCAGTTTTTTCGGCATTTCCCTTCTGCGCTCCATGAACTGATCCTTGAGCTGGGTCAAGGTTGCGGGATCCAGTTGCGCTTCGGCGATCACACAGCGAAAGGCTTCGCCGCAAATAGTCTCCCTCCAGACTTTCCAGAGATTTCGCAGCAAAAAGTCGAGATCTGCCTTGAACGAGCCGAGATCAGGAAACTTTCTGACTTGTTCGCTCTCGTTTTCATAAACCTCGGCGATCAACGCCGCCTTGTTCGTCCACCAGCGATAGATAGTTGGCTTGCTGGCCCCCGCCCGACGGGCGACGGACTCGATACTGAGCCCGGAATAGCCGCATTCCTTAAGGATTTCGATGGTGGAAGTGAGAATGGCTTTATGAGTATGGGGACTTCGCAAAGAGCCGATGGAGCTGCGAGAGGGGGTACGAGCCACAATAAAAAATCTCCAGGCAGGGCGCTTGACAAACGCAACGCAGGGTATAGGATTCCCTCGAATCGAAATGAAACGGTCCGTTTCGTTTCATTCTTGAAAGAATCATGAATTTCTTACACCGATCTATCTAGTTTTTAAAATATCGCGTAAGGGTTGAGCAGCTCAGGCCTTGTAACTTGGAGTTCCTCGAATTCGAGGCTTCGGCCCTTTTCCCTTAAGAGATTAGATCGTCTGAAATTATTACTAAACGAAACGTTCCGTATCATAGCACAGTGAGGTGAATAAAAACAGCTTTCGAGTGGGTTTTCCCCTATTTGGAGTCTGCTGTTAAACCGCTCTGGCCTGCAGGTTTCATCAGGTGTGGCCAGGAGAAAGGCAGCAAAACTGTTTTCCGTATGTTTCAAGGGTGCTTCTGAGCAGGCACGACCCAGTTTTCTGAAAAGAATGGAATCAAGAGGAAAATGAACGTGAAAAAGATAGGTATTGTCAGCTATGGCGCGGGTATTCCGGTATGCCGCCTGAAAGTCCAGGAAGTGATCAACGTCTGGAAAAACACCGACCTCAAGCTGGTGGAGGAAAACCTCGGCGTCACGGAAAGAGCCGTGCTGCAACCGGATGAAGATGTCATCACCCTCGGGGTGCTGGCGGCGCAACGGGCCCTGGATAAAGTCCCCGGTCATCAGATCGAAGCCCTGTACCTGGGCACCTGCACCAACCCCTATGACTCACGGGCCTCGGCTTCGATCATCCTGGAAATGCTCGGCAGCGGCTACGACGCCTATTGCGCCGACGTGCAGTTCGCCGGCAAGTCCGGAACTTCTGCCCTGCAGATCTGCCAGGCGCTGGTGGCTTCCGGCATGACGGGCAGCGCCCTGGCCATCGGCGCCGACACCATCAACCGCAACACCGCGCCGGGCGACCTGACCGAATCCTATGCCGGGGCCGGAGCCGCTGCGCTGCTGATCGGCAGCCAGGATGTCATCGCCGAATTCGACGCCAGCTTCTCTTGCGCCGCGGATGTCGCCGACAACATCCGCCCCCAGGGCGATCGCTACATTCGTTCGGGCATGGGCCTGGGCTCGGACAAGAACAGCATCGGCCTGGAAGACCAGACCCGCCGCGCCGCCGAAGGCCTGATGGCCAAGCTGCACACCAGCCCCGCCGACTATGACTATGTGGTGTTCCAGCAAAACCTGGTGTCCACGCCCTACTCCCTGGCCAAGCACCTGGGCTTCAACCCCAAGCAGGTGGAACCGGGCATCTATGCCGGCAACGTTGGCGATGCCGGATCGGCCAGCCCGCTGCTCGGCCTGATCAACGTACTGGACCAGGCACGCCCGGGGCAGAAAATTCTTCTGGTGTCCTACGGTTTCGGCGCCGGCAGCGACGCCATCGCCCTGACCGTCACCGACGCCATCGAGCAGTACCAGAAGCACAACAAGCCTCTGCGCGAACTGCTGGAATCCAAGATCTACGTCGACTACGGCACGTCCATCAAGTACGAGTTCAAGTACCTGCGGGCTGACTATGCCCTGACCGCCTATCTCTGATTACGCCTGTCTACGCAAGGAGCATGCACATGTGCGCACGTCGTGTTGCAATCGTTTCGGCCGCCTATACGCCGAAACCCGGAAGTTCACGAGTTCGGCAGACGTTCAAGGAAATGATCGTCGAGTCCGCCTACAAGGCTCTCAAGGACGCCAAGATGCACCCCCGGGAAATCCAGGCCGTGGCCTATGGTTATCACGGTGAAGGCATTTCCGAATATGGCGGCCTGGGCCCGACCATTTCCGACGCCCTGGGCATCAGCCCGGCGCCGACCTTCATGAGCACCGCCAACTGCACCAGCAGCTCGGTGTCGTTCCAGATGGGCCACCAGATGGTGGCGTCCGGGGAGTACGACATCGTCCTGTGCGGCGGCTTCGAGAAGATGACCGATCACTTCAACTACGCCGAATACATCGGCTCCAGCACTGAATGTGAATACGATTATTTCCTCGGCATTTCCCACACCGATGCCTTCGCCCTGGCCACCGCCGAGTACTTCCAGAAGTTCGGCTATGCCGGTCGCGAGGCCGACGTACTGGCCACCTTCGGCCGGCAGATGCGCATCTACGCACAGAACACCCCCACCGCCACTCGTTATGGCCAGCCGATTCCTTCCCTGGAAGCGTTGAAGAACAGCGAGGCCTGCGGCTCAATGCTGGCCTGGGGCGAAGCCAGTGGCTGCGCGATCCTGGTGGCCGAACACCTGGCCCACAAGTACACCGATAAACCGGTGTTCGTACGCGGTTGCGCCTATACCGGGGTCTCACACTATTTCGGTACGCGCTTTCACAACCCGACCCTGCATCATCCGGGCCTGCCCAAGGATGTGGGCATGGCGGTTTCGGCCAACTCCATCGCCTGTGCGGAGATCGCCTACAAGAAAGCCGGGATCACCGCCAAGGACATCGACGTGGCCCAGGTCTACGACCTGCTCGGCGCCGGGCTGATCCAGATGGAATCCATGGGCATCTGTGGCAAGGGCCAGGCCGGCGACTTCGTGCTCGAAGGCGGCATCGCCCTGGATGGCCAGCTGCCGCTCAATACCGACGGCGGCAACATCGGCCGCGGCCATGCCTCCGGCTGCGACGGCATCCTGCACATCACCGAGCTGTTCCGGCAGCTGAGGGGTGAATCCGACAACCAGGTCAAGGGCGCGCGCATCGGCGTGTCGCAGAACCTTGGCGGTTACGCGGCGCACAACTCAGTGATTGTCCTCTCGAACGACTAAGGAGCCCGGACCATGTCCATGTACCCAGAACAGATCCACAGAATGACCACCGCCAGCATGCTTCGCGAATGGCGCGAGCATGGCGGCAAGTACCGCCTCGAAGGCAGCCAGTGCGAAGAATGCAACGAAATCTTCTTCCCCCGGCGCACCGTCTGCGGCGCTTGCAACTCCCTGAGTGTGAAGCCGTATCGCTGCGCGCGCAGTGGCAAGATCGAAGTCATGGCCCCGGCCGAGAATCCGATCCTGGCCGCCATGGGCTATGGCGAAACCGTGCCGCGCATCATGGCCATGGTGCGCCTGGACGACGGCCTGGTGATCGCGTCGGAAATCGTCGATGTGTGCGATCAGCAACAGCTGAAAGTCGGTGCGCCGGTGCGCATGGTGATCCGCAAGCATGTGCGCGAAAGCAACCTGGCCTGGCAATACGCTTATAAGTTCGTACTCGATATATAAGTTGTTATTCAAGGTGCCTTTATATAAGGCACCTTGAAGTTAGCCATTAAAATAAAATCCAACTTAAAAGTTACATCAACGGCAACTTCACGCCCCGAAGTTGCCTTAAGGCCCTGATTTCCTTTAGGGCCTACAGATTCCTGTGCCTATAAACGGGGACTATCCCCACCCCTTAACTTGTTGGCTTACTTAAAGCCAAGGACCCATCATGTCTACACTTTGCCTTCCACACGTCATGTTTCCGCAACACAAGATCACCCAGCAACAGATGGTCGATCACCTGGAAAACCTGCACGCCGACCATCCACGCATGGCCCTGGCCAAGCGCATGATCGCCAACACCGAAGTCAACGAGCGCCACCTGGTGTTGCCGATCGACGAACTGGCAGTGCACACCGGTTTCACCCACCGCAGCATCGTCTACGAGCGTGAAGCCCGGCAGATGTCGTCGGCCGCGGCGCGCCAGGCCATCGAGAATGCCGGGCTGCAGATCAGCGACATTCGCATGGTGATCGTCACTTCCTGCACCGGCTTCATGATGCCGTCGCTGACCGCGCACCTGATCAACGACCTGGCCCTGCCGACCTCCACCGTGCAGTTGCCGATCGCCCAGCTGGGCTGCGTGGCCGGTGCCGCGGCCATCAACCGCGCCAACGACTTCGCCCGGCTCGATGCCCGCAACCACGTACTGATCGTGTCCCTGGAATTCTCCTCGCTGTGCTACCAGCCGGACGACACCAAGCTGCACGCCTTCATCTCCGCGGCGCTGTTCGGCGATGCGGTATCCGCCTGCGTGCTGCGCGCCGATGACCAGGCCGGCGGCTTCAAGATCAAGAAGACCGAGTCGTACTTCCTGCCCAAGAGCGAGCACTACATCAAGTACGACGTGAAGGACACCGGCTTTCACTTCACCCTCGACAAGGCGGTGATGAACTCCATCAAGGACGTGGCACCGGTCATGGAGCGGCTGAACTACGAGAGCTTCGAACAGAACTGTGCGCACAACGACTTCTTCATCTTCCACACCGGTGGTCGCAAGATCCTCGACGAGCTGGTGATGCACCTGGACCTGGCATCCAACCGGGTCTCGCAATCGCGCAGCAGCCTGTCGGAAGCCGGCAACATTGCCAGCGTGGTGGTGTTCGACGTGCTCAAGCGGCAGTTCGATTCCAACCTCAATCGCGGCGACATCGGCCTGCTGGCGGCCTTCGGCCCGGGGTTCACCGCGGAAATGGCGGTGGGCGAGTGGACCGCCTGATGTGACTGCCTGTGCCTGTCCCGCCTGACGTTGCCGGGCTGTATGGCAACGTCAGGTTGCCTCCCACGGCGCTTGCGCCGGGTTCATGGTTTCACAAGGAAGCTGAGCGATGAACACTGGAATGCCAACCACGGCTGCCAACAGCCGTTACGAAAGATCCATGGTGCTGTTGCTGTCACTGAGTTTCGGGCTGGTGGGGCTGGATCGCTTCATCATCCTGCCGCTGTTTCCGGTGATCATGCACGACCTGCAACTGGACTATCAGGACCTGGGCTACCTGTCCGCCGCGCTGGCCTTCACCTGGGGGCTGTCCGCCCTAGGCATGGGCAGCGTGATCGAGCGCCTGGGCACCCGCCGCGTGCTGGTGACCTCGATTGCCGTGCTTTCGCTACTGTCCGGTTTTTCCGCGCTGGCCACCGGCGTGCTGGGGCTGGTGATTCTGCGCGGGCTGATGGGCATCTGCGAGGGTGCCTTCACCCCCACCAGCATCATTGTCACCAATGAAGTCTCGCGCCCCGACCGGCGCGGGCTGAACCTGGGTATCCAGCAGGCGCTGTTCCCGATTCTCGGCCTGTGCCTGGGGCCGCTGATCGCCGCTTACCTCCTGCAAATCACTGGCTCGTGGCGTGCGGTGTTCGCCATCATTTCCCTGCCGGGCCTGCTGCTGGCCGGCTACCTGTGGAAAATCTACCGACCGCTGCCGGCGCCCCAGGCCGACCGCACCGCAGGCACCTGGCTGGCGGCCTTCAAGAGCGGCAACGTGAGCCTGAACATCCTGATCATGTTCTGCATACTCACCTGCCAGTTCGTCCTCTGCGCCATGCTGCCCAGCTACCTGACCGACCATATGCACCTGGAAACCCTGTCCATGGCCTTCGTCATCTCGGCCATCGGCGTGGGCGGCTTCATCGGCCAATTGATCATCCCCGGCATGTCCGACCGTCTCGGGCGCAAGCCGGTGGTGTCGGTGTGCTTCATGACCAGCAGCACCCTGGTGGGCCTGCTGATCGTCAGCCCGCCCCTTCCCTGGCTGCTTTTCCTGCTGCTGTTCCTGCTGTCGTTCTTCAACTTCAGCCTGATCTGCATGACAGTCGGCCCGCTGACCAGCGAATCGGTCACCCCGGCCCTGCTGCCGACGGCGACCGGAATCGTGGTGGGGTTCGGCGAGATCCTGGGTGGCGGGTTGTCACCGGCCGTGGCCGGGTTCGCCGCCAGCCATTTCGGCCTGCCATCGATCCTGTACGTGGCCCTGAGCGGCAGCCTGGCCGGCTTGCTGCTGTCATTCCTGCTCAAGGAACAGGCCCTCGAACCGCGCCGTTTGCGCGTGCGCGAAGCGCTGCCCATCCTCCCCGCCCCCTTGCCCCTGAAGGACTAGAGAATCATGGACGATTACCTGCTGTTGCTGGATGTCTGCCACAAGGACCAGCGCGCCATCGGGCTGTTCGACTTTCACAATGGCCGCAGCGTGCGGGCCTATTCCGAACACGGCGGGCTGTACGAGACCCTGCTGTTCTGCAGCCGTCGCCATCTGGGCTGGAGCGAACACCTGCGCAGCCTCGCGCCCCACCCGCAACTGCCCGCGGACGGCCCCCAGCAAGGCCCGTTGCGCCCACCGCTCAAGCCTCGGGACAACCTGCTGGTGCAGGTCAGCGAAGTCACCCTGAACACTCCGCACACCCGCCAGGGCTGGTTCTACAAGGGCAATGGCAGCCTGCTGAAGACCGACGGCGAGCCGCTGATGATTCCGTACCACGCCCATAGCATTTCCAGCCAGCCCGGGGTGGTGTGCGTGTACCTGGTGGACCCCTTCGGCCAGTTGCGCTTTGTCGGCTTCAGCCTCGGCCACGACATTCACGACCCGTTGCTGAGCCATCAGGACGCCAGTTCCTGCGCGCAATCGCGGTTGCGCCAGTGCGCCATCGCCCCGGCGCTGATCCTCGGCGAACTGCAGAACAGCCTGTCACTCAATGTCCGGGTCGAACGCCAGGGCACGCCGTTGCCGCAGCGCAGCTATCGCCTCGACCAGCAGAACTGGTGGGCTATTCGCAAATACTCCCAGGCCTTCCTCGAACAGCACGAACAGTTCCTGCAACCGGGCATGGTCCACTATGTGTTCCACAGCGCCAGCCGGCGCGAGAGCGACCTGCAGTTGCAGCACGGTGACTGGCTGGACCTGGACTGCCCGGAGCTGGAACTGGGCCTGAGCAACCAGGTGATCGAGGAAGAATTGCTGCACCTCTATCCCCTGGAAACCCAACCTGCCCGTGCCAGTAGCCATGGCAGCCAGCCGGCGCGGACGCGCCACCACTACTGAGGCCCGTTCAGCGGTAGTCCGCCAGCGGCACGCAGGCGCAGAACAGGTTGCGGTCGCCATAGACGTTGTCCACCCGGTTCACCGCCGGCCAGTACTTGTGGGCCCGGGTATGGGCGGTGGGCAGCACCGCCTGTTCGATACTGTAGGAGCGCTCCCAGACTCCGGTGATATCCGCCAGGGTATGGGGAGCGCCCTTGAGCGGGTTGTCCTCGGCCGGCCAGTTGCCCTCCTGCACCTGGGCGATCTCAGCGCGGATGCTCAGCATGGCTTCGATAAAACGGTCGAGCTCGGCCTTGGATTCGCTTTCCGTGGGCTCCACCATCAGGGTGCCCGGCACCGGGAAGGACATGGTCGGGGCATGGAAGCCGTAGTCCATCAAGCGCTTGGCCACGTCTTCCTCGCTGATCCCGGTCTGGGCCTTGAGCGGGCGCAGATCGAGGATGCATTCGTGGGCCACCCGGCCGTTGCGGCCGCTGTAGAGCACCGGGAAGGCACCGCTCAATTGCTCGGCCAGATAGTTGGCCGCAAGGATCGCCACCTCGCTGGCATCCGCCAGCTGCGGCCCCATCAGGGCGATGTACATCCAGCTGATGGGCAGGATACTCGCACTGCCCCAGGGCGCTGCGCTGACGGCGCCGTTCTCCGGTAACGGCCCGTCGATGGGCACCACCGGGTGGTTGGCGACAAACGGCGCCAGGTGCGCGCGCACGCCAATCGGCCCCATGCCCGGGCCACCGCCGCCATGGGGAATGCAGAAGGTCTTGTGCAGGTTCATGTGCGAGACATCGGCGCCAATGTCCGCCGGCCGGGCCAGGCCTACCTGGGCGTTGAGGTTGGCGCCGTCCATGTACACCTGGCCGCCGTGGCTGTGGATAACTTCGCAGATCTGGCTGATGCCCTCTTCGTACACGCCGTGGGTGGAAGGGTAGGTAGCCATCAGGCACGACAGGCGCTCGCCGGCCGCCTGGGCCTTGGCCTTCAAGTCTTCCAGGTCGACGTTGCCGGCCTCGTCGCACTCGACGATCACCACCTGCATCCCGGCCATCTGCGCCGAGGCCGGGTTGGTGCCGTGGGCCGACGCCGGGATCAGGCAGACATGCCGGCCGCCTTGCCGGCGGCTCTCGTGGTAGCGACGAATCGCCAGCAGCCCGGCGTACTCGCCCTGGGCCCCGGAGTTGGGCTGCATGCAGATGGCGTCGAAACCAGTGATGGCGCACAGCCAACGCTCCAGCTCCGCGATCAGCAGGCCATAGCCGGCAGCCTGCTCCCGGGGTGCGAAGGGATGCAGGTTGGCGAACTCCGGCCAGGTGATGGGGATCATCTCGCTGCTGGCATTGAGCTTCATGGTGCAGGAGCCCAGGGGAATCATCGACTGGTTGAGCGCCAGGTCCTTGTTCTCCAGCTGCTTGAGGTAGCGCAACATTTCGGTTTCGCTGTGATGGGCACTGAACACCGGGTGGGTCAGGTAGCGCGTGCGTCGCAGCAGCGGGTCGGGAATCCCCGACTCCAGCGCCTCGGCGTCCAGGCTGCTGACATCCAGCCCGTGGTCGGCACCCAGGAACACGTCGAACAAACGGGCCACGGTGCTTTCGTCACAGGTTTCATCCAGGCTCAGCCCCAGCCGGCCACGGCCGAGAATCCGCAGGTTGATCTGCTGCGCCCTGGCGCTTTCGATGATCGCCGTCTGGCTGCCGCCGACCTCCAGGGTCAGGGTGTCGAAGAAGTGCCGATTGACCCTGGCAATGCCGTGGCGCTCCAGGCCGACCGCGAGGATGCAGGTCAGCCGGTGTACCCGCTGGGCAATGCGCTTGAGCCCGGCCGGGCCGTGATAGACGGCGTAGAAACCCGCGATATTGGCCAGCAGCACCTGGGCGGTGCAGATGTTCGAGTTGGCCTTCTCGCGGCGGATATGCTGCTCGCGAGTCTGCAAGGCCATGCGCAGGGCCACCTGGCCGCGGGCATCCTTGGACACGCCGATGATGCGCCCGGGCATCGCGCGCTTGTACTCGTCGCGGCAGGCGAAAAACGCCGCATGGGGGCCGCCGTAGCCCATGGGCACGCCGAAGCGCTGGGACGAACCGAGCACCACGTCGGCCCCCAGTTCGCCCGGCGGGGTCAGCAACAACAGGCTGAGCAGGTCGGCCGCGACACAGGCCAGGGCCTGCTGGGCGTGCAACTGGTCGATCAGCGGCCGCAGGTCGCGGATCTCGCCATGGGTGTCCGGGTACTGCAGCAACGCGCCGAACACCTGGTGCCCGGACAATTCGTCGACCCCGCCGACCACCAGCTCGAAACCGAAGCCTTCGGCCCGGGTGCGGACCACGGAAATGGTTTGCGGGTGGCAGTGTTCATCGACAAAGAACAGGTTGCTCGAAGACTTGCTCACGCGCTTGGCCAGGGCCATGGCTTCGGCGGCGGCGGTGGCTTCGTCCAGCAACGAGGCGTTGGCCAGGTCCAGGCCGGTGAGGTCGATGGTCATCTGCTGGAAATTCAACAAGGCTTCGAGCCGGCCCTGGGCGATTTCCGGCTGGTAGGGGGTATAGGCGGTGTACCAGCCGGGGTTCTCCAGCACGTTGCGCAGGATCACCGTCGGCGTCAGGGTGGCGTGGTAACCCATGCCGATCAGGCTGGTCCAGACCTGGTTCTGCCCGGCATAACCCTTGAGCCTGGCCAGGGCGGCCGCTTCGTCCAGGGCCGGCGGCAGGTCCAGTGCGCGGTTGAAGCGGATTCCCGGCGGCACCGTCTGCTCGATCAGTTCGGCCCGGCTGCCCAGCCCGAGGCTGGCGAGCATCGCTTGCTGCTCCTCGGCGTCGGGCCCCAGGTGCCGGTTGAGAAAAGCGTTGGGCTCGCGTAACTGGCTCAAAGATAGCAACTGGGACATGACCGGCTCTCTCCGATAAACGGCGCTCAGCGTCGCTGCAACAGGGTGCCAAGCAGCATAGCAGTCGATTTCCCGCGTCGATGCTCTGGCGTCCCGGGGCAATCGGTACCATCATGCTCGACGTCAACGCGCCAGCCCCGGCGCATCGCAACCTGTGCCCCTATCGTCCGCTTATCGGGTGTCCCATCGTCATGAGCCAACTGCCTTTCCTGCCGTTCTCCAAACCCACCATCGATGAACCCACCATCGCCGCTGTCGGCGAAGTCCTGCGTTCGGGCTGGATCACCAGCGGCCCCAAGGTCCAGGCCTTCGAAGCCCAGCTCTCGGAGTTTTTCGGCGGGCGCACGGTACGCACCTTCAACTCCGGCACCTGCACCATGGAGATCGCCTTGCGCATTGCCGGCATCGGTGCCGGTGATGAAGTCATCACCACGCCGATTTCCTGGGTGGCCACCGCCAACGTCATCCTCGAAGTCGGGGCCACGCCGGTGTTCGCCGATATCGACCCGGTCACCCGCAATATCGACCTGGCCCAGGTCGAAGCCGCCATCACCCCGCGCACCAAGGCCATCATCCCGGTGTACCTGGCCGGGCTGCCGGTGGACATGAGCCGCCTCTACGCCCTGGCCAAGAAGCACGGCCTGCGGGTAGTGGAAGATGCCGCCCAGGCCCTGGGCTCCAGCTGGAACGGCCAGCGCATCGGTGCCGGTGGCGACTTCGTGTCCTTCAGCTTCCAGGCCAACAAGAACGTCACCTCGTCCGAGGGCGGCTGCCTGGTGCTCAACACGCCAGAAGAAGTGCGCCTGGCCGAGAAGTACCGCCTGCAGGGCGTGACCCGCAACGGCTTCGACGGCCTGGATGTGGATGTGCTCGGCGGCAAGTTCAACATGACCGACGTGGCAGCCGCCATCGGCCTGGGGCAGTTCGCCCATATCGAGGCGATCACCGCCCATCGCCGTGAGCTGGCCCGGCACTACTTCGAATGCTTTGGCAGCGATTTCGAGGCCCGCTATGGCGCCCAGCTACCGCCGGCGGACTTCACCAACAGCAACTGGCACCTGTTCCAGCTGGTACTGCCGGAGCGCAAGGATGGCAAGCCGGCCCGCGCCACCTTCATGGAGCAGATGCAGGAACGCGGGATTGGCATCGGCTATCACTACCCACCGATTCATTTGCTGAGCCTGTACCGCGAGCGCGGCTTCAAGGAGGGGATGTTCCCGGTGGCGGAACGGGTCGGTCGGCTGATCGTCTCGTTGCCGATGTTCACCGCCATGAGCAAGGCCGACGTGGAACGCGCGGTGGCGGCGGTGAAAGAGGTGTTGCAGGCTTAAGAGCCTTCGCCAGCAAGCCCGCCCTGCGCAAACGGGGCGGACGCGCCGGCGAGAACGGCTTACTCGCCGATGGCGGCCTTGTAGCCGGCGGCGTCCAGCAGCTTGTCCAGATCGCCCGGGTTGCTTGGCTTGAGCTTGAAGATCCAGGCACCGTACGGGTCGCTGTTGAGCAGCTCGGGGCTGGCGCTCAGCTCTTCGTTGACCGCAATCACTTCACCGGCCACCGGCGCATAGATGTCGGAAGCGGCTTTCACCGACTCCACCACACCGGCCTGGTCCCCAGCGCCGAACACGTTGCCGACTTCAGTCAGCTCGACGAAAACCACATCGCCCAGGGCTTCCTGAGCGTGGTCGCTAATACCTACGGTCACGCTGCCGTCGGCTTCCAGGCGGGCCCATTCGTGACTGTCGGCAAAACGCAGGTGGGCAGGGATATCGCTCATGTTCTGTGTCCTCAAGAAGAAGTGTCAGCGGCGCAATGCCTGCTGGAAATAGTTAGATCAGGGTTTTGCCGTGACGCACGAAGGTCGGTTTGACCACCCGGACCGGGTACCACTTGCCGCGGATTTCCACTTCGGCACGGTCGGTGGTGGCCATTGGCACCCGCGCCAGTGCGATCGATTTGCTCAGCGTAGGGGAGAAACTACCACTGGTGATCTCACCTTCGCCAACATCGGCGATGCGAACCACCTGATGCGCACGTAAAACCCCGCGTTCTTCGAGCACCAGGCCCACCAGTTTCTGCTTCACCCCGGCCGCCCGTTCGGCTTCCAGGGCACTGCGACCGATGAACTGGCGTGACGCCGGTTCCCAGGCAATGCTCCAGGCCATGTTCGCCGCCAGGGGCGAGACATCCTGATGGATGTCCTGGCCATAGAGGTTCATGCCGGCCTCCAGGCGCAGGGTGTCCCGGGCGCCCAGACCGATGGGCGAGATCCCCGCCCCCACCAGGTCGTTGAAGAAGGCCGGGGCCTGGTCGGCAGGGAGGACGATCTCCAGACCGTCCTCGCCGGTGTAGCCGGTCCGGGCAATGAACCAGTCGCCGTCAAAGCCGGCTTCGAATGGCTTGAGCTGCTGGATCAGGGTGCCGCGGGACTGGGTTACCAGCTCGGCAATCTTGTGCCGCGCCTGAGGGCCCTGGATCGCCAGCATCGCCAGCTCCGGGCGCTCGTGCAGCTGCACCTGGAAATCCCCCAGCTGCGCCTGCATCCAGGCCAGGTCCTGATCACGGGTGGCGGCATTGAGCGCCAGGCGATAAGCGTCTTCGAGGCGATAGACGATCATGTCGTCAACGATGCCGCCCCGTTCATTGAGCATGGTGCTGTACAGAGCCTGGCCGGGGTTGTGCAGGCGTTCGACATCATTGGCCAGCAACCGCTGGAGCCAGGCCTTGGCCTGGGTACCGCTGACATCGATCACGGTCATGTGGGATACATCGAACACACCGCAATCACGTCGCACCTGATGGTGCTCCTCGACCTGCGAGCCGTAATGCAAGGGCATATCCCAACCGCCAAAATCGACCATTTTCGCGCCGAGGGCGAGATGCAGGTCATACAGAGGCGTACGCTGTCCCATGGGTTTCTCCTTCCGGGCGTGGCGAGGGTGCGGACTGGCGCTGTTGGTGTGAAAGCCTTGAAATAGATGGCTTTCAGCCGATTTCAGCGTCCCGGCCAAACAACAGGCCGCACCGAATGCCGCGCATTGTAGCTGCAAGGTGCAAGGCTGGCACCTAACCGATTCGATGGGCCGAGCGGCGGATCAGGCCAATCACCGGCAGCAGGCCCACCAGCACCAGGGTCAGTGCCGGCAGCGAGGCCCGGGCCCACTCCCCTTCACTGGTCATCTCGAAGATCCGCACCGCCAGCGTGTCCCAGCCAAACGGGCGCATCAGCAAGGTGGCGGGCATTTCCTTGAGCACATCGACGAACACCAGCAAGGCGGCGCTCAAGGTCCCGGGCAGCAACAACGGCAGATACACTTTGAAAAACAGTCGCGGGCCAGCGACCCCCAGGCTGCGCGCCGCTTCGGGGAGCGACGGGCGGATCCGCTCCAGGCTGTTTTCCAGCGGCCCGTAGGCCACGGCGATAAAACGCACCAGATAGGCCAGCAGCAAGGCGGACAGGCTGCCCAGCAGCAGCGGCTTGCCGGCCCCGCCCAACCAGCCGGACAGCGGGATCACCAGCTCGCGATCCAGGTAACTGAAGGCCAGCATGATCGATACCGCCAGTACCGAGCCGGGCAAGGCGTAGCCCAGGTTGGCCAGGCTGACCCCGGCGCGGATGCCCCGGGTCGGCGCCAGGCGTCGGGCAAAGGCCAGGAGCAGAGCCACACTGACAGTGATCAGCGCCGCCATGCCGCCCAGGTACAGGGTGTGGATGATCAAGCCGGCATACCGCTCATCCAGGTCGAAGCGCCCGCGCTGCCAGAACCACGCCAGCAACTGCAGCAGCGGAATCACGAAGGCACAGGCGAATACCAGCAGGCACCAGCCCGTGGCCGCCAACGCCTTGAGCCCGCGCAAGTGGTACAGCGCCTTGCCCCGGGGCCGTTCGTTACCGGTACGGCTGGCGCCACGGGCGCGGCGCTCGCCGTACAGCACCAGCATCACCGCCAGCAGCAGCAGGCTGGCCAGCTGGGCGGCGCTGGAAAGGCTGAAGAAGCCGTACCAGGTCTTGTAGATAGCGGTGGTGAAGGTATCGAAGTTGAACACCGACACCGCACCGAAATCCGCCAGGGTTTCCATCAGCGCCAGGGCCACCCCGGCGCCGATGGCCGGCCGCGCCATGGGCAGCGCCACCCGCCAGAACGCCTGCCAGGGCGATTGCCCGAGGACCCGTGCGGCTTCCATCAACCCCTTGCCCTGGGCCAGGAAGGCGTTGCGCGCCAGCAGGTAGACATAGGGATAGAACACCAGCACCAGCACCAGGATCACCCCACCGGTGGAACGTACCCGCGGCAGTCGCAGGCCGCTGCCGAACCATTCCCGCAGCAGGCTTTGCACCGGCCCGGAAAAATCCAGCAGGCCGACAAAGACGAAAGCCAGCACATAGGCCGGGATCGCAAAGGGCAGCATCAAGGCCCAGTCCAGCCAGCGCCGTCCGGGAAACTCGCAGAGACTGGTGAGCCAGGCCAGGCTCACGCCCAGCAGCGTGACACCAACGCCCACCCCAAGCACCAGGGTCAGGGTATTGCCCAACAGCCGCGGCATTTGCGTGTTCCACAGGTGGGACCAGATCTGCTGGTCGACGGCCTGCCAGGACAATAGCAGCACGCTCAGCGGCAAAAGGACCAGGGCCGCTACGGCAAAGACCAGGGGATACCAGCGACGTTGAGCGGGATGGGCCACAAAAAACTCTCGGGCAGGTGGAACAGACAAAAATACTTGCGCAAAACGCGTGGGGCCAGGGAGCGGCACCCGCTGGAAGCCATGGCCACCCCAACGGCTGCAACCACGTTACGCCAGTTGAATCACGTATTCAGGGCTGGCCACCGCTGCGCGGTGGAACGGGAGCCAGCTCCCTCGCCACTAAAGCCCAGCCGCTAAAGAAAACGCCCCGCAAAAGCGGGGCGCAGTATAACGGCAGGCTCAGTTCCAGCCAGCGCGGTCCATCAGGCGAATGGCTTCGGCCTGGCGCTTGCCGGCGATTTCAACCGGCAGGGTGTCGGCTACGAACTTGCCCCAGCTGGCCACTTCCGCGGAAGGCGCTACCGCCGGGTTGGCCGGGAACTCCTGGTTGACGTCGGCAAAGATCTTCTGCGCCTCAGGCGTGGTCATCCATTCCACCAGGGCCTTGGCCGCTTCCGGGTGCGGTGCGTGTTTGGTCAGGCCGATGCCCGACAGGTTGACGTGCACCCCGCGATCGCCCTGGTTCGGCCAGAACAGCTTCACCGCCAGGTTCGGTTTCTGCTTGTGCAGGCGGCCGTAGTAGTAGGTGTTGACGATGCCGACGTCGCATTGCCCGGCGTTGATCGCCTCGAGCACCGCGATGTCGTCGGAGAACACATCGGTAGACAGGTTGTTGACCCAACCCTTGATGATCTCTTCGGTCTTCTCGGCACCGTGGGTCTCGATCAGCGTGGCGGTCAGCGACTGGTTGTAGACCTTCTTCGCCGTGCGCAGGCACAGGCGGCCTTCCCACTGCTTGTCCGCCAGGGCTTCATAGGTGGTCAGTTCTGAAGGTTTGACCCGGTCGGTGGAGTAGGCCAGGGTCCGCGCCCGTAGGCTCAGGCCGGTCCAGGCGTGGTTGGAGGAGCGATATTGCAGGGGAATGTTGCTGTCGATGACCTTGGAGGTGAACGGCTGCAGGATGCCCATCTGCTCGGCCTGCCAGAGGTTGCCGGCATCCACGGTGAGCAGCAGGTCGGCGGTGGCGTTCTCGCCCTCGGCCTTGATCCGCTGCATCAGCGGCGCTTCCTTGTCGGTGATGAACTTGATCTTCACCCCGGTCTTCTGGGTGTAGGCATCGAACACCGGCTTGATCAGCTCATCGATACGCGAGGAGTAGACCACGACTTCATCGGCGGCGTAGGCGGTGCCACCGATGAGTGTGAGGGCCAGGGCGGTCAGTAGACGCTTCGGTGCCAACATGGGAGCGGTCTCTCGATTTCAAAGTGAGGCGAAATGATAAGGACTCCCATTTGCCATCTCAACCGAACCCGGCGCTGAGGAGTTACCAGATGTTGCGTAGGCTCGTCCTCACGACGCTTGGCCAGCAAGCCGGCGCCTAGGCTCTGGCCAGTTCCGGCAAGTCGCCGCTCAGGCCCAGGGCCTGGCGCACGAACAGGGCCTTGGCCTCGGGCATCTGGTCGATCACCTTGAGGCCGGTGTTGCGCAGCCAGCGCATGGGCAACGGGTCGGCCTGGAACAGCCGCTCGAAGCCCTCCATGGCCGCCATCAGCGCCAGGTTGTGGGGCATGCGCCGGCGCTCGAAGCGGCTCAGCACCTTGACCTCGGCCAGGCGCTCGCCGCGGCTGGCCGCTTGCAGCAGCACTTCGGCCAGCACGGCGGCATCGAGGAAGCCCAGGTTGACCCCCTGCCCCGCCAACGGGTGGATGGTGTGGGCGGCGTCGCCGATCAGCGCCAGGCCTTCGGCCACATAGCGCTTGGCATGGCGTTGGCGCAACGGCACGCAGAGCCGCGGGTCGGCGCTGATCACCGAACCCAGGCGGCCTTCGAAGGCGCGCTCCAGTTCGGCGCAGAAGCTCTCGTCGTCCAGCGCCATCAGGCGCTCGGCCTCACTCGGGGTGGTCGACCAGACAATCGAACACCAATCATGCTGCCCGTCCCGTACCAGGGGCAGGAAGGCCAGCGGGCCGGTATCGGTGAAGCGCTGCCAGGCGGTCAATTGGTGAGGCTGGCTGCTGCGCACGCTGGTGACGATGGCGTGATGCAGGTAATCCCACTCGCGAGTGGTACAACCGGTGAGCCGGCGCACGGCCGAGTTGGCGCCATCGGCAGCGATCACCAGCGGCGCACGCAGTTGCCGGCCATCCGCCAGGGTCAGCAGCCAGTCGTCGCCGGAGCGGCGCATCTGCTCCAGACGGGCATTGGCCAGCAGGCCGATATCGCATTCATGCAGACGCTCGAGCAAGGCGTCCTGAACCACCCGGTTCTCGACGATATGACCCAGCACCTCGGCATGCACGCTGGACGCCGAGAAGTGGATCTGCCCGGTGCCGCTGCCGTCCCAGACCTGCATGTCGCAGTAGGGGCTGCTACGGCGCCGGGCAATGCCGTCCCAGGCGCCCAGGCGCTCCAGGATGCGCTGGCTGGCCGCCGACAAGGCACTGACCCGAGGCTCGAACGGCGCCTGGTCATCGAAGGGTTTGACACTCAGGGAACCGCCATCGAGCAGCAGCACTTCCAGGCCGCTGCCCTGCAACGCCAACGCCAAGGCACTGCCGACCATTCCGGCTCCGACAATCAGCACATCTGCGCGCATTTCCATGCTTTAGGCCTGTCTCACTGGCGGCTTGAGCCGCACATAAAGGGTTTTATCGACCCGCGCCACCAGGGTGCCGGAGCCGTCATGAATCTCTACCTGCCACTGCGGCAGGTACTTCTCGCCCGTTGCGGTCTGCTGGCGAACATCGTCGAGCAGCGCCTGGTCGATACTGAGCCGGGCAAACACCGGCCCTCTGCCCGGGGCGATGAAATCGATGGTCGCGGCCTTGTCCCAGACGATGTAGTCGGGGCCCAGGTTCTCCATCAGCATCAGCATGAAGAACGGGTCCACCATGGAATACAGGCTGCCGCCGAACTGGGTGCCGACATAGTTGCGGTTGTACCAGCCCAGGCCCATGCAGACCTGGACGTCACGGAAATCCGCACTGATGTGCCGAACCCGCACGCCAGCCCCGAGGTAGGGCAGGTACAGGTTCAACACCCAGCGCAACAGGCGGGCCTTGCCGAACCGCCGGGTCAGCCAGTCACGCATCCGGGCGAGTGCCCAGGCCCATGGCCTGGCGAGCGAACCAGCGTTTGGCCGGTGGCAGCAGGTCCAGGCCGAGCAAGCCCAGGTTGCGCCCCACGGACAGCAGCGGCAGTTTGCTGCCGAACAGCCGGGTGACCTGATCGGAGAAGCCCACGGTCAGGTTCTGGTCCAGGCGCTGACGTTCGCGGTAGGCCTGCAGCACGGCAAAATCCCCCGGCAGTGCTTCGCTGGCCAACAACGCGTCCGCCAGGGCCTGGGCATCGCGCAGTGACAGGTTGAAGCCCTGGCCGGCGATCGGATGCAGGCTGTGGGCCGCATTGCCCAGCACCACCAAGTGGGGGCGCACCTGTTCCTCGGCTTCCACCAGGGACAGCGGGTAGAGATGGCGGGCGCCGACTTGTTTCAGGGTTCCCAGGCGGTAGCCGAACACGCCCTGCAATTCACTGAGGAAGCTGCGCTCGTCCAGGTCGGCCAGACGCTGTGCATCCATGCCCTGGCGGGTCCAGATCAGTGCACAGCGATTATCCGGCAGCGGCAGCAAAGCCATTGGGCCATCGTCGGTGAAGCGCTCGAAGGCCATGCCGTTGTGGGCTTCGCTGGGGGTGATGTTGGCAATCAGCGCACTCTGGTTATAGGGGCGGTTCTTGACCCCGATGCCCAGTTGTTCGCGCAGGCCGGAGCGGCCGCCGTCGGCCAGCACGGCGAGATCGCATTCCAAGGTGGTTTCGTCGTTCAGGGTCAGGCGATAGCCGCCTGCCAGGGGCTCCAGACGGGTGACTTCGGCCGGGCAGCGCCAGCTGATCACGTCCTTGTCCAGCCCTTGCCACAGGCATTGGCCGAGCCAGGCGTTTTCCACCACATAGCCCAGGGCCGGCACCCCTTCTTCCATGGCCGACAGGCGCGCGGTGGAGAACCGCCCACGGTCGGACACGTGAATCTGCTTGATCGGCTCGGCACGCCGGGAGATCGCCTGCCACAGCCCCAGGCGCTGGTAGATCTGCCGGGCGCCAAAGGACAGGGCCGAGGAGCGGGCGTCGTAGCTGGGCTGGAAACTGTCGCCCGGCGCGAAGGGCTCGATCAGCACGATCTTCCAGCCCCGGGCCTTGGCCCCGGCCTGCAGCGCCAGGGCCAGGCTCGCGCCTACCAGACCGCCACCGATGATGGCCAGATTGACCCGGCTCATGACGCCTGGGTCCGCGCAGCGGCCATCAAGGCCTCGATCTCGGCCACGCTCTTGGGCACGCCACCTGTCAGAATTTCACAGCCCTGCTTGGTCACTACCACGTCGTCCTCGATGCGCACGCCGATGCCGCGCCACTTCTTCGCTACCTGCTGGTTGTCCGGGGATATGTAGATGCCCGGCTCCACGGTCAGCGCCATGCCGACCTCCAACACCCGCCACTCGCCGCCGACCCGGTACTCGCCGACGTCGTGTACATCCATGCCCAGCCAGTGTCCGGCACGGTGCATGTAGAACGTCTTGTAGGCCTCGCTGGCAATCAGCTGGTCCACATCGCCTTCCAGCAGGCCCAGTTGCACCAGGCCGGCGGTGATCACCTGGACCGTCGCCTCATGAGCCTGGTTCCAGTGCTTGTTCGGGGCGATCTGGGCAAAGGCCGCTTCCTGGGAAGCCAGCACCAGTTCGTAGATCGCCTTCTGCTCCGGCGAAAACTTGCCGTTGACCGGCCAGGTGCGGGTGATATCGCTGGCATAGCAGTCGATCTCGCAACCGGCGTCGATCAGCACCAGGTCACCGTCCTTGAGCACGGCGTCATTCTGCTGGTAATGCAGGATGCAGCTGTTGCGGCCCGCCGCGACGATCGAGCCATAGGCCGGCATCTTCGCCCCGCCCTTGCGGAATTCGTAATCCAGCTCGGCTTCCAGGCTGAACTCATGCAACCCGGGACGGCTGGCCTGCATTGCGCGGATATGGGCCTGGGCGGAGATCCGTGCGGCCTCGCGCATCACCTTCACTTCTGCCGCCGATTTATACAGGCGCATGTCGTGCAGCAGATGATCCAGGGCAACGAATTCGTTCGGCGGCTGGGCGCCGAGGTGCGCTTTAGAGCGGATCACGTTGATCCAGTCCATCAGGTGACGATCGAATTCGGGGTTGCTGCCCATGGCCGAGTAAACCCGGTCGCGGCCTTCGATCAAGCCCGGCAGGATGTCGTCGATATCGGTGATGGGAAATGCGTCATCGGCACCGTAGTCGCGAATCGCGCCCTCCTGGCCGGCCCGCAAACCGTCCCAGAGTTCGCGCTCCGGGTTGCGCTCGCGACAGAACAGCACGTACTCGCCGTGCTCCCGGCCGGGGATCAGCACGATCACCGCCTGGGGCTCGGGAAACCCGCTGAGGTACTGGAAATCGCTGTCCTGGCGGTAGACGTGCTCCACATCGCGATTGCGAATGGCCACGGCCGCCGCCGGCAGGATCGCGATGCTGTTGGGCTCCATCTGCGCCATGAGCGCCTTGCGGCGACGGCTGTATTCCGCTTTCGGGATATGAATCATGGGCGGACGCAGTTCCCTGTCAGTCAGTGCAGAGAAGGCTTGGCAGCCGGCGCAACAGTCTTGTTGGTCTCGGTGAACAGCAGCAGAGGCGCAACCCGCAGGTACTCCATCACTTCCATGTAGTCGCTTTCACCGTCATCGGATTCCTCCAGCGCGTCCTGGACCTGAGCAATGGCTGCAAGGTCCTGCAACACTTCCGTGGCCTCGACGCTCAGGGCACTGCTGTCGCGGGAGTTGAGGCCGAAACCGGCGAGGAAGCCCTGGCACCACTGGCCCAGGGCAGCGGCACGCTCGGCCAGGGGGGCGTCGTCGCTGGGCAGCAGCAGGACCACGGTCATGTCATCGCTGGTGAGCTCGCCCTTGACCATCTCCTGCAGGCCGATCAAGGCGCTGCGCACGTTGTCTTGCGGCTCGCCTTCGAGCAGTTCGGCGGCGTCCACCAGCCAGCCGTCGACTTCGAAGCCGGCGCCGGCGCAGCTGCGACCCAGCAACAGGCCGTGCAGCTCGGCAGGAGAAACAGGATGACCGCTGCTGCTGAGCAGGGTGGCGAAGGCGTTGTACGGGGAATTCTGAATGGGCATGGGCAGCTAGGCGCCAAGCGGCGCAATGTCTAGAATGAAGGCCTTGTATCGTAGGGCGTGTCATCATTCATTGCCAGCGCCGCGTTGTGCTTTGCGCCCCGTTACAGTGGCCCGCAGGGCCTCGGGCGACAGACAGATTGCCGACCGGACAACGCCAGATGCGCCACGACCGCTCAGGCCATTGAGGCGCTGCCCAGCCAGTTGCCACTCATCAGACCAACTTCAGTGGGACACAATGGAAGACACCGACCTGCACGCACTGATGGCCAGACTCGAACTGCTTATTACCCGGGTCGAGCAACTAAAGAGTCAAAACGCACTCTTATTAGCTCAGGAAAAGACCTGGCGCGAGGAACGCGCGCACCTCATTGAAAAAAACGAAATCGCCCGGCGTAAGGTCGAATCGATGATTTCGCGCCTCAAGGCCCTGGAGCAAGACTCATGAGTTCAAGCAATAGCGTTACCGTGCAGATCCTCGACAAAGAGTATTCGATCATCTGCCCCCAGGAAGAGCGCAGCAATCTGGTGAGCGCCGCCCGTTACCTGGACGGCAAGATGCGCGAGATCCGCAGCAGCGGCAAAGTCATCGGCGCCGATCGCATCGCGGTCATGGCCGCCCTGAACATCACCCACGACCTGCTGCACCGTCAGGAGCGTCCGGATGTGCAGGCCAGCGCCACCACCCGGGAACAGGTGAGGGATCTGCTGGAGCGTGTTGACCTGGTTCTGGCCACCGATTCGGACACAAGCAAAGCTGATTCCTGACAGCGGTTGCGGTATACTCCCGCCACTCCCTGGGGTGCTTGCCAGTTGGCGATGTCCCTGAGCCGATTCGCACTACCCTGGAAGTTGCACGTTGGGCTGGTGTGCATGTCCGCTAGACGGAAAGCCTTAAAGCCTGCTGCATCTTCCGCCTTGAACTTTCGGGTTCAAGGGCTAAGTCGACAGCGGTTCGCCTGGGGAGCCTGAATTGTCAGCCAATGCCAGTTATCCATGCTGGCATTGGTTTTTCCGGGTAGGCTGTTCTGCCAAATCCGACCTTCTCATAGCCTCTTTCATGACCGAACCTGCGCCGCTTTCCCGCCCGCAACTTCGCCGCATGCTGCGCAAGGCCCGTCGCGCCCTGAGCCCTGCCGAGCAACGCCAGGCAGCCCTTGGCCTGTACCGCCAACTGGCTCAGGACCCGGTGTTTCGTCGGGCACGGCACCTGTCCCTGTATCTGCCCACCGACGGTGAAATCGACCCGCGCCTGCTGCTGCGTGCCGCCCAGCGCCGGGGCAAGGCCACCTACCTGCCGGTGCTCAGCGCCTGGCCCCGGACCAAGATGGTTTTCCAGCGGGTCCTCCCGGGAGAAACGCTGCGGCCCAATCGTTTTCGCATTCTCGAGCCCCGGGTCAATTGCGCGCGGCAACGCAAGGTCTGGGCCCTGGACTTGGTGCTGCTGCCCCTGGTTGGCTTTGATGAAGAAGGTGGACGCCTGGGGATGGGTGGCGGCTTTTATGACCGCAGCCTGGCCTACCTTGCGCGGCGCCAGAACTGGCGCAAGCCGAAGCTGCTGGGGCTGGCCCATGAATGTCAGAAAGTCGGAAAGCTGGACCAGGCCAGTTGGGATGTACCCTTGCACGGTACGGTGACGGACCGGGGGTGGTACTTCGCTCGATAGGTGCCGCGTTCGATCAGCGGCACCCGAGCTGGTTCAGCGCTTGAAAGGCTGCGGCTGCTGTTGTGCGATTTCGATGGGGGCATCGGTCTTGCTGGCCCATAAGCTCTGCGCATAACCGGTGGTCACAACGCCCAAACCGAACAAAATAACCAAAATCCATAGTAAATCCGGTTGGCGTTTCATCGATTGCCCCCCCTCAGGCAAATCACACACGCTCCAGGCATGGTTTCCATAACAGGCCATGCAGCAGCGTCAAGCTTAAAATCCCGGCATTCTGCGATAACGTGAACCGACACGCAAATGCTGACGTCAACCGACCGTCGGTTTGTCATAAAATTGCCCGACAACCTGCCCAATCACCCTTTGGAGGGTAAGAAAGATGGCCTATTGGCTGATGAAATCCGAGCCCGACGAACTCTCGATCCAGGGTTTGCAGCAACTCGGCCAAGCCCGTTGGGACGGGGTGCGCAATTACCAGGCGCGCAACTTCCTGCGCGCCATGGCGGTAGGCGACGAGTTCTTCTTCTACCACTCCAGCTGCCCGGAACCGGGTATCGCCGGCATCGGCCGGATCATCAAGGCCGCCTACCCGGACCCCACCGCCCTGGAGCCGGACAGCGTCTACTTCGACCCCAAATCCAGTGCCGAAAAGAATGCCTGGAGCGCCATCGACGTGGCCCATGTGGAAACCTTCACCAAGGTGCTGCGCCTGGATTACCTCAAGCAGCAGGCAGCTCTCGCCGAAATGCCTCTGGTGCACAAAGGCAGCCGCCTGTCGGTCATGCCGGTCACCGCCGAACAATGGGCTGCCGTACTCGCCCTGCGCTGACCACCCCGCCCCCCTGGCGCCGGGAGTCGGATCTGTCCACGGCGCCAGCCCGAACGTTTTTTTGCCCCGATCATCATGCAGCCTGCAAACAATAGGTTTAGGCTTGGCCCTTTCATTTGACGGGCATCAAGCCGTAGAAAGCCTTGAGCCGTCAGACTTGGACGCTATTGCCGCAGGACGCAGAACACATGTCGACGAACCACCGTTCCTCCCGCCTTTTTGCTGTTTCCCTGTTGATTCTGTTACTCGCCGCCGGTGCTTTCGGCTACTGGAAATCCCTCCAGGATCGCCTGCCCGAAGGCCTGAGCATGGGCAACGGCCGGCTCGAAGCCACCGAAGTGCAGATCGCCAGCAAGATTCCCGGGCGCCTGGCGGAAGTGCGGGTCAACGAAGGCGACAAGGTGCTTCAAGGCCAGTTGCTGGCACGCATGGACACCCGCACCCTGGAAGCCCAGCGCAATCAGGCCGAGGCCGAAGTGCTGCGCGCCCGAGAGAACCTGTCTGCGGCCGAAGCCAATGTGCAGTTGCGCCAGAGCGAACTGCTGCTGGCCAATCAGGAACTCAGGCGCTCTCAGGAGCTGTTCAAGCGCGGCTTCGCCAGCCAGCAGATCATCGACCAGCAGCAGGCCCGCCTGAACACCGGCAACGCAGCAGTCCTGGCGGCCCAGGCCCAGGTCGCAGCGGTGAAGGCCGCCATCGGCGCCGCCCAGGCCCAGGTTGCCCAGCTCACCAGCGAAATCGACGACAGCAGCCTGCGGGCGCCCATCGACGGCATCATCCAGCTGCGCCTGGCCGAACCCGGCGAAGTGCTGGGCGCCGGCGGCCGTGTGCTGCTGCTGATCGACCCCAATGACCAGTACATGAACCTCTACCTGCCGGCTTCGGTCACCGGCCGCCTGACCGTTGGCGACGAGTCGCGGATCCTCCTCGACGCCCTGCCCAACCAGCCCCTGCCGGCGAAGATCAGCTTCGTCGCGGCCAAGTCCCAATTCACCCCCAAAGAGGTGGAAACCCGGGACGAGCGCCAGAAGCTGGTGTTCCGGGTCAAGGTGCGCCTGACTCAACCCGCCGCCGTGCCCCAGGCCAAACCGGGCATGCCCGGCGCCGGTTATGTGCGCACCGCCCCCGTGGACTGGCCGGCCAACCTGCAATGAGCGCCCTGGCGCTGCAAGCGAACGGCATCAGCCATCGCTATGGTTCACAGCAGGCCCTGAGCGACATCAGCTTCAACCTGCCAGCGGGCACCCGCTGCGGCTTGATCGGCCCGGACGGTGCCGGCAAGTCGAGCCTTCTGGGGCTGATCGCCGGGGTCAAGAAACTTCAGCAGGGCGAGCTCGACGTGCTCGGCGGACCGATCTCGCAACGGCGCCACCGCAGCAGCCTCTATCCGCGCATCGCCTTCATGCCCCAGGGCCTGGGGGGCAACCTGTATCCCGAGCTGTCCATCAGCGAGAACATCCGCTTCTTCGCCACCCTGTTCGGCCTGCCCAAGGATGAATGCGAACAGCGCATGCACAGCCTGTTGCTGGCCACCGACCTGCTGCGCTTCGCCGAACGCCCGGCGGGCAAGCTGTCCGGCGGGATGAAGCAGAAGCTTGGCCTGTGCTGTGCGCTGATCCACGAACCGGACCTGCTGATCCTCGACGAGCCCACCACCGGGGTCGACCCCCTGTCGCGCCGGCGTTTCTGGGAATTGGTCGAAGACGTACGCCGGCAACGCCCGCAACTGACCCTGCTGGTGGCAACCGCCTACATGGAGGAGGCCGAACAGTTCGAGCACTGCCTGATGCTCGACCAGGGCAAGTTGATCGCCCAGGGCCTGAGCCAGGAGCTGGCGCAGATCACCGCCAGCGGCAAGCTGGACGACGCCTTCACCCATTTCCAGGGCGACAGCAGTCATGACAACCAGCCCCTGGTGATTCCGCCGCGTTCCGGCGACAACCAGGACATCGCCATCGAGGCCCATGAGCTGACCCTGCGCTTCGGCGACTTCACCGCGGTCAACAAGGTCAGCTTCGCCATCGGCCGCGGGGAGATCTTCGGTTTCCTCGGTTCCAACGGCTGCGGCAAGACCACCACCATGAAGGTCCTCACCGGGCTGATGCCCGCCAGCGAGGGCAGCGCCAAGCTGTTGGGCAACCCGGTGAACGCCAAGGACCTGGCCACCCGCAAGCGGGTCGGTTTCATGTCCCAGAGCTTTTCCCTGTATGGCGAGCTCAGCGTGCGCCAGAACCTGGAACTGCATGCCCGCCTGTTCGACCTGCCGAAAGCCGAAAGCGGCCCGCGCATCGAGGAACTGATCCAGCGCTTCGACCTCGGGGCGATTGCCGAACAACAGTCCGGCGCCTTGCCTCTGGGCCTGCGCCAGCGCCTGTCGCTGGCAGTGGCAGTGCTGCACCGCCCGGAAGTGCTGATCCTCGACGAGCCCACTTCCGGGGTCGACCCGGCGGCCCGAGACGACTTCTGGCGCCTGCTGATCGAGCTGTCCCGGGAACAGGGAGTGACCATCTTCCTGTCCACGCACTTCATGAACGAGGCCCAGCGCTGCGACCGCATTTCGCTGATGCACGCCGGCAAGGTACTGGCCTGCGACACCCCGGCGGCGCTGCAGCAACAGTTTGCCGGCGACACCCTGGAGGCCGCCTTCGTCCGCTGCCTGGAAGAGGCCCAGGGCACGCCGGACACACCTGCGCCATCACCGGAGGCGGCTACCCCCACCGCTGCCGGCACCCTAGCAGCCCCGCGTTCGGGCCTGAGCCTGGCGCGCCTGCTGGCGGTGGCCAGCCGCGAGGGCAAGGAACTGCTGCGGGACAAAGTGCGCCTGGGCTTCGCCCTGCTGGGGGCGATCTTCATGATGGTGATCTTCGGCTATGGCATTTCCCTGGACGTGGAGAAACTGGCCTTCGCCGTCTACGACCAGGATCAGACGCCACAGAGCCGTACCTACCTGGAAGCCTTCCGCAGCTCACGCTACTTCGAGGAGAAACCGACCATCCGCAGCTCCGCCGAACTGCATCGGCGCCTGCAACGCTCGGAGATCAAGCTGGCACTGGAGATTCCTCCCGGCTTTGGCCGTGACCTGTATGCCGGACGCCAGCCCGCGGTGGCGGCCTGGCTGGATGGCGGCATGCCGTTTCGTGCGGAAACCAGCCGCAACTATGTCGAGGCCGTGCACCAGGCCAACCTCGAGCTGCTGGCGGAACAAAGCAGCCCGGCCCTCAGCACCAGGCCGGCGGCCAAGCTGGAAACGCGCTTTCGCTACAACCAGGACGTGGTCAGCGTGAATGCCATCGGCCCCGGGGTCATGGCGCTGATCCTGGCGTTCATTCCGGCGATGCTCACGGCCCTGGGCATCGTCCGCGAAAAGGAGCTGGGCTCGATCACCAACTTCTACGCCACGCCCCTGACCCGCCTGGAGTTCCTCCTTGGCAAACAGGCGCCCTACCTGGCCGTCAGTCTGATCAACCTGGCCCTGCTGGTGGCCATGAACCGCTGGCTGTTCGGCGTGCCCTTCAAGGGCAGCGGCCTGACCCTCGCCCTGGGCGGCGTGCTCTATGTGCTGGCCACCACCAGCATGGGGCTGCTGATCTCGGCATTCACCCGCACTCAGATCGCAGCGATTCTGGGCACCATGATCATCACCAGCCTGCCCACCATCCAGTTTTCCGGGCTGATCGTGCCGCGCTCGTCCCTGGAAGGCTCGGCGGCGGTCATGGGCCAGCTGTTTCCCGCCGGTTACTTCCTCGACATCGCCGTCGGCACCTTCACCAAGGCCCTGGACCTGCGCGAACTCTGGCCCCAGTGCCTGGCCCTGGTGGGCTTTTTCCTTGGTTTCACCGGGCTCAGCCTGGTCATGCTGAAAAAGCAGGAGGTCTGATGAATCGTCTCGCCCATATCCTGCGCCTGGGCTTGAAGGAGCTCACCAGCCTGCGCCACGACAGCGTGCTGCTGCTGTTCTTGATGTATGCCTTCACCGTGGCCATCTACCTGCCCGCCGCCGGCTCGGTGATCGGCGTGCACAACGCCAGCGTGGCCCTGGTGGACGAAGATCACAGCGCCCTCTCCCGGCAACTGGCCGAAGCGCTGCAACCCCCCGAGTTCCAGGCTCCGGTGCCGCTGCCCTATGACCAGCTGGACTCGGTGATGGACAGCGGCCAGTACACCTTTGTGATCAATGTCCCGGCCAACTTCCAGAGCGACTTGCTGGCCGGGCGCCAGCCTGCGGTACAGGTCAACGTCGATGCCACCGCCATGAGCCAGGCCTTCATGGGCGCCGGCTACATCGGCCGGATCTTCCAGCGCGAGCTGCTCACCTACGCCAACCAGGCGGACGCCACCAGCAAGGCCCCGGCACTGCTGACCACCCGCGCCCTGTTCAATACCAACCTGGAGGGCGGCTGGTTCCTGGCGGTGATCCAGATCGTCAACAACATCACCATCCTGGCCATCGTGCTCACCGGCACCGCGCTGCTGCGCGAACGCGAGCACGGCACTCTCGATCACCTGCTGGTGCTGCCGCTGACAGCGCTGGAGATCATGCTGGCCAAGGTCTGGAGCAACATGCTGGTGGTGGTGCTGTGCACCTGGGTATCGCTGGAGGTGATAGTCAAGGGTGTGCTGGGGGTGCCGCTGGCGGGGTCCATGGCGCTGTTCCTGATGGTTACTGCGCTCTATCTGTTCGCCAGTACCGCCCTGGGGATCTTCCTCGCCACCCTGGCCCGCTCGACCCCGCAGTTCGGCCTGCTGGCGATTCCGGTGATCATCCCGATGCTGCTGCTGTCCGGCGGCAGTACGCCGCTGGACAGCATGCCGCAGTGGCTGCAGTGGGTGATGCAGGGTTCGCCGTCGACGCACTTCGTCAGCCTCAGCGCGGCGATCCTGTTCCGCGATGCGGGAGTCAGTGTGGTCTGGCCCGACCTGCTGGCCCTGGCGACCATCGGCCTGGTGTTCTTCGCCATCGCCCTGGCGCGCTTTCGCAAGAGCCTGGCTTCATGACCCACACCACGTAGGAGCCGGTTTGCCGGCGAAGGGCCGCAGGGACGCCTTCGCTGGCAAGCCAGCTCCTACGCCTGTAGCGGGGGCAGGCTTACTGAATGATCAGGTTGTTGAACAACAGGTCTTCCACCACCGGCTTGCCGGTTTCGTCGTTCATGACTTGCTGCACCTGCTTGAGGGCTTCCTGGCGCAGCTTTTCCTTGGCTTCGACGTTATTCATGGTGTCGCTGGTCTGCTGGGCGAACAGCGCCACCAACTGGTTGCGTATCAGCGGCTCGTTGGCCTTGACCGCCTGGGCCGAGGCGTCGCCGGTTACTCGCAGGGCCACGTCGGCCTTGTAGACCTTGAGTTTAGGGCCGCCGTCCAGGCCGTAGTTGCCCACGAAGGGTGGGTTCAGGCTGATGTAGCTGACTTTCGGTGCTTCACCTTCTTTGGCCTCTTCGGCCATCGCTGCCATGGGCAGGGAGAGGGCCAGCAGCAACATGATCCACGCTTTCACAATTCGCTCCTTAATCCGGTTTGCGGCCTAGCATAAAGGCCCGCCCGCCTGAGCCCAAGCACAAGCTTATGGCTGGTCATCAGGACCGGGCATGCTCGTTGACCGCCTGATTCACACTCCTACACTTATCGGCCACCACTCCCAAAGGAATAGCCCTGATGAAAGCCGTGCTGTGCAAAGCCTTCGGCCCTGCCGAAACGCTGGTGCTGGAAGAGGTCGCAAGCCCCGTGCCGAAGAAGAACGAGATCCTGCTGGAAGTGCATGCCGCAGGCGTCAACTTCCCGGACACCCTGATCATCGAGGGCAAGTACCAGTTCAAGCCGCCATTCCCCTTCTCCCCGGGGGGCGAAGCGGCCGGCGTAGTCAGCGCAGTGGGTGAGAAGGTCGGCCACCTCAAGGCCGGTGACCGGGTCATGGCCCTGACCGGCTGGGGCAGCTTCGCCGAGCAGGTGGCCGTCCCCGGTTACAACGTGCTGCCGATTCCCGCCGCCATGGACTTCAATACAGCCGCCGCCTTCAGCATGACCTACGGCACCTCGATGCACGCCCTCAAGCAGCGCGGCAACCTGCAGCCCGGTGAAACCTTGCTGGTGCTTGGTGCCTCGGGCGGGGTCGGGCTGGCCGCCGTGGAAATCGGCAAGGCCATGGGCGCCCGGGTGATTGCCGCTGCCAGCAGCGCGGAAAAGCTCGCCGTGGCCAAGGCCGCCGGTGCCGACGAGCTGATCAACTACAGCGAAAGCAGCCTGAAGGACGAGATCAAGCGCCTGACCGGCGGCAATGGCGCGGACGTGATCTACGACCCGGTGGGCGGCGACCTGTTCGACCAGGCCATCCGCTCCATCGCCTGGAACGGCCGGCTGCTGGTGGTGGGGTTCGCCAGCGGGCGCATCCCCGAGCTACCGGTGAACCTGGCCCTGCTCAAGGGTGCAGCGGTGGTGGGTGTGTTCTGGGGCTCCTTCGCCCAGCGCCAGCCCCAGGACAACGCGGCGAACTTCCAGCAACTGTTCGGCTGGTTCGCCGAGGGCAAGCTCAAGCCGCTGGTCTCCCACGTCTATCCGCTGACGGAGGCTGCGCGAGCCATCGATGATCTCGGCCAGCGCAGAGCGGTGGGCAAGGTCGTGGTGCAGGTGCGCTAAGACCGGCTACAGGGCCTCAATGGGCGTCCGCCCCCTTGCAGCGCTTGAGCCGCGCCTCCAGGTTGCGATCCGGCATGGCGTGGCTGCGCAGGGCCTGGACCGTCTGTTCGACATAATCGCGGGTGGTGCCATACCGCCCGCAAGCGCTTTCGAACACCTGGTTCAGCACATCGTCCGGCAGATTGCCGGCATAGCTGGGCAGGTGCCGCTCCAGCACAAAGCCCAGGGCCTGAACCTGGCTGCCATCCTCAAGGCGGCAGTTGAGCCAGTGCGGGCGATAGGAGGGATAAGGCATTTCACGCTGCCACAGGGCGTACAGCGAGGCGTCCAGATGCTCTTCCGGCAGCCGATAGGCGAAGCCGCTGCAGGAGCCGCCACGATCCAGGCCGAACACCAGCCCCGGCAGCTCCGGCGTGCCGCGATGCTCGTGGGACCACAGGTACAGCCCGCGATGATAACCATGCACTCTGCCCCGCTTGCGTTCGACCGCCGAGCATTCCGGCCGCCAGATCAGTGAACCGTAGGCGAACAGCCACACCGGCCCACCCTTGTGCCGGGCCATGGTGGATTGCATGGAACTGCGAAGTTGGTCGTGCGTCAGCTGCGGGCCCAGATCGAGCCGTGGAGGGTAAGCCAGATTCAGATAACTGGATTCAAGGGCTGTCATGGCGAATAGCGTTCGGCTCCCCGCGTAAAAGAAGTTACTTAATAGAACGCTTGGCAGTAACTGCAAGACACATGAGTTTCAAGGCAAGTTAAGTGCCACTAAGCAGTGGCACTTAAGTTGGAGGCTTATATATAACCTACCGGCATTTATTTAATTAGATAAATACCGATAGGCTATATACGGAGTTATAACGCGCCGCGCAGGCCCGATGCAGTCAGGGCCGCGGGGCGTAGGCAAACACGTCGGCGCGCATTTGGTGGGCATCCATCCCGGCACTCACCAGCGCATCCAGGGTGGCGTAGATCATCGCCGGCGAGCCGCTGGCGTAAACGTGTACCGCCGACAGGTCGGTAATGTCCTCGCACACCGCTTCATGCAGCATGCCGCAGCGCCCCTCCCAGCCACACAGGTCGCTGACCACTTTGTGCAGGTAGAGGTTGGGCAGTTGCTGCCACTCGTCCCAGTGTTCCAGCTGGTAGAAATCTTCCGGCCGGCGCACGCCCCAGTACAGGTGCACCGGATGCTTGAAGCCGGCGGCCCGACAATGCTCGATCAGGCTGTGCATCTGCGCCATGCCGGTACCGGCGGCGATCAGCACCAGCGGCCCATCCGGCAACTCGGCCAGGTGGGTGTCGCCAAAAGGCAACTGCACCCGAGCCATGCGGTTGCGCTGCAGTTGCTCCATCAGGCTTTGCGCACTGTTCTCGCGCACCAGCACATGCAATTCCAGATCTCGCCCGCTGTGAGGCGCCGATGCCAGGGAAAAGGCCGACTTCTCACCGTTGTCCCGCTCCAGCATCAGGTACTGCCCGGCGTGATAGCGCGGCGGCTTGCCGGCCGGTGCCCGCAGCCTGACCCGCCAGACATCGCCGCCGACCTCCAGGCATTCAGTAAGCTGACACGACAGGCTGCGCACCGGCAATTCTCCCAGCGCAAGGACGCCATCCCACAGCACGATGCAGTCTTCCAGCGGCTCTGCAATGCAAGTGTAGAACTCGCCGTGATCACGCACGTCGCCAGCTTGCTGCACGCTGCCCTCCACCAGCAGCGCCGCACAGACATGACAGTTGCCATTGCGGCAGCTCTGCGGGCATTCATAGCCCAGGCGCCGCGCCGCATCGAGAATCCGCTCGCCGGGCAGCGTCTCAAGCACGGCTCCGGAGGGCTGCAAGGTTACACGCATCAATCTATTCCTAACTGATTCCAGATGGCATCGATCCGGCGGGTGACCGCCTCATCCTTGACGATGACCCGGCCCCACTCTCGGGTGGTTTCTCCAGGCCACTTGTGAGTCGCATCGAGCCCCATCTTCGAACCCAGGCCAGACACCGGCGAGGCGAAGTCGAGGTAGTCGATCGGGGTGTTGTCGATCATCACCGTGTCGCGCTTGGGGTCCATGCGCGTGGTGATGGCCCAGATCACATCGTTCCAGTCCCGGGCATTGATATCGTCGTCGGTGACGATAACGAACTTGGTGTACATGAACTGTCGCAAAAACGACCAGACACCCAGCATGACCCGCTTGGCGTGGCCCGGGTACTGCTTCTTCATGGTCACCACCGCCATGCGGTAGGAACAGCCTTCGGGCGGCAGGTAGAAGTCGGTGATTTCCGGAAACTGCTTCTGCAGGATCGGCACGAAGACCTCGTTCAGCGCGACGCCAAGGATCGCCGGCTCATCGGGCGGCCGGCCGGTGTAGGTGCTGTGGTAGATCGGCTTGATGCGGTGGGTGATGCGCTCCACGGTGAACACCGGAAAGCTGTCGACCTCGTTGTAGTAGCCAGTGTGGTCGCCGTACGGGCCTTCATCGGCCATCTCGCCGGGATGGATCACCCCTTCAAGGATGATTTCAGCCGTGGCCGGAACCTGCAGGTCGTTACCGCGGCACTTCACCAGCTCAGTGCGGTTGCCCCGCAGCAGGCCGGCAAAGGCGTATTCGGAAAGGCTGTCCGGCACCGGGGTCACGGCGCCGAGAATGGTCGCCGGGTCCGCGCCCAGCGCCACCGACACCGGGAACGGCTGGCCCGGGTGCTTCTCGCACCACTCGCGGTAATCCAGCGCGCCGCCGCGGTGGCTCAGCCAGCGCATGATCACCTTGTTGCGGCCGATCACCTGCTGACGATAGATACCCAGGTTCTGCCGGTCCTTGTTCGGGCCCTTGGTCACGGTCAGGCCCCAAGTGATCAGCGGGCCGACATCGCCCGGCCAGCAGGTCTGCACCGGCAGCATGCCAAGGTCGACGTCGTCGCCTTCGATCACCACTTCCTGGCACACCGCATCCTTGACCACCTTGGGCGCCATGGAAATGATCTTGCGGAAGATCGGCAGCTTGGACCAGGCGTCCTTGAGCCCCTTGGGCGGCTCCGGCTCCTTGAGGAACGCCAGCAGCTTGCCGATCTCGCGCAGTTCGCTGACCGCTTCGGCGCCCATGCCCAGGGCCACGCGCTCGGGGGTGCCGAACAGGTTGCCGAGCACGGGGATGTCATAACCGGTGGGGTTTTCAAACAGCAGGGCCGGGCCTTTGGCACGCAAGGTGCGATCGCAGACCTCGGTCATTTCCAGCACTGGGGACACCGGAACCTGGATGCGCTTGAGTTCCGAGCGCTGTTCCAGGCCGCTGATAAAGTCGCGCAAGTCGCGATACTGCATGCGTGAGCCTCGTTTTCGCCGTGGCATTCGGGGCAGGCAGTTTAGCGCCGAACCCACAGGTTCAGAATAGAGAATGTCAGATAGCAAAAAGCCGGGTTTCCCCGGCTCTTGCTGGCCTGATCGATTTACTTGCGTTTCATCGACAGGAAGAACTCATCGTTGGTCTTGGTCTGTTTCAACTTGTCGACCAGGAATTCGATGGCAGCGACTTCATCCATGGGATGCAGCAGCTTGCGCAGGATCCACATGCGCTGCAGCTCGTCGTCGGCGGTCAGCAACTCTTCGCGGCGGGTGCCGGAACGGTTGATGTTGATGGCCGGGAAGACGCGCTTTTCAGCGATCTTGCGGTCCAGGGGCAGTTCCATGTTGCCGGTACCCTTGAACTCTTCGTAGATCACTTCATCCATCTTCGAGCCGGTTTCAACCAGCGCGGTGGCGATGATGGTCAGCGAGCCGCCTTCCTCGATGTTCCGCGCGGCGCCGAAGAAACGCTTCGGTTTCTCCAGGGCGTGGGCATCGACACCACCGGTCAGGACCTTGCCGGAGCTCGGGATCACGGTGTTGTAGGCACGGGCCAGACGGGTGATGGAGTCCAGCAGGATCACCACGTCCTTCTTGTGTTCGACCAGGCGCTTGGCCTTCTCGATCACCATCTCGGCCACTTGCACGTGGCGGGTTGGCGGCTCGTCGAAGGTGGAGGCGACCACTTCGCCGCGCACAGTGCGCTGCATTTCGGTCACTTCTTCCGGACGCTCGTCGATCAGCAGCACGATCAGATGAACTTCAGGGTTGTTGCGCGTGATGTTCGACGCGATGTTCTGCAGCATGATGGTCTTGCCCGCCTTTGGCGGAGCAACGATCAGACCACGCTGGCCTTTACCGATCGGGGCGCACAGATCGATCACACGACCGGTCAGGTCTTCGGTGGAACCGTTGCCGGCTTCCATCTTCATGCGCACGGTCGGGAACAGCGGCGTCAGGTTTTCGAACAGAATCTTGTTCTTGGCGTTCTCTGGGCGGTCGTAGTTGATGGTATCGACCTTGAGCAGCGCGAAGTAACGCTCGCCTTCCTTGGGAGGGCGGATCTTGCCAACGATGGTGTCACCGGTGCGCAAGTTGAAGCGACGGATCTGGCTTGGCGAGACGTAGATATCGTCCGGGCCAGCGAGATAGGAGGCGTCAGCAGAGCGAAGGAAGCCGAAGCCGTCCTGGAGGATCTCCAGCACGCCATCACCGGAGATTTCCTCACCGCTTTTCGCGTGCTTTTTCAGCAGGGAGAAAATCACGTCCTGCTTGCGCGAACGGGCCATATTTTCTATGCCCATCTGTTCGGCCAATTCGAGCAGTTCGGTAATCGGCTTTTGCTTGAGTTCAGTCAGATTCATATAGGAATGACGTAATCATTTATAGAGGGGGGAAATTAAGCTTTTGGCTTAATGAGGCCGCGCCGCAGAGAAGGCGACAGGATCGCGTACTAATTCGAAAAGGAGAGCGTCGGCGACGGCTTGCAGGGGGCAATGGAGAAACCAGTGCGGGGCCGAATGTAACACCTGAGTTTCGGAGCGTCTAGCCCTCAATTACGAAAAAGCCCCGCATTTTGCGGGGCTTTTCCAGGGCACTGAAAATCGACGCTTAGATGTTGGCGTCGAGGAAGGCAGCCAGTTGCGACTTCGACAGTGCGCCAACCTTGGTAGCTTCGACGTTGCCGTTCTTGAACAGCATCAAGGTCGGGATACCACGCACGCCATGCTTGGCCGGGGTTTCCTGGTTCTCGTCGATGTTCAGCTTGGCAACGGTCAGCTTGCCCTTGTAGGTTTCAGCAATTTCGTCCAGAACCGGAGCGATCATTTTGCATGGGCCACACCACTCGGCCCAGTAGTCGACCAGTACAGCGCCTTCGGCTTTGAGTACGTCGGCCTCGAAGCTGGCGTCGCTGACGTGTTTGATAAGATCGCTGCTCATGGAATTCTCCAGGTTGTAAGCAAAAAAACGTGGCCCATCATATCTGCCCTTCCCGCGTTCAGGAAGCCGGAGATGATTGACTCTAACTATGGTGCCCCACGAGTTTGGGTATAGCTCAGCTGGGGACGTTACGCGGGTTGCACAGGCCATTCGGCAACCCCGGCCGGCACCACGCACCTGTTGCAGCTGGGTCTTTGCCTGGCTGCCAAGGAGCGGCTCGCCCGATTGAACGGGATCTTTACTGGCCAGGGAACCGCCGGCCCACCGCCCCGGCGCAGGCTTTTATGCGTTGAATCAACGCATTGGACACTGCGCGTTGGCGCGAGCCGTTGATCGTGGCAGGATGGCGAGGTTATCGACCGAGACCCCCAACCATGCCCCAATCCCAAGCCAAGAATCTGTCCCTGATCGCCGCGATCGATCTGGGCTCCAACAGCTTTCACATGGTCGTGGCCAAGGCCCGGAACGGTGAAATCCGCATTCTCGAGCGGCTCGGAGAAAAGGTTCAACTGGCCGCCGGCATCGACGAAGAACGCCAGCTCAACGAAGAATCCATGCAGCGCGGTCTCGACTGCCTCAAGCGCTTCGCCCAACTGATCAACGGCATGCCCCAGGGCACGGTGCGCATCGTCGGCACCAACGCCCTGCGCGAAGCCCGCAACCGCGGCGAGTTCATTCGCCGTGCCGAGGAAATCCTCGGCCACCCGGTGGAAGTCATCTCCGGCCGTGAAGAAGCCCGCCTGATCTACCTCGGGGTGTCCCACACCCTCGCCGACACCCCGGGCAAGCGCCTGGTGGCCGACATCGGCGGCGGCAGTACCGAATTCATCATCGGCCAGCGCTTCGAACCCCTGCTGCGCGAAAGCCTGCAGATGGGCTGCGTAAGCTTCACCCAGCGCTATTTCCGCGATGGCAAGATCACCCCTGCCCGCTATGCCCAGGCCTACACCGCCGCACGCCTGGAGATCATGAGCATCGAACATGCCCTGCATCGCCTGACCTGGGACGAAGCCATCGGCTCGTCCGGAACCATTCGTGCCATTGGCCTGGCCCTCAAGGCCGGCGGCCAGGGTAGCGGCGAGGTCAACGCCGAAGGGCTGGCCTGGCTCAAGCGCAAGCTGTTCAAGCTCGGCGACGCCGAGAAGATCGACTTCGAAGGCATCAAGCCCGACCGCCGGGCGATCTTCCCCGCCGGCCTGGCAATTCTCGAAGCGATCTTCGATGCCCTGGAACTGCAACGCATGGATCACTGCGAAGGCGCCCTGCGTGAAGGCGTGCTCTACGATCTGCTGGGCCGCCATCATCACGAAGACGTCCGCGAACGCACCCTCAGCTCGCTGATGGAGCGCTACCACGTCGACCTGGAACAAGCCTCGCGCGTTGAAGGCAAGGCCCTGCGCGCCTTCGACCAGGTGGCCGCGGACTGGGACCTGGAAGACGGCATCTGGCGCGAACTGCTGGGCTGGGCGGCCAAGGTCCATGAAGTGGGGCTGGACATCGCCCACTATCACTACCACAAGCACGGTGCCTACCTGATCGAGCACTCGGACCTGGCGGGTTTCTCCCGAGAAGACCAGCAGATGCTGGCTCTCCTGGTGCGCGGCCACCGCCGCAACATCCCCAAGGAAAAATTCGCCGAGTTCGGCGACGACGGCATCAAGCTGATCCGGCTGTGCGTGTTGCTGCGTTTCGCCATCCTCTTCCATCACATCCGTGGCACCCAGCAGATGCCTCAGGTGAGCCTCAGCGCCCTGGGCGATCAGCTGGACGTGGAGTTCCCGGAAAACTGGCTGGATGAAAACCAGCTGACCCAGGCCGACTTCGCCCTGGAAGCCGAATGGCTGACCCGGGTGGGCATCGTGCTCAACGTCAACTGACCTTGCCACGGAGCTGCAGGAGCCGGCTTGCCGGCGAAAAGGCCGCTACCCCTTGCATCGCCCTCAGGGGCGCCTTCGCTGGCAAGCCAGCGCCTACAGTTCTTGCAAGCCGCACAAAAAAGGCCAGCCCGGTGATCGGGCTGGCCTTTTTATTATCAGCGACGCCTGACGCGCTTAGCGCACCGGCAGCACCGGGCTGCCAAGGCGCTCCAGCAGGGTTGCCTGGGCACTGCGCGGGTTCTGGTTGCCGGTCGGCGTGTTGCGAATATAGCGGCCGTCGGACTGCAGGCTCCAGCTGTGGGTGTTGTCGGTGAGATAGCTCTCCAACTCTTTCTTGACCCGCAGAATCAGCTTCTTGCCCTCCACCGGGAAGCAGGTCTCAACCCGCTTGTCGAGGTTGCGCTCCATCCAGTCGGCGCTGGAAAGGAACATCTGTTCCTCACCGCCATTGAGGAAGTAGAAGACCCGGGTGTGCTCCAGGAAGCGGCCGATGATCGAGCGCACGTGGATGTTGTGCGAGACCCCGGCAATGCCCGGACGCAGGCAGCACATGCCACGCACCACCAAGTCGATGCGCACGCCCGACTGGCTGGCCTTGTACAGCGCGCGAATGATCTTCGGATCGGTCAATGAGTTGAACTTGGCGATGATGTGCGCCGGTTTGCCGTCCAGGGCGAACTGAGTCTCCCGGGCGATCATGTCGAGCATGCCCTTCTTCAGGGTGAACGGCGCATGCAGCAACTTCTTCATGCGCAGGGTCTTGCCCATGCCGATCAGTTGGCTGAACAGCTTGCCCACGTCCTCGCACAAGGCATCGTCGGAGGTCAGCAGACTGTAGTCGGTGTACAGACGGGCGTTGGCCGCGTGGTAGTTGCCGGTGCCCAGGTGCGCATAACGCACGATCTCGCCGGCTTCGCGACGCAGGATCAGCATCATCTTGGCGTGGGTCTTGAACCCCACCACGCCGTAGATCACCACCGCACCGGCCGCCTGCAGACGGCTGGCCATCTGCAGGTTGGACTCTTCGTCAAACCGCGCACGCAATTCGATCACCGCGGTGACCTCCTTGCCGTTGCGCGCCGCGTCCACCAGGGCGTCGACGATCTCAGAGTTGGCGCCGCTGCGGTACAGGGTCTGGCGCACTGCCAGCACATGCGGATCCTTGGCAGCCTGGCGCAGCAGGTCGACCACCGGGGTGAAGGATTCGAACGGGTGCAGCAGCAGGATGTCCTGCTTGCTGATGACGCTGAAGATGTTCTCGCTGTTCTGCAGCAGCTTGGGGATCTGCGGGGTGAACGGGATGTATTGCAGCTCCGGGTGGCTGTCCAGGCCGGTGATGCTGAACAGCCGCGTCAGGTTCACCGGGCCGTTGACCTGGTACAGCTCGGTCTCGTGCAGGTTGAACTGCTTGAGCAGGTAGTCCGACAGGTGCTTGGGGCAGGTGTCGGCCACTTCCAGGCGCACCGCGTCACCGTAGCGACGGGAGAACAGCTCGCCGCGCAGCGCACGGGCCAGGTCTTCGACGTCCTCGGTGTCCACTGCCAGGTCGGCGTTTCGGGTCAGGCGGAACTGATAGCAGCCTTTTACCTTCATGCCCTGGAACAGGTCATCGGCGTGGGCGTGGATCATCGACGAGAGGAACACATAGTTGTCGCCAGGGCCGCCGACTTCTTCCGGCACCTTGATGATCCGCGGCAGCAGGCGCGGCGCGGGGATGATCGCCAGGCCCGAATCGCGCCCGAAGGCGTCGATGCCTTCCAGCTCGACGATGAAGTTCAGGCTCTTGTTCACCAGCAATGGGAACGGGTGCGTCGGGTCCAGGCCGATGGGGGTGATGATCGGCGCGATCTCGTCGCGGAAATAGCGGCGAACCCAGGTCTTGAGCTTGGTGGTCCAGTAGCGGCGACGGATGAAGCGGATCTGATGTTTTTCCAGTTCCGGCAACAGGATGTCGTTGAGGATCGCGTACTGGCGGTCGACATGCCCGTGCACCAGTTCGCTGATGCGCGCCAGCGCCTGGTGCGGCTGCAGGCCGTCGGCACCGGCCTGTTCGCGAGCGAAGGTGATCTGCTTCTTCAGGCCCGCCACGCGGATCTCGAAGAACTCGTCCAGGTTGCTGGAGAAGATCAGCAGGAACTTCAGGCGCTCCAGCAACGGATAGGACTCATCCAGTGCCTGCTCCAGCACGCGGATGTTGAATTGCAGCTGCGACAGCTCGCGGTGGATGTACAGGCTGCTGTCATCCAGGTTGGGAATGACGATGGCCGGTGCCGGTTGCGTCTCGGCCACCGCGGCCGGGGCCACTGGCTCCAGTTCCGGCGGGGTCTCCACCACTTGCTCGACCACCGGCTGAGCTTCTTTTACGGCAACTTCTGAGAGTCCTTCAGTATTCATCGCGTGTTCCTGGGAGGGCTATTTTTGCTCTCGTAACAATTGAGCAGCACGAACGGCAAAGTAAGTCAGGATGCCATCGGCACCTGCACGTTTAAAAGCGGTCAGGGATTCAAGAATAACCCCCTCACCCAACCAACCATTCTGGATTGCTGCCATGTGCATGGCGTATTCGCCGCTGACCTGATAGACAAAGGTCGGCACCTTGAATTCATCTTTGACCCGCCAGAGGATGTCCAGGTACGGCATGCCCGGCTTGACCATGACCATGTCCGCGCCTTCGGCGAGATCCGCCGCCACTTCATGCAGGGCTTCCTGGCCGTTGGCCGGGTCCATCTGGTACGAGGCCTTGTCGGCCTTGCCCAGGTTCAACGCCGAGCCCACCGCATCGCGGAAGGGGCCGTAGTAGGCGCTGGCGTACTTGGCCGAGTAAGCCATGATGCGCACGTTGGCATGCCCAGCCAGTTCCAGGGCCTCGCGGATCGCCTGGACCCGCCCGTCCATCATGTCCGACGGTGCCACCACCTGGGCGCCGGCCTCGGCATGGGACAGGGCCTGGCGCACCAGGGCGTCGACGGTGATGTCGTTCTGCACATAACCCTGTTCGTCGAGGATGCCGTCCTGGCCATGGGTAGTGAACGGGTCAAGGGCAACGTCGGTGATCACCCCCAGGGCCGGAAAGCGTTCGCGCAGGGCGCGGGTGGCACGCTGGGCGATGCCGTCGGGGTTCCAGGCCTCGGCCGCATCCAGGGACTTGAGCGCCCCGGGCGTCACCGGAAACAGTGCCAGTGCCGGAATTCCCAGTTCGACCCAGCTCGCCGCCTCTTCCAGCAGCAGGTCGATGGTCAGGCGCTCGACCCCGGGCATCGAAGCCACCGCCTCGCGGCGATTCTCACCCTCGAGCACGAACACCGGCAGGATCAGGTCATCCACGCTCAGGCGGTTTTCCCGCACCAGACGGCGGGAAAAGTCATCGCGACGGTTGCGCCGCAGACGAGTGGCTGGAAACAGACGGTTGGCGGGGGTAAAGCTCACGGCGGACTCCAGGGCTCGCGCTGGCGGACGAGCGGGACAGTTATAAGCGGGCATTATGACGAACAGATGACAGTTGTGCTCAAGCTGTTGACCGGCAGCAACACTCATTGTCATTGGCCGGATTGTTCACGTCGAGACACATTTCGATACTTTCCCGAACGTCGTCGAAGGGGTAGGCTGCGCGTTCATTTCGCCAGCATCCAGACAATGCTCCAACAATTTCTTCAGGATTTCGGCTACTTCGCCCTCTTTCTCGGCACGTTTTTCGAAGGCGAAACCATTCTGGTTCTTGCCGGATTTCTCGCGTTCCGCGGATACATGGATATCAACCTGGTGATGGTGGTTGCCTTCTTCGGCAGCTACGCCGGTGACCAGCTGTGGTACTTCCTGGGGCGCAAGCATGGCCGCAAGCTGCTGGCGCGCAAACCGCGCTGGCAAATGATGGGTGACCGGGCGCTGGAGCATATCCGCAAGCACCCGGATATCTGGGTACTGAGCTTTCGCTTCGTCTACGGGCTGCGCACCGTGATGCCGGTGGCCATTGGCCTGTCCGGCTATCCGCCGGGCCGCTACCTGCTGCTCAACGGTATCGGCGCAGCGATCTGGGCCATAGCCCTGGCCCAGGCGGCCTACCATTTCGGCGCAGTCATGGAAGGCATGCTCGGCAGCATCAAGAAGTACGAGCTGTGGGTGCTGGGCGCCCTGCTGGTCCTGGGCTTCGGCCTGTGGCTGCGCCGGCGCTTCAAGAACGCACGCCTGGCCAAGCAGATCTACGAAGCCGAACAGGCCTCCGCCCGGGAACCTAAGACGCCAGCCGAGTGACACGCGAGCCGCAGCCATAAAGCCCGCAGACACTCAGCAGGCTGTGGCTGCCCAGCGCCACCCAGGCCAGGGGGCTGGCCGGCCACAGACCGACCAGCGGCGCCAGCCAAACCAGGGGCAGATTCAGCAGCAGCCGCGCCCCTTCCAGTTTCAGGCTCCAGGGCCGATCCTCCAGAGCCGCGCCCAGTACGAACAGACCCATGGCCATCGCGCCCCCGCCCAGCAGCAGTGCCTGGACCGACAGGCTGCTCTGGGCATTCATCAGGTAGCTGCCCAGGGCTACATACACCGCGAACTGCAGCACCACGTACACCTGACGCCGCACATCCAGGGCCACCTCGAATTTGCGAAACTGGCTCAGCTCCGGCTTGGCCAGGGGATAACGGGCCTGCACATCCGCCGGGCGCCAGCCGGTGCGCATGAACCAGATCCGCAGCTTGTCCCGCACATGCTCGGTGCGCCGGGCATCATTCCAGAGCTGGGAATAGAACTGCAGATTGGCCCACAGCGGGTTCCAACTGGCCGGCGGGGTCGTCACGCCGAACACCACGGGCTCGTTGTCGTCCTCTTCCTGGTAGGTGCCGAACAGCCGGTCCCAGAGAATGAACACCCCGCCGTAGTTGCGATCCATATAAAGAGCGTTCTGCGCGTGATGGGCCCGGTGATTGGAGGGGGTCACGAAGAACCATTCATACCAGCCCAGCTTGCCGATGTGCCGGGTATGCACCCAGAACTGATACAGCAGATTGAGGGCTGCCACCGTGACGAACACCACCAGCGGCACCCCGAGTACCGCCAGGGGCAGGTAGAAGATCCAGCTCAACAGGAAGCCGGTGCTGGTCTGGCGCAGAGCCGTGGAGAGGTTGTAGTCCTCGCTCTGGTGGTGCACCGAGTGAGCGGCCCAGAGGATATTGCGTTCATGACCGCAGCGATGCAGCCAGTAGTAGCAGAAGTCGTACAGGACAAAGGCCCCGATCCACACCCAGAGGCTGTGCGCCGGCAGCTCGAACAGCCCCCAGTGCTGGAGGGCGAAGGTATAAGTGACCAGGCCCAGCCCCTTGGTCAGCAGGCCCGTGGTGGTGGACAACACGCCGGTGCTGATGCTATTGACCGCATCGGCAACCCGGTAGTTATTCACTCCCCGCCAGCGATCGGCCAACAATTCAGCAACAATCAACACAAAGAAAAACGGCACCGCATAGAGGATGAGGTTCATGGCGCGACCCGATCGAAATCGATAACCAAGATTAGGTCCGACGACTCCATCCCCCTATGGCCAGGTGTGACAAACAGGCGGACATTTAGCGCCATGAATCTGGAGAAAAACCCATGAGCAAAAAAGTTGCAGTGATCCTTTCCGGTTGCGGCGTGTTCGACGGCGCCGAAATCCACGAAAGCGTGATCACCCTGCTGCGCCTCGACCAACGCGGCGCCCAGGTGCAGTGCTTCGCCCCGAACATCCCCCAGATGCATGTGCTCAACCACCTGACCGGCGAAACCATGGCCGAGACCCGCAACGTGCTGGTGGAATCGGCGCGCATCGCCCGGGGTGAGGTCAAGGACCTGCGCGAAGCCCGCGTCGAAGACTTCGATGCGCTGATCATTCCCGGTGGCTTCGGGGCAGCCAAGAACCTCTCCAGCTTCGCCACCGAAGGCGCTGCCTGCACAGTCCAGGCCGACGTCCTGGCCCTGGCCGAAGCCTTTGCCGAAGCCGGCAAGCCGGTGGGCCTGATGTGCATCGCCCCGGCCATGGCCGCGAAGATCTACGGCCCCGGCGTGACCTGCACCATCGGCAACGATGCCGACACCGCAGCCGCCCTGGGCAAGATGGGCGCCACCCACGCCGAATGCGCAGTGGGCGAGATCATCGAAGACAAGGCGCGCAAACTGGTGAGCACCCCCGCCTACATGCTGGCGAAATCCATCAGCGAAGCGGCCTCGGGCATCAACAAACTGGTGGACCGGGTGCTGGAGCTGACCCACGAAGGCGACAAGTGAGCCTCTAGCGAGCGCCCCTCAGGCCTGGCGCGCCAAGCGCGTCAGGATGCGGTCCAGGGCGTTGGCGAAGGCCTGTTTTTCCCGGTCGCCATAGGGCGCTTGCCCACCACTGACCTGCCCCTGTTCACGCAGGTCGGTAAACAGGTTGCGTACCGCCAGCCGCTCGCCCATGTTCTGTGCGTCGAACTCCTTGCCCCGCGGGTCCAGGGCCGCCACGCCCTTTTTCACCAGGCGGTCGGCCAGCGGCACGTCACTGCAGATCACCAGTTCACCGGGCACTGCGTGCTCCACCAGGTAATCGTCGGCGGCATCCGGGCCGCTGGGCACCACGATCAGCCTGACGCAGGCGAAGGCCGGCTTGATCTGCGCCTGTCCGGCCACCAGCACCACTTCGAACTGGCGCTTCAGGGCGAAGCGCACTACTTGATCCTTGGCCGCCTTGGGGCAGGCATCGGCATCGATCCAGACACGCATTGAATGTTCTCCCTCCAGAATGCAGAACGGGCAAGCCGCCCCTTCAGGAGCGGGCTTGCCCGCAATCAACTACGCCGGCTCAGGAAGCCTGCACGCGGCGCTTCTCACTCATGCGACTGCGGCTGTAGAGCACCACGATCGCCAGGATCGCCACCGCCTGGGCACCCAGCGAGTAGGCGTCGGCATGAATACCCAGCCAGTCGAAGTCGAAGAACGGCACTGGCCGCGTACCGAAGATACCCGCTTCCTGCAACGCCTTGACGCCGTGCCCGGCGAACACCACCGACAAGGCGCAGAGCAGTGCCGCGTTGATGCCGAAGAACAGCGCCAGGGGCAGCTTGGCCGAGCCCCGCAGGATCACCCAGGCCAGCCCCACCAGCAGCACCAGGGCGGTGGCGCCACCGGCCAGTACCGCGTTGTGCCCGGCAGGGCCGGCCTGCAGCCACAGGGTTTCGTAGAACAGGATCACTTCGAACAGCTCGCGATAGACCGAGAAGAACGCCAGCACCGCAAAGCCGAATCGCCCGCCGCCGCCCACCAGGCTGCTCTTGATGTAGTCCTGCCAGGCCGCCGCATGCCGGCGGTCATGCATCCACACCCCGAGCCACAGCACCATGACACTGGCGAACAGCGCGGTGGCGCCTTCGAGCAGTTCACGCTGGGAACCGCTGACATCGATCACGTAGGCCGCCAAGGCCCAGGTACCCAGGCCGGCCAGCAAGGCCAGTCCCCAGCCGACGTTGACACTGCGCACCGCCGATTGCTGGCCGGTGTTACGCAGGAAGGCGAGGATGGCCGCCAGCACCAGGATCGCTTCCAGGCCTTCGCGCAGCAGGATCAGCAGGCCGGAAATAAAACTCAGAGACCAGCTCAGGCTGTCGCCGCCCAGAAGCTCGGCGGACTCCTTGAGCTTGGCCTTGGCCGCGTCCAGACGCTGTTCGGCCTGGGCCACCGGCAAACCGTCCTGCAACGACTGCCGGTAGGCCATCAGGGCCTTTTCGGTGTCTTTGCGGACGTTGGCATCGACGTTGTCCAGGGAGCTTTCTACCAGCTCGAAACCTTCCAGGTACGCCGCTACCGACAGATCGTAGGCCTGTTCGTGATCACCGCTGCGATAGGCCGCCAGGCTCTTGTCCAGGGTCGATGCGGTGTAGTCCAGCAACTGCGCCGGCCCCCGCTTGACCTGAGGCGGCTGGGCCCGCTGGGCGCGGAAAGTCGCGGCTGCCTGAGGGCCCTGGGCGGCCAGTACTTCACCCGGTGTCTGCCGGGCCAGGTCGGCCAGATTGAAGCTCTGCTCGCCCTTGGCGGCCGCAGGGTCGGCGCTGAAACTGGCGATGTAGGTGGCCAGGTCCCAACGCTGGCGATCATCCAGTTGATCAGCGAAGGACGGCATGTCGGTGCCTTCCACGCCCAACCCCAGGGTGTTGTAGATGGCATACAGGCTCAGGCGGTCGAGACGTTCGACATCCCGCAGGTTGGCCGGTGGTGGGGTCATGCCCACGCCCGCCGGACCATCGCCGGCGCCCTGCTCGCCATGGCATACCGAGCAGTGCTGGGCGTACAACGGCGCGCCACGGGTCGGATCCGGGGTGATGATCGGCGCCTGGCTGACCTCATAGGCTACCGCCAGCCGAGCCCCCATCTGCCGCGCCTGGCGAGCTACCTGATTGCCATCGACGCGGTCATCCACCGCTTTGCGCAGGCTGACAACGCCTTGCTCCAGTTCAGCCTTTTCCGGTTTGGCCGGCAGATCGGCGATCAACCCCTGCAGGACGCCGAGAAACTCCACCTGCTCACGGTACTCGGACTCGTCAATGACCTTGCCCCCCTCGACCGTGGCGGGATAGTCCGCGCCAATGTAATCCAGCAAATGCAGGGCCTTGGGCGCGCCGTCGACGGTATCGGCCAGCAGGTTGAAGCTGAAAAGCGCCAGCACCGGCAACACTAGCAACGCCAGTAAACGGGAAGGGGCAATCATGAATAAATCTCAAAGGGAAATAAGAAGTAACATATTGTTCCCTCCCAACGAGTTTCACTCAAGGCTTATCAGCCCCGCTGAAACATCTTCGCTCACAGGCCACCAGCCCCACGCCCAGCTAGCACCCGCTCTCCTTGCTTGTGCAAAGTGTCCAAGCCCCTGGGCGAAGACGTCACCCGGCAGTTGGGTCGTGACAGCTGCGAGCAACCGCGCCAAGCGCCGATGCACAACAACCAGCCGCCGGACACGGCGCCAGTGATCCTGCGCTAAACCGCACGCAAACGAAAAAGGCGACCCGGTGGGTCGCCTTTTCTTGTTCCTGCAAACCTAGGCCGCCGCTTTGCGGATAGTTGCCAGAAAACCCGCAGCGCCGAGGAACAGGCCGGCGAAGGTGCGGTTCATCCGCCGCTGCTGGACCGGGGTGCGCAACAGGCGCAGGACCTTGGACGCCAGCCCCGTATAGCCGGCCATGACGATCAGGTCGACCACGATCATGGTGGCGCCGAGAATCAGGTACTGCTTGACCAGGGGGGCATGGGGGTCGATGAACTGCGGCAACACCGCCAGCATGAACACCAGCGCCTTGGGGTTGCTGATGTTTACCAGGAAACCGCGAAACACCAGGGCCAGGGGTTTGCCGATGGGGCGAATGGCGGCGTCATCACTGAGGTCGCTGGGCAGCGCGCGCCACTGCTTGACCGCCAGGTACACCAGGTAGGCGACACCGAACCACTTGATGGCATAGAAGGCAGTGGCAGAGGCCGCGAGAATGGCCCCGACACCGGCCGCGACAATGGCAATCTGCATGGCCAGGCCCAGTTGCAGCCCCAGGGCGTTCCAGTAGCCGCGCCAGAAACCGTATTGCAGGCCGCAGGACATCGACGCAATGGCGCCGGCGCCCGGAGAAAGACTGATTACCCAACTGGCGGCAAAGAACGCCAGCCATGTCTCAAGCACCATCGCACACCTCGGATCGAATTGGTCGTGACTGCCTAAGCTAATCCTCCGCTTGGCGGCTGACCATATTTTTTTCGCCCAAAGGTGATGCAACGGCTACAGAGGAAGGGGTTACTTTTCGCCGCTGCCCACGGGCAGCACATCAGTGCCACGCCAGCGGCGCACCGAGCGCTGGAAGAACAGGCTGTTGGGCACCTGGACCATGGCGCTGCCGGTGCCGGCTTCCTCGGCTTCGATCAGGGTGGTGTACAGCAGGTTGATCGCCACGACCCGGCCCTTGACCCCAGGCTTGTCGACGGTGTCCACCAGCTCCACCACGTCACCCAGGCGGAACGGACCAACCGTGAAGATCAGGATCGCGCAGAGCAGGTTGGAGAGCACGCTCCACATGGCGAAGAAGGCCACCGCCGCCACGGCGACGAAGCCTGAAAGGGCGGTCCACAGCACCGTGGCGGAAACCCCCAGCCGCTCCAGCACGAAGATCACCGCGCTGCCCATGATCAGCCAGCGCAGGCCGCCCCGCAGGGGCATCAGCAACTGCGGCGGGAACGGGTAGCGCTCGCCCAGGCGGGTCAGGCCACGGGCCACGAAGCGCTGGGCCAGGTAGCCCGCCAGGAGGATCAGCAGGATCTGCACGCCAATCCACAACGGGCCGATCCACTGGGCCGGCAACGGTAATTGCAGCGCCTCCATCAGGACAGCGCCTCCAGCTCGGCCTGCATGCTTTCCAGCAGTTCCAGGGCCTCCATCCAGGCTTCTTCCAGCTCGGACTCACGGGTCTTGAGCTTGGCCTGCTCGGCCAGCAGATCCCGCAACTCATCCTTGCGCGCAGCCTCGTACAAACCGCTGTCGCCCAGGCTGGCCTCGATCTTGGCCAGGCGCTCATGCACCTTGCCCAACTCGGCTTCCAGCTTGTCGGCCTCGCGCTTGTGCGGTGCCAGTTGCTGACGCAACGCCGCGGCGGCCTGGCGCTGGGCCTTCTTGTCGGTCTTGTCCGGGTTCACCGGTGTGTTGCTGACCGGGGCATTGCGCTGGCGGTAATCCACCAGCCAACGGGTGTAGTCGTCCAGGTCGCCGTCGAACTCTTCGACCTTGCCGTCGGCCACCAGGAAGAAGTTGTCGGTGGTGCTCTTGAGCAGATGGCGATCGTGGGAGACCACCAGCACCGCACCACTGAACTCTTGCAGGGCCATGGTCAGGGCCAGGCGCATCTCCAGGTCCAGGTGGTTGGTGGGTTCGTCGAGCAGCAACAGGTTGGGCCGCTCCCAGGCGATCAGGGCCAGGGCCAAACGGGCTTTTTCACCGCCGGAGAAGTTCAGCACCGGCTCGTCGATCCGTGCGCCGCGGAAGTCGAAACCGCCGAGGAAGTCGCGCAGGGTCTGCTCGCGCTCGGTGGGCGCCAGGCGCTGCAGATGCAGCAAGGGGCTGGCCTTGGAGTCCAGGGAATCGAGCTGATGCTGGGCGAAGTAACCGACAACGGTGTTCTCGCCCCGGGTCAGGCGCCCGGACAGCGGCTGGAGTTCGCCGGAGAGGTTCTTGATCAGGGTCGACTTGCCGGCGCCGTTGGGCCCCAGCAGGCCGATCCGCGCGCCCGGAGTCAGCTGCAGCTTGACCTTCTCCAGGACCGCACGCTCGCCATAGCCCAGGCGGGCATCGGAGAGGTCGATCAGCGGGCTGGAGATCTTCGTCGACTCACGGAAGGTGAAATCGAAGGGCGAATCGACGTGTGCCGCCGACAGCTCCTCCATGCGCTCCAGGGCCTTGATCCGGCTCTGTGCCTGCCGGGCCTTGGTGGCCTGGGCCTTGAAGCGGGCGATGTAGCTTTCCATGTGCGCGCGCTGCGCCTGCTGCTTCTCGTAGGCTTGCTGCTGCTGGGCCAGACGCTCGGCACGGGCGCGTTCGAAGGCGCTGTAGCCACCGCGATAGAGGGTGATCTTGCGCTGGTCGACGTGGGCCACGTGATCGACCACGGCATCAAGGAAGTCCCGGTCGTGAGAGATCAGGAGCAAGGTGCCGGGGTAACCCTTGAGCCACTCTTCGAGCCAGATGATGGCGTCGAGATCCAAGTGGTTGGTAGGTTCGTCGAGCAGCAGCAGGTCCGAGGGACACATCAGCGCCTGCGCCAGGTTCAGGCGCATCCGCCAGCCCCCGGAGAAGTCGCCGACCTGACGGTCCATCTGCTCGTTGGTGAAACCCAGGCCAGCCAGCAGCTTGCGCGCCCGCGCGTCGGCGGTGTAACCGTCGGCGCTGTCCAGCTCGGCATGCAAGCGCGCTTGCGCGGCGCCGTCCTGGGCCGCTTCTGCAGCGGCCAGGTCACGCTGCACCTGGCGCAGGCGCAAGTCGCCGTCGAGCACATAGTCCACCGCCAGGCGCTCGAGGGTATCGACCTCCTGGCGCATGTGGGCGATGCGCCAGTCGGCCGGCAGGAAGCAGTCACCCGAGTCCGGGTGCAGCTCACCGCGCAGCAAGGCAAAGAGGCTGGATTTGCCGGCGCCGTTGGCACCGATCAGGCCGGCTTTCTGGCCGGCGTGCAGGGTTAGCTCGGCGTCTTCTAGCAGACGTTGCGGGCCACGCTGTAAAGTCAGGTTCTGAAGTCGAATCATAATGGCGGCGGAGTCTACCAGCTTCGTTAGCAACTGGCGCGAGTAGCAATATGTCCCCTGACCTGTGGAGCTTTGCCCTGAAGACCTACGCCCTGCCCGGTGTGCAGGAGGCCTGCCTGCAGCTGCAGGATGGCGGGGCCAATGTCTGTCTGCTGCTCTGTGGCGCCTGGCTTGGCCAAAGGGGGGTCGACTGCGATAAGCAGCGCCTGCAAGCGCTCGAAGAGTTGGCTGCGCCCTGGTATCAGGAGGTGGTCGAACCCCTGCGCAAACTGCGGATTGAGTGGCGAGCCGCCGCGGCCAGCGACGTGCAACTGAGCACCTTGCGCGAACAACTCAAGGCCCTGGAGCTGGATGCCGAACGGCAGTTGCTGCTGCGTCTGCAGGAAGGGGCACGAAAGTGGCCCGAAGCTCAGGCCCGGAGCCTGAATGACTGGCTGGAAGGACTGGCGGCCGAAGCCGCCGTCCGGAACCGCAATGCGCTGCAGGTACTGCGCATCGCGGTGGCCGGCGCTTAGGAAGCGCTGGAAGGGTTGCTGGCTGGAGCCGACGCAGGAACAGCAGGTGCACTTGCAGCTGGTGCCGGAGAGGCAGCCGGAGCAGGAGTTGCAGGCTTGGCCGCTGCGGGCGCGGGAGCTGCAGGTTTGGCAACTGGAGCAGTTGGCTTGGCTACAGCAGGCTTGGCGGCTGCGGGCTTGGCAGCAGGCTTTTTCGCGGCCGGCTTGGCAGCGGGTTTTGCTGCGGGTTTGGCGGCAGCAGGCTTGGCGGCAGGCTTGGCCGCCGATGCCGCGGCTGGCTTGGCAGCTGCAGGTTTGCTCGCGGGTTTGGCCGGAGCTTTTGCAGCGGCGGGTTTCGCTGCTGGTTTAGCGGCCGGTTTGGCGGCAGCCGGTTTAGCCGCAGCGGTCTTGGTGGCAGCAGGTTTCGCTGCTGGCTTGGCGGCTACGGGCTTGGCGGCAGGTTTAGCAGCTGGCTTGGCCGCAGCGGCTTTGGTCGCAGGCTTCGCAGCGGGCTTGGCGGCTGGCTTGGCAGCTACCGGTTTGGCAGCCGCCGCTTTGCCGGCAACAGGCTTGGCCGCTGGTTTGGCAGCAGGCTTGGCGGCTGCGGTTTTGGCCGCGGCGGGCTTGGCTGCACTGGCAGCAACAGGCTTTTTCGCCGCCGGCTTGGCAACAGGTTTGGCCGGTGCCTTGGCAGCAGGCTTGGCCGCTGGTTTTTTAGCTGCTACCGCTGCCGGCTTGGCATCACGAGAGCTCAATGCCTTGCCTACCGCTTCCTTCACACGACCCACGCCTTGAGCCAGTTTCAGGCTTTCCTGGGCATCGCGCTTGAGTTGCAGAATGTAGCTGCGGGTTTGTGCCTGACGCTCTTTCAGGGCGTCCAGCAAGTCTTCGAGTTCCTTGACCGCGGTCTTCGCCTTGGCTTGTGCCTTGGCCTTGCCGGCCGCCGCAGCGTCCTGCAGTTTGGTGCGCGATTTGTGCAGTTTTTCCTGCGCCTTGCCCCGTTGTTTTTCCAGCTTGGCGAGCAGTTTTTCAGCATCAGCCAAGGCTTGGGAACAAGCGTTTTCCAAATGTTCGAGCAAGCTGCCCGACAGCTGTTGGAGCAAATGCAACGGAGTATTTACAGGCTTCTTATTGGCCGACATGGTTTACCTCCTGGCTGACGTGAGTTGCGGCTCATACTAGACCTCTGCTGCTACCGCCGCTAGGGCATGTTGACAGTATCGAAAGCCTGGCGTTGCAGCCGAACGAAAATGTTCTTCGCCCCCATCGAAGTTGCTCACCAACGAGCGCTTTGTCGCTGGCATAATCCACCGCAACTCAGGCCGGAGAGTGCCCATGTCGCGTTACCTGTTTTTATCCTTGAGCCTGTTCTTGCCACTGGCTCAGGCGGCTGCCGAAGCACCATCCAACAACGCTCACGATCTTGCCTACAGCCTGGGGGCAAGCCTCGGTGAGCGCCTGCGCGATGAGGTGCCCGACCTGCAGATCCAGGCCCTGGTCGAAGGCTTGAGGGCCGCCTATCAAGGCAAGCCTCTGGCGCTGAAAAGCGAACGCATCGAACAGATCCTTGCCGAGCACGACGCACAGATCAGCGAACAGTCGGCCAAGTCTCAGACAGAGATCGCGCTGAAAAACGAACAGCGCTTTCTCGATGAAGAAAAGGCCAAGCCCGGGGTCCGCCAACTGGCAGACGGCATCCTGCTGACCGAGTTGAGCCCTGGCAGCGGCAACAAGGCCAGCCCCAACGGCTCGGTCCAGGTGCGCTACACCGGGCGCCTGCCAGACGGCACCGTGTTCGATCAGACCCAGCAGCCGCAATGGTTCCGCCTCGACAGCGTGATCGCCGGCTGGCGTAGCGCACTGTCGCAGATGCCCACCGGAGCCCGGTGGCGCCTGGTAATCCCGTCGAACCAGGCCTATGGCACCGAAGGCGCCGGGGACCTGATCGCGCCCTACACCCCACTGGTGTTCGACATCGAATTGCTCGGTGTCGCTGGCTGAAGCGCCACAACGAAAAACGGCACGCCGAGGCGTGCCGTTTTTCCTGGTAGGTTCCTGTTCTCAGGCCTGAGCCACAGCTTCCTGCTTGTGGGCGTTGTGCAGCACTTCGATCAGACAGTCTTCCAGCTCGAAGCGTTCGTGCAGCAGGCCACCGAGTTCCTTGAACTTCTGCGCCACGCACTGGCCGGCGTCGCACAGGTCATTGAACGCCAGGAGCTTTTCGGTGATCACGTCGATGCGTGGGTAGAGGGTGTCGGCCAACTCCAGCCCGCGCTTGTCGCCAAACGCCTTGGCTTCGCTGGTCAGCTGTTCGTAGATTTCAAAATGGCCGGCGGAAACGTAGTCCACCAGGATCCCGCAGAATTCCTGCAGCGGCTTCTTGCTCTCACTCAGTGCCTCGGGCTCCGCGCCCAGCGCATCATAGGCTCGAACCAGTTCGTGACGCTCCTGCAACCAGCGGTCGATCAGCAGATGCACTCCACCCCAGCGTTCCTGAGCATTCTGACAACTTTCGAGCATGGTGATCTCTCTTCCCTTATGGGTCATGCCGCTTGCCCGCCGCTCCTTTCTGGAGACTCTGGATCCGGTCAGGCACAACAGCATCGAGCAACATAATTCCAGTGACAGGTGCGGGCCAGATTATGCCCGCTCGACTACAGCATCAAGGTACGCAGGAGATAAAGTTCATACAAGCGTTTAATCCCCGCCCTCCTGCCAAACACTGACTCAGGGCAACGCCACGGCCTTGCGCACGCCCCGTAGCTGACGCCACAGGCGGTAGCCGCTAAAGATCAGCATGATCACGAAAAACAGCAGGCTCCACTCCGGCAAGCTCATGTCCAGCAGGGTCCAGGTGACCTCAGCGCAATCGGAGGTGCCCATGAAAGTCAGCTTCAACGCCTGCCACCAGGACAGCTGGCGGAGCATGAAGGACATGTCCGGCAGGCAGGCCAGCAACTGTTCGGAAGGAATGTTCTGCAACAGCACATGGCGTCCCGCGGTGACCACCCCCAGCAGGCCCAACAGCAGGTTGAGCCCCCAGTAGACCGCCCGCCCCACGCGCCCTGGCCCCTGGATCACGGCCAGCAGATTGCCCCCACCCAATGCCAGCAACAGCAGGCGCTGCACGCCCCACAGCGAACAGGACTCGAGGCCGCCACCCGTTTGCAGGTTGAACGCCGCCCACGAGGCCAAGGCCCCCACCAGGAACACCAGGGAGAACAGCAAGCGGGAGCCGGCCAGCGACATGAGATATCCGTAACGGGAGAAACAGGCAGCCACGGTAGAGAAAGCGCTCGCTGCTTTCAAGAAGCGCTATGTCGCAACCGATCGACAACAGCGCCGCAGGTACAGCAGCAAAAGGACCGGTTGCCTGAAACAGGCAACCGGCCCCGGGACACCTCAGGCCCGCACCGGGACCGGCAGCGGTGAGGCCAGTAGGCGCTCATCGAGCATGCCCAGACCTTCCTGGAACAGTTGGTTACTGCGCTCGGTATCCCCCAGCTGTGCCAACAGGCGCGCCAGCTCCGCACAGGCTTCGGGGTTGCGTTGCAAGCGCAGGCTGCTTTCCAGATAGTCCCGGGCCTTGCCCCACAAGCTGTTCTGCAGGCACAGGCGGCCCAGGGTCAGCAGCAGGCTCGGATCGTCCGCATGCTCTTTCAGCCAGTGCTCGGCAGTCTGCAACTGGCGCGACGGATCGCTGCCACGCACCAGGCCATAGAGCCGTGCCAGGTGGCTTTCGTACTTGCGTTTAATTGCCGTGCGCAGGGCCTCTTCCGCCTCGGCCCCCGCGCCCAGTTGACGCAGTTGTTCGGCATAGGCCAGCACCAACTGCGGCTCCTGGCGCTGTGCCGAGGTCAACTGTTGCCAGGCACGATTGAGAGATTGCAGGCCGGCAACCTCATCTTCTTCACGACGCGCGGCCAGGGACAGGTTTTCACCCCAGGCCCGACGTTCCAGTTCCTGCAGTTCGCTGGCCGGCAGCGCCTTGTCCTTGCGCAACTCGGGCAACAGACGGATCAGGGCCGACCAGTCGCCACGCTGCTGATGCAGGCGCTGCAACTGGCGCAGCACCTGGACACTATGGGGATGGCGCTCATGCATGGCCTGCAGGGTGCTCAGGGCTCCCTCGGTATCGCCGCGATCCGTCTGCAGTTGGGCGTGGCTCAGGGCCACGGCCAGCTCTGCCTGGGGCTGGCGGGTCAGCGCCCGCTCCAGCAACCGGTCGCATTCTTCATAGTGGCCCTGCTCGTTGGCCGCCCGGGCAGCGCCGAGGTAGTAGAGCAGCGGCTGGCGCTCGGCCTCGGCGGCACGCTGCAGGTGCTTTTGCGCGCTGGCCCAGCGCCCTTCGGCGAGGTCCATCTGGCCCTGCTCGATGGCGATCTGCACCCGGCGGCTGCGATTGCGCCGTGACCAGGGATTGACCACACCACCGGACACCATCACCAGCTCGATCAGCAGCTTGATGCCCCATACCACCAGCCAGACCAGCGCCACCAGGGCCAGGGTTGCCCACAGGCTCGATTCGTAACGGAAGTTGCTGTAGGCGATCAGTACGTACCCGGGATGCTCGGCAATGGCCAGACCCAGCAGGCCGATGGCCGCAATGACCAGCAGGACGATCACATAGGTACGCTTCATGGGCTCGTCTCCTGGGCGTTGTTCGCCGCAGGTTTGGCCAGAGGCTTGACCGACTCCTCGACATTCAGGTTACGCCGCTCCAGGTAGGCCTGGACCGTACTCAGGGTCTTGGCCAGGTCCGGGGTGACGACCGTCACCGGCTGCTTGCTCAGCTCGGCCAGGCGCTCGAGCATGATCTTGCTTTGCGGGTTGTCCTGATTGAAGTTGCCGGTGAGCACGTCGCGGGCTTCGGTCAACGCCTGGGTATAGACCGCGGCCTGGCCGTTCAGGGCAGCCCACTGCGCCTGCTCCAGCGCCAGGCTCAGGGCCAGGCGCACTTGGGTCAGGCCCTGACCGGCCAGCAAGGGGCGGATGTTCTTGTCGGCGTTGAAGTCAATGCGGAAATAGCGCGAGATCTGATCCCACCACTGGGCCCAGCGGCTGGCGCCGTCACCATCGGCTGTCAGGCCGAGCAGCGATTCACCGCGGTCCTTGTACTCCGGAGCCACGGCGCTCAGTTCCAGCACCTGGTCACGCAAGGCCCCCAGTTGCAGGAACAGCCCGGTGCGGTCCGGCTGCTCGGTGCTGCGCAGGGCCGCCAGGCTCTTGGCCAACTGCTCGCGGGCTGCGAAGGCTCCCGGATCGTTTTGTTCCCGCAGGATATCGTCGGCGCCCTGGACCAGGGCCCTAGCGCTGCTGATGTCCTGCAGCGCCGAAAGACGCAGGCTGGCCAGGCGCAACAGGTGCTCGGCTTCCGCCAAGCGCCAGTCCTTGCGGCTGGCGCCCAGTACGGTTTCCAGGCGCTGGTTCAGGCGCTGCTGGTCACCCTGCAACTGGGCCACCAGACGCCGCCGGTCTTCCAGCTCATCGGCCGCGGGCAGTTGTTCCAGGCGTTCGCTCAAGCGCTGTTCGCTGAGCTTGAGACTCTGGGCCTGATCCCCCAGGGCCTGCAACTGACTGAACTGCTGCTGGTTATTGGCTTGCAGGTGGCGCACCTGCCAGATCCCCCAGCCACCAACGGCGACGCCCGCCGCCCCCAGCAGCAGGGCCAGAATTGCCAACCCGTTGCCACGACGCTCAACGGTTGGTTTCGTGGGTTCAGCAGGTGTCTCGGGCACCGGCTGGGCTTCATCTTTAGGCAAGGCTGTTTCGCTCACGTATCCATCCTTTGCGTTTAGAGAACGGGCACGGGTTGCTCCCGTAACGCCGTTAGCAAAGCCGCGGCACTGGCGCCGCGACAATCCACAACTTTTTCCGCCCCTGCGGCGTGCGCCATGTCGGCGACCCGGGGGCTTGGAACAAACAACGGCATCTTCGCCAGTTGCGGCCAGGCGGGCCCCGCCAGCTGCCGCAAGTGGCTGAAACCTTGTCCACTGCTGACCACCAGCCCGTTCAAGCGTTCCACTTCAATCCGCTGGAGCAACGCGCCTTCGGCGTAGTGCGGCAGGCAGCGGCGGTAGAGTTCCAGATAATCGACACTAGCACCTAGGGCGCGCAAGCGCTCAGAGAGCAGCTCGCGCCCACCCTCCCCGCGCACGATCAACACCCGTGGATCAGGCCGGCGGATAGCCTCGCGCAATTGGGGAAGTTCAAGCAAGGCTTCACTGTCATCGCCCTGCTGGGGATAGGCCACTGGCAAGCCGGCATCCGCAAGGATCTGCGCGGTAGCGGCGCCTACGGTGAACCAGGCCTGGTCTGGTGGTTGCGGCCAATACTGGCGCAACAGCTCCAGGCCAAGATGCGCCGCCGGCTTGCTGACCACAATCACCGCACAGTACTGGTCGAATGCCAGCAGGGTAGCCCGCTGCGAGTCACTGACCGGCAACGCCTGGATTTCCAGCAATGGCAGGCTGCTGCTCAAGATCTCGGACTGCGCCAGGATCGCCGCCAGCGCGGCGCAGTCCTCGGCCGGCCGGGTCAGCAGCAGGCGCCAGCCAGTCACTCCTCGCCCGCCTCGCCGTAGACCGCGCGCAGAATGTCATCGGCGCCCTGGGCCAGCAGGGCATCCGCCACTTGCACACCCAGCTCGGCGGCCGATGCGCGAGGGCCACGAGCTTCGGCGCTGAGCAGCAGGCCGCCGCTAGGCTCGCCCACCAGGCCGCGCAGCCAGATCTGCTCGCCTTCCAGCACCGCATAGCAGGCAATTGGCACCTGGCAACCACCGTTGAGGTGCTTGTTCAGTGCGCGCTCGGCGGTTACCCGGCTGGCCGTGTCGGCGTGATGCAGGGGGGCCAGCAAGGCGTGGATTTCAATGTCGGCACTGCGGCACTCGATGCCGACGGCGCCCTGGCCACCGGCGGGCAGGCTGTCGTCGACACTGATGGAGGAGCTGATGCGATCCTCGAATCCGAGGCGGATCAAGCCAGCGGCCGCGAGGATGATGGCGTCGTATTCGCCAGCGTCCAGCTTGGCCAGACGGGTATTGACGTTGCCCCGCAGAAAACGGATCTGCAGGTCGGGGCGACGGGTCAGTAACTGAGCCTGACGGCGCAGGCTGGAGGTGCCCACCACGCTGCCTTCAGGCAACTCGTCGAGGCTGGCGTAGGTGTTGGAAACAAAGGCATCACGCGGATCTTCGCGCTCGCAGATGCAGAACAGACCCAGGCCTTCGGGGAAGTCCATGGGCACATCTTTCATCGAGTGCACGGCGATATCGGCCTGGTTTTCCAGCAGCGCGGTTTCCAGTTCCTTGACGAACAGACCCTTGCCACCGATTTTCGACAAGGGCGAGTCCAATAGTTTGTCGCCGCGGCTGACCATGGGCACCAGGGTCACGACAAGACCCGGATGGGCCTCTTGCAGACGGGCTTTGACGTATTCGGCCTGCCACAAGGCCAGAGCACTTTTGCGGGTAGCGATGCGGATTTCGCGAGAGGACATGGATCAATCCGTACTGAATAGATACGGCAGATAATAACAGCTCAACCAAATCAGCTTTGACTTGTATCAGAAACCTAGCCTCCTCCCGACGCCAGGCTTCACCCATTGCAGGGGTCAAACCCTGGCCTAGAGCTGTTGCATCATCTTGCGCACGCCCGCCACATGCCGCCGGCTGACAATCAGCGCATCGCCATTGAGGCCCTTGAGGTACAACTGGAAGTGCCCCAACGGTGTGCGCTGCAGACGCTCGATACGCTCGCGGGCCACCAGCGCATTGCGGTGGATACGCACAAAGCGGTCGCCGAATTCATCTTCCAGAGCCTTCAGGGGCTCATCCAGAAGCACCTCGCCGCCCTCGTGGCGCAGGGTCACGTATTTATGGTCGGCGATGAAATACACCACCTGGGCTAGGGGGATGAGCTCGATGCCTTTGCGCGTACGGGCGCTGATATGGCTGCGCGGGCCGTTACCGCTTTCGGCCGCGGGCCGGGTCAGTGCCGCCAGTTGTACACGGTTGGGCTTCTCGGCCTTTTTCAAGGCCTCCAGCAACAGCTCGGAGCGCACTGGCTTGACCAGGTGGACGACGCCGCTGGCATCGAAGGCCTCCAGGGCGAATTCGTCCGGCGCAGCGCAGAACACCAGCGCCGGAGGCGTCTCGCGCTCGCACAGCTTGCCGGCGACCTGCAGACCGTCCAGCCCTGGCATGCGGACGTCGAGCAAGACGATATCCGGCTTCAGGCTGTCGATCAGGCTCAACGCCTCTTCGCCATTGGTGGCGCTAGGCTCCAGGACACTGTATCCCTCGAGCTCACTGACCATCCGGCTCAGGCGCTCGCGGGCTAGGGGTTCGTCATCAACGATCAGGACATTCATATTGCGCTGGATTCCTGCGTGAGTCTCGCACAAGGATAGCGTAGACAGGTGGAGTGACGTCCGTCACCGCGATCCACGCTAAGACTAGTGCGAAGGCCAAAAAGTGCCGCAAGTCGGGCACCAATATTTGCCCGTGCCTGCCCGATACCGCTCAAGGTCGGCTGATGCGCGACGACGTCGCAGGGAATGCTGGTATTCAACACAAAGCCCCCCTCGTGATTGTGGTCGCCGCCCACCCTGCCCGCACCCGTCTCGTTTGGTGGACGGATTGCCTGGCCCTGCGCGGTGTGAACTTGCTGGAGGGGGCCACTGCGAACACGCGAGGGGTGTTACGCAATTGTGCCGGTCCTCCTGTCCAACTGTAGACGGTTGCCAAGACGATATTGCTCAATCGATAAATATCGTTTGACCGATATCACCTTCCGCACTCAAGGCGCTCACCTCGCAGGAAGCACCTTCGACTGCGCCGACCTCAGTCTCTGCGCCCCCGAGGCCGGCGACAAGCCGCCCAGGTGTCCGGCGCAGAAAAAAGCTGCCGACCAGCGCCAGCGACAGCCCGGGCAACCCTGTTATTATCGGCGCCTGTTTTTCACGCCATCTTCCTTCAGCAGATCACGAGCGAATTCATGAGCACTGACAAGACCAATCAGTCCTGGGGCGGCCGCTTCAGTGAACCCGTCGACGCCTTCGTCGCCCGCTTCACCGCCTCTGTCACTTTCGACCAGCGCCTGTATCGCCATGACATCATGGGCTCCATCGCCCACGCCACCATGCTGGCCAAGGTCGGCGTGCTCACTGATGCCGAGCGCGACAGCATCATCGACGGCCTGAAGACCATCCAGGGCGAGATCGAGGCTGGCCATTTCGACTGGCGCGTGGACCTCGAAGACGTGCACATGAACATCGAAGCACGCCTGACCGACCGCATCGGCATCACCGGCAAGAAGCTGCACACCGGCCGCAGCCGCAACGACCAGGTGGCCACCGACATCCGCCTGTGGCTGCGGGACGAGATCGACCTGATCCTCGGTGAAATCACCCGCCTGCAAAAAGGCCTGCTGGAGCTGGCCGAGCGTGAAGCCGAGAGCATCATGCCGGGCTTCACCCACTTGCAGACTGCCCAGCCGGTGACCTTCGGCCACCACATGCTGGCCTGGTTCGAGATGCTCAGCCGTGACTACGAGCGCCTGGTGGACTGCCGCAAGCGCACCAACCGAATGCCCCTGGGCAGCGCCGCGCTGGCCGGCACCACCTACCCGATCGACCGCGAGCTGACCTGCCAGTTGCTGGGCTTCGAAGCCGTGGGCGGCAACTCCCTGGACAGCGTTTCGGACCGGGACTTCGCCATTGAATTCTGCGCCGCCGCCAGCGTGGCAATGATGCACCTGTCGCGGTTTTCCGAAGAGCTGGTGCTGTGGACCAGCGCGCAATTCCAGTTCATCGACCTGCCGGACCGCTTCTGCACCGGCAGCTCGATCATGCCGCAAAAGAAAAACCCCGACGTGCCGGAACTGGTACGGGGCAAGAGCGGCCGGGTATTCGGCGCGCTGATGGGCCTATTGACCCTGATGAAAGGCCAGCCCCTGGCCTACAACAAGGACAACCAGGAAGACAAGGAACCACTGTTCGACGCCGCCGATACCCTGCGCGATTCGCTGCGGGCCTTCGCCGACATGATCCCGGCCATCAAGCCCAAGCACGCCATCATGCGCGAGGCGGCCCTGCGCGGGTTTTCCACCGCCACCGACCTGGCGGACTACCTGGTACGCCGTGGCCTGCCGTTCCGCGACTGTCACGAAATCGTCGGCCATGCTGTGAAGTACGGCGTGGAAACCGGCAAGGACCTGGCGGAAATGAGCCTGGAAGAGCTGCGCAAGTTCAGCGACCAGATAGAACAGGACGTGTTCGCCGTGCTGACCCTGGAAGGCTCGGTGAATGCCCGTAACCACATCGGCGGCACCGCACCGGCCCAGGTCCGGGCGGCAGTGGCCCGCGGCCAGGCCCTGCTGGCCAGCCGCTAAGCCCTTGCGAGCCTGCCCGCGCCGGCATCCTCTGCCGGTGCGAGCAGGTTCCTAGCGCCCTGACCTTCTGGCGGCCATCAGTGCCGCCTTGTCAGCGGCGATGCGCCGAGCGTTGGGGGTCTGCTCCAGGCGCTCGAGCAAGGCCCGGGCCTCGGGCATCTCGGCCAAAAAATCGATTCCGAACAACTTGTCCCCGACTATCAGGGCAAGGTTCACGCTGTACTGAAAATACAGGTCCGCCACACTCAGGCTGGCGCCCGCTACATAAGGGGCGAACCGGGCATGCCGGCGCAATGCGGCAAAGCCTTGTAGCAATTCGATCCCGGCCTTCTCCTTGATCGCCTCGGGCAGGGTCGCGCCGAAGAACGCTTCGGGGAAACAGGCCCGGGCCGGCAGCTCTATGTACAGTTCGATCTCCTTGGCCAGTGCCAGCACCTGGGCACGTTCGAACGCGTCCTTCGGCAGCAGCGCCGGCGCCGGCCGCACCTGCTCCAGGTAATCGAGAATCGCACTGGTTTCGCTGATGAAGCCCTGCTCCACCTCCAGTACCGGAACCTTGCCCCGTGGGCTGATAGCCAGCGCCTCGGGGCTCTGGCCGGCGTAGAACAGCACCTCTTCGAAAGGCAGCCCCTTCTCCAGCAAGGCCAGCTTGACCATGTTGTAGTAGTTGCTGATGGCGAACCCATAGAGCTTGAACATCCCGTAGCCTCCAGGCCGTGCAGGGGTTGGCAGGGTTTTTTTATAGAAGGTTAATCCCACTCTGGCCAGCAGCATCGAGCCGCTGAATACGAGTAAACTGGCGACCTTTCCTTGAGGAGCCTGCCATGAGCGAGCCAACCGATATCGACACCGACGAAGAAGAGTTCGCCGAAAATACCCTGATCGAAGCGATCGAGAACCAGATCGAAAGCGACAACCCACCAGCGGCCAAGGCCACGTTCAACAAGCTCACCCTGGTAGGCTACGAGCGCGAGGAAATCCTCAATCTGATGGCCCATGTACTGGCGATCGAGATCGACGCCATCCTCGAACAGGACCGCGCCTTCGACACCCAATGGTACGAAGCCGCCCTTCGCGCCCTGCCGGAACTGCCTCCCGAAAAGCAGTGACACCGCGCTGCCGGAGCGCAGGCTCCGGCACTCTTTCCCGCCCGTGCCTCGCGCCCCGACTACACTGCCACCACCCTGCGGCCAAATACCGCTGCACCCGGGGATAAAACTCCTCAGCGAACGCTGGACACGCCGCCTTTCTGCGTTCACCTTAAGAACGCTGACCTCTAATTCCTAGAAAGTCTGGAGTCCTTATGTCGTATACCCCTGAGTTGGTTGCCGAACTGGAAATCCTTGCACTCTTCAACCTGGACAACTCCCAGGAAGGCCTGAAAATCCATCAGACCGCCGCCCCTTCTGCCATCGCCGCCGCCCAACGCCTGTTTGACAAGGAACTGATCACCCAACCCGATGGAGGCTATCTGACCAGCCTCGGGCGGGACGCCGCTGAACATGCCCAGGGCCTGCTAACCATCCTGAACGTCAAAGAAGTCGCCTGAACAACCTGCATCGGCCTGCGGGGTTCCCGTCTGTCGGATTCCGTAGGCGCCTCCTTCTGAATACGCTAGAAATCTGGCGTCAAAAAATAAAATCAGTTTAAGGCTGAGCCCTGTCTGACGGTAAACTGCTCGCCGTCTTCAATACCGCCACGTTCGAGCTCCGCTTGAAATGCCCCATACCCATGAAATCCGTCCCGATCTGGATGAAGGAATCGATCGCAAGATTCTCAGCCAACTGCGTGCGCGTTTCCTGAAGCTCAATGAAGGGCGCATGGCCCGGGCAATGGAAGGGCTGTCGACACGCCAGCAGTTGGTCCTCAACCTGTTGCCGCTGTTCTTTCACGTCAATCACCCGTTGTTGCCCGGTTATGTATCCGGAGCCACCCCGGCGGGGCTTTCCTGCTACGAACCCGCCCCCCAGGCCCTGGCCGAAGCCCAGCGCCTGACCCGATCGTTTTCCTACAAGCCGCGCCACGGCAACCCGCCACGGCCGATTCATGGCCTGTTTCTCATGGGCAGCCTGGGGACCCTGGCCCAGGCAGACCAGAGCGACATGGACGTGTGGGTGTGCCATGCGCCGGATCTGGGCGAAAACGAGCTGGCCGAGTTGCAGAAGAAGTGCCAATTGCTGGAGACCTGGGCGGCCGGCCAGGGCGCTGAAGCTCATTTTTTCCTGATCGACCCCAACCGCTTTGTCCGCGGGGAGCGGGACACTCAGCTGAGTTCGGACGACTGCGGCACCACCCAGCACTACCTGCTGCTGGACGAGTTCTACCGCACCGCGATCTGGCTGGCCGGGCGCACGCCGTTGTGGTGGCTGGTACCGGTGTACGAAGAACGCCGTTACGAACAGTACATCGACACCCTGCTGTCCAAGCGCTTTGTCCCCGCCGAGGAAAACCTCGACCTGGGCCACATGGCACGCATTCCGCCCGGCGAGTTCATCGGCGCCGGGCTGTGGCAACTGTTCAAGGGCATCGAGTCGCCCTACAAGTCCGTACTCAAGCTGCTGCTGATCGAGGTCTATGCCAGCGAGCATCCCAAGGTCCAGTGCCTGAGCCTGCGCTTCAAGCAGGCGGTGTTTGCCAACCGCCTGGACCTGGATGAGCTGGACCCCTACATCGTGGTCTACCGGCGCATCGAGGAATACCTCAAGGCTCGCGGCGAGCCGGAGCGCCTGGAGCTGGTACGGCGCAGCCTGTACCTCAAGGTCAACCGCAAGCTTACCGTCGGCAACGCCACCCGCAGCCCGAACTGGCAGCGCGCTCTACTGGAGCGCCTGGCCAGTGAATGGGGCTGGGACCAACGCCAACTGGCCTTGCTGGACAGCCGCAGCCAGTGGAAGGTGCGCCAGGTCAGCAGCGAGCGCCGGGCCCTGGTCAACGAGCTCAACTACAGCTATCGCTTCCTGACCCAGTTCGCCCGCACCGAGCAGGCCGCCAGCCTGATCAACAAGCGTGACCTGAATGTCCTGGGCCGGCGCCTGTACGCGGCCTTCGAGCGCAAGGCCGGGAAGATCGAGTTCATCAACCCCGGCATTGCGCCGGACCTGGCTGAAGACACCCTGACCCTGGTGCAGTCACCGAACAAGAAGGAACCCGGACAGAACCATTGGGGGCTGTACAACGGCAGCCTGACCGCCCTGGAGTGGGAGCATTTCGCCCCGATCAAGCGCAGTCGCGAGCTGCTGGAGCTGCTTACCTGGTGCCATCGCAACGGCGTGATCGACAGCAGTACCCGCCTGGCCCTGCACCCGGGCAGCAGCGACCTGAGCGAATTCGAACTGTTCAACCTGCTGGGCAGCCTGCAGCAGACCGTGCCACTGCCTTTGACGACGGTCAGCGAGGAACAGTTGCTGCACTTCGCCGTGCCCGGCGAAGTGCTGATCCTGGTGAACGTCGGGGTCGACCCCCTCAAGCACCACCGCGACCTGAACATTCTGATGACCACCGAGCGCACCGACTCCCTGAGCTATGCCGGGGTACGCGAGAATCTGGTGCTGACCCTGGATCAGGTCACCCTCAATAGCTGGAACGAGGTAATGGTCGGCCGCTACGACGCCGAGCATGCGCTGCTCGACTGTCTGCGGGACTACCTGAACAATCTGCCGGGCGGCACGCAGCCGCGGCTGCGGGTACGCTGCTTCTGTCACAACCGCGCGCAATTCATTGCCCGCCGGGTGGAAGAACTGTTCGAAACCGCGCACAACCTGTTGCTCAGCCAGCTCAACTACCGCTACCTGATCCAGGTGCAGCAGCACTACCACGTGCTTGAACTGGTGCCCGGGCAGGTTCGGCACCGGGCCATGGCAACCCCTGCCGCATTGCTGGAGTACCTGGGGCAGGAGCAGAGCCGCTACAGCCCACTGCACCTTGACCCGATGGCCCTGGAAGACCACGACCTGGCGCTGATCCTGCCCATGGGCCAGCCGGACTGCATCCAGGTGTTCTATCGGATCATCGACGAGTACGCGGAGCTTTACGTGCTCGATGAGTACAACGCGCTGTGGCAGCAGACCCTGCCCTATCACGACGAACACAGCCTGCTGGTGCCCCTGCAGCGCTTCCTGCAGTCGATTCTCTACCGCCGCGAGGCGCTGCTGCCGATGGACAGCAACCAGCCCGAGAAACCTTTGGACACACTCTACTTGCAGATTCTGCCCTCAGGCACGGGCCGCGCACGTCGGGTAGAGCCGCGGCCAGCCCCACCGACGCCGGTGGACAAAGCCTTCTATGACGTACAGGCGATCATCGGCAAGGCCGCACCGGGCCAGGTGCAGGTCTCGCTGTACTGCAATCAACGGGAGTTTTCCGATCTGGAATATGGCGATCAACTGTTCGCCGCGGTGGCCCAGGAAATCGTCGGGCAGCGCCATGAAACAGAGCGCTATCGCTGCTACATCACTGACCTGGATCTTTCAGGGCTGCTCGGTGACGTGCAAAGCCCGAGCATCCTGTATCTGCGCTACAAGGCCAGCCTGGAGCGCGCACTGAACGACGCGCTCGAGCAGGTCTAGCCAAGGATCAGAGGTGGTAGTCGCCTGCGGCTTCCGGCTGGTATTCAACTTCCAGCAGGGTCAGCTTCAAGGTCTTGCCACCCGGAGCCGGCCAGTCGATGTACTGGCCTACCTGCAGGCCCAGCAGAGCGCTGCCCACCGGTGCCAGGATGGAAATCTTGCCTTCGTCGGCGTTGGCGTCCTGTGGATACACCAGGGTCAGGTGGTAGTCCTTGCCGCTGCTTTCTTCACGGCAATGCACACGCGAATTCATGGTTACGACACCGGCCGGTACTTCATCGTGACCCACCAGCGTTTCGGCACGATCCAACTCGGTTTGCAGTGCAATGACACCTGGCAGCGAGTCGTCCAGACTGTCGATCAGGCGCTCCAGACGTTGCACGTCAAGGCGGGTAAGGATGATGGATGGTGCAGTACTCATGATCCTGGCTGACTCCTATTTTTTCTGCACAAAAAAGCAAAACCCCGCCAAATAAGACGGGGTTCTCACCGGCCTCGATGTAGCGAGGCGAAGCTGGACACTATCACAGCACACTGAATAAACAAACCGTACGAGTACGAAGCTAAATCTCGCCTGCCGCCGCACTCTGTTTGCGCTGCAGCGCCTGGGCGCAGATCACTCGCCGGCGCTGATCATCGGCCGAACGCCATTCACGGATGTCCTCCACATGGCGAAAACAGCCGCGACAGACCTTCTCCTCATCGAGGCGACAAAGGCTGATGCACGGTGAACTCACCGCCGGGCTGACGTTGCTGTAGAGCGGCTTGGGCGGTCGGGCCGGGGCGGGCTGGATCACGGTATCAGAGCCCTTCGAACTCGAGCTTGATGTCGGCCTGCTCCAGGACAATGCGTTCCAGCATTTCCCCCAACTGCTCTTCGCTCTTGTCGCACATCCAGCGCTCGCTTTCCTCGTCGTAGTCGAAGTGGAAACCACCCGAACGCGCGGCCAGCCAGAGTTGGCGCAAAGGCTCCTGGCGACTGAAGATCACCTGGCTGCCGTTGTCGAACTTGACGGTGAGCACCCCGGCCGAGCTTTCCAGGTCGATGTCCAGGTCGCTCTCATCGAAAATATCCTCCAGCGTCTGCTGGGTGGCATCCACCAGGTCGTGAAAACGGGCTTCGGTCAAACTCATTGCGGGAACCTCGAAAAGTGTCTACTCACGCTCAAGCGCCGCAAGATACGGGCGCTCCCCGGCGAATGCAAAGGATACCGAACGAGGAAATAAATGCGACGCCCATTGCACGACCGCCCGACCAAAGCCACCGGCCGGGCCTTGGCAAAGGCCCGCTGGACGGGAGTTACGCTGCATAGGCAAGCTGCCGGGTGGCCGGTATACTCGGGCGCAATTTACGCATTCTCAAGGATTTCGCCATGAAGCGCCTGATCTCTTCCCTTGCTGCGCTCGTCGCGGTTGCTTGCCTCGTTACCGCCTGCGGCCAGAAAGGCCCGCTGTACCTGCCTGATGACAGCAAATCCCCTGAAGAGCAGGCGAAGTCGCAATCGCAGTCGCACAAGCACGACACCTACTAAGGGCAAACCATGGACGCTTTTAACTACCGCGACGGGGAGCTGTTCGCGGAAGGCGTAGCCCTGTCCGCCATTGCCGAACGTTTCGGTACGCCCACCTACGTCTATTCCCGTGCGCACATCGAAGCCCAGTACCAGGCCTATGCCCAGGCCCTGTCCGGCATGCCGCACCTGGTTTGCTTCGCGGTAAAAGCCAACTCCAACCTGGGCGTACTGAATGTCCTGGCGCGCCTGGGCGCCGGTTTCGACATCGTCTCCCGGGGCGAGCTGGAGCGGGTCCTGGCTGCGGGCGGGCAAGCCGACAAGATTGTCTTCTCCGGTGTTGGCAAGACCCGTGACGACATGCGTCGTGCCCTGGAAGTCGGCGTCCACTGCTTCAACGTCGAGTCCGCCGAGGAGCTGGAGCGCCTGCAGCTGGTAGCGGCCGAGCTGGGCGTTCGTGCACCGGTCTCGCTGCGGGTCAATCCGGACGTGGATGCCGGCACTCACCCCTATATCTCCACCGGGCTCAAGGAAAACAAGTTCGGCATCGACATTGCCACCGCCGAGGATGTGTACATCCGCGCCGCGCAGCTGCCGAACCTGGAAATCGTCGGTGTCGACTGCCATATCGGCTCGCAACTGACCACCCTGGAACCCTTTATCGACGCCCTCGACCGCCTGCTGGACCTGGTGGACCGCCTCGGTGAATGCGGCATCTACCTGCGCCACATCGATCTGGGTGGCGGCCTGGGCGTGCGCTATCGCGACGAAGAGCCACCGCTGGCCGCCGACTACGTCAAGGCCGTGCGCGAGCGCCTGGACGGTCGCGACCTGGCCCTGGTATTCGAACCGGGCCGCTTCATCGTGGCCAACGCCGGCGTCCTGCTGACCCGGGTCGAATACCTCAAGCACACCGAACACAAGGATTTCGCCATCGTCGACGGCGCCATGAACGACCTGATCCGCCCGGCGCTGTACCAGGCCTGGATGGATGTCAGCGCCGTGCGCCCGCGAGATACCGAACCCCGTACCTACGACATCGTCGGCCCGATCTGTGAAACTGGCGACTTCCTCGCCAAGGAACGCACCCTGGCCCTGGCCGAGGGTGACCTGCTGGCGGTGCATTCCGCTGGTGCCTATGGTTTCGTCATGAGCTCGAACTACAACACCCGCGGCCGTGCCGCAGAAGTACTGGTCGATGGTGACCAGGCTGTTGAAGTACGTCGCCGCGAGACGGTAGCCGAGTTATTCGCTGGCGAAAGCCTGCTGCCGGAGTAAGACCATGCTGCTGCGTTTTACCAAGATGCACGGCCTGGGCAATGACTTCATGGTTCTCGACCTGGTCAGCCAGCACGCGCATATTCTGCCCAAGCACGCCAAACAATGGGGTGATCGCAATACCGGGATTGGCTTCGATCAGTTGCTGATCGTCGAGGCCCCGAGCAACCCGGATGTGGATTTCCGCTACCGGATCTTCAACTCCGACGGCTCCGAAGTGGAACAGTGCGGCAATGGTGCACGCTGCTTTGCCCGCTTCGTGCTGGACAAGCGCCTGACCACCAAGCGCCAGATCCGCGTCGAGACCAAGAGCGGCGTGATCGAGCTGGATATCCGCAACGACGGCCAGATCAGCGTCAACATGGGCGCGCCGCGCCTGGTACCGGCGGACATTCCGTTCCAGGCGCCGGCCCAGGCCGACAGCTACACCCTGGACGTCGATGGCCGCCAGGTGCAGTTGGCCGCGGTGTCCATGGGCAACCCCCACGCCGTGTTGCGGGTGGATGACATCAACAGCGCGCCGGTGCACGAGCTGGGTCCGAAGATCGAACACCACCCGCGCTTCCCGGCGCGGGTCAACGTCGGTTTTCTCCAGGTCCTGGACCGCCAGCGCGCGCAACTGCGGGTCTGGGAACGCGGCGCCGGGGAAACCCAGGCCTGCGGCACCGGTGCCTGCGCTGCTGCTGTGGCCGCGATCAGCCAGGGGTGGATGGATTCGCCCCTATTGATCGACCTGCCGGGCGGGCGCCTGTCCATTGAATGGGCAGGCCCTGGCCAACCGGTGATGATGACCGGCCCGGCAGTGCGCGTATACGAAGGACAGGTGCGTCTTTAAGTGAGCGAAATCCATGACTGATCAGCCGCAGGTTCCTGCCGAAACGCCCGACCAATCACCGTCCGAAAACCTGGAGGCGGCAGCCGTCGCCGCCTACCTGGAGGCCCATCCGGACTTCTTCGTCGACCACGATGAACTGCTCCCGGCCTTGCGCATTCCCCATCAGCGCGGCGACACCGTATCGCTGGTGGAGCGGCAGATGAAGATCCTGCGCGAGCGCAACATCGAGATGCGCCATCGCCTGTCGCAGCTGATGGACGTGGCCCGGGACAACGACCGGCTGTTCGACAAGACCCGCCGCCTGATCCTCGCGCTGATGGACGCCACCAGCCTGGAAGAAGTGGTGATGAGCGTCGAAGACAGCCTGCGCCAGGATTTCCAGGTGCCCTTCGTCAGCCTGATCCTGTTCAGCGACAGCGCCATGCCGGTGGGTCGCTGGGTCTCCGCCGCCGAAGCCCAGGGCGCCATCGGCGGCCTGTTGTCCGAAGGCAAGAGCGTCAGCGGCAGCCTGCGCGAACACGAGCTGGATTTCCTTTTCGGCGAAGAGCAGCGCAAGCAGATCGGTTCTACCGCTGTGGTGGCCCTGGCACATCAGGGCATGCATGGCGTACTCGCGATAGCCAGCCGTGATCCGCAGCACTACAAGAGCTCGGTGGGCACCCTGTTCCTCAACTACATCGCCGAAGTCACCGGCCGCGTTCTGCCGCGCTTCACCCACTCGCTGCGCTCGGTACGCTGACCATGCAACAACAGCTGGACGCCTACTGCGCGCATCTGCGCAGTGAGCGCCAGGTGTCGCCCCACACCCTGCAAGCCTACCGGCGCGACCTCGAGAAGGTACTGGGGTTCTGCGAGAAAATGCAGGTGCGCAGCTGGACCGACCTGGACATCCAAGGCCTGCGCAGCCTGATTGCCCGCCTGCACCAGCAGGGCCAGTCGTCCCGCAGCCTGGCGCGCCTGCTGTCAGCGGTACGCGGGCTCTACCACTACCTGAACCGCGAAGGCTTGTGCACTCACGACCCGGCCAACGGCCTGGCGCCGCCCAAGGGCGAACGACGCCTGCCCAAGACCCTGGACACCGACCGCACCCTGCAGTTGCTCGATGGCGCCGTGGAAGACGACTTCCTGGCCCACCGCGACCAGGCGATTCTCGAACTTTTCTACTCCTGCGGCCTGCGCCTTTCCGAACTGACCAGCCTCAACCTCGATCAGCTGGACCTGGCGGACGGCCTGGTGCAGGTCCATGGCAAGGGCAGCAAGACCCGGGTCCTGCCGGTGGGCAAGAAGGCTCGGTCAGCCCTGGAGCAATGGCTCCCCCTGCGCGCCCTGAGCAACCCGCCTGATGGTGCCCTGTTCGTCAGCCAGAAGGGCCGGCGCCTGGGGCCGCGGGCCATCCAGCTGCGGGTCAAGGCCGCCGGCGAGCGCGAACTGGGGCAGAACCTGCACCCGCACATGCTGCGCCATTCCTTTGCCAGCCATTTGCTGGAATCCTCCCAGGACCTGCGCGCCGTGCAGGAGCTGCTGGGGCATTCGGACATCAAGACCACGCAGATCTACACCCACCTGGACTTCCAGCACCTGGCGGCGGTCTACGACAGCGCCCACCCACGGGCCAAACGCAACAAAGGCGGTGAGTAATGACCATCAAGCTGATCACCTTCGACCTCGACGACACCCTGTGGGATACCGCCCCGGTCATCGTCAGTGCCGAAGCCACCCTGCGCCAGTGGCTGACCGAACACGCACCCAATCTCGGAGGCGTGCCGGTGGAGCATCTGTGGACCATTCGCGAGCGGGTGCTGCTCGCCCAGCCGAACCTCAAGCACAGGATCAGCGCCCTGCGCCGCCAGGTGCTGTTTCATGCCCTGGAAGAAGCCGGGTATGACCATGCCCAGGCCAACCAGTTGGCCGACCAGAGTTTTGAAGTTTTCCTGCATGCCCGGCATCAGCTGGAGATCTTTCCAGAAGTCCAGCCGACCCTGGAAGCCCTGGCCAATCACTTCGCCCTTGGCGTGGTCACCAACGGCAACGCCGACGTGCGCCGCCTGGGCCTGGCGGACTATTTCAAGTTCGCGCTGTGCGCCGAGGACATCGGCATCGCCAAGCCCGACGCCCGGCTGTTCCACGAAGCCTTGCAGCGTGGCGAAGCGACTGCCGACACCGCCGTGCATATCGGCGACCACCCGGGGGATGACATTGCCGGCGCACAGCAGGCAGGGCTGCGTGCGATCTGGTTCAATCCCAACGGCAAGACCTGGGAAGCCGAACGCGCGCCAGACGCCGAGATCCGCAGCCTGATTGAACTACCCGGGCTGCTTGCCCGCTGGCATCGCGGCGCCTGAACCGGCGCTTTCGCGAGCAAGCTCGCTCCTACAGCAAGCGCCGGCGCTCGGGGCCGTTTCCGAGAAGGGTGCCCATGAAAAAGCCCGCAGCGACGGCGGGCTTTTTCAGCAAGCAAGGTGCAAGGCTCAGATAGGCCGGCTGCCGTACTTGTTATCAGGCTTCTTGGGCGGATCGGCGACCACGTTGGCCTCGACTTCCTGCACTTTGCCGCCACGGGCCAGGAACTCTTCCATGGCACGCGCCAGTGCATCACGCTCCTTGTTCTTGGCTTCTACACTCGGCAGCTCGTCTACCGAGACGGCAGCCTTGGCCTTGCCTTTGGCGGTTGGAGCAGGAACATCACTGCCATCGTCTTCCGCCACATCGTCGGCGGCCGCTTCAAGACCTTCTTCGGTTTCGTCTTCGTCACCTACTTCGAGGTCGTCGTTTTCCAGATCATCGTCGCTCATGTTCTACCTCATGACTTGCGAAAAGCAGATTAGTTATAGCCCAGCTGTGCCGACTGTCGAAGGCCGCTGGAAAAAAATCAACGTCCACTGATACTCAGCGGCTTATGCCTTATCACCGTGCAAGGTGGCAAGGACTTTGCGAGCACCGCCATGATCGCGATGCTCGCCCAGATAAACGCCTTGCCAGATGCCCAACGCCAGACGCCCCGCCGCTACCGGCAAAGTCAGCTGACAGCCTAGCAAACTGGCCTTGAAGTGCGCCGGCAGGTCATCCGCGCCTTCGTCGTTATGTTCGTACCCGGCCATGCCTTGAGGCACCAGGGTGTTGAAGTAACGCTCGAAGTCACGCCGTACCGCCGGATCGGCGTTCTCGTTGATGGTCAACGAGGCCGAGGTATGTTGCAGCCACAGATGCAGCAGACCAACCCGACATGCCTTCAACTCAGGCAGGCCGGCGAGCAACTCGTCCGTCACCAGATGAAAGCCCCGGGGCCTGGCCCGCAGGGTAATCAGGGTCTGTTGCCACATACCGATCTCCACGCTTCGGCGCGCATTCTAGCGCGCTCAGGGAAAAAACAAAGCGCCGAATAATCCTGCTTTAGTGTAAGCATTTGCCCTGCCGGAAATCGTCACGGCAAACACGCCAATGCTTGTCAGAAAATCCTTTCAGCCTTTCTCAATGACAAACATCAGGCAAAAAAATGCCCGGCCGGAGCCGGGCTTTTTTTCTTGCGCGATTACAGGTTGTAACCACGCTCGTTGTGTTGTGCCAGATCGAGGCCGACCGCCTCTTCTTCCTCGCTCACCCGCAGCCCCATGACCGCGTCCAGAACCTTGAGGATGATGAAGGTGACGATCGCGGTGTAAATCACCGTGAAACCCACGCCCTTGGCCTGGATCCAGACCTGAGCGGCAACATCGGTCACGGTGCCGAAGCCACCCAGGGACGGAGCAGCGAACACACCGGTGAGGATCGCACCGAGAATACCGCCGATGCCGTGCACGCCAAAGGCGTCCAGGGAATCGTCATATCCCAGCTTGCGCTTGAGGCTGGTGGCGCAGAAGAAGCACACCACACCGGCCGCCAGACCGATGATCAGGGCGCCCATCGGGCCAACGGTACCGGCAGCCGGAGTGATTGCCACCAGGCCTGCGACCACACCCGAAGCGATGCCCAGCGCGCTAGGCTTGCCGTGGGTGATCCACTCGGCAAACATCCAGCCCAGGGCGGCGGCAGCCGTCGCGATCTGCGTGACCAGCATGGCCATGCCGGCGGTGCCGTTGGCGGCAGCGGCGGAACCGGCGTTGAAGCCGAACCAGCCGATCCACAGCATGGCTGCGCCCATCAGGGTGTAACCCAGGTTGTGTGGCGCCATCGGCGTGGTCGGGAAACCCTTGCGCTTGCCCAGCACCAGGCAGGCCACCAGGCCCGCGATACCGGCGTTGATGTGCACTACGGTGCCGCCGGCAAAGTCCAGCACGCCCCAGTCGCCCAGCAGCGAGCCCGGACCGCTCCAGACCATATGGGCGATCGGCGCATACACCAGGGTGAACCACACGCCCATGAAGATCAGCATGGCGGAGAATTTCATCCGCTCGGCGAAGGCACCGACGATCAGCGCTGGAGTGATGATGGCGAAGGTCATCTGGAAGGTGACGAACACCGCTTCAGGGAACAGCGCAGCCGGGCCGGTCAGGCTGGCCGGGGTGATGCCCGCCAGGAAGGCCTTGGAGAAACCGCCCACGAAGGAATTGAGGTTGACCACGCCGGCTTCCATCCCGGTGGTGTCGAACGCCATGCTGTAGCCGTAGATGAACCACAGGACAGTGATCAGGCCGGTAATGGCGAAGCACTGCATCATTACCGAAAGAATGTTTTTCGACCGCACCATGCCGCCGTAGAACAGCGCCAGGCCAGGAATGGTCATGAACAGCACCAGGGCTGTGGAGGTCAGCATCCAGGCGGTATCGCCGGAGTTGAGGACTGGAGCCGCCGCTTCGTCTGCCGCCATGGCCAGGCCTGGCATTACGAGGGACAAAAGGGCTCCTAGCCCTGCGAATTTACGCAGAGTCATATTGTTTTCTCCTGGGGCGTTGGGTTTGGCGGCTTAGATTGCGTCGGTATCGGTTTCGCCGGTACGGATGCGAATAGCCTGTTCCAGATTGACCACGAAGATCTTGCCGTCACCGATCTTGCCGGTGTTGGCGGCCTTGGTTATCGCCTCGATAACCCGGTCAAGATCCTTGTCGTCAATGGCGACATCGATCTTCACCTTGGGCAGGAAATCCACCACGTACTCCGCACCGCGATACAGCTCGGTGTGACCCTTCTGCCGGCCGAAGCCTTTGACTTCAGTGACGGTAATGCCCTGCACGCCGATCTCGGACAGCGACTCGCGCACGTCGTCCAACTTGAACGGCTTGATGATGGCAGTGACTAGCTTCATGAAACTCTCTCCCGAATTGGTGGACTTGCCCCAGGAAAACAAACCCGACTCAAGTCTAAGCGCAGTGCCTGGCTTTGTAACGCACCGTCGGCCTTCCTCAGCCCGACCGACGCCAGCTAACCGCTGTCTGACGAAACACTCCCCGCTCCGCCTGCCGCACTGCATTCGTCACAGCGACTGCATCAGTGCATGGGTCACCAGGGTCTAAGCAGAAAGCTTGCCAGCTCGGGAAAAATCAGTGATTTCAGTCCCTTGCCCCGAGCCGGCAGGGAATGCGGGAAAACGGCACCCGGGATACGCACAAAAACGGTGCGCTGGCGCCCGGCCAGATGCGCGAAAAACGTGCAACCCGGGGCCACCTGGAGCGTCGTTGCTGCGTGATACACTGCGGGCCGACTGCAATTCAGGACTCTCCCATGCTCGCGCCCAAAGACCTTCTCGACGCCCTGAGCGGCCACGCCTCGCGGTTGCTCAGCGGTGAAACACCCCTGCCCCGCAATGAAATCGAAAGCCAGCTCAAGGCCCTGCTACAAAGCGGCTTCAGCAAGCTGGACCTGGTCAGCCGGGAAGAATTCGACAGCCAGATGGTGGTCCTGGCCCGCACTCGCGCGCGCCTGGAAAGCCTCGAAGCCAAGGTGGCGGAGCTGGAAGCCCGGCTGAACCCGGTAGCGCAGTGATCTGAATCCGGGTTCGCCGGCAGGCCGGCTCCTACAGACCTGTCCTGTAGGAACTGGCTTGCCGGCGAAGGCTCGTGCACCGACGACATATCCTGTGCCCATTCGGGCGCTCCTCTGGCCAGCCCCCTCATCTATCCTTGCAGCACCGCAGGACGCGGTTCCCGCTGTCGCAAGGAAGCTCTCCCCATGTCCCTGGCAATCATCCACAGCCGTGCCCAGGTCGGCGTCCAGGCTCCGGCTGTCAGTGTTGAAGTGCACCTGGCCAACGGCTTGCCGAGCCTGACCCTGGTGGGCCTGCCGGAAGCCGCGGTCAAGGAAAGCAAGGACCGGGTGCGCAGTGCAATCCTCAATGCCGGGTTCAACTTTCCGGCCCGGCGCATCACCCTCAACCTGGCGCCGGCGGACCTGCCCAAGGACGGCGGGCGCTTCGATCTGGCCATCGCCCTGGGCATCCTTGCCGCCAGCGTGCAGGTGCCGGCCCTGGCCCTGGACAACATCGAATGCCTGGGGGAGCTGGCACTCTCCGGCGCGGTGCGCCCGGTACGCGGCGTACTGCCCGCCGCACTGGCGGCACGCGACGCCGGGCATACCCTGCTGGTGCCCCGGGCCAATGCCGAAGAAGCCTGCCTGGCCAGCGGCCTAAAGGTGATCGCGGTGGATCATCTGCTGGAGGCCGTTGCCCATTTCAACGGCCACGCGCCGATTGCGCCCTATGTCAGCGGCGGCCTGGTGCAGAGCCACTTCCCCTACCCCGATCTCAGCGAAGTGCAAGGCCAGCTCGCCGCCAAGCGCGCCCTGCTGATCGCCGCGGCGGGCGCCCACAACCTGTTGTTCAGCGGCCCGCCAGGCACCGGCAAGACCCTGTTGGCCAGCCGCTTGCCCGGCCTGCTGCCACCGCTGCAGGAAGATGAAGCCCTGGAAGTCGCGGCGATCCAGTCGGTGGCCAGCCACAAGCCCCTGCGCTACTGGCCACAGCGGCCGTTTCGCCAGCCCCACCATTCGGCTTCGGGTGCGGCACTGGTCGGAGGCGGCTCGAAACCCCAGCCCGGGGAAATCACCCTGGCCCATCACGGCGTGCTGTTTCTCGATGAACTGCCGGAGTTCGACCGCAAGGTCCTGGAAGTGCTGCGCGAGCCCATGGAGTCCGGGCAGATCGTCATTGCCCGAGCCCGGGACCGGGTGCAGTTCCCGGCACGCTTCCAATTGGTGGCAGCGATGAACCCCTGCCCCTGTGGATATCTTGGCGAGCCCAGCGGACGCTGCCGTTGCACACCGGAGCAGATCCAGCGCTATCGCAACAAGTTATCCGGGCCGCTGCTGGATCGCATCGACCTGCACCTGACCGTGGCCCGCGAAGCCACCGCCCTCAACCCCGAGCCGCAACCGGGCAATGACAGCGCCGCAGCCGCCACCAGGGTCGCCGGGGCCCGCGAGCTGCAACGCGAGCGCCAGGGCTGCGCCAACGCCTTTCTCGACCTGCCCGGCCTGCGTCGCCACTGCAAATTATCCACAACCGACGAGCGCTGGCTGGAAGCGGCCTGCGAACGCCTGGGCCTGTCGTTGCGGGCCGCTCACCGTTTGCTCAAGGTGGCGCGTACCCTGGCGGACCTGGAACAGGCCGCGCGAATCAGCCGCGAGCACCTGGCCGAAGCCCTGCATTACCGGCCCAGCGCCGATTGAAGGTTCATTCCCGGGGCAGGTCTACCAAGGGTGTTGGCCGCACTTCGGTCTGACGCCCATCCTGGATCTGGCTGACACGGCTCAGGGCTTTATCCACCGCGGCTTTATCGGCCAACAGGCTGTAGCGAATCTGGAATTGCCGCTGCTCCTTGGCGCCAATGCTCGGCACTAGATGCAACGGGCGCTGGTAACGGCGGTTGTAGGAAAAGCTGGTGCCCGGTTCCAAACCCGTCACATAACCCTGGCCCTGGGTGTCGGTGTTTTTCCACAGGGAAAACACCGGCAGTTGTCGAGTGTTGAAGCCCAGGGAAACACCCAGGCTCCCGGCCTTGTTATGCAACACCGCCAGGGTCTCGCCCTGAGCGTCGGCGTAGGGCACGAGGTTGTACACGGTTTCGTCGTAGTCGCGGGTCGGGCCGCGATAGGTCTGCCAGTCCGCCAGGTCGGCCCGGGCCTTGTCATTGAACGGCGAAACCTGCTTCACCGGCGCGGCGAACTTCGCCCCCTGCTCCAGGAACGGCGTACTGAAGTTACTGTGGTAGAGCGCCTGGTATTCCTTGGGGTAGTCGCCGTTGTTGGTCAGGGTGTCGTTGAGCGCAAACCGGGTGCTGCCGGGTTCGGTCACCAGTTCGGTGGCGACGCTGAAATCCACTTTCTTGAACGCCTGCTCCTTGAGCTCGCCCCGCAGGTGAATGGCATACGGCGGTTGCTCGTCGATATGCAGCGTGACCTTGCTCGCCGGGATGTTGGCAGCGCGGCCGTGCAGGGTCAGCAGCTCGCCATTGTCCAGGCCCGGGTGCCCGACCCACTCATAGCCACAGCGGGCCACCAGTTCGTTGAAGCCCTCCAGCCAGCCCAGGCCGCCGCGGCCGTTAAGCTCGATGAAGGCCGGGTTGACCACCTCCTTGACCGGCGAATCCCAGCCCAGGCGCACATCGCCCACCGAAGCCTGCAGCACGTTCATGCCCCGGGTCGGCACCACCGAGAGCTGCATCACGCCGTTGTCGATGTCGACGATGCTCACCCCCTCCTGGCGTCCGCCATGCAGGGTGCGCAGGGTCACGGAAAACGGCCGCTCGGTCTTGACCCCCAACTGTTCACTGGTCAGGTGCAGGTTGCGGGGAGCCTTGTCGGTATCGAGCAATACATAGTCCCAGGCCATGGCGTGGGAGGTGGCGGCCAGCGCGCCAAGGGTGACCAGCAGTTTCAGCGGAGTCATGCAGGAGTGCCTTTTTTGGAGTTGTGCGGTTTTTATAGCCCTGAAGAATCGTTTCAGCAAGGCCAAAAACCCCAACTAGCCGGACAAACTCCACTCCGCTGGCCGTTTCCTGTCAGCCCTTGAATCCCAGCAGCAGGCCAGCCACTTCCATGACTTCCTGCAACGCCGCCTGGGCAGCTTCGGGGGAGGCCCGTAGCAACAGGTCATCGGCGTAACCCATGGTCTGGGCGAACAGTTGCCTTGCCGCGCGCTCGGGGCTGGCGCAGCGGAACACCCCCGTGCGGACCCCATCGGCAATGATCGCCGCCAGCATGTCCCGCCACTGGCCGTTGATCCTCAGGTAGGCCTGCGCCAGCTCGGCGTCATGCATGGCTTCGTCCCAAGCATCGAGCCACAGCGCCCAGCCGGCTTCGGCGGAATCGGGCAGGCAGTCACGGAGAAACCCCAGCAAGGCGTCCATGGGCGCGGCACCGCGCAGGGGCTGGCCCACCGCCTCCAGCTGGTCATCGGCAAACCGCACGAAGGCTTCGCGGCGCAGCCCCTTCCAGTCACTGAAGTAGTGATAGACGTGGCTGCGAGACAGCCCCGCATGCTCGGCCAGGTCACGGGTGGAAACCTCGGCGAAACCCTTGCTGCGGAATAATTCCAGGGCCGCCTGGATGATCTGGTCTTTACGGTCGTTACGCGACATGTGCAATCAGGCCTCTTGGCGCCAGGATGGACGGCGCTTGCATTTTGAGCGTTCGCTCAAAGATAATTGAGCAGTCGCTCAATATTAACCGTTATCACTCTTGTGGTGCACTCATGTCCGCCGTCACCCCACTCATCGCCGTGGATCCAACCCAGAAAATCGGCCAGCAGACCGCCAGCCAGACCCTCAAGGCCATTGCCCGGGCCTATCCGGGCAAGCTGTTCGTCACCTTGTCCCTGGTGGCCCTGGAAAACGCCCTGCTGCTGGCCTACCCGCTGTTCGCCGGCTTCGCCGTGGATTCGATCCTGCGGGGCGACGCTGCCCATGCGCTGATCTATGCCCTGGTGGTGCTGGGCTTCTGGGTAGTGGGCGCGGCGCGGCGCGCGGTGGACACCCGTACCTTCACCCGCATCTACGCGGACCTGGCAGTGCCGGTGATTCTCAACCAGCGCCTGCAACAGCAGGACACCTCCACCGCCGCGGCGCGGGTGGTGCTGGCCCGGGAGTTCGTCGACTTCTTCGAAAAGCACGTGCCGACCATCGCCACGGCCCTGGTGTCGATCGTCGGGGCGGCAGTGATGCTGCTGGTGATCGAACCCTGGATCGGCCTCGCCTGCCTCACGGCGCTGTTGCTGTGCATGACCCTGCTGCCACGTTTTGCCCGGCGCAACCAGCAACTGCACGAACGCCTGAATAACCGGCTGGAAAAGGAAATCGGCCTGGTGGCCAGGGTCGGCGCGGTCTCGCTGCAGCGTCACTATCGCCTGCTGTCGCGGCTGCGCATCGGGCTCTCGGATCGGGAAGCCGCGGCCTATCTGTTCCTTGGCGCTGTGGCAGCAGTGCTGTTCGTCATTGCCATCAGCCAGTTGGCGCTGTCGCCCGAGATCAAGGCCGGCCATGTGTATGCGGTGATGACCTACCTGTGGACCTTTGTCAGCAGCGTCGATGAAGCACCGACCATGGTCGATCAGCTGGCGCGCCTGCGGGACATCGGCAAGCGCGTGGACCCGGGGCTCGGTGAACCGACCGAACCCCGGTGAAGCTCAGAACGGCCGGATGCGATAGCCGCCGGCGTTCTGCTCGGCGAACTTGTAGTAGGCCGAGAGGTTGACCTTCTCGCTGATGTGCTGGGCGAACGACACCCCGTCATCGCCCCAGACCCGGCCCACATGGCTGTAGGCAAAGGCCTGGGCCGCCCACTTCTTGTCGCCCTTGGACATGTTGTTCATGGCCACGTAGCCGGACGACTGGCCGGACATGCCACTGACCTTGCCACTGACATCGTTCTGGCCATTGGTCACCGGCGAGATGAACACCTTGGCGCTGGAAGTCCGGGCCTCGGCGTACTGCGAGAGCTTCTGGTTTTCCGAGTGGTTGAGCACCAGCAGGACCTTGCCCTGAAGCTGGCTGGCGGTGGGCCAGGACTTGCCCTTGAGGTTGCCCTGCAAGGCGCCCGCGCTGCTGCCGATGTGCGTGGCCAGGTCCTGGGGGGTATAGAGCTTGCCCTGGAAGACCCGGGTCACCAGCTCATCGAAATCCTTGGGCGTGCGCCCCGAACTTTCCTTCGACCAGCCCTGCTTCTTGTCGAGGATCACCGTGATGGGAAAGTGCCCGGGGTGGTTGTCGCTCCAGTTCTTGACGTCGTTGAGGCAGGCTTCGAGATCGTTCTTGCCGGTGCCATCGCCCGTGCAATTGTTGTCGTTGCCGGACTGGAACAGGGTGCCGGGGTTGTGCCGCACGAACCAGTGCCGGGGCGAGCCGCCGGTCACCGCATCGCGCTGGTCCCAGAAGTCCAGTTCCAGGGTGCGCACACTGTCGAGCACGCTGCTGAAGGTGCTTGCGTATTGCTTCTCGTAGCAGTTGTGACAGGCCACCTGGGCGATGCCGTTGAACGGGGTATTCCAGGTAGCCGGGGCGATGAACGCCGGGCTTTCCTGGCTGAACGCCGCCGGGCTGAGCAAGAGTGCCGACAGCGCCAGGGCGCGGGGGACGAAACGGGAAAGATGAGTCATGCCAGCTCCTGCTGAAAGGGAGGTCCTTGGGGCAAACCACTGCTCATCTGTTTTAGTCGAATCAGGCCTCATTGCAACTTTCGCCCCCCAACCCGGATTGAGGGGCGAGGCGGCAGCCGTCAGCGGAAGCGATCGACTTCCTGGCGCAGGTCCGCGGCCAGGGTTTCCAGCTCACGGGCAGTGACCGCCAGGTTGGACACCACTTCACGCTGCTCGCTGTTGGCCTGGGCAATGCTCTGCAGATTGCTGCTGAGTACCGTGGCGGTGCTGCTCTGCTCCTGGGTCGCGGTGGTGATGGCGGCAAACTGCTCGCCGGCGCTGCGGCTCTGCTCGTCGATCAGGGCCAGGGCCGAGGCCACGTCGGCGTTGCGCGACAGGCCTTCCTGCATCAGGCGGTTGCCCTGCTCCATGGTCTGGATGGCGTGGCCGGTTTCCTGCTGGATGCTGTTGATCATCTGGGAAATTTCATCCGTGGCTTCACGGGTACGCGAGGCCAGGTTGCGTACCTCATCCGCCACCACGGCAAAACCGCGGCCCTGCTCACCGGCCCGGGCGGCCTCGATAGCGGCATTCAGGGCCAGCAGGTTGGTCTGGTCGGCAATCGCGGTGATCACTCCGACAATTCCGCCGATCTCCTGGGAGCGCTGGCCCAGGGTGTTGATCACCGTGGCCGTGCTGTTGAGGGCTCCGGCGATCTGTTCCAGGGAAGACGAGGCCTCTTGCATGGAGGTGCGGCCAATATGGGTCTGCTGGGCGTTTTCCTGGGCCAGGCGCTGGGTACTGCCCATGTTGTCGGCGATGTTCAGCGAGGTGGCGCTGAACTCCTCCACCGCCCCGGCCATGCTGGTGATCTCGCCGGACTGCTGCTCCATGCCTTCATATGCACCGCTGGACAAGCCGGACAGCACCTGGGCCCGGCCGTTGACCTCGGCGGCAGAGCGGCGGATGTGCTCGACCATGGTCGACAGGGCTTCGCCCATCTGGTTGAAGCTGCGGGCCAACTGGCCGATTTCGTCATGGCTGGCAACGTTCAGCCGTGCGCTCAGGTCACCGCCGCCCAGGGCCTGGGCCTGGCGCACCAGGTCGCTCAGCGGTGCCAGCTTGCTGCGCAGCAGCCAGACCGTAGCGCCCACCGCCAGCAGCATGGCCAGCAGGCTGCCGATCACCAGCCGAATACCAACGCTCCAGGTCACCGCGCGGATCTCTGCCTTGGGCATGCTCGCCACCACCGACCAGGGGCCCCCCTCGAACGGCACTGCCAGGCTGTAGAAGTCTTCGCCCTGATCACTCCAGAAACGCCCCTTGCCCGGCTCCTTGGCCGCTTGCGCCATGACCTGCGCCGCCTGCTCCGGCGCCTGCACGCCGGCCGGTGGCACCAGCCACTTGTTCTGCTCGTCGAGCAGGGCCAGGGAGCCGCTCTGGCCGATGCGGAAGCGCTTGAGGTTGGCGAACTGGGCATTTTGCGCATCGGTGTAATCGAAGCCGACAAACAGCACCGCGATGACCTTGCCGCTGCGGTCCAGCACCGGGGTGTACTGGGTCATGTAGAAGCGTTCGAAGAGCAAGGCCCGGCCCACATAACCCTGGCCCGCCATGAGTTTCTGATAGGCCGGGTGGGCATGGTCGAGCAAGGTGCCGATGGCGCGGCTGCCATCCTGCTTGCTCAGGGAGGTACTGACCCGCACGAAGTCATCGCCACTGCGCACGAACAAGGTCGCCACACCGGCGGTCATCTGCTTGAACTGGTCGACTTCGGCGAAGTTGTTGTTCAGCACCACATCCCCCAGGTGCAATCCCGGGGTCTGCACCCCGGCCACGCTCACCGGTTGTTCCGGATGCAGGCTCAGGCCGCTGCTGAAGCGGTTTTCGAACAGGCCGCTGAGGCGCTGGGTGCTCTCGCGCAGGCTGCCGTGGAACGTGTTGAGCTGATCGGCCAGCAGGCGGGCTTCACTGGCCAGGTGTTCCTCTCGGGTGTCGAGGTTCGCCGAGTCCAGCGAACGCAAGGCGAACAGGGTGCTGCCGCTGATCACCAGGGCGAGTATCAAGGCAAGGGCGAGCCCTAGCTGAGAGGCTATGCGGGCACGGGGTTGGGACATGATGGCTCCTTGCCGAGAAGGCGGATCATCCTGATCGGTCAGCACCCTCGGCAGTCATAATTCTAAGATTTTTAATCAGTTAGGACCTTCCTGAACGCTGGTTCCATAACCCATGGATTCGGCGGCACAAGCCAATACTTGAGCGCTTTGCAGGGATATTTGCACGCCCCACCAGCCGGGTACTGCAACGTTTCAGCCCAGGCGCTCTACGGCGGGCAGTTGCATGGCCTGGACCTCGCCCTGAAGGAAGTCGCTGAGGCGCCGCAAACGCTCGCCTCCGGGCCGGGTCCTGGGCCACACCAGATAGTAGTTCAGGCCACTGGCCACCGCTGTCGGCCAGGGCAGGCTCAAGCGACCCTGGGCCACATCCTCGGCCACCATCAGCAAGTCCCCCATGGACACGCCGTAACCCCGCGCGGCGGCAATCATCCCCAGCTCCAGGGTGTCGAACACCTGCCCGCCCTTGAGGGACACCTGGTCGGTCAGGCCCATGTGCTCCAGCCAACTGCGCCAGTCGCGGCGGTCCGGGGTCGGGTGCAACAGCTCGGTGGCGGCCAGGCGCGCCACGTCCCAGGGCTGATCATTGAGCAGGTTCGGCGCGCCCACCGGAATCAGCAGTTCGGGAAACAGGTAGCTGGCCTCCCAGTCCGGGGGGAAGTGGCCATTGCTCAGCAGCACCGCGCAGTCGAAGGGCTCCTGGTTGAAGTCCACCGAGTCCACATCCATCCAGGCACTGGTGAGCTGCACCTCATTGCCCGGCTGCAAATGGCGGAAGCGGCTGAGTCGCGCCAACAGCCAGCGCATGGTCAGGGTCGAGGGCGCCTTCATGCGCAAGATGTCATCTTCGGCACGCAGGGTATTGCAGGCCCGTTCCAGGGCACCGAAGCCCTCGCGTATCCCCGGCAGCAGCAAGCGCGCCGCCTCGGTCAGTTGCAAGTTGCGCCCGCTGCGCTGGAACAGCCGGCAAGCGAAGTGATCCTCCAGGGTCCGGATATGCCGGCTGACCGCACTCTGGGTGATCGACAGCTCTTCGGCTGCCCGGGTGAACGAGCTGTGCCGGGCCGCTGCCTCGAAGGCGCGCAGGGCATACAGCGGAGGAAGACGACGGGACATGCAGGCACTCCAGGACGGGACAGGGCCACGCTACCAGAAAGTGCTTCGCATGAGTTTTAATCATGCCAGCAATCGTTTTTATCCCTTTGTGCTATGGGCCAAGAGCGCCGAGAATCAGCGCTCTCCCGGACTTTCTCCTGATCGAGCCTGATGACCATGCAGCATCCAGCACGTACCGAACTCTGGGCCATCCTGCGGCTGGCGGGGCCGCTGATCGCCTCGCAGCTGGCGCACATGCTGATGGTCCTCACCGACACCCTGATGATGGCCCGCCTGAGCCCCGAGGCCCTGGCCGGCGGCGGCCTGGGTGCGGCCAGCTACTCCTTCGTATCAATCTTCTGCATCGGCGTGATTGCCGCGGTGGGCACGCTGGTAGCGATCCGCCAGGGCGCTGGCGACATCGAGGGCGCCGCGCGCCTGACCCAGGCCGGGCTCTGGCTGGCCTGGCTGATGGCCCTGGTGGCCGGCCTGCTGCTGTGGAACCTCAAGCCGCTGCTGTTGCTGTTCGGCCAGACCGAAAGCAACGTCCACGCCGCCGGCCAGTTCCTGCTGATCCTGCCGTTCGCCCTGCCCGGCTACCTGAGTTTCATGGCCCTGCGCGGCTTCACCAGCGCCATCGGCCGGGCCACGCCGGTGATGGTCATCAGCCTGGGCGGCACCGTGGCCAACTTCCTCCTCAACTACGCGCTGATCACCGGCATGTTCGGCCTGCCGAAGCTCGGCCTGGTGGGCATTGGCCTGGTGACCGCCATCGTCGCCAACTGCATGGCCGTGGCCCTGGCCTGGCACATCAAGCGCCACCCGGCCTACGCCGCGTACCCTCTGCGCCAGGGCCTGTCCCGGCTGAACACCCATTACCTGCGGGAACTGTGGCGCCTGGGCCTGCCCATCGGCGGCACCTACGCGGTGGAAGTCGGGCTGTTTGCCTTCGCCGCCCTGTGCATGGGCACCATGGGCAGCACGCAACTGGCAGCGCACCAGATCGCCCTGCAGATCGTCTCGGTGGCGTTCATGGTGCCGGCGGGGATTTCCTACGCCATCACCATGCGCATCGGCCAGCATTACGGCGCCGGGCAATTGCTCGATGCACGATTGGCCGGGCGCGTGGGCATCGCCTTTGGCGCGGTGGCGATGCTGGGGTTCGCCATGATCTTCTGGCTGCTGCCCAACCAACTGATCGGGCTGTTCCTCGACCACAACGACCCGGCCTTCGCCGAGGTGATCCGGCTGGCCGTGAGCCTGCTGGCGGTGGCCGCCTGGTTCGAGCTGTTCGACGGCACCCAGACCATTGCCATGGGCGCGATCCGGGGCCTCAAGGATGCCAAGACTACCTTCCTGGTGGGCCTGGGCTGCTACTGGCTGATTGGCGCACCTTCGGCCTGGCTGATGGCCTTCACCCTGGGCTGGGGGCCGACCGGTGTCTGGTGGGGCCTGGCCCTGGGGCTGGCGTGTGCGGCCATCAGCCTGACCCTGGCATTCGAGTGGCGAATGCGCCGCATGATCCGGCGCGAGCCGCCCGTGCCGGCCATGACTCTCCAGGCCGGCCAGGCGGATTGAGCCCGAACCGACGCCGGTTTAAACCGTCCCTTCCTGCAGCGCCTGCTGGCTGCTGCCGAAGGTCAGATAGTCCATCAGTTCCGCCAGGGGCAGCGGCTTGCTGATCAGATAGCCCTGGGCCTGGTCGCAACCAAAGCCCCGCAGCAAGGCCAGCTGTTCCGCCGTCTCCACGCCTTCGGCCACCACATTCAGGTTCAGGTTATGGGCCAGGTTGATCATGGCGTGGACCAGCTTGCGGTTCTCTTCGCGCTGCTCCATGCCGCCGACAAAGCTCTTGTCCACCTTGAGCAGGGTAATGGGCAGGCTGTTGAGGTGGACGAAGGAAGAGAAGCCGGTACCGAAATCGTCCAGGGAGAAACGCACTCCCAGGCGACCCAGGGCATCCATGGTCTGCTTCACCAGGTCACTGCGGCGCATCACTGCGGTCTCGGTCAATTCGAATTCCAGCCACTGGGCCTCGACTCCGCGCTCGGCAATCAGGCGGCTCAGGGTCGAGAGCAGTTGGCTGTCCTGGAACTGGCGGAACGACAGGTTCACCGCCATGTGCAAGGGCGGCAGGCCGCGTTCGCGCAGGGCCTGCATGTCCCGCAGGGCTCGGGAAATCACCCAGTAGCCCAGGGGCACGATCAGCCCGCTCTGCTCGGCCAGGGGCACGAACTCGCTGGGCGGCAGCAGGCCGCGCTCGCCATGGCGCCAGCGCACCAGGGCTTCGAGGCCCACGATCTTGCCGTCATGCAGGTTCAGCCGGGGCTGGTAGTGCAACTCCAGTTCGTCGCGGCGCAGGGCACGGCGCAGTTCGCTTTCCAGGTCGGCCAGGCTGCGAGCGTTGCGATTGATCCGCTCGTTGAAGATATGAAAGGTGCAGCCCTGGGTACTCTTGGCCTGTTGCATGGCGATGTGTGCATGCCACATCAGCGGGTCGGCGCCGGCATTGGCCCGGGCATGGGCAATCCCCAGGCTGCAGCCGATCAGCAAGCTTTCGCCATCGACCCAATAGGGCTCGGCCATGGCTTCGGTGATGCGCTCGGCCATCCACTCGGCCCGCTGTGGGGCGCGGCGGGTGTCGATGAGCAAGGCAAACTCATCACTGCCCAGGCGGGCCAGTTGATCGCCGGCCTCAAGCTGGCTTTTCAGGCGCGAGACCACCTGCAGGATCAGCCGGTCGCCGGCCTGGTGGCCCAGGGCATCGTTGGCGTGGCGGAAATTGTCCAGATCGAGATGGCCCAGGGCCAGGCCACGACCTTCGTTTTCCGCCAGGCGCGCGGCCAGCAAGGTCTGGAACCCCTGGCGGTTGGCGATGCCGGTCAGGGGGTCCTGTTCGGCCAGGCGCTGCAGGGTGTTTTCCAGCAGGCCGCGCTCACGTACATGGCGCAGGCAACGGCGCAGGGCATCGGTACTCAGGCAGGAACTCACCAGCCAGTCGCTGACGCCTACAGGGGCTACGGGCGGTTCCTGGTCCAGCAGCAACACGGTGGGCAGGCTGCAACGCCCGGGGCCGGGCTGCAAATGAGGAAGTGTCAACAGGACCGCGTTGCGGTCGTCTTCAAACAAACGGCTGACAGACTCCCAGCTGGGAGCACTGATCAATACCACCGAGTCTCCCAACGGAGCGACACACTCGCGCAACAACGCTGTCCACACCGGCTCTTCAGCCAGTAGCAGCAAACGCAAGGGTTCGACAGGCTTAGACAAGCTAGCTCCCTAGACTCTGCAAATTAAGTTGGCGGCGGGCATTATGGCGCGCAAATAAACAATAACAATTGATATTGATTATCATACGCAATTTCTTGTACCGCTCTAACTCGAACATTAGACGCATATTCAGCGCGCATCCTGAGGGAAAGTATCAAAACCGGCAAATTTAGATCGCGTTGTGCGTCACAAGTCGGACAGAGGCAGCAGAATCCGTCCAGCCTGTTAAAATGCCCGCCCTTTTCGTAACCGATCCCTTTTTACCGTCATGTCCCGACTCAATCCCCGGCAGCAAGAAGCCGTGAACTATGTCGGCGGCCCTCTTTTGGTGCTCGCCGGCGCAGGCTCCGGCAAGACCAGCGTGATCACCCGCAAGATCGCGCACCTGATCCAGAATTGCGGCATCCGCGCCCAGTACATTGTCGCCATGACCTTTACCAACAAGGCCGCGCGGGAAATGAAGGAGCGGGTCGGCACCCTGCTGCGCAGTGGCGAAGGCCGTGGCCTGACGGTCTCGACCTTCCACAACCTGGGCCTGAACATCATCCGCAAGGAACATGTGCGGCTGGGCTACAAGCCGGGCTTCTCGATCTTTGACGAGACCGACGTCAAGGCCCTGATGACCGACATCATGCAGAAGGAGTATTCCGGGGACGACGGCGTCGACGAGATCAAGAACATGATCGGCTCGTGGAAGAACGACCTGATCCTGCCCGCCGAGGCCCTGGAAAACGCCCGCAACCCCAAGGAACAGACCGCCGCCATCGTCTACACCCACTACCAGCGCACGCTCAAGGCGTTCAACGCAGTGGACTTCGACGACCTGATCCTGCTGCCGGTGAAGCTGTTCGAAGAGCACGCCGACATCCTGGAGAAATGGCAGAACAAGGTGCGCTACCTGCTGGTGGACGAATACCAGGACACCAACGCCAGCCAGTACCTGCTGGTGAAGATGCTGATCGGCAAGCGCAACCAGTTCACCGTGGTGGGCGACGATGACCAGTCGATCTACGCCTGGCGCGGCGCACGCCCGGAAAACCTGATGCTGCTCAAGGACGACTACCCGTCCCTGAAAGTGGTGATGCTGGAGCAGAACTACCGCTCCACCAGCCGTATCCTGCGCTGCGCCAACGTGCTGATCTCCAACAACCCCCACGAATTCGAAAAGCAGCTGTGGAGCGAGATGGGCCACGGCGACGAGATCCGCGTGATCCGCTGCCGCAACGAAGATGCCGAGGCCGAACGGGTGGCCATGGAAATCCTCAGCCTGCACCTGCGCACCGACCGCCCCTACAGCGACTTCGCCATTCTTTACCGGGGCAACTACCAGGCCAAGCTGATCGAACTGAAGCTGCAGCACCACCAGGTGCCCTATCGCCTGTCCGGCGGTAACAGCTTCTTCGGACGCCAGGAAGTAAAGGATCTGATGGCCTACTTCCGCCTGATCGTGAACCCGGATGACGACAACGCCTTCCTCCGGGTGATCAACGTGCCGCGCCGGGAAATCGGCTCCACGACCCTGGAAAAACTCGGCAACTACGCCACCGAACGCAAGATCTCGATGTACGCCGCCACCGACGAAATCGGCCTGGGCGAACATCTGGACAGCCGTTTCACCGACCGCCTGGCGCGCTTCAAGCGCTTCATGGACCGGGTCCGCGAACAGTGCGCCGGCGAAGACCCGATTTCCGCCCTGCGCAGCATGGTCATGGACATCGACTACGAGAACTGGCTGCGCACCAACAGCTCCAGCGACAAGGCGGCGGACTACCGGATGGGCAACGTCTGGTTCCTGATCGAGGCCTTGAAGAACACCCTGGAAAAAGACGAAGACGGCGAGATGACCGTCGAAGACGCCATCGGCAAGCTGGTCCTGCGCGACATGCTGGAACGTCAGCAGGAAGAGGAAGACGGCGCCGAGGGCGTGCAGATGATGACCTTGCATGCCTCCAAGGGTCTGGAATTTCCCTACGTGTTCATCATGGGCATGGAAGAGGAAATCCTCCCGCACCGCTCCAGTATCGAAGCCGATACCATCGAGGAAGAACGGCGCCTGGCCTACGTGGGCATTACCCGCGCGCGTCAGACCCTGGCCTTTACCTTTGCAGCCAAGCGCAAGCAGTACGGTGAAATCATCGACTGCGCGCCGAGCCGTTTCCTCGATGAGCTGCCCCCGGACGATCTGGCCTGGGAAGGCAACGACGACACCCCGACCGAAGTGAAGGCCGTTCGCGGCAATAGCGCCTTGGCGGATATACGCGCGATGTTAAAGCGTTAAAATCGACTATTTTTTAACAGACCTTTGGCCCAGACGTGGCCAGTAGAGGAAGCTCCGTGGAAGCACTGCACAAGAAAATTCGCGAAGAAGGCATCGTGCTTTCCGATCAAGTACTGAAGGTCGACGCCTTTCTGAACCATCAGATCGACCCGCAGTTGATGAAGTTGATCGGCGACGAATTCGCCACGCTGTTCAAGGATTCGGGCATCACCAAGATCGTCACCATCGAAGCCTCAGGGATAGCCCCGGCGATCATGACCGGTCTGAACCTGGGCGTGCCGGTGATCTTCGCCCGCAAGCACCAGTCCCTGACCCTGACCGAGAACCTGCTGTCGGCCACCGTGTACTCCTTCACCAAGCAGGTGGAAAGCACCGTCGCCATTTCCCCGCGGCACCTGACCAGCAGCGACCGCGTGCTGATCATCGACGACTTCCTGGCCAACGGTAAGGCGTCCCAGGCACTGATCTCGATCATCAAGCAGGCCGGCGCCACCGTGGCCGGCCTGGGCATCGTCATCGAGAAGTCGTTCCAGGGCGGCCGTGCCGAACTGGACTCCCAGGGCTACCGCGTGGAATCCCTGGCCCGGGTCAAATCCCTGGCCGGCGGCGTGGTCACCTTCATCGAGTAACCCCGCCCGCCAGAGCAACAGACTTGTGTAGGAACTGGCTTGCCAGCGAAGACGCCCTTGAGAGCAGCGCAAGACTTGAAGGCCCATTCGCCGGCAAGCCGTCTCCTACGACAAGTTGGGGGCCGTGGCCTGCAGACCCGCCAGCAGGAACCGCTGGTACAGGTCTTCACGCAGGCCTTCGGGTTTCTCCAGCCCCATGCGTTCCAAGTGCTCGGCAAACGCCGCGGGCTCCGGTGCGTCGAGTGCCGCCTTGCCCAGCTCGAGGATCTCGCTGAGCTTGAACTTGCTCTTGAGCCAGTTCAGCGCCCGCAGCAGATCGCGCTCCTGGGCGCTGAAATCACTGCCCAGCGGATACTCCGGGAACAGGTGGCGATGACGCGCCTGAATGTTCTGCAAACGCTGTGGGCTGTTGTCGGCAAAACGCGGCTCCAGACGAAAGTCCTTCGCCAGCTTGCCGGCTTTCTGTGCCTGCTCGATCAATCCGGCCTGGAAGCGTGAATCGCTGATATTGAGCAACGCCTCGATCACCTTGGCGTCCGTCTTGCCCCGCAGATCGGCGATGCCGTACTCGGTGATCACGATGTCCCGCAGGTGACGGGGGATGGTGCAGTGGCCGTATTCCCAGACAATGTTGGAGCTCACTTCCCCCGCCGACTCGCGCCAGCTGCGCAGGATCAGCACCGAGCGGGCATCCGCCAGGGCATGGCCCTGGGCGACGAAGTTGTATTGCCCGCCCACCCCGCTCAGCACGCGCCCGCCCTGCAACTGGTCGGACACCGCCGCACCCATCAGGGTCATGGTGAAGGCGCTGTTGATAAAGCGCGCATCCCGGCGTTGCAGACGCTTGAGCTCCTCATGGCCATACAGCTCGTTGATGTAGCTGATGGCGGTCATGTTGAACTGCGCCAGCCTGCTCTTGGGCAGCTCCCGCAGGCGCTGATAGAAGCTGCGCGGGCCAAGGAAGAAACCGCCATGGATCGAGACCCCGCCGACAGCCGAATCCGGATCCAGGGTGCCGGCATTGGCTTGCTCTTGCAGCGCCACCGTCGGGTACACCTTGCGCCGCACGATGCCCGCGTCGGCCAGGGCCAGCAGGCCGTTGACGAACATTTCGCTGCAGCCGTAGAGCCCCTGGGCAAAGGGCTCGACACCCCCTTCGCGATCGATCAGCGGCTGCCAGTAATCCACCTGCAGGTCTGCCAGCAGTGCGCGGTAGCCCTCGTTGTCCGCCTGCCGTGCGAGCAAGGCCGCGGTCAGCGCATCGCCCATGGAGCCAATGCCGATCTGCAGGGTGCCGCCGTCGCGCACCAAGGTGCTGGCGTGCAGGCCTATGCAATGATCCTGGATGCCCACGGGCATGTTCGGTGTGGAGAACAACGTACTGCGTTCCTCTTCGTCGATCAGCAGGTCGAGGTCCGCGGCATCGATTTCCGAGTCCCCCGGCATATAGGGCAGGTCGCTGTGGACCTGGCCGAGGATCAGGATGGTTTCCCCCTGCGCCCGGCGCTTGGCAATCATCGGCAACATGTCGAGGGTGATGTCCGGGTTGCAGCTCAGGCTCAGGCGTCCCGCGTCTTGCGGGTCCCTGGCCAGCAGTTGCGCCACCAGGTTCAGACCGGCTGCGTTGATGTCCCGGGCGGCATGGCTGTAGTTGCTGCTGACGTAGTCCTGCTGCGCCGGGGCACTGTGCAGGAGGCTGCCGGGCTGCATGAAGAACTGCTTGACGCGAATGTTCGCCGGCAGGCTGTCGCGATGCAGGTCAGCGAGAAAATCCAGCTCCGGGTAGTCACCGAATACCCGTTCGACGAAGGGTTCGAGAAAGCGCTTCTGCAAACCGTCGCCCAGGGCCGGCCGGCCCAGGCTCAAAGCGGTGTAGATGGTCAGCTGGCGTTCCGGCATCCCGGCGATGCGCCGGTACAGGGCATTGGCGAAACGATTGGGTTTACCCAGCCCCAGGGGCATGCCCATGTGAATGTGTTGCGGCAAACGCGCGAGCACTTCATCCACCGCATGCTCGATAGAACAGGATTGCAGCATCTGACCCTCCGGGGACCGTCCATGAATTGAGGTTGGACCGAGCTTGCCGGGAGTTTGCTGCATTGACCAGTACACAGGGCAAATTACGCCCACAAAAAAGCCGCTCGTAAGCGGCTTTTTCGCTGAAGATGGCGGCTTATTTCAGGCCGGACATCTTCTGGATTGCACCTTTGAGCTCGTCATCGGAGCAATCGGCGCAAGTGCCTTTAGGCGGCATTGCGTTGATCCCGGTGATGGCCTTGGCCAGGATGCCGTCGAGGCCGCCCTGGTGATCGGCGCGCTCTTTCCAGGCTGCGGTGTCACCGATTTTCGGTGCGCCCAACAGGCCGGTGCCGTGGCAAGCGTTGCAGTGCTTGGCGATCACGTCATCCGGGGATTTCGCGCCACCGCCACCGCCCGCAGAGGCGGCCACTTCCATACCCTTGCATTCCTGCCCCTGGACGCAGACCTGGCCGACAGGCTCAAGACGCTTGGCAATATCATCATTAGTCGCAGCTTGAGCGCTGACTGCCCAAAGGGCCAATACGGTTGCTGGTGCGGCCAGCATTTTCATAATTAGGTTCACGCGTACACCCTCAATGGTGGCTAGTCACGCCTGCGGCCACGGTTTCGCAGGCGGGCGAAAGTATAACGGTTAGCCCGCCACACTGAAACAACCCCAAAGTCGAAGGGGTCTTATTCGCGGCAAAATGTCGCTGGGGGCCTCTCTGCAAGCCTTGCAGGACGCCTCTTGATCTAGAAGTTCGCTGGAGTGGCTGCGCTGATTAGCCGCGCCGGAACATCGAACGGATTACGGAAACGGTGCGGCTTCGTACTCTCAAAGTAGTAGCTATCGCCGGCTTCGAGGACAAATGTTTCAAGCCCTACCACCAGTTCCAGGCGCCCCTCGAGGAGAATCCCGGTTTCCTCGCCGTCATGGGTGAGCATCTCTTCACCGGTATCGGCACCCGGCGGGTAGATCTCGTTGAGGAAGGCAATGGCGCGGCTCGGATGAGCCCGGCCCACCAGCTTCATGGTCACCGCACCATCGGAGATATCGATCAGTTCGTGGGCCTTGTAGACGATCTGAGAAGGCGTTTCCTGGAGAATTTCCTCGGAAAAGAACTCCACCATGGACATGGGAATGCCGCCCAGCACCTTGCGCAGCGAGCTGATCGAGGGGCTGACGCTGTTCTTTTCGATCATTGAAATGGTGCTATTGGTGACGCCCGCACGCTTGGCGAGTTCACGCTGGGAAAGACCTTTCAGTTTACGGATGGATTGCAGTCGTTCACCGACGTCCAATGCGGCAGCCTCCTAGGCGGGAATCAGGCGTTGTTGTAATTGAGCGTTATCATGGCGACAGCGTTCAGTATTTACAACACTTGCTCCCGATTCCCCCCGGGAAGGCGACTTTCGGTACAGCCCACGGAATCTCAGCCTTCGCAGTACACCAACGGCACCCGGCGCAGGTTGCAGAACAGCTGATAAGGGATGGTATCGGCGGCCTGCGCAACATCGCTGGCGAGGATGTTCTTGCCCCACAACTCCACGGTCGAACCAAGACCGGCCTGGGGCACGTCCGTCAGGTCGACACACAGCATGTCCATGGACACCCGGCCCAGCAGGCGGCTGCGCTGGCCGGCCACCAGTACCGGCGTACCAGTAGGCGCATGGCGCGGATAACCGTCGGCATACCCCATGGCCACCACGCCAATGCGCATTGGCCTGTCGGTGATGAACCTGGCGCCGTAGCCCACCGGCTCGCCGGCCGGCAGTTCACGCACGCAGATCACCTTGGACTCCAGGGTCATTACCGGCTGCAAGCGCGCGGCCACTGAGTTGTTTTCTTCGAACGGCGTCGAACCGTAGAGCATGATGCCCGGGCGCACCCAATCGCTAGGTACGCTGGGCCAGCCCATGACCGCCGGCGAATTGCGCAGGCTGATTTCCGCTCCGAGGCCCTGGCGAGCCGCTTCGAATACCGCCACCTGCTCGCTGCTACGCGGGCAGTCCAGTTCATCGGCGCGGGCAAAGTGGCTCATCAGCACGATCTTCTCGACCTTGCCGCTGGCCTGCAGGCGCTGATACGCCGCCTGGTAATCCTTGGGATGCAGGCCGACCCGGTGCATGCCCGAGTCCAGCTTGAGCCAGACCGTCAGTGGCTTGGCCACGGCCGCCTGCTCGATGGCTTCGAGTTGCCACAGCGAATGCACCACGCACCAGAAATCATGCTCGACGATCAGCGCCAGCTCGGATGCTTCGAAAAAACCTTCCAGCAGCAGCACCGGCGCACGAATGCCCGCGGCGCGCAGCTCCAGGGCTTCTTCGATGCAGGCCACGGCGAAACCGTCGGCCTCGCCTTCCAGTGCCTGGGCGCAGCGCACCGCGCCATGGCCGTAGGCATCGGCCTTGATCACCGCGAGAGCACGAACTCCCGAGGTTTCACGGGCCAGTTGGTAGTTGTGACGCAGGGCTTGGAGATCGATCAGGGCACGGGCAGGGCGCATGGCGGCAGACTTCTAGGCGGTCATGGGGAATAAAAAACCGGTGCTGGATAACGGCGAGCCGCCACCGGCACCGGGAGAGGGATCTTGTCGCTTAAGGCAGAGCGGCCACTACGGACAGCTCGACCAGGATTTCCGGTTCGCACAGCTTGGCTTCGACCGTGGCCCGGGCCGGCGCCACGCCTTTTGGCAGCCACTGGTCCCAGACACTGTTCATGCCAGCGAAGTGGGCATCGATGTCCTTCAGGTAGATGGTCACCGACAGCAGCTTGCTCTTGTCGGTACCGGCCAGATCCAGCAGGCGTTCGATGTTGGCCAGGGTCTCGCGGGTCTGCTGTTCGATCCCGGCCTGCATGTCATCACCGACTTGCCCGGACAGATACACCGTACCGCCGTGGACAACAATCTGGCTCATGCGCTCATTGGTGAGCTGGCGCTGGATTGACATGTTTAGCTGACTCCTGAGGGTTACCGTAACGGGAAATATCGAGGCCTTCGGCGCTGATCTGCGGCTTTTTCTTGGCCATCAGGTCCGCCAGCAGGCGACCGGAACCGCAAGCCATGGTCCAGCCGAGCGTACCGTGGCCGGTGTTCAAGAACAGGTTGCGCAACGGCGTGGCGCCCACAATCGGCGTGCCATCCGGGGTAGTGGGACGCAGCCCGGTCCAGAAACTGGCCTGGGACAGGTCGCCGCCCTGAGGATAGAGATCGTTGACGATCATCTCCAGCGTTTCACGCCGGCGCGGATTGAGCGAGAGGTCAAAACCGGCTATCTCAGCCATGCCGCCGACCCGGATCCGGTTGTCGAAACGGGTGATCGCGACCTTGTAGGTTTCGTCGAGGATGGTGGAAGTCGGGGCCATGGCCGGGTTGGTGATCGGCACGGTCAGGGAGTAACCCTTGAGCGGGTACACCGGCGCCTTGATGCCCAGCGGCTTGAGCAATTGCGGCGAGTAGCTGCCCAGGGCCAGCACGTAGCGGTCGGCGGTTTCCAGCTTGCCGTCGATCCACACGCCGTTGATCCGGTCACCGGCAAAGTCGATGCGCTGGATGTCCTGGCCGAAGCGGAATTCCACACCCAGCTTGCTGGCCATTTCCGCCAGGCGCGTGGTGAAGATCTGGCAGTCGCCAGTCTGGTCGTTGGGCAGGCGCAGGGCACCGGCGAGGATGTCAGTGACGTTGGCCAGGGCCGGCTCGACCCGGGCGATGCCTTCGCGGTCCAGCAGTTCGAACGGCACGCCGGATTCCTTGAGCACGGCGATGTCTTTCGCCGCACCGTCCAGCTGCGCCTGGGTTCGGAACAGCTGGGTAGTGCCCAGGCTGCGGCCTTCGTAGGCAATGCCGGTTTCCGCTCGCAACTCGTCGAGGCAGTCACGGCTGTATTCGGACAGGCGCACCATGCGTTCCTTGTTCACCGCATAGCGGCTGGCGGTGCAGTTGCGCAGCATCTGTGCCATCCACAGGTACTGGTCGATGTCGGCCGTGGCCTTGATCGCCAGTGGCGCGTGGCGCTGCAGCAGCCATTTGATGGCTTTGAGCGGTACACCCGGAGCGGCCCAGGGCGACGCATAGCCAGGCGAGACCTGGCCGGCGTTGGCGAAGCTGGTTTCCATGGCGGCGGCCGGCTGACGGTCCACTACGGTCACTTCAAATCCGGCTCGAGCCAGATAATAGGCACTGGTGGTTCCGATAACGCCACTGCCCAAGACCAGAACGCGCATTTTCATATCCTCATCGCGGCTTGACCGCTGACGTTTGTTATTCAGAGCAAAGATGGGCGCAGTGTAAGAAACATTGAGCAGTGATTTTCACTATATAACCGCCTATATTTGGCGAGAATTCTCGGCGATATTGCTTTTCACGGAGGGGCATCCCCTATGCGCACCAACCATCAGACCCGTCGGGCCCTGGACAAGATCGATCGCAATATCTTGCGGATACTCCAGGCCGACGGACGCATTTCCTTCACCGAGCTGGGGGAGCGAGTGGGCCTCTCCACCACCCCCTGCACCGAGCGCGTGCGCCGCCTGGAGCGCGAAGGGATCATCATGGGCTACAACGCGCGGCTCAATCCGCAGCACCTCAAGGGCAGCCTGCTGGTGTTCGTCGAGATCAGCCTGGACTACAAGTCCGGCGATACCTTCGAGGAGTTTCGCCGGGCGGTGCTGAAGCTGCCCCACGTGCTGGAGTGCCACCTGGTGTCCGGCGACTTCGACTATCTGGTCAAGGCGCGGATCTCGGAAATGGCGTCCTACCGCAAGTTGCTGGGGGACATCCTGCTCAAGCTGCCCCACGTGCGCGAGTCCAAGAGCTACATCGTCATGGAAGAAGTGAAGGAGAGCCTGAGCCTGCCGATTCCGGATTGAAGCGAGAGGGTGCAGCCTTCCGGCAAGCCGGGGGCGCGGGGCTAGACCAGGACCTGGCGAGTGCTGGCCATGTAGTCGTGGATCTGTTTTTCGACCCGGGGGTGGATCATCTCCACCGGGCGCCGGCCGTTGGGGCAAGGCAGGCTCGGCGTGGTGCCGAACAGGCGGCAGATCAGCGGACGCTCGTCATACACGGTGCAACCGTTGGGCCCCAGGTGCACGCAGTTGAGCTCGTCCATGGCAGCTTCCTGCTCGGCAGCGGTCTTGCGCGGCAGGCGGGACATTTCCTCCGGCGAGGTGGTCACCGGGCCGCAGCAGTCGTGGCAGCCGGGAACGCACTCGAAAGAGGGAATCTGCTGACGCAGGCTGCGGACGATTTGACGGTTACAGCTCATGAAAAAGACTACCGGGGCATGAATAGCCGTGAATTCTGCCCTAAATGCCTGGCGGCAGACAGGACCGGGCGTCCTGCGGTTGCCCCGGCGCAAAGGCCCGACTTATGCTCCGCGCATTTTTACCGACACCATCATCAGGACGCATCCCATGCCCGCCAGCCTTCAGCACGCCGCTTCCTACTATGCCGCCAGCAGCCTGCCGCAACCTGACTACCCAGCGTTGGCGGGCGATCTGACAGCCGATGTGTGCGTGGTCGGGGGCGGTTTTTCCGGGCTCAACACCGCGCTGGAACTGGCCGAGCGTGGCCTCAGCGTGGTCCTGCTGGAGGCGCACAAGATCGGCTGGGGCGCCAGCGGGCGCAATGGCGGGCAGTTGATTCGCGGCGTCGGCCACGGCCTCGACCAGTTCACCAAGGTGATAGGCGAGGACGGAGTGCGGCAGATGAAGCTCATGGGGCTGGAGGCGGTGGAGATCGTCCGCCAACGCATCGAGCGTTTCCAGATCCCTTGCGACCTGACCTGGGGCTACTGCGACCTGGCCAACAAGCCGGCCGACCTTGCCGGCTTCGCCGAAGACGCCGAGGAACTGCGCAGCCTCGGCTATCGCCACCAGACCCGGCTGCTGCAGGCCGATGAAATGCACAGCGTGGTGGGTTCCAAGCGCTATGTTGGCGGCTTGATCGACATGGGTTCGGGCCACCTGCACCCGCTGAACCTGGCCCTGGGCGAAGCCCGGGCGGCGCAGCAACTGGGGGTGCAACTGTTCGAGCACTCTGCGGTGACCCGCATCGACTACGGCCCCGAGGTCAAGGTCCACAGCAGTCGCGGCACCGTCCGGGCCAAGACCCTGGTACTGGGCTGCAACGCCTACCTCAACGATCTCAATCCGGAGTTGGGGGGCAAGGTGCTTCCGGCCGGCAGCTACATCATCGCCACCGAACCCTTGAGCCCGGCCCTGGCCCAGGAACTGCTGCCGCAGAACATGGCGGTCTGCGACCAACGCGTGGCCCTGGACTACTACCGCCTTTCGGCTGACCGGCGCCTGCTGTTCGGGGGTGCCTGTCATTATTCGGGCCGTGACCCCAAGGACATCGCCGCCTACATGCGGCCGAAGATGCTGGAAGTGTTCCCGCAACTGGCCGCAGTGAAGATCGACTACCAGTGGGGCGGCATGATCGGCATCGGCGCCAACCGCCTGCCGCAGATCGGCCGGCTCAAGGACCAGCCCAATGTGTATTACGCCCAGGCCTATTCGGGCCACGGCCTGAATGCCACGCACCTGGCGGGCAAGCTGCTGGGCGAGGCCATCAGCGGCCAGCACGGCGGCGGTTTCGACCTCTTCGCCAAGGTGCCGCACATCACTTTCCCGGGCGGCAAGCATCTGCGCTCGCCGCTGCTGGCCCTGGGCATGCTCTGGCACCGCTTGAAGGAACTGCTCTGACCCTCCCCGTGGCTGCGCGGCGTCGGCCTACAGCCGCCAGAACGGCTTGAGACCTTCGGCCCGCGCCTCTTCCCGGCTCAGGCCGACATCGCGCAACTGCTCGGCAGTCAGCTCCAGCAACGCCTTGCGCGTGCGCAGCCGATGCCAGTACAGACCCAGCGGGCTCAGCCCAGGCGGTGCGGAGCGTGGCAGGCGTGCCGCCAGTGCCTGCTCCTGCTCTGCCTGCAGCTCCTGACTCCGTAACGACAGACGCACATCGCTCAAGCCGTTCATCTGTATTGCTCCTGTTTGCTCAAAGTTGCCATGAGCCAATAGGATGCTTGGTGCGCAAAAACCATTACAGACTCAATACAGCGGTATTAACTCCATACAGTTTTGCCAAAAATCCTGCTGAATCCTGTATTTTTGCCCCATCTGTACCGGTCCTCGCGCCCCCACTACGAGCCAATGCCATGACCCTCTACGTCAACCTCGCCGAACTCCTGGGCACCCGCATTGAGCAGGGCTTCTACCGCCCCGGCGATCGACTGCCCTCAGTGCGCGCCCTGAGCGTCGAGCACGGGGTCAGCCTGAGCACCGTGCAGCAGGCCTACCGCCTGCTGGAAGACAACGGCCTGGCGATGCCCAAGCCCAAGTCCGGCTACTTCGTGCCGCCCAGCCGCGAACTGCCCGCCCTGCCCGCCGTTGGCCGCCCGGCCCAGCGACCGGTAGAGATCTCGCAGTGGGACCAGGTGCTGGAACTGATTCGCGCCGTGCCGCGCAAGGACGTGGTGCAACTGGGCCGCGGCATGCCGGACATCACCACCCCCACCCTCAAGCCTCTGCTTCGGGCCCTGGCCCGCCTCAGCCGGCGCCAGGACATGCCAGGCCTGCACTACGACAACATTTACGGCGTGCTGGAGCTGCGCGAACAGGTCGCGCGACTGATGCTGGATTCCGGCTGCCAGCTGGGGGCCGGCGACCTGGTGATCACCACCGGCTGCCACGAGGCGCTGTCCACCAGCATTCGCGCCATCTGCGAGCCGGGGGATATCGTCGCCGTGGACTCGCCGAGCTTCCACGGCGCCATGCAGACCCTCAAGGGCCTGGGCATGAAGGCCCTGGAGATCCCCACCGACCCCATTACCGGAATCAGCCTGGAAGCTCTGGAACTGGCTTTGGAACAGTGGCCGATCAAGGCCATACAGTTGACGCCCAACTGCAACAACCCCCTGGGCTACATCATGCCGGAGCCGCGCAAGCGGGCACTGCTGACCCTGGCCCAGCGCTTCGACGTGGCGATCATCGAGGACGATGTGTATGGCGAACTGGCCTACACCTACCCGCGCCCGCGCACCATCAAGTCCTTCGACGATGATGGCCGGGTGCTGCTGTGCAGCTCGTTCTCGAAAACCCTGGCCCCAGGCCTGCGCATCGGCTGGGTAGCGCCCGGTCGCTACCTGGAACGTGTACTGCACATGAAATACATCAGCACCGGCTCCACGGCCCCGCAGCCCCAAGTAGCCATCGCCGAGTTTCTCAAGAGCGGGCACTTCGAGCCGCATTTGCGCAAAATGCGCACCCAATACCAGCGCAATCGTGACCTGATGCTCGATTGGGTCAGCCGCTACTTCCCCGCCGGCACTCGCGCCAGCCGGCCACAGGGCAGTTTCATGCTGTGGATCGAACTCCCCGAGGGCTTTGATGCTCTGAAGCTCAACCGAGTGCTGCTCGAGCAAGGGGTGCAGATTGCCGTGGGCAGCATCTTTTCCGCCTCGGGCAAGTACCGCAATTGCCTGCGGATGAACTACGCTGCCAAGCCAACCGCGCAGATCGAAGACGCGGTACGCAAGGTCGGCGCTGCAGCCATCAAGCTGCTCAGTGAAACCTCGGACTGACCCCGACCCGAAGCAGGAAGCCAGCCGTCCCATGCCAACCCGTGCCGTGATGCGAGATGACCTGACTTGAACCCTATACAGGCCTTCACCTGGCTTCTGCTGCTGAGCCTCGGGCTGGGCGGCTGCGCTACCCGCGAGGTGCCGTACCAACCCAGCCAGGCCCTGCCCGCCCGTGATTCGGGCTTTGCCCAGTCGATCCGGGCCCAGGCCGCACCCTACCAGGGGCGTTCCGGCTTTCGCCTGCTACCCAACAGCACCGAAGCGTTCATGGCCCGCGCCGAGCTGATCCGCAACGCGCAAAGCAGCCTCGACCTGCAGTACTACATCGTCCACGACGGCATCAGCACCCGCATGCTGGTGGACGAGCTGCTCAAGGCCGCCGACCGTGGCGTGCGGGTACGCATCCTGCTGGACGACACCACCAGCGACGGCCTGGACCAGATCATCGCCACCCTGGCCGCCCACCCGCAGATCCAGATCCGCCTGTTCAACCCTCTGCACCTGGGCCGCAGCACCGGCCTGACCCGGGCCATGGGCCGCCTGTTCAACCTGTCGCAGCAGCATCGGCGGATGCACAACAAGCTCTGGCTGGCAGACAACAGCGTGGCCATCGTGGGCGGGCGCAACCTGGGGGATGAATACTTCGACGCCCAGCCCAACCTGAATTTCACCGACATCGACATGTTCAGCGTGGGTCCGGTGGCCGAGCAACTGGGCCACAGCTTCGACCAGTACTGGAACAGCGCCCTGAGCCGCCCCATCGGCGAGTTCCTGTCCAGCACACCTTCCACCAAGGCGCTGGACAACACCCGGCTGCGCCTCGAGGAATCCTTGCAGGACAGCCGCCGGCAGAACCAGGCGCTGTACCGGCAGTTAATGACCTACCAGACCCAGCCGCGCATGGACATCTGGCGCAAGGAACTGATCTGGGCCTGGAACCAGGCCCTGTGGGACGCTCCGGCCAAGGTCCTGGCCAAGGGTGACCCCGACCCGCACCTGCTGCTCACCACCCAGCTGGCACCGGAACTGAGCGGGGTCGGCAAGGAGCTGATCATGATCTCGGCCTACTTCGTTCCGGGGCAGCCTGGGCTGGTGTACCTGACCGGGCGCGCGGACGCCGGAGTCTCGGTGAGCCTGTTGACCAACTCCCTGGAAGCCACCGACGTGCCAGTGGTGCATGGCGGCTATGCGCCCTATCGCAAGGCATTGCTGGAACATGGAGTGAAGCTCTACGAACTGCGCCGACAACCCGGCGAGCGCGGTGGCAGCGGGCCGCACCTGTTCCACAGCGGCTCCTACAAGGGCTCCGACTCCAGCCTGCACAGCAAGGCGATGATCTTCGACCGACGAAAGAGCTTCATCGGCTCGTTCAACTTCGACCCCCGTTCGGTGCTGTGGAACACCGAGGTCGGGGTGCTGGTGGACAGCCCCGAGCTGGCTGAACATGTCCGCGCCCTGGCCCTGCAGGGGATGGCGCCGGCCCTGAGCTACCAGGTCAAGCTGCTGGACGGCAAGCTGGTCTGGGTGACCGAGGACCAGGGCCAGTTGCACAGCCTGGGCCATGAACCCGGTAACTGGTGGCGCCGCTTCAATGCCTGGCTGAGCACCCGCATCGGCCTGGAACGCATGCTCTGAGTGGCTACAACGCAGCCTGGGCTTCGCCAAAGGCCCCCTGGCGCAGCAGCAGGACAAGCAAGCCAAAAGCCCCGGCCGCCACCAGCAGCAACATGGCGTGGCCGCTCACCCACTGGCTGCCGGCCCCTGCCACCAGCGGCCCGATCAGGCAGCCAATGCCCCAGAGCTGCGCCACATGGGCATTGGCCCGCACCAGTGCATCATCGCGGTAACGCTCCCCGATCAGGATCAGCGACAAGGTGAACAAGCCCCCGGCGCTGGCCCCGAACAACACCCACAGTGGCCAGATCAGCACGGTGCCCAGCAACAGCGGAATGGCCAGGCTGGAACACAGCAGGATCACCGCGCAGCCGGTGAACAGGCCGCGCCGGGAAATCCGATCCGCCAGGGCGCCAATCGGCAGTTGCAAAAGTGCATCCCCCACCACCACGGTGCTGACCATGGCCAGGGCAATGTCTTCGGTGAACCCCTGGCTCAGGCAATATACCGGCAGCAGGGTCAGAATCAGCGCCTCGAAAGTAGCGAACAATGCAACTGCCCAGGCAATCGCCGGCAACTTCTGACAGAAGTGCCACAGGTCAAACAGGGTCACGCTGCACGACTCGGTGCTCGGCGCCCCGCTGCGCCCCAACAGCAGGAGCGGTGATACCACCAGCAAACCCACCGCGGTCCAGAAGCCGTAATCATGCTCAGTACCCAGCACGCCCAACAGCAGGGGCCCGGCCAGCTGGCTCAAGGCATAGCTTGCGCCATACAGCGCCACCAGCCGGCCACGCCACTGCTCCACCACCAGCTGATTGATCCAGCTTTCCCCCAGAATGAAGATGATGGTCAGGACCACTCCCAGTATCAGGCGCAGTACCAACCACAACGGATAGCTGGGCAGCAGCGCCAGCAAGGCAATGGAGATCGCCCCACCCCACAGGCACAGGCGCATCAGGCTGGCGGTGCCGAAGCGCGCCGCCAGGCGGCTGGAGATCTTCGCCCCGAGCAACACGCCAATGGCCGGCATCGCCGCCACCACGCCAATTGCAAAAGGCCCGTAGCCCCAGCTTTCGAGACGAAACGACACCAGGGGCATGGTCACGCCCAGGGCCAGGCCGACACTCAAGACTGCGGCCAAAACGGCGAAATAGGTCGCCCAACGCATTTCCACGCTCCTGTGGATCATTGTTTCGCAAGGCACAGACAACACAGCCGGACTCCCCTTGCGGAAAGTCCGGCTGCGCTATGGATCGACATCAGGCGGGGCACTGCCCCGCCTCAAACGACAAGACTCAGAGCTTGATCCAGGTGGCTTTCAGCTCGGTGTACTTGTCGAACGCATGCAGCGACTTGTCGCGACCGTTGCCCGACTGCTTGAAGCCGCCGAACGGCGCGGTCATGTCGCCGCCGTCGTATTGGTTGACCCAGACGCTGCCGGCACGCAGGGCCTTGGCGGTCTGGTGGGCCTTGGAGATGTTGGCGGTCCACACCGCAGCTGCCAGGCCGTAAGGCGTGTCGTTGGCAATCTGGATCGCCTCTTCCACGCTGTCGAAGGCGATCACCGACAGTACAGGGCCGAAGATCTCTTCCTGGGCGATTTTCATCGCGTTGCTGACACCATCGAAAATGGTCGGCTCGACGTAGGTGCCACCGGTTTCTTCCAGGGTGCGCTTGCCACCGGCCACCAGCTTGGCGCCATCGGCATGCCCGGCTTCGATGTAGGACAGCACGGTGTTCATCTGCTGGGTGTCCACCAGGGCACCGACATTGGTGGCCGGGTCCAGCGGGTTGCCCGGCTTCCAGCCCTTGAGGGCCTCGATCACCAGCGGCAGGAATTTGTCCTTGATGGAGCGCTCCACCAGCAGGCGCGAGCCGGCGGTGCAGACTTCGCCCTGGTTGAAGGCAATGGCGCTGGCAGCGGATTCGGCGGCGGCCTGCAGGTCCGGAGCATCGGCGAACACGATGTTCGGGCTCTTGCCGCCGGCTTCCAGCCACACGCGCTTCATGTTGGATTCGCCGGAGTAGACCAGCAACTGCTTGGCGATCTTGGTGGAGCCGGTGAACACCAGGGTGTCCACGTCCATGTGCAGGGCCAGGGCCTTGCCGACGGTGTGGCCGTAGCCTGGCAGTACGTTGAACACGCCCGCCGGAATCCCGGCTTCCACTGCCAGGGCAGCGATGCGGATGGCGGTCAGCGGGGATTTTTCCGAAGGCTTGAGGATCACCGAGTTACCGGTGGACAGCGCCGGGCCCAGTTTCCAGCAAGCCATCATCAGGGGGAAGTTCCACGGCACGATGGCCGCGACCACGCCTACCGGCTCACGGGTGACCAGGCCCAACTGGTCGTGAGGGGTGGCAGCGACTTCATCGTAGATCTTGTCGATGGCCTCGCCGCTCCAGCTCAGGGCCTGGGCGGCGCCGGGAACGTCGATATCCAGGGAGTCGCTGATGGGCTTGCCCATGTCCAGGGTTTCCAGGAGCGCGAGTTCTTCAGCGTGCTGCTTCAACAGGCCGGCAAAGCGGATCATCACCGACTTGCGCTTGGCCGGCGCCAGGCGCGACCAGGCGCCGGAGTTGAAGGTGGCGCGGGCGTTTTCCACGGCGCACTGGGCATCGGCGGCATCACAGCTGGCGATGGTCGCCAGTACGCGACCGTCTACCGGGCTGATGCATTCGAAGGTGTCGCTGGAAGCCGATGCGGTGTATTCGCCGTTGATGTAGGCACGACCTTCGATTTTCAGGTCGCGGGCACGTTGTTCCCAGTCGGCACGAGTCAGGGTGGTCATACGAGTGTCCTCCTCTTATTTGTATACAAGCGCCATGCGAACTACGCCGGCACTGCTGAAGAATTCTGCCCGGCCAGCCTGTTTTCGGCCAAAGGCACCCGCCACCCTAAACCAGCGACACCTGTACTTTCAATATATTTGACAAAGCCCGGGCAAACGCCATTGCTATGTGCATTTTAATAAACATAGACTTTGGCCTTCATAGCCACTCGCGCCGCAATCACGGGGGAATACAACAATGAGCATCCACAACGTCGTCGACTTCAGCCAGGCCACCACCGAGGGCGAACGCTACCGCCCCGCTGCGGAAAAAATCCTCAAGGGCGACCCCGAGCAAGCGGTGTTCAACCATTACGCCAGCCCGTGCGGCCAGCTCAATGCCGGGATCTGGGAAGGCGCCGTAGGCCAGTGGACGGTGAACTTCACCGAGCACGAATACTGCGAGATCCTCCAGGGCGTATCGGTACTGCGTGATCACGACGGCAATGCCAAGACTCTGCGAGTCGGCGACCGCTTCGTGATCCCGGCCGGCTTCAAGGGCACCTGGGAAGTGCTGGAGCCCTGCCGCAAGGTCTATGTGGCCTTCGAACAGAAAGCCTGAATCCCGGGCACAAAAAAACCCGCTTGAAGGCGGGTTTTTTTGTCAGAAGAAAAATCAATTACTTGATTTTGCCTTCCTTGTAGATCACGTGCTTGCGAACAACCGGATCATATTTCTTGATCTCGATTTTGTCCGGAGTAGTACGCTTGTTCTTGTCGGTAGTGTAGAAGTGACCAGTACCGGCGCTCGAGATCAAACGAATCAATTCACGCATGATTAGCTCCCTTAAACCTTGCCGCCATCGCGACGGATTTCGGCCAGCACGACATCAATGCCGCGCTTGTCGATGATACGCATGCCTTTGGCAGATACGCGCAGACGCACAAAACGTTTCTCGGACTCAACCCAGAAGCGGTGATGCTGCAGGTTCGGCAGGAAACGACGACGGGTTTTGTTGTTTGCGTGGGAAATGTTATTCCCAGTCACCGGACCCTTACCGGTAACTTGACAGACTCTAGACATGCCTCAGCCCTCTAAAACCACATGCCCAACCCGGCATGGGTTGGCCGCTTAATCTCTCAGTCATTTGGCGCCAGGCGCCGCGTTTCTTTAGGGTCTTACCGGCTACACCTACAAGCGAAGGAACCGGGCCCCTAGAAAAGAGCGCTGCTTTATACCAGAAAGACCCCAGAGCAACAACAACCGCTGTGCCCAGGATGACGAAAAGTCCTGATTTTCTTGCGCCGGACGCCTGCGGCAAAGGCTACCGCAGAAATCTACCGCTCGTCGCAGAATATATTTCTCCCGAAACCCCAGGCACAAAACCGCCATTGGGCGCGGTCATGCCTGCGGAAAATCACGCCTGGAACCCCGGCCGAGCCCGAGGTTTCGTCACTCGATACAAAAGGGATAGTCATTTTACAAAGAGCCCACTAGGGTAAGGCATTTCCAGACTGCACTCGCAGATGGGCTTTCGATCTGCACAAGGAACCCGACCATGCGTCTTGCCGCCCTCCCGCTCCTGCTCGCCCCTCTCCTGAGCCCCCTGGCCCAGGCTGCCGCGCTGAGCGTCTGCACCGAAGCCAGCCCGGAGGGCTTCGACGTGGTGCAGTACAACTCACTGACCACCACCAACGCATCCGCCGACGTGCTGATGAACCGCCTGGTGGAGTTCGACGCCGATAGCGGCAAGGTAGTCCCCAGCCTTGCCGACAGCTGGGAGGTCTCTGCCGACGGCCTGACCTACGTGTTCAAGCTGCACCCCAAGGTCAAGTTCCACCGCACCGAGTATTTCAACCCCAGCCGCGAGCTGACCGCCGAAGACGTCAAGTTCAGCTTCGAGCGCATGCTCGATCCGGCCCATCCGTGGCACAAGATCGCCCAGAGCGGCTTTCCCCACGCCCAATCCCTGCAGTTGCCCAGCCTGATCAAGAAGATCGATGCCCTGGACCCGCTGACCGTACGCTTTACCCTGGACCACGCCGATTCGACCTTCCTCGCCACCCTGAGCATGGGCTTCGCCTCGATCTACTCGGCGGAGTACGCCGAGCAACTGCTCAAGGCCGGCACCCCGGAGAAGCTCAACAGCCAGCCGATCGGCAGCGGCCCGTTCATCTTCGGGCGCTTCCAGAAAGACGCCTCGATCCGCTACAAGGCCAACCGCGACTACTTTGCCGGCAAGCCTGCGGTCGATTCGCTGATCTTTGCCATCACCCCGGACGCCAACGTGCGCCTGCAGAAGCTGCGCCGCAACGAGTGCCAGATCGCGCTGTCGCCCAAGCCCCTGGATGTCCAGGCCGCCAGCGAGGATCCGGCACTGAAGGTCGAGCACACCGCAGCCTTCATGACCGCCTTCGTCGCCATCAACAGCCAGCACCCACCCCTGGACAAACCCGAGGTACGCCAGGCAATCAACCTGGCCTTCGACAAGGGCAGCTACCTCAAGGCGGTCTTTGAAGGCACCGCCGAAGCCGCCAACGGCCCTTACCCGCCCAATACCTGGAGCTACGCCAAGGACCTGCCCGGGTACGCCCACGACCCGGAAAAGGCTCGCCAACTGCTGGCCAAGGCTGGCCTGAAGAACGGCTTCCAGACCACCCTCTGGACCCGCCCCTCTGGCAGCCTGCTCAACCCCAACCCCAGCCTGGGCGCGCAGTTGCTGCAATCGGACCTGGCCCAAGTAGGGATCCAGGCGGAAATCCGCGTGATCGAATGGGGTGAACTGATCCGCCGCGCCAAGGCCGGCGAGCACGACCTGCTGTTCATGGGCTGGGCTGGCGACAACGGCGACCCGGATAACTTCCTCTCGCCACAGTTCACCTGCGCCGCCGTCAAGTCCGGCACCAACTTCGCCCGCTACTGCGACCAGAACCTGGACAAGCTGATCACGGCCGGCAAGACCACCAGCGAACAGGGTGTGCGCAGCAAGCTGTACCAACAGGCCCAGACCCAGATCCAGCAGCAGGCGCTGTGGCTGCCCCTGGCACACCCGACCGCATTCGCCCTGACTCGCAAGCAGGTCGAGGGCTACCAGGTGAGCCCCTTCGGGCGCCAGGACTATTCGAAAGTCAGCATCAAGTGAACTGCCGGCCGGCTTCAAGGCCCACCCAGGCCTTGAAGCCGGCTGCATTCAGATCCAGCCGTACTCGGCCATCGACAGCGGGTCGCCCTCCCCCACGATGAAGTGGTCCAGCACCCGCACATCGATCAACTCCAGTGCCTCCTGCAAACGTCGGGTCACTACCCGGTCGGCCGGGCTGGGCTCGCAAATGCCTGACGGATGGTTGTGGCAGAGGATCACCGCCGCTGCATTGTGCGCCAAGGCGCGCTTGATCACCTGCCGCGGGTACACCGTGGTGCTGTCGATGGAGCCCTGAAACAGCACTTCGAAGGTCAGTACACGATGCCGCGTGTCGAGAAACAGGCAACCGAACACTTCATGGGGCTCGTGGCGCAGCATCGACTTCAGGTAATCGCGCACCACCAGCGGGTTCTCCAACGCGGACTGGCGATGCAGTTTCTCCGCCAGATGCCGTCGGGCCATTTCCAGCACCGCCTGCAACAAGGCGTACTTGGCCGGGCCCAGCCCCAGTTGGCGGGTGAAGGTCAGTTGATCGGCCTCCAGCAGCCTGCGCAGGCTGCCAAAGCGCCGCAACAGATGCCGCGCCAGGTCCACCGCGCTTTTACCGGCCACCCCGGTGCGCAGGAAAATAGCCAGTAGCTCGGCGTCGGAAAGGCTGATGGCGCCCTGCTCCAGAAGCCGTTCCCGCGGACGCTCCGCCGCGGGCCAGTCACGAATACTCATCACACCTCCCTGTGCATGGCGCCGCTGTTCGACAGCGGGCGCTGTGCTATCTTAGCCCCCTCTTTTTTGCGTGGTATTTCACCTGGGGAGGGGGCATGCCACGCAGCAATCACTGAACGGAAAGACAGGCCTATGCAGCGGCTGTATCGGAAACGCATCGTGCTCGGCGTCGGCGGCGGCATTGCCGCCTACAAGAGCGCGGAGCTGGTTCGCCGACTCCTCGACCAGGGCGCCGAAGTGCGCGTGGTCATGACCCGGGGCGGCAGTGAATTCATTACCCCGCTGACCATGCAAGCGCTCTCCGGGCACCCGGTCCACCTCGACCTGCTGGACCCGGCTGCCGAAGCCGCCATGGGCCATATCGAGCTGGCCAAGTGGGCCGACCTGGTGCTGATCGCGCCGGCCACCGCGGACCTGATTGCCCGCCTGGCCCAGGGCATTGCCGACGATCTGCTGACCACCCTGGTGCTGGCCACCGATGCCATCGTCGCCATCGCCCCGGCGATGAATCAGGCCATGTGGCGCGACCCTGCCACCCAAGCCAACACCCAACTGCTGCAAAGCCGTGGCCTGAAGGTCTTCGGCCCGGCTTCCGGCAGCCAGGCCTGTGGCGATGTCGGCCTGGGCCGCATGCTGGAGGCCAACGACCTGGCCCAGTGCGCCGCCGATTGTTTCCAGCATCTGGCGCTGACCGGCAAGCACCTGCTGATTACCGCCGGGCCGACCCAGGAAAACATCGATCCGGTGCGCTACATCACCAACCATAGCTCAGGAAAAATGGGCTTCGCCCTGGCCGAGGCCGCGGTTGAAGCCGGTGCCCGGGTGACCCTGATCACTGGGCCGGTACACCTGCCAACCCCCGATAGAGTCACGCGGATCGACGTTGTCAGCGCCCGGGACATGCTCGCGGCCTGTGAGTCGGCGATCCCATGCGACGTTTTCATCGCCTCTGCGGCGGTCGCGGACTACCGACCGGAAGTCGTCGCCCCACAAAAATTAAAGAAAGACCCTACGAAAGGTGACGGCCTGTTGCTGCAGATGGTGCGCAACCCGGACATCCTGGCCACCATTGCCAGCCGTCCGGATCGGCCTTTCAGTGTCGGTTTCGCCGCAGAAACCGAAAACTTGCTCGACTACGCTGCACGCAAATTGAAGGACAAGAACCTCGACCTGATCGTCGCCAACGACGTTGCCAACCCGAGCATTGGCTTCAACAGCGAGGAAAACGCCTGCAGCGTGATTGACCGGGAGTTGCACGCAACTCTCTTCGCCCAGACCAGCAAGGGCAAGATTGCCCGCCAGCTGATCTCTTTTATCGCCGAACGGCTGAACCAGGTTTAACTCGCATGCACGCTTTACAAGCCAAGATCCTCGACCCACGCATCGGCAACGAATTCCCTCTGCCGCAGTACGCCACGCCGGGCTCCGCCGGCCTCGACCTGCGAGCCATGCTCAAGGAAGACACCCTTCTGGAGCCAGGCCAGACGCTGCTGATCCCTACCGGGCTGTCGGTCTACATTGGCGATCCGGGCCTGGCAGCGCTGATCCTGCCGCGCTCCGGCCTGGGCCATAAGCACGGCATCGTGCTGGGCAACCTGGTGGGCCTGATCGACTCGGACTACCAGGGCGAACTGATGGTGTCCTGCTGGAACCGTGGCCAGACCGCCTTCAACATCGCCGTCGGCGAGCGCATCGCCCAACTGGTGCTGGTGCCTGTGGTCCAGGCGCATTTCGAAGTGGTCGAAGCCTTTGATGAAAGCCAGCGCGGCGCAGGTGGCTTCGGCCACTCCGGCAGCCACTGATCTGCCTCTAGGAGTGGGCAGCCTGCCTGCTCCGCCCCCTTGCGAGAGCAATCAAGGACCGAGGACCAGCATTTTTTTGCAGGGTGCCTGGCCCCCGCCAGGCCGGGCTGCTGACCGGTTCCGGAGGGGACGGAGCCCGTCAGATGGCACTTTCGCAGTACGAACTCTATGCTGAAAACGCCGTCATACCCTTCAGTTTGAGCCTGCCGGCCTGTCCTCTCACGGCCGTACTGCACCCCTTCAGATGGAGCACCCTCAGTGATGAGCAACGCAGCTAAAGTCGCCCCGAAATTCCCCGACAGCATCTTCCGCGCCTACGACATCCGCGGCGTTGTACCGCAAACCCTGACTGCTGAAACCGCCTACTGGATCGGCCGCGCCATCGGCTCCCAGAGCCTGGCCCAGGGTGAACCGAACGTCTCCGTGGGCCGCGATGGCCGCCTGTCCGGGCCGGAACTGGTGGCGCAACTGATCCAGGGCCTGCACGACAGCGGCTGCCACGTCAGCGACGTCGGCCTGGTGCCGACCCCGGCCCTGTATTACGCGGCCAACGTACTGGCCGGCAAGTCCGGCGTAATGCTCACCGGCAGCCACAACCCCTCGAACTACAACGGTTTCAAGATCGTCATCGCCGGCGACACCCTGGCCAATGAACAGATCCAGGCCCTGCACGAGCGCCTCAAGAGCAACAACCTGAGCAGCGCCCAGGGCAGCGTCACCCAGGTCGACATCCTGCCGCGCTACGCCGAGGAGATCATCCGTGACGTCAAGCTGGCCCGCCGCCTGAAAGTCGTGGTGGATTGCGGCAACGGCGCCGCCGGGGTGATTGCCCCACAGTTGATCGAAGCCCTGAACTGCGAAGTGATCCCGCTGTTCTGCGAAGTGGACGGCAACTTCCCCAACCACCACCCGGATCCGGGCAAGCCCGAGAACCTCGAGGACCTGATTGCCAAGGTCAAGGAAACCGGCGCCGACCTGGGCCTGGCCTTCGACGGCGACGGCGATCGTGTCGGCGTGGTGACCAACACCGGCAGCATCGTCTTCCCCGACCGCCTGCTGATGCTGTTCGCCAAGGACGTGGTGGCGCGCAACCCGGATGCGGAGATCATCTTCGACGTCAAATGCACCCGACGCCTGATTCCGCTGATCAAGGAATATGGCGGTCGCCCGCTAATGTGGAAGACCGGTCACTCGTTGATCAAAAAGAAAATGAAACAGACCGGCGCTCTACTGGCCGGCGAAATGAGCGGCCATGTGTTTTTCAAGGAACGCTGGTTCGGCTTCGACGACGGCATTTATAGCGCCGCACGGTTGCTGGAGATCCTCAGCAAGGAAAAATCCACCGCGGAAGAGTTGTTCGCCACCTTCCCGAACGATATTTCTACGCCGGAAATCAATATCCATGTGACCGAAGAGAGCAAATTCAGCATCATTGACGCCCTGCACGACGCGCAGTGGGGTGCAGGCGCCGACCTGACCACCATTGACGGGGTGCGGGTCGACTATGCCAAGGGCTGGGGCCTGGTTCGCGCCTCCAACACCACCCCTGTGCTGGTGCTGCGCTTCGAGGCTGATGATGCAGCCGAACTGCAGCGCATCAAGGATGTGTTCCACACCCAGCTGAAACGTGTTGCACCTGATCTCCAACTACCGTTTTGATTGTTTGAAGCACCGGAGCCCTGAATGACCATCGAACGCGATGCCGCCGCCAATACCGCCAAGGTCCTATCCGAAGCGCTGCCTTATATTCGCCGCTATGTCGGCAAGACCCTGGTGATCAAGTACGGCGGCAACGCTATGGAAAGCGAGGAGCTGAAAACCGGCTTCGCCCGCGACATCGTGCTGATGAAGGCTGTCGGGATCAACCCGGTGGTGGTGCACGGTGGCGGCCCGCAGATCGGTGACCTGCTCAAGCGCCTTTCCATTGAAAGCCACTTCGTCGATGGCATGCGCGTGACCGATGCGCAAACCATGGACGTGGTGGAGATGGTCCTCGGTGGCCAGGTCAACAAGGACATCGTCAACCTGATCAACCGTCACGGCGGCAGCGCCATCGGCCTGACCGGCAAGGATGCCGAGCTGATCCGGGCGAAAAAACTCACCGTGACCCGCCAGACGCCGGAAATGACCACCCCGGAAATCATCGATATCGGCCATGTGGGCGAAGTGGTCGGGATCAACACCGACCTGCTGAACCTGCTGGTCAAGGGTGATTTCATCCCGGTGATCGCACCGATCGGGGTCGGCGCCAACGGCGAGTCCTACAACATCAACGCCGATCTGGTGGCTGGCAAGGTGGCCGAAGCATTGAAAGCCGAAAAGCTGATGCTGCTGACCAACATCGCCGGCCTGATGGACAAGTCGGGCAAGGTCCTCACCGGCCTGAGCACCCAGCAGGTCGACGAACTGATCGCCGACGGCACCATCTACGGCGGCATGCTGCCGAAAATCCGCTGCGCGCTGGAAGCCGTGCAAGGCGGGGTCGGCAGTTCGCTGATCATCGACGGTCGCGTGCCCAACGCGATTTTGCTGGAGATCTTCACCGATACGGGTGTCGGCACCCTGATCAGCAACCGCAAGCGCCCTTAAGCACCAGGCACAAAAAAGCCCCCGCCCGGGATCCCGGGCGGGGGCTTTTTTATCGACGCAATCTTTGTGGGAGCCGGCTTGCCGGCGAAGGCACTCACGCGGGCAACTCAAGGCCCAAAGGCCTCTTCGCCGGCAAGCCGGCTCCTACAGGTCAGATTCCGTACTGCGCGCGGTAGGCTTCCACCGCCGGCAGATGCTGCTTGAGCGCCGGATCATCCGCCAGGAACTGCAGGACCTGGGTCAGGGAGACAATGCTCACCACCGGAATGCCGAAGTCACGCTCGACCTCCTGGATCGCCGACAACTCGCCGTTGCCGCGTTCCTGACGGTTCAGGGCGATCAGCACCCCGGCCGCCTTGGCGCCGTCCTGGGACTCGATGATCTGCATCACTTCGCGGATCGCCGTACCGGCGGTGATCACGTCGTCGATGATCAGCACATCGCCGGTCAAGGGAGCCCCCACCAGGCTGCCGCCTTCGCCGTGAGCCTTGGCTTCCTTGCGGTTGAAGCACCAGGGCAGATCGCGCTGGTGATGCTCGGCAAGCGCCACCGCAGTGGCCGCCGCCAGAGGAATGCCTTTATAGGCCGGGCCAAACAGCACATCGAAGGGAATGCCGCTTTCGACGATTGCCGCGGCGTAGAAACGCCCCAGCTGGGCCAGCGCCGAACCGCTGTTGAACAGGCCGGCATTGAAGAAGTAAGGGCTGGTGCGCCCGGACTTCAGGGTGAACTCACCGAAGCGCAAAACCCCGCGATCGATGGCAAAACGAATGAAATCGCGCTGATACGCCTGCATGAAAAAACCCCAGATACCACGGATTTAGCTAATTAGGTAGAGCTCGGGTATCATACACGCACGTGATTTTTGGGGCCATTTATGCGGATCATCAGTGTGAACGTCAATGGTATTCAGGCTGCAGTGGAGCGTGGTTTGCTCAGTTGGCTGCAGGCACAGAATGCCGACGTCATCTGCCTGCAGGACACCCGCGCCTCTGCCTTTGAACTGGACGACCCAGCCTTCCAACTGGATGGCTACTTCCTTTATGCCTGCGATGCCGAAGTCCCTGCCCAAGGCGGTGTGGCTTTGTATTCGCGGTTGCAGCCGAAGGCGGTCATCAGCGGCCTCGGCTTCGAGACAGCCGATCGTTACGGGCGCTACCTGCAAGCCGATTTCGACAAGGTCAGCATCGCGACCTTGCTGCTTCCATCAGGGCAGAACGGCGATGAAGACTTGAACCAGAAGTTCAAGCTAATGGACGATTTCGCCCGTTATCTGGATAAACAGCGGCGCAAACGTCGCGAGTACATTTATTGTGGCTCGCTGTACGTGGCGCAACAGAAGCTGGATATCAAGAACTGGCGCGACAGCCAGCAATCTCCGGGCTTCCTGGCACCTGAACGTGCCTGGATGGACGAGATCATTGGCAACATGGGTTATGTCGACGCATTGCGTGAAGTCAGCCGTGAAGGCGACCAGTACAGCTGGTGGCCGGACAACGAACAGGCCGAGATGCTGAACCTGGGCTGGCGTTTCGACTACCAGTTGCTGACTCCCGGCCTGCGTCGCTTTGTCCGCAGCGCTCGCCTGCCGCGCCAGCCACGCTTCTCGCAGCACGCACCGCTGATCGTGGACTATGACTGGACGCTGACCATCTAAGCGTCCTTTCACCGCCACAAAAAAGCCGACATCGCTGTCGGCTTTTTTGTGCTTGCTCGAGCTACTTGATCAGGCGCCAGGTGAAGGGGTAGCGATAAGGCACCCCTTCGCCAGCCTTGACTCCGCCGATGATGGTCAGCACCAGGGCTCCGATCGCCAGCAGGCCGAACATGAAGAACCCGATCACCACGATCATCAACAGGAAGCACACCGCCGACGCAATGGCGACGGTTAGCTGGAAGTTCAGTGCTTCCTTGCCCTGGGCATCGATAAAGGGATCGGTTTCGCGCTTCATCTGCCAGAGAATCAACGGTCCGATCAGTGTGCCGAAAGGAACCCAGATCCCCAGTAAGGCGGACAGGTGACAAAACATCGCCCATTGCCGGACTTCGTGGCTCGGCGTAGGCAGCGGCAGTTGTTCATCACTCATGGTGCTCTCCTTGCTGAAGACCTGCGCCCATCAATCGGCGAGCGCGGCTTGCTGCAGTTGGAAAATCTCGTTCATGCCTTGCTGGGCCAGGGCCAGCATCGCATTCAGTTCAGCCGGCTGGAACGGCGCACCTTCGGCAGTGCCCTGCACTTCGATGAAACCACCGGTGCTGGTCATCACAACGTTGAGGTCGGTTTCGGCAGCCGAGTCCTCCAGATAATCCAGGTCCAGGACCGGTTCGCCCTGGTACATGCCAACGGATACCGCGGCGATCATCTGCTTCAGCGGATCGCCGCCTTTCAGGCCACCGCGCTTCTTGATCACTTTCAAGGCGTCGACCAGGGCCACCATGGCGCCAGTGATCGATGCGGTACGAGTACCGCCGTCGGCCTGGATCACGTCGCAATCGACATACAGGGTGACGTCGCCCAGCTTGGACATGTCCAGTGCGGCGCGCAGCGAACGGCCGATCAGGCGCTGGATCTCCAGGGTCCGACCGCCCTGCTTGCCACGGCTGGCTTCGCGCTGGTTACGCTCGCCGGTAGCCCGCGGCAGCATGCCGTACTCGGCAGTCAGCCAACCCTGGCCCTGGCCCTTGAGGAAGCGCGGCACACCGTTCTCGACGCTGACCGTGCAGATCACTTTGGTATCACCGAACTCGACCAGTACAGATCCCTCGGCGTGTTTGGTGTAGTTGCGGGTGATGCGGATCGAGCGGAGCTGATCGGCGGCGCGACCACTTGGACGTTTCATAGGGGAACACCTGTACGGGGACGGAAAACTGCCGAGCATTATAAAGCCCGCAACCGCGCCAGGGCACGCCTAAAAAGGTCAAAGGAGCATTTACACCGCGGATGAGTCCTGTTGCGACGAGCTGCAATGCATTGGCAGCGCCAGGGTTTGGGGGCTCCGACCGCACTGCGCTACAATCCTGCGCCTTCGCAGCCTGTCGGCTTCAATTCATCTTTATCAGGCCCGCCCACCCCCCTCACGGTTGGTGCCGGCGCTGAATCGGAGGTACCTCCATGGTGCACAGCATGACCGCCTTCGCCCGGGCAGAACGGGCAGGCACTCAGGGCACCCTGAGCTGGGAACTGCGCTCGGTCAACAGCCGTTACCTGGAGCCGCACCTGCGTTTGCCGGAAGCCTTTCGCGACCTTGAAGGCGCGGTCCGCGAAGCCCTGCGCCAGGGCCTGTCCCGCGGCAAGGTCGAGTGCACCTTGCGCTTCATCGAGGAAACCGCCGGCAAACCGCTGCAGGTGGATCGCGAGCGCGCCGCGCAACTGGTCGCTGCAGCCGAGTCCGTCGCCAGCCTGATCAAGCAGCCGGCCGCGCTCAACCCGCTGGAAGTCCTGGCCTGGCCGGGCGTACTGGTGGCCGACGCCACTGACCCGCAAGCCTTGAACAGTGACGCCCTGGCCCTGTTCAACCAGGGCTTGAAGGAACTGAAGAATGGCCGCGAACGGGAAGGCGCCGAACTGGCCAGGCTGATCGACGAACGCCTGTCCTCCATCGAGGAAGACGTGGCGACCCTGCGTGAACTGGTCCCGCAGATGCTCGCGACCCAGCGCCAGAAGATCCTCGACCGCTTCGCCGACATGCAGGCCGAGCTGGATCCGACCCGTCTCGAACAGGAGATGGTGCTGCTGGCACAGAAAAGCGACGTCGCCGAAGAACTGGACCGCCTGAGCACCCACATCATTGAAGTACGTCGCGTGCTCAAGTCCGGCGGCGCGGCCGGGCGGCGCCTGGACTTCCTGATGCAGGAACTCAACCGCGAAGCCAACACACTGGGCTCCAAGGCCTTCGACCCGCGCAGCACCCAAGCTGCGGTCAACCTCAAGGTGTTGATCGAGCAGATGCGCGAACAAGTGCAGAATATTGAGTAAGGCAACTGACATGACCCACAGCACCGGCACCCTGTACATCATTTCCGCGCCGTCGGGCGCGGGCAAGAGCAGCCTGGTCAAGGCCCTGACCGACGCCAAACCGGAGATTCGCGTCTCGGTCTCCCACACCACCCGTGCCATGCGCCCCGGTGAGGTGGACGGCGTGAACTATCACTTCGTCTCCCGCGAGACGTTCGTGAAGATGGGTGAGCACGGGGACTTCCTGGAGCGCGCCGAAGTGTTCGGCAACCTCTACGGAACCTCGCAAAGCCACCTGCAGCAAACCCTGGACGCAGGTCACGACCTGATTCTGGAAATCGACTGGCAAGGCGCGGAACAAGTACGCAAGCTGATGCCCCAGGCCCGTTCGATCTTCATCCTGCCACCGTCCTTGCAAGCCCTGCACCAGCGCCTGACCAACCGTGGGCAGGACAGTGACGAGGTCATCGACGGGCGGATGCGCGAAGCCGTCAGCGAAATGAGCCACTACGTCGACTACGACTATCTGATCATCAACGACGATTTCGCCCACGCGCTGGGCGACCTGAAGGCGATTTTCCGCGCCAATCAGTTGCAACAGAAACGCCAGCAGCAGCGTTTCGGCAAATTGCTGGCTGAACTCCTGGGTTAAAACAGCACTTCCCAAAACCGCTGCAAGCGCTTTACATTGGCACTTGCAGCGTGTTGAAGGGCTTGGTTAAAAAATCAGCGCTTCCCTTAACGCTGGTGATTTTTTAAACTGTCGAGTCCGCTCGCCCATCCGGGCAGCGCGCATATTGCATTTGCTACGAGGAAGACCATGGCCCGCGTAACCGTTGAAGACTGCCTAGAACACGTGGATAACCGCTTTGAGCTGGTCATGCTCTCTACCAAGCGTGCCCGTCAACTGGCCACCGGCGGCAAAGAGCCGAAAGTAGCATGGGAAAACGACAAGCCTACCGTTGTCGCCCTGCGCGAAATCGCTGAAGGCCTGATCGACTACGCAGCCATCGCCGAAGCCGAAATCGTTGAAGATGAGCCGCTTTTCGCTGCTTTCGAGGACGAGTCCAACGAGGCCGTCTGAGCCTATGCCTGGTCGACGTAGCACGGCGCGGGATCACAGCTTACGGCAGGAGACATCATGCCGAGCATAGACGCCCTCGCCGATCGCTTATCGACCTATCTCGGCACGGACCAGGTCAATCTGGTCCGCCGAGCGTATTTCTACGCCGAACAAGCCCATGACGGTCAACGCCGTCGCAGCGGCGAGGCGTACGTCACGCACCCACTCGCGGTAGCGAACATTCTTGCCGACATGCACATGGACCATCAGAGCCTGATGGCCGCGATGCTGCATGACGTCATCGAAGACACCGGCATCGCCAAGGAAGCGCTCAGCGCGCAGTTCGGCGAAACCGTGGCCGAATTGGTGGATGGGGTCAGCAAACTGACCCAGATGAACTTCGAAACCAAGGCCGAAGCCCAAGCGGAAAACTTCCAGAAGATGGCCATGGCCATGGCCCGCGACATTCGCGTGATCCTGGTCAAGCTGGCCGACCGCCTGCACAACATGCGCACCCTGGAAGTACTTTCCGGCGAGAAGCGTCGGCGGATCGCCAAGGAAACCCTGGAGATCTACGCCCCCATCGCCAACCGCCTGGGCATGCATGCCATCCGCATCGAATTCGAAGACCTGGGCTTCAAGGCGATGCACCCGATGCGTTCCGCGCGGATCTACCAGGCGGTCAAGCGCGCCCGGGGCAACCGCAAGGAAATCGTCAACAAGATCGAGGAATCCCTCAGCCACTGCCTGGCCATCGACGGCATCCAGGGCGAGGTCAGCGGTCGCCAGAAGCACCTGTACGGCATCTACAAGAAGATGCGCGGCAAGCGTCGGGCCTTCAACGAGATCATGGACGTCTATGCGTTCCGCATCATCGTCGACAAGGTAGACACCTGCTATCGCGTACTCGGCGCTGTACATAATTTGTACAAGCCGCTGCCGGGACGCTTCAAGGACTACATCGCCATTCCCAAGGCCAACGGCTATCAGTCGCTGCATACCACGCTGTTCGGCATGCACGGAGTACCCATCGAGATCCAGATTCGTACCCGGGAAATGGAAGAAATGGCCAATAACGGCATCGCCGCCCACTGGCTGTACAAATCCAGTGGCGACGAACAGCCCAAAGGCACTCACGCCCGCGCCCGCCAATGGGTCAAGGGCGTGCTGGAAATGCAGCAACGCGCCGGCAACTCCCTGGAATTCATCGAGAGCGTGAAGATCGACCTGTTCCCGGACGAGGTCTACGTGTTCACGCCCAAAGGCCGGATCATGGAGCTGCCCAAAGGCTCCACCGCGGTGGACTTCGCCTACGCGGTTCACACCGACGTCGGCAACAGCTGCATCGCCTGCCGGATCAATCGTCGCCTGGCGCCGCTGTCCGAACCCCTGCAAAGCGGTTCCACAGTGGAAATCGTCAGCGCCCCGGGCGCGCGCCCGAACCCGGCCTGGCTGAATTTCGTGGTCACCGGCAAGGCCCGCACCCATATCCGCCATGCTCTCAAGCTGCAGCGCCGCTCCGAGTCCATCAGCCTCGGCGAACGCTTGCTGAACAAGGTGCTCAACGGCTTCGACAGCTCCCTGGAAAAGGTCCCGGCCGAACGCATTCAGGCGATTCTCCAGGAATACCGCCTGGAACTGATCGAAGACCTGCTGGAAGACATCGGCCTGGGCAACCGCATGGCCTACGTTGTGGCGCGCCGCCTGCTGGGCGAAGGCGAACAGCTGCCAAGCCCGGAAGGCCCGCTGGCAATCCGCGGCACCGAAGGCCTGGTGCTGAGCTACGCCAAGTGCTGCACGCCGATCCCGGGCGACCCGATCGTCGGCCACCTGTCCGCCGGCAAGGGGATGGTGGTGCACCTGGACAACTGCCGCAATATCAGCGAAATCCGCCATAACCCGGAAAAGTGCATCCAGCTCTCCTGGGCCAAGGATGTCACCGGCGAATTCAACGTCGAACTGCGCGTAGAACTGGAACACCAACGCGGCCTGATCGCGCTGCTGGCCAGCAGCGTCAACGCGGCCGACGGCAATATCGAGAAAATCAGCATGGACGAACGCGATGGTCGCATCAGCGTGGTCCAACTGGTGGTCAGCGTGCACGACCGCGTACACCTGGCCCGCGTGATCAAGAAACTGCGCGCCCTGACCGGGGTCATCCGCATCACCCGCATGCGTGCGTAGCCCGTCCATTACAAGGAGTCATTCATGACCAAGACAGTTATCACCAGCGACAAGGCACCTGCTGCCATCGGCACCTACTCCCAGGCGATCAAGGCTGGCAACACCGTCTACATGTCCGGCCAGATCCCTCTGGACCCCAAGACCATGGAGCTGGTAGACGGCTTCGAAGCCCAGACCGTCCAGGTGTTCGAAAACCTCAAGTCGGTAGCCGAGGCCGCTGGCGGTTCGTTCAAGGACATCGTCAAGCTGAACATCTTCCTCACCGACCTGAGCCACTTCGCCAAGGTCAACGAGATCATGGGCAAGTATTTCCAACAGCCTTACCCAGCCCGCGCCGCCATTGGCGTGGCCGCCCTGCCAAAGGGTGCACAGGTTGAAATGGATGCCATTCTGGTCATCGAGTAACACCCGCGGCGCAGCCCTCAAGGCTGCGCCGTTTTCGTTCTGAAAGGATTTCGTCATGCGCCAAGCGCTAGCTGTTTCGCTGCTCGCCGTACTGCTCGGCGGTTGTGCCAGCGACCCCGCCAAAAACGATGTGGGCGGCATCTGGATCAATCAGGTAGCGATCGACGCAGCCTCCAAGGGCGGCCCTTTGCGTGAAGCCCTCCAGGCCTACGGCCCGAACCTGGAATGGGAGCTCAATACCAAGGCTGGCCAGGCCCGCTACACCAACGGTTTCGAAACCGTCGAAGGCAAGATCATCGGCGACGGTTCCAGCACTGCAAAAGTCGAGTTCTATGGCAGCGCCGCCACCGACTTGAAGCGCAACGGCAAGCAACTGCTGCAAGTGGCCAACGACAATGAGCCCGAGCAGGTCTTCGACCGCCCCAAAGACCCCGCCCCCGAAGGCGCGCCGCTAGGCGCCAACTTCGAGCGCGCCTTGTACTCGGCGTATCTGGGTGGCAAGTGGAAGATCGTCAACGGACCGGGCCTGGGCAACGAAGTGCAGTTCCAGGCAAACGGCGCCGTCCAGGGCCTGCCGGGCGCCGATCGCTACGCCTTGTGCCTGGCTGGCGACTGCGCCTCGATGAGCGGCGGCAACGATAGCATCTGGCTGCAGCTCAACGGTCAGGGCAACTCCTGGATCTTCGTGCGCAAGGATCAACAGCTGGAGATCTTCCAGGCGGTGAATGCCGCCCTGGCGGATGAAGTGCCCTCGCTGACGCCGGGCAGCCAGCAGTGGTTGCTGGAAAAGCAGTAACTACCCTGTAGCCGCTGCCGCAGGCTGCGACAAGGTCCACCGGACCTTCGGCCTGTCGGCAGCGACGCCCTCGGGAAGCCGGTCGCAGCCTTCGACCGCGACCCCAAGCTGCTCGGGCAACTTAGCCCTGCGTCGTCAGAATCGCAGCATAACCTTCGCGATAACTCGGATAGCGCGGCACCCAGCCCAGCGCCCTGGCCCGGGCATTGCTGCAACGCTTGCTGCCGGTACGACGCACGCTGGCATCGTCCGCCCATTCGGTGACGCCCAGGTAATCGCGCAGCCAGTCGACGACCTCCGCCAGGGGCGCGGGCGCATCGTCCACGCCGATATAGCAATCATCCAGCGCCGTGCCACTGCGGTCCGCCTTGAGCAGGAACGCCAACAGGCCCGCGGCATCGTCCGCGTGAATACGGTTGCCGTACAGCGGCGGCTCGATCGCCACGCGATAACCCCGGCGCACCTGGGTCAGCAGCCACTCGCGACCCGGGCCATAGATGCCGGTCAAGCGCACCACAGTGGCGGGAATATCGCTGCCTAGAGCCACCTGCTCGGCTTCCAGCATCATGCGTCCGGAGTAGGCCTGGGCCTCGGCCACGGAAGTCTCGTCGACCCACTCACCGTCCTTCTGCTCATAAACGCTGCTGCTGGAGACAAACAGCAAACGCTTGGGCGCCTGGCCGCGCTGCTTGAGCCAGCCCAGTACATGCTGCAGACCATCGACATAAGCTGCGCGATATCCGGCTTCGTCATGCTCGGTGGCCGCCGCGCAATACACCAGATAGTCCGGCGACTTCTGCGGCCATTGCCCGGGGCATTGCTCGCTGAACAGGTCACCTGCAATGCCCACCACCCCCTGTGGCAAGCGCGATACGTTGCGACGCAGGCCGTAAACCTGCCATTGCTCGGCCAGCAGTTGAGTCGCCAGGCGACTCCCGACATCACCGCAACCGGCGATCAATACAGAGGGGGAGGACATCAGAAAACTCCTTTGGGAAAGGTCAAGACTAGCCCTCGCACTGGACGAACGGCTAGCAATCAAGGAAAAAAAGATACTCTATTACTTCTGTTAACAAGAATTACTTGCAATAATAACCGCCCATTTTGTTCTCGGCCCTGCGAGGCCTAGAAGGACATTTCACCCTTTTCTCCTCTCAGGTCCGGCCAGCATGACAAGCAACCAACTCTCCGTCTCGCCAACCAAACGCCCAAGCCCGCTGCGCGCCATGAGCGCGGTTGCAGCGCTGTTGTGCAGCCTGCTGCTGGCACCGACCGCAGCCTTTGCCGACCAGCACGCCCCAGCCACCGCCGCAGCCCCTGCCGCGACCGCTCCAGCCGCTGAACATACGGCCACCGACCCGACCGCTCCAGCCGCAGCCCCAGTGGCCGGCGAGCCAGTCCAGGCCGAAGGCCAGCCCGCTATCGGCGAAGACGCTCCTGAAGTCCTGGAGGCCGACAACACCCTGGGCATGGCCCATGACCTGTCGCCGTGGGGCATGTACCAGAACGCCGACATCATCGTGAAACTGGTGATGATCGGCCTGGCCATCGCCTCGATCATCACCTGGACCATCTGGATCGCCAAAGGCTTCGAGCTGATGGGTGCCAAGCGCCGCCTGCGCACTGAAATCGCCGCACTGAAAAAGGCCACCACCCTCAAGGAAGCCAGCGCCACCGCCACCAAGGAGGGCACCCTGGCCAACCTGCTGGTGCACGACGCCCTGGAAGAGATGCGCCTCTCGGCCAACAGCCGCGAGAAGGAAGGCATCAAGGAGCGCGTCAGCTTCCGCCTGGAGCGCCTGGTAGCTGCCTGCGGCCGCAACATGAGCAGCGGCACCGGCGTGCTGGCCACCATCGGTTCCACCGCGCCGTTCGTCGGCCTGTTCGGCACCGTGTGGGGCATCATGAACAGCTTCATCGGCATCGCCAAAACCCAGACCACCAACCTTGCCGTGGTTGCCCCGGGTATCGCCGAAGCCCTGCTGGCCACCGCCCTGGGCCTGGTTGCCGCGATTCCCGCGGTGGTGATCTATAACGTCTTCGCTCGCTCCATCACCGGCTACAAGGCCCAGGTCACCGACGCCTCGGCCGAGGTCCTGCTGCTGGTCAGCCGCGACCTGGATCACCAGCCGAACGAGCGCTCCGCACAACCGCACATGGTGAAAGTGGGGTAATCAGCCATGGGCTTGCATTTGAAAGAAGGCGCAGGCGACGACCTGGCCGAAAACCACGAGATCAACGTCACGCCGTTCATCGACGTGATGCTGGTGCTGCTGATCATCTTCATGGTGGCCGCACCGCTGGCCACCGTGGACATCAAGGTCGACCTGCCCGCCTCCAGCGCCAAACCGGCGCCGCGGCCGGAAAAACCGGTGTTCCTCAGCGTCAAGGCCGACAAGCGCCTGTTCCTCGGCGAAGACGAAGTCAAGGCTGAAACCCTTGGCGCCATCCTCGACGCCCGGACCCAAGGCAAGAAAGACACGACCATCTTCTTCCAGGCCGACAAAGGTGTGGATTACGGCGACCTGATGAGTGTGATGGACACCCTGCGGGCGGCCGGCTACCTGAAAGTCGGCCTGGTCGGACTTGAGACGGCAGCCAAGAAATGATCACGACGCGCCAAAGACTGACGCGTTACAGCGGTAGCCTGGCGGTGGTGTTGGGCGTCCATGGGTTGGCGATCCTGCTCGCCCTCAACTGGTCCAAGCCACAGCCCATGCCCATCCCCCCCCAAGCCATGGTGGTGGAATTGGCACCTGCCCCTGTGCCGCCTCCACCGGCGCCGCCGAAAGTGGTGACCCCACCACAACCGCCGGCCCCCGTGGAAGAACTGCCGTTGCCGAAACTGGCCGAAGCGCCGAAGCCGACCATCTCGGTACCCAAGCCGGTGAAGCAGAAGCCCAAGCCGCAACCGCCAAAGCCGGTGGTCAAGCCTGAGCCGCCCAAGGAAAAGCCTTCCGAGGAAAAGCCCAGCGACGCCCCGGTCACACCGGCTCCGTCCAAGCAGCCCGCTCCTGCGACCCCTGGCCCGTCACCGGCCCAGGCCGCCGCCAAGGCTAACTGGCAGGGGGAATTGCAGGCGCACCTGGCCAAGTACAAGCGCTATCCGAGCGAGGCTCAGCGTCGAGGCAAGGAAGGCACCAACTCCCTGCGCTTCGTCGTCGATGCCGAAGGCAAGGTGCTGTCCTATGAGCTGGTGGGCAGGTCGGGCAATGCCGATCTGGACCGGGCCACCCTGGACATGATCCGTCGTGCCCAGCCGCTTCCCAAGCCACCGGCAGACATGCTCAACAACGGCAGCGTGGAAATCACCGCCTCGTACAACTACGAGATCGACCGCAGCCGCGGCCGCCGTTGATCCACCGCAAGGGCACCTTCAAGGTGCCCTTCGCGTTTGTGCCGCCTGGAGCAGGCATTGGCGGGTGTCGCATTCCACCCTCGGTCTGATAACGTGCGTCTATCGATTGCAGCCGTTATGCTTGGCCGCAACCTCACGGACGCCCGCTATGACTCTTACAGAATTGCGCTACATCGTTACCCTCGCCCAAGAGCAGCACTTCGGCCATGCCGCCGAGCGCTGCCATGTCAGCCAGCCCACCCTGTCGGTCGGCGTGAAAAAGCTTGAAGACGAACTCGGCGTGCTGATTTTCGAGCGCAGCAAGAGCGCCGTGCGCCTGACCCCGGTGGGCGAGACCATCGTCGCCCAGGCGCAAAAGGTCCTGGAGCAGGCCCAGGGCATCCGTGAGCTGGCCCAGGCCGGCAAGAACCAGCTGACCGCACCGCTCAAGGTCGGGGCGATCTACACCGTCGGCCCCTACCTGTTCCCGCACCTGATTCCCCAGCTGCACCGGGTCGCCCCGCAGATGCCGCTGTATATAGAAGAGAACTTCACCCACGTACTGCGCGACAAACTGCGCAACGGCGAGCTGGACGCGATCATCATCGCCCTGCCGTTCAACGAGGCCGATGTCCTGACCCTGCCGCTGTACGACGAACCCTTCTATGTGCTGATGCCCAGCGGCCACCCCTGGACCAAGAAGGAAACCATCGACGCCAACCTGCTCAACGACAAGAGCCTGTTGCTGCTGGGCGAAGGCCACTGCTTCCGCGACCAGGTCCTGGAGGCCTGCCCGACCCTGACCAAGGGCAACGACGGCGCCAAGCACACCACCGTGGAATCCAGCTCCCTGGAAACCATCCGCCACATGGTCGCCTCCGGCCTGGGCATCTCGATCCTGCCGCTGTCGGCCGTGGACAGCCATCACTACGCCCCCGGGGTGATCGAAGTCCGCCCCCTGACCCCGCCCGTGCCGTTCCGCACCGTGGCCATCGCCTGGCGCGCCAGCTTCCCGCGGCCCAAGGCCATCGAGATCCTCGCCGACTCGATCCGCCTGTGCTCGGTGGCCAAGCCGCCCGCCGCGAGTTAAGCGCTCGCAATGACTGAGCTGTCGAAAGTGCCGGTCACGGCACTCAAGGGCGTCGGCGAAGCCATGGCCGAGAAGCTGGCCAAGGTCGGCCTGGAAAACCTTCAGGACGTGCTGTTCCACCTGCCCCTGCGCTACCAGGACCGCACCCGCGTGGTGCCGATCGGCGCCCTGCGCCCTGGCCAGGATGCTGTGATCGAAGGCACCGTCAGTGGCGCCGATGTGGTCATGGGCAAGCGCCGCAGCCTGCTGGTGCGCTTGCAGGACGGTACCGGCGGCCTGAGCCTGCGCTTCTACCATTTCAGCAATGCGCAGAAGGACGGCCTGAAGCGCGGCACCCGCGTGCGCTGCTATGGCGAAGCCCGGCCCGGCGCCTCGGGCCTGGAGATCTACCACCCGGAATACCGTGCCATCAGTGGCGACGAGCCGCCGCCGGTGGACCAGACCCTGACACCCATCTACCCCCTGACCGAAGGCCTGACCCAGCAGCGCCTGCGCCTGCTGTGCCAACAGAGCCTGGCCCTGCTGGGCCCGCGCAGCCTGCCCGACTGGCTGCCGGAAGAGCTGGCCCGGGACTATCAGCTGGCGCCCCTGGACGATGCGATCCGCTACCTGCATCACCCGCCGGCGGACGCCGATGTCGACGAACTGGCCCTGGGGCACCACTGGGCCCAGCACCGCCTGGCGTTCGAGGAATTGCTGACCCACCAGCTGTCCCAGCAGCGTCTGCGCGACAGCCTGCGCTCCCAGCGCGCCCCGGTGCTGCCATTGGCCAGGAAACTGCCGGTCAAGTACCTGAAGAACCTGGGCTTCGCTCCCACCGGCGCGCAACAGCGCGTGGGCAACGAGATCGCCTACGACCTGAGCCAGCCCGAGCCCATGCTGCGGCTGATCCAGGGCGACGTGGGCGCCGGCAAGACCGTGGTCGCCGCCCTGGCCGCCCTGCAGGCACTGGAAGCCGGCTACCAGGTGGCACTGATGGCGCCGACGGAAATCCTCGCCGAGCAGCACTTCATCACCTTCAAGCGCTGGCTCGAGCCCCTGGGCCTGGAAGTCGCCTGGCTGGCAGGCAAGCTCAAGGGCAAGGCCCGCAGCGCAGCCCTGGAACAGATTGCCGGTGGCACACCGATGGTGGTGGGCACCCACGCGCTGTTCCAGGACGAAGTGCAGTTCAAGAACCTGGCCCTGGTGATCATCGACGAACAGCACCGCTTCGGCGTGCAGCAGCGCCTGGCCCTGCGCCAGAAAGGCGTGGGCGGCCGCCTGTGCCCGCACCAGTTGATCATGACCGCCACGCCGATCCCGCGAACGCTGGCCATGAGCGCCTACGCCGACCTGGACACCTCGATCCTCGACGAACTGCCTCCCGGTCGCACCCCGGTGAACACCGTGCTGGTGACCGACAGCCGGCGCATCGAAGTCATCGAGCGGGTACGCGCCGCCTGCGCGGAAGGGCGCCAGGCCTACTGGGTCTGCACCCTGATCGAAGAGTCCGAGGAACTGACCTGCCAGGCCGCGGAAACCACCTTCGAAGACCTTTCCAGCGCCCTCGGCGAATTGCGCGTAGGGCTGATCCACGGCCGCATGAAGGCCCCCGAGAAAGCCGCGGTGATGGCCGAGTTCAAGGCCGGCAACCTGCAACTGCTGGTGGCCACCACGGTGATCGAGGTCGGGGTCGACGTACCCAATGCCAGCCTGATGATCATCGAAAACCCCGAACGCCTGGGCCTGGCCCAGTTGCACCAGCTGCGCGGCCGGGTCGGGCGCGGCAGCGCCGCCAGTCACTGCGTGCTGCTCTACCACCCACCGCTTTCACAGATCGGTCGCCAGCGCCTGGGCATCATGCGTGAAACCAACGACGGTTTCGTCATCGCCGAAAAGGACCTGGAGCTGCGCGGCCCCGGGGAAATGCTCGGCACCCGGCAGACCGGCCTCCTGCAATTCAAGGTCGCCGACCTGATGCGCGACGCCGACCTCCTGCCGGCGGTACGCGATGCCGCCCAGGCCCTGCTGGAGCGCTGGCCGGACCATGTCAGCCCGTTGCTGGAGCGCTGGCTACGCCACGGACAGCAATACGGCCAAGTGTGAACCAACACTCAGTTAGTGAACCCTCGCCATAACCAAGCTGGTTATACTCGTCAAATTGTAGAAAAACGGATACCAGACCATGACAGAAGTTGCCCTCGACATTGCAACCCCACACGCTCCGTCTGTTATCCGGTTGCTGCTCGGCAAGCTGGCCATCAGCTACAACGAAGTGATCGACCAGCCGGGCCTGCCGGCTGCGCGCAAGGTCCAGGCGGTACTGCTGGACGACGCCGTCGGCGCGCTGATGGTGCTGTTCCCGCAGAGCCAGTTACTGGACCTCAACCGCCTGGCCGAACTCACCGGCCGCCGCCTGACCGCCGTTTCCACCGAACGCCTGGAGCGCATGCTCGGCAAGCACAGCCTGAGCCTGCTGCCCGGCCTGCCGGCGCTCACCAGCTCACCGTGCCTGTACGAAGAAAGCCTGCTGCGCGAGCCCTGCCTGCTGATCAACTCCGGCGAGCCCGGGTTACTGCTGGAGATCACCAGCGAAGCCTTCAAGAGCATGCTCAGCAAAGCCAGCGCCGGCAACTTCGGCGAGCCCCTGAGCAGCATTCGCCCCAACCTCGACCGCCCGGACGATGACCGCGAGGAGATCTCCCAGGCGATGCAGGCCTTCACCGCGCGGCGCATCCAGCAGCGCCTGGAAGCCACCATCGAGATCCCGCCCCTGGCGGAAACCGCACAGAAGATCATCAAGCTGCGGGTCGACCCCAACGCCACCATCGACGACATCACCGGTGTGGTGGAAACCGACCCGGCCCTGGCCGCCCAGGTGGTCAGCTGGGCCGCCTCGCCCTACTACGCCTCGCCCGGCAAGATCCGCTCGGTGGAAGACGCCATCGTCCGCGTGCTGGGCTTCGACCTGGTGATCAACCTGGCGCTGGGCCTGGCCCTGGGCAAGACCCTGAGCCTGCCCAAGGACCAGCCGCAGCACGCCACGCCTTACTGGCAGCAGTCGATCTACACCGCCGCGGTGATCGAGGGCCTGACCCGCGCCATGCCCCGTGCCCAGCGCCCGGAAGCCGGCCTGACCTACCTGGCCGGCCTGCTGCACAACTTCGGCTACCTGCTGCTGGCCCACGTGTTCCCGCCGCACTTCTCGCTGATCTGCCGGCATTTGGAGGTCAACCCGCACCTGTGCCACAGCTATGTCGAGCAGCACCTGCTGGGTATCAGCCGCGAACAGATCGGCGCCTGGCTGATGCGCTACTGGGACATGCCGGAAGAGCTGTGCACCGCCCTGCGCTTCCAGCACGACCCGAGCTACGACGGCGCCTATGCCGAGTACCCGAACCTGGTGTGCCTGGCCGTGCGCCTGCTGCGCAGCCGGGGCATCGGCTCCGGGCCCCACGAGGATATCCCCGACGCCCTGCTGGAACGCCTGGGCCTGACCCGGGACAAGGCGGACGACGTGGTGAGCAAGGTGCTGGAAGCCGAAGTACTGCTGCGGGAACTGGCTTCGCAGTTCAGCCAGGCCTGAGCCCATTCGCCGGCCAGCCCGCTCCTGCAGGAGGCGGCTTGCCGGCGAAGTTTCCCGGTCAAGCCTTGGGCTTGGCCTTTTTCGGTTTCAGGTACTTGGTCAGCCCCTGGAACCAGATCACCAGGGCCGGGTTGCCCTTGATCTGGATCGACTTGTCCTGAATACCGGTCATGAATGCCAACTGCTTGTTCTTCGCCTGCAGGGTGGCGAAGCCGTAGGCGGCATCCTTGAAGGCGATGGCGAATGCCGGCTCGGGATAGAACCCCGAACGGCTGGTGACGCGCTGGTCCTTGACGAAAAAATGCCGAGCAACCTTGCCGTCGAGCGTCTGCAGCTGGAACACCAGCTCCTTGTCACCCAACTGTTGCTGGAAAGCAGGATTGTTGCGGCTGGCTTTGCCCATCAACAGGCCAAGCACCCAGAGAAGAAAACGGAATTTCATGCACGGCGCCTCAGTGGAATTATTGGATGGCCGGCGCAGTTTAACCTGTAACTCGAAGAGCGCCAGCCGATCTGTTCGATTGCTCGGAGATCGGCTGGCGTTCAACGCTTATCGCGACATCTTGTCAGACAATCGCCAACTCAGACGTTAGGGCAAGGCACCGGTGCCCAGTCACCCAGGTCCGGGTTCTTGCACATGCTGTTGACCTGGGTCTGGCCGGTGGTCGCGACCTTGTTGCTCTCGGCCTGCTTGATCTTGGCATCCTGGATCGACCTCTCGGTGCTCACCGCTTCCTGAGGCACGGTCGGCAGCTTGGGCTGCTTGACCTTCTGTGGCTGTTTTCTCTTGCCACCGGTGGTCACCGTGGTGGTATCGGCGGTGGCGACTTTCACCACGTCGGTACGCTGCACGCCCACTTGCTGCAGATCCTGCTCGTAGGCCTGGTTGTACTTGCTCAGGTCTTCGCTGGCACGGCCGTTCACCGCGGTGATCAGGTCGTTGGACTCTTTCAGGCCGCTGACGATTTCCGCCAGGCGCTTGCGCCCTTCCACGTCATTGATGGTATTGGCCTTGCGGGAGCTGATCAGGCTGTCGAAGGCGCGCTGGTAGCAGGTCTGGGAAGCGCGGGCATAGGCCGTGCTGCGGTCGATGTCGGCCGCGCTCTTGTTGACGTCGGCAGCGTAGGAAGCGATGCGCTGGTTGTCGTCGGCGATCTGCTTCTGGCGCTCGGTGTAGTAACCGGCTGCGCCACCGGCCAGGGCACCGCCTGCGGCACCGATGGCGGCGTTGCGGCCACGGTGGTCGCCGTCACCGGTCAGGGCACCGAGCAAAGCGCCGCCGGCAGCGCCCAGGGCAGCACCGGTGACCACCGACTTGGTCATGTCCGAATCCGTGGCGCGCAGGTGCTGCACCGGCTCGTAGCAGCTCGGGTAGTACTCGACTTTGGTGGTCGAGGCGACCTTGGACACCGGAGAGGTCGCGCAACCGGTCAATACGGTGCTGAACCCGGCGGCAACCAACAGCAGGTGACGCTTGGACGTTGAAGCAAATGGGTTGCGGGAAAAAAGCATGTTCGTGATCTCGATTAAGTTTGACCAACTCGGCGCGACGCAATGTCGTCCGAGATCCTCCAGGCTCGACAGACAGCGGCCGGTCATGACTTCTGACCGGTCGATGCGAGCAGTTCCTTCAAAATCGTCGCCGGGTCGGCTCGCCGTTGCTGGCGATAATTCCCGACATGGCGAACGAATAACGTAGCGCGCGTCACCAGGCTCTTGCCGAGCACCGGCTTGCGATTGAGCTCTTCCTTGATTCGTTGAAATTGCGCCTGGATCACCGCGTCGGTGTAACGGGTGCCCGTGGCCAGGTTGTCGATGTAGATCGCCACCGCCCCGTCCAGCGCGCTGCGGCCGTTGTCGATGGCTTCGGCGAACAGCTTGGCGCTGGGCTCGTCCTTGGCATCGATGGCCTGCTGCTGGCTCTTCTTCAGGTTGGTCAGGCGGATGTTGTAGTTGTTGATGGTCTCGGCCACCAGGGCCGACGACTGGATCAGGTTGCCGGCCGCCTCCTCGCGCTGCTGGGCGATCAGCGAGACGTTGCGCTTGAGCTCTTCGTTGACCAGCCCCAGCTCCGCCTGCAGGCGCGGGTCGACGCTGGCGGCGATGATGGCGTCCAGGCGCTTGGTGGGGTCCTGGGCGTCGTCGATTGCATCGGTCAGGGACGCCAGGCGGCCCTCCTTCTGCCACTGGGCGAACAGCTCCTTGTAGCGCGAACGGGGCGCCGACAGCGCGCCGATGGCCACCCGGAAACCGGTGGTTTCGTTGCTCTGCTCAGTGCCGTCGGCGCCAAACAGCGGGTACTCGCGGCGCATCCCGGTGAACAGCGTGCCTTCGCCTTCCAGGTAGTTGCCGCCCTTGACCACGAAACCGCCGTAGGTGCCCTGGCGGCGCCCGGCGCGCACCAGCTGGAAGGACTCCTGGACCATCTCGGCAGCGTTGCCGATCACGTCGAACAGGCCGATGGGGTTGGGCAGCTTGGTACCGATGGGCATCAGGCGCGCGGCCTGGCCGGTACCGCCGGCCACCTGGTTGAACACTGCCCAGTCCGCCAGCGGGCCGTCGTCTTCGCTGCCCTCCACGCGCCGCGGGAACAGGCGGCCTTCCAGCTCCTGGCGGCTGACCGCCTGGCCGCCGCGGGCGGCGTATTCCCACTCCACCTCGGTGGGCAGGCGCACAAAGCCCAGGCCACCATCTTCCGAGGAACTGCCACGGCCGCTGACCGGCAGCAGGTCGCGGTGGTTCTTCATCAGCCAGGCGCTGTACACCGCGGCAAAGCGCTCGGCCTCGAAGCGCGACAGCTTGACCTTGGGCAGGCGCCCTTGCAGGCCGTCCGGCGCCTCGCAGGCCGGGGCCGGCTCGCCACTGGCCAGGGACTGGGCCTGGGCCATGACCTGGGCGTACTGGCGGGCAGTGACTTCGTACTTGCCGATGAAATACAGCATTGGCTTGAGGGGCACCCCGGCGCCGCTTTTCGGCAGCGCCGGGCCAATGGTCTTGCCCCAGGCACTGGGCAGGTCCTTGAGGGTGAACTGGCCGTTGATGTAGTCCCGGCGGTAACCGGAAATGAACGACTGCTGGTAACCGCTCTCGCCCTCGCTGAAGGGGTAGCCGAGGTTCACCTCACGGTCGTCCAGGGTGCCCTGGGCCAGCACGTAGACGTAGCGGAACACCATCTCGCCGTCGCAGGGCAGCGGCAGGCTGACGTCATCCGGCAACGGCTTGGGGTTGTCCATCTTGTTCGCCGGCTCTTCGGCCCACACGGCCCCGGCCAGGGTCATGGCCAGCACGGTGCTGATCAACTTATACATCGCGAATTCCTTCACAGGCTTCTATGCGTGACACCCGCCAGCCGCCCAGCGCGGCGGCCAGGGTACTGACGCCCAGCGTCGCCAACAGGGCCAGCCCGTAATGGGCCGGCAGCAGGTGGCTGGCGTATTCGCCGGGCGCCTGCATGAACAAATGATTCAGCCCGGCCTGGGCCAGGCCATACAGGGCGCCGCTCAACAGCGCGGCAAAACCGGCGCTGTACAGCGCCTGGGCCACCACGAACAGCAGCAGCGCACCGGTGGAAAACCCCAGCAGGCGCAACACCGACAGCTCCCGGCGCTTGCGCTCCACCGCCGCCAGGGCCCCGGCGAAGATCGCCGCGAAGGCACCCGCCAGGGCCAGCCCGGCGATCACCCAGAAGACGATGGCCAGGTTGCGGCTCAAGGACTGCACCTGGGCTATGGTCTGGGCCTGGGTCGACACCAGCAGGCCGCGCTCGGCGAAATACAGACGCAATGGCTCGACATCCCCCAGGTCGCGGGCATACAGGCGAAACGCCGGGTAAACCCGCTGCCCGGCAGTTGCCTGGGCATCGCCGAGCCAGCCCAGGGCCGCCACAGCGCGTCCGTCGCGGTAATCCTCGGCGGCCTCCAGCAGCGCCAGCGGGGCGAACAGCGCGTCCCGGGCAAAGGCCTCCAGCGGCAGAACGCCCTCCACCTGGACCCGGGTCCGCTGTACCTCGCTGCGCCCCGCCACCTGCCGGCCAAAGGTCGCCTGCAACCAGTCCCCCGGCTGCACCCCAAGCTTCTCGGCGGCGGTACGGCTGAGCAGCACGCCACTCATGCCCCGGGGCGCCGGCAAGCGCCCGAGCAAGGGGTCGCCGGCCGCGGTGGGGAGCATTTCCACGGTCAGGCCGATATCCCCCGTGCCCCGGGACAGGTCCGCGGTGGCGGCGATCTGCCGGGTACGCGGTAAGGCAAAGGCCACGTCCGGACGCTGCCCCAACTGGGCGATGAAGTCGGCGCTAAAGCGCCCGCCGCCCAGGGGAATGATCTCGCGCACCGCCGGGTCCTTTTCCAGGCGCTCGGTGAGGCTGCTCACCAGCCCGAACTTGAGCCCGAACAGCACCAGCAAGGGGGCGATCACCGCCACCAGGGCCAGCACCGAACAGGCCGACAGCCAGCTGTCGGCCCGGTAGTCCTGCCAGGCCAGTGCCGCGGTCAGTGAGGCGCGCATCAGCAGGCCTCCCCAAGCGTGGCAGTGACTCCGCCATCGGCGTCGCGCTGGCAGGCGATGCGTCGTACCTGCAAGCCGTTGGCCCGGGCCAGGGGTTCGTCGTGGGTGGCGATCACACAGCACACCCCCTGGTCCCGCGACTGCTGCACCAGCAGTTGCATCACCCGCTGGGCGTTCAAGGGGTCCAGGGCCGCTGTCGGCTCGTCCGCCAGCAATACCTGAGGGTTGTGGGCCAGGGCCCGGGCGCAGCTGACCCGCTGGCGCTGGCCCACCGACAGCGCGGCGGGTTTCTTGTGCAGCTGGTCGGCGATCTCCAGGCGCTCGGCCAGGCGCCGGGGAATGCCCTCGTCCGCCAGCCCCAGCAACTGCCGGGGCAGGCTGATATTCGCGCGCACGTCGAGAAAGCCCAGCAGGCCGCCGGTCTGCAGCACATACCCCAGGTGCCGGCTGCGCAACTGCGCCAGCGCGCTGTGGCCGTCGCCGCGCCAGATCCCGGCAATGTCGATGGCATCCCTGGCCGGGGAGAACTCGAAGCGCGCCGCCGAATCCGGGGCCAGCACCAGCGCCAGCAGGTCCAGCAGCGTGCTCTTGCCGCAACCGCTGGGGCCGACCACCGCCAATTGATCACCGGCACGCAGTTGCAGCCTGGGGATCACCAGGCTGTAGCGTTGGCGACCATCGCCGCGGCTCTTGTGCACCTGCGCCAGATTGAGCATCACGGCAGGGTCGACAACGGAACGCGGTACAGGGCATCACCCGGCTCGGCATCACCGAAGCGCACCCAGTTGGCCAGATCGTTATGGAAGGTTTCGTAGAGGCGGATCTTCGAATCCAGCTCGTCGATGAAGTCTTCCTGCTCGGCCACGCTCAGGGACAGCCACAGGTCCTGGGTCATGTTCAGCGACTTGCTGCGGTACGGCAGGCCTTCCAGGTATTCCCCCAGCACGCCGCCGTCGGCCAGGTTGCCGCCCTTGCGCAGGGCCGACGGGTCGCGGCTCATGTAGGCACTGGCGCTGGCGATTTCCTGGAAGAAATCCTTGGGCGAGGTCTGGGTCTTGCGCGCCGCGTCGACGATCAGTTTCAGCGACTGCTGCAAGTCGTTGAGTTGCAGCTTGGTGAGCATCACACAGACCTGGAACGCCGGCAGCGCCGGGTTGGTCAGGTCGCGGTCGGCGGTCCAGGCGCTGACCAGCTGGGGCGCCTGGCTGGCGGACTTGCGGCCGAGGAAATCCATGTGCATGGCGTAGCCGATGGCCGCCGACTTCTGCGCGATGCTCGGCGCCGCCGCCAGCACCGGGACTTCCTGGCTCTGGTTGCTGCGCACCTGATGCACCAGGTCGGCGAACACCGTGCCGATCTCGTCGACCCGCTCGCCGAACTTGCCCACATCGCCACCGGGCACCGGAATGTACAGGTCGCCGATCTTCGGGTTGGCGTCGGCGGTCAGCACCCGGTACTGGGTTTCCGCCTGGGCATGGTTCTTCTTGCCGGCGTCGGTGCGCAGGTGCAGGGCGTAGATCTTGATCTGCTTGCCCAAAGCCGCCTGGCGCACTTCCGCCTCGTTCATCTGGGTGCGGCTGTAGGGATCGTTCTTGCGCAGGGCGCCGGCATCACTGACCAGCAGGATCAGGCGTCCGCCGTAGCCCTTCCAGTCCATGCCTTCCACCGCCTGCATGATCCCGGCGAAAGCGTCTTCGTTGAACGAGTGGCTGGAGACGCTGGTGGCCTTGACCTGGCTCACCAGCTCCTGGAAGCGTTGGGGATCGCGGCCCTGGTCCAGGGTCACCAGGGTCTTGGTCACGTACTCCAGGCCCGGGGTCTTGCTGGTGTTGTTGCGAAAGCCCACCAGGCCGAAGCTGACGCTGTCCAGCTCGCCGCGCTGGGCGATCTTGCTTTGCAGCTCGTGCACCACATCGCGCACCTGGTCGATGTAGGGCTGCATCGACACCGAGGTGTCCACCACCAGCACCACCGCAGTGCGGAAGGCATCGCCGGCCGCCGGAGGAGCATTGGCCGGCAGGCGCTTGCCGCTACTGTCACTGATGCTCTGCGGGCTGTTGCCCGGGTCGATGGAAGCCACATTGAGCAACTGCACCGGCTGGCCGTTGTCGTCGAAACTCTCCTTGGAATCGAAGATCGGCAGCAGGTAGAACTGGTCCTGTGGCACCGCGCTGGCGTTGGGTTCCAGGGCCAGCACCTGCTGTTCGTCCTGGGGGTTCTTCTGTGCCTTGAGCAGCAGGTTCTTGGCCGCCGCAGGGTCCGCCAACAAACGCTCCAGCTCGCTGGCCTGACGCACGAACATCACCGGTGCACGACCGGAACGCTCGGTGAATTTCAGCACCAGGCTCTGCTTCCAGTCGCTGACCTGTTCGGCCGGCAACCAGCCGGCGCTGCGACCGTCACTGGCGGCCCCCAGGCGCAGCCAGGAGCGGCCGTCGAGGTTCTTGCGCTGATACACGTAGAGCACCGAGAACGCCGGCACCGCCTGGCCCGGCGCAGCCCCAGGCTCGCTGGAGAAACTCGCCCCTGGCTTGCTCAGCACCCGCTGGAACAAGGTTTTCTTGCCCGGCATCAGCAGCGGTCGCTGGCCGCCGTCGACATCCGCGGCCACCGGCTGACTGGCCGGGGGCGCCACCACCGCAGGCGTGGTGCCGGCTGTCGAGGCGGTCTTGGGTTCTGGCGCCGGGCTGTCGCCCGACAGCCACCAATAACCGGCGCCCGCCACTGCCAGGGCCACCGCCACGGCGACCCCAGCCAGGGCCAGCACCGGGCCGCGCCGCTGTTCGGAAGGCCCGCTGCCGGCTGGCGGCAGATTGGCCGTGCGCGGCGGCGCGGGCGGCTCCTCGGGCGGCTCGCGGCGCGGCGCCGGTCGGGGCGCCTGCTGCGGGATCTCGATGGACACCGGGGTCAGCCCGGCCAGGTCGTTGCCCTGAGGTACAGGCTGCGACGCAGCCTGGGGTGGCAGCGGCAAGGGCTGGATCAGCGTCGCTTCCACCTCGGCGGTGGCGGCCGGCAGGTTGTCCAGGGCCGCCAGCAAGGCGGCGGCATCCGGGTAGCGCTCGGCCGGGTCCTTGGCCAGCAGCTTGCGCAGGATGTGCTGGTAGCGACCGTGGTGCAGCGGCAGCTCCGGCAGCGGCTCCGTCAGGTGGGCCAGGGCCGTGGACAGCGCGTCGGTGCCGTTGTAAGGCAGCTCGCCCACCAGGATTTCATACAGCACCACCCCCAGGGCATAGAGGTCGGCGCGGCCGTCGATGTCCTGGCCACGAGCCTGTTCGGGGCTCATGTAGCTCGGGGTGCCTACGGCAAAACCGGCCTGGGTGAACTGGGTGCGGTCGTCCAGGGACTTGGCGATGCCGAAGTCCGAGAGCACCGCGGTGCCGTCGGCGCGGAACAGGATGTTGGCCGGCTTCACATCGCGGTGTACCAGCCCCTGGGCATGGGCATAGCCCAGGGCCGAGGCGATCTGGCGGATATAGGTCAGGCCCTGCTCCGGGGTCAGCCCGGCGGCGATGCGCTCTTTCAGCGTGCCGTTGGGCAGGTACTCCATGGCCATGTAGTACAGCTCGCCGACATTGCCGATGTCGTGGATGGTCACGGTGTGCGGGTGCGACAGCCGCGCCAGGGTCTTGCCCTCGCGCAGGAAGCGCTCGCAGAAGCTCGGGTCGGCGGCCAGCGCCGCGGCCATCACCTTGAGTGCCACCTTGCGTTCCAGGGAACGCTGGGTCGCCAGGTACACGCTGGCCATGGCGCCTTCGCCAATTTCGCCCTGGATGTCAAAGCCGGGAATCAGAATGTCCATGGTCAGTGTCCTGCGGCCTTGATCACGATGGCGGTGATGTTGTCCGGAGCGCCCCGGGTCAGGCCCAGGTGGATCAGGCTGCGCACCACGTCATTGGGCTCGCTGTGGCTGAGCACGTCACGCAGCTCAAAGTCCTCGGCGGTCTTGTTCAGGCCGTCGCTGCACAGCAGGAAGGTGTCGCCGTCCTGCACCTGCAGGTCGACCTGGGACAGCTCCAGCTGGGCCTCGACGCCAATCGCCCGGGTCACGATGTTGGCCCGCGGGTGCACCCGCGCCTCGGCCTCGCTGAGCAGGCCGCTGTCCTGCAGGTCCTGGACGTAGCTGTGGTCCCGGGAAATGCCTTCCAGCTGTTCGTCCCGCAACCGGTACAGGCGGCTGTCGCCGGCCCACAGGCACACGGCCCGGGCCCCGCGCACTGCCAGCAGCACCACGGTGCTGCCCATCATGGTCACCCCACGGTTGGCGGTTTCCTCGCGCACCGCGGCGTTGACCGCGGCCAGGCCGTTGCGCAGCGCGGCGACATAGTCGTCCAGGCTGTCGGCGGCCGGAACCGCCCGCAGGCTGTCGACGATCAGGCTGCTGACATAGTCCCCGGCGGCGTGCCCGCCCATACCGTCGGCCACCAGCCACAGGCCGGTCTCCGGGGCTTCGAGCCAGGCGTCTTCATTGATTTTCCGCACCATGCCGACATGGCTGTAGCTGGCGGACTGGTAGGACAGTTGCGGCGCTGAACGCATTTAGACGGCACCCTCTTGTCCGAGCAAAAATTGCGCAAATTCACTGGCCGGCGGCAGGCCCTGGCAGCGCAACAGCATTGGGCTGATGTACTGCGAACCGCGCCCCCACCAGGCACTCGATCCCGCGCAGGCCTGGGCCGCGAGTACCGCGCCCCGGGCCTGTGGATCGCTGACGTAAAACCGCTGCAGGCCGGCGTAGTGGCTGCCTTCGATCCGGCTGGCCGGGCTTGGCGCGCCCAGGGCCTGCAAGTCCTCTTCCAGGGCTTCGAAACTGGCGCCCTCTTCCAGGGTCGCCAGCAACAGCTCTTCCACCTGTTCGAACCACTGCTCCGGGCCGCCGACCAACGAAGCCAGGTCAGCCTCGGGCTCCAGCAGCGCAGCCACGGTCAGGGGGAAATAGCGCCCCACCCGGTCGATGCTCGGCATCACCACCCCGACCGCCGCCTGGGGCCCGCAGACCCCAGGGGCCAGGGCGAAGCGCCACAACGGGCTGATCAGGTAGGCGTTCAGCCACTGCTCGCCCAGGGCGTTCTGGCTGGCCAGCAGCCCCGCCGCCAGCCAACTGTCCCAGGGGCCGATGAAACTCTGCGGCAGGCCACGGCTGACAAAATCGCCGCGGCTGGCCAACTTGCCGTACAGGCCGGGCGTCGTCATAGCCGCTCCGGCAGGCTGAAGCCACTGAGCACTCGGCTCTTGAACGGGTTGAAGGCGCTGCTGGCCCGCAGCTCGTAGGAAATGCTCGCACCGTCCACCCGTAGCCGCAGGTTGAAGCGGTCCGGCGAATTGGTGGCGGTCAGGTCCGACTGCTCCAGCAGGCGGAACCAGGCCCAGGGGCCATCCAGGGTGATCCCGGAACGCCCGGTGGCCGAAGGCGGCATGATCGACAGGCGCACCACGCCGATGCTCCCCGGGTTGGGCCATTGCATGGCCACCGGCCGGCTCGGGCCGTGGTCGTAGCTCAGTTGCTGGCCGTCCAGGTCGAGGAGGAACTGGCTGATATTGGCGTCCATCGCCACCGGTTTGAGTTCGAAACGCACGGCCGGCTGGGTACCGCCACTGGAGCGGAAGAAGGCGTCGCGAATGTTCGAAGCGCGCTGGAAGGTCTGCAGCACGCCAGGGGAAATCCCCAGCTTCTGCGCCGCGCCTGGCTGCCAGCTCCAGGTGGTGGTCGAGGTGTTGACGTAGGGCTGCAGGTACTTGCGGAAGTAGTTGTCCATCACCCCGCCGGTGCCGAAGAACTGGCCGAAGTCTTCCAGGGTCGCGTCCCGGGAGCTGCCCGGCGACATCGGGTAACGGCCGCTCAGGGACTGGCGATAGACGTTCACCACTTCGCTGACCCAGGCCGCGTTCAGCTGGTTGCGCACCCCGCCCATCATGGTGTTGGTGGTGGAGCCCACCACCGACTTGACCAGCCCCTGGACCACCGGAGGCTGGCGCTCGGCGGTCAGGCTGACCCGCGCCGCAGCGGCGCTGGCCTGGTTCTTGGCCTCGCCCAGCAGCGCGTCGCCGCTGGCCCCGACCATGGCGCTGACCTGCACGTACAGGGCGTTCATGTCCGCCAGCAGGCCGTCGATGGCCGCCGGCTCGCCCTCGCCCTTGCTCACCAGGCTGTTGAGTTCGGCGAAGTGCGCGCTCACCGGGTCTTCGCTGCTGGCCACGGCAGCCGGGTTGGCCGACTGTTCCTGGCCCAGCAGGGTACCCAGGCGTTGCTTGAGCTGGTCCACACCGCCCTCGACCTTCTGGCCCTGGGCCGCCAGCAGGCGTTCTTCCTGTTGCAGGTCGGTTTCCTTGGCCACGGCCACCAACAGTTTCTTCAGCGGCGAAGTGGGCCCGGACAGAATCCGCAGCACGTCGGCGGCCTGGGCCACGCTGGTGATCGGCACGAAGTCGATGTCCGCCAGCAAGGCGTCCCACTGGCGCAGGTAATCCTGGAAGTACAGGCGGCGCACGTCGGCGGCAAGGCTGGCGACGTTCTGCTGGTCGGCCTGATCGCGACCCAGCACCCACTGTTCTTCCGCCAGGGTGCCTGCCTGGTTGAGGCTGGCCAGGAGGAAGCCCTGGCGGTAGCCCTTGGCGGTAAACAGCCCGCTCAGGGGCTCGCTCAACGGCTTGCCGCTCTTGCGGGTGAACACCAGCGCGGCGTCACGGCCACCGGCCTCGCTGAGGCGAAAGTCCGGCACGCCGTCCGGCAGCTTGGCGCGCTTGACCCGGTCATACACCCGCTGGGCCACCGGCAGCTGCTGCAGCTGGCGGCGCAGGTCGTCGATCAGGCGCTGGTCCAGGCGCGCGTTGGGCGGATGCTTCTCGAACAGCGCCTGCAGGTGGCCGGTCAGGGCCTGGCGTTGCTCGGGCGGCAGGTCGCGGGCCAGGGTGTGATCCCAGTCCAGGGTGATCCAGGCCTTGATGAAGTCCGGGTCGTAGTGCTCGCTGTCCGCCAGCATCAGGTAGGCCTTGAGCCCCTCGTAGAGGAAGTCCGAGTTGCCGCCGCTGTGCAGTTGCTCTTCGATGCGGGTCATCAACCGTGGGGCGAACACCGCCACCAGCAGCTTGCGATAGACGCTGGCGGACTCGGCTTCGAGCATGTCGCCCTGGTACAGGCCCAGGCCTTCGGCCCAGCCCGGGGCGTCGCCGGCCAGGTGGCGGGTGGCGTTGAGCAGCGGCAGCACCGCCAGCACATCGCGCTGGGCCGGGCTGAGGTTCTGCACGTCCTGGCGCACCGGGCCGACGCGCTGGTCGACCTGGGCAATGTAGGCCTGGTTGGCCCTGTAGCTGATGATCCACAAGGTGCTGACCACCAGCACCAGGGCTACGGTGCCAGCCAGGGCGCCACGGGCGATCCATTTGCGCCGGCGCTCGACCTTGGGGTTGACCCCCACCAGCCCGCGCTCGGCAAAGGCCACGGCACTGAACAGCTTCTCGATGAAGTAGCTGCGCCCGGTGCCGGTCTGCCGCGCCAGGTGCTGGCGGTCCAGGTTCATGCTCTGGGCCATGGCGCCGATCAGGCGGTCGATCGGGCTGCCTTCCTGGGTGCCGCTGGTGAAGTACACCCCGCGCAGCAGTACCCGCTCTTCGAAGGCATTGGGCTTGAACACCCCTTCCAGGAAGCTCTGCAAGGATTCCTTGAGCGCTGCGAACTGCTGCGGGAAGCCGTAGATCAGGTCGCGCCGCGCCGGGTCGCGTTCCTGCTGCAGGCGTTCCACCAGGCGCTCGTTGAGCCGCTGCTCCAGGGCCGCCAGTTCCGCCGGCAGGTGGGCCAGGGGGCTGTCACCGCTCTTGCCGTCGTCCAGGGCGAAGGTCATGCCCCAGACCTGGGCCCGCTCTTCCTTGCTCAGGGAGTCGAAGAACTCCATGAAACCCGGCACCAGATCGAGCTTGGTGAGCATCAGGTAGATCGGGAAGCGCACTCCCAGCTGGGTGTACAGCTCCTGGATCCGCAGGCGGATCGCTGCGGCGTGGGCAGCGCGCTCCGCTTCGCTGCCGAGCAACAGGTCGGAGAGGCTGATGGCAACGAAGGCGCCATCGATCGGCCGCCGCGAGCGCTGGGTTTTCAGCAGGTCGAGAAAGCCCAGCCAGGCTGCCTTGTCCACCGTGGCATGGCTGTCCTGAGTGGTGTAGCGGCCGGCGGTATCGAGCAGCACGGCCTGGTCGGTGAACCACCAGTCGCAGTTGCGGGTGCCGCCCACGCCGCGTACGGCACCGGCGCCCAACTGGGCGGCCAGGGGGAAATGCAGGCCGGAATTGACCAGTGCGGTGGTCTTGCCGGAACCCGGCGGACCGATGATCACGTACCACGGCAGCTCGTAGAGATTGCGTCGCTCGTCACCGCCGAGCTTGGCCTTCTTCAGCAGCGCCAGGGCTTCGTCCATGCGCTGGCGCAGGGCGGCCAGTTCCTCGGCAGTGGCCACGCTGTCCGGGTCCGGCGGGGTGTCGGCGGCCAGGCTCTGCAAGACCTTGGCCGCATTCCGACGGGCCTGGATGATGCAAAACACCCGGTAGCCGATCCATAGCGCGAAGATGAAAATGATCAGCGCCCAACGCCGGCCTTCCGGTACCAGGAACTCCAGCAACGGGCCAATGAACCAGATGATCAGGCTCAGGGCGATCAGCCCCAGCAGCGGGATCACCCAGCGAATCACAAAACTGAAAAACGCCTTCACTCGACCCCCTCCGCCAATACGCTGATTTCTACCCGACGATTACGTGCCCGCCCTTCGGCGGTGGCATTGGTTGCCAGTGGCTCGGTGTCGCTGCGGCCTTCGGCGCTGAAGCGCTCCGGCTGGCCAGTCTTCGCCGCGAGGATCTGCAACACCGATTCGGCGCGCGCCTGGGACAGCTTCCAGTTGGACGGGAAGCGCAAGGTGGCGATCGGTCGGTTGTCGCTGTGGCCGGTGATCCGCACCTGGCCCTTGACCTTGCGCACGGCGTCGGCGATGCGCAGCATCAGCGGCTGGTAGTCGTCGAGGATGCTGGCGCTGGCCGAGGCGAACAGCTCGTCGCCACGGATGGTCACCACCGAACGGTCGACGGCATCTTCCACCGCCACCCGCCCGGCCTTGATGTCCTCGGCGAGGAAGCCCGCCAGGCGCGGACGCTCGACAATCTTCGGCTGGATCACCGGGCGGTCCAGGGTCTGCACCGGGATCTCGCCCAGGGCATGGATGTTCTTGAACACCGGCTCGGCGTCCGCCGCCAGTTTCAGGCGCAGGCCGAACAGCAGCGCCAGGAGCAAGGCCACGCCGATGGCGATGCCGACCCAGGGCGGCATGAACTGGGCCAGCCGGTCACGGGCCACGGTGACCCCGCGCCAGTGTGGCGACAGCTCGCGCTCGTGCTCGCCACGGGCGCTGCGGATGGTGGCCGCGGTGCGCTCGCGCAGGGCCTCGAGCTGGCTGCGACCATCGATCATCACCCGGTAGCGGCCTTCGAAACCCAGGCACATGCACAGGTACAACAGCTCCAGCAGGTACAGGCGCTCGCGCGGGCTTTGCAGGCAGTGCTCCAGCAGCTGGAAGACCTTCTCGCCGCCCCAGGCCTCGTTGTGCACGGTGATCAGCAGGCTCTGCTTGCCCCAGTCGCTGGTGCTGCCCCAGGGCGTGCTCAGCACGGCTTCATCCAGGGCAGTACAGAGCGCATAGCGCGCCAGCAGCACGTCGTTGCGCGGCACGCCGGCCGCTTCCGCGCGCTCCTCGAACTGGCGCAGGTAGGCCAGCAGTTGCGCCCGCAGGCTGGCCGGCGCCGGGTGCGCCAGGGTGCTGCGCAGCCTTGTGAGCAAGGCCAGCAGTGGGCCCGCGGCGCTTTCCAGGGGGTTCAGGCCACGGGCCTGGCCGGCCGGCAGCGGCGCCGCCGGCATGGCCAGCGACGGCGCGGGCGCAGCAGCCGGGCGCCCGGGCTCGGGAGCACGGCCACCGGGGCGCGGCATGAATTGGGTACGGTCGTTGGGCGGGGACGGCTGCCCTGGCGAATCGTCGAAAGGATGCATCGCGACTTATCCTCGAATGGCCCAGAAGGCCAGGTTCAAGCCCGGGAATTCTCCCGCGACGTGGAACGCGAAGCCGCCGGAGTGAACCAGTTGTTTCCAGTGCTCGCTGCCACGGTCCAGCTCGTAGTAGGTCGAGCCTGCGTGGTACGGCAGTTGCCGCGGCGCCACCGGCAGCGGCAGCAGGCCGATGCCCGGCAGCTGCAGGTTGACCAGGTCGCGGATGTGCTCCACCGAACCCACCTTGCTCTGCTGGGCGAAGCGCCCGCGCAGGGTTTCGCCCGGCACGTCGGCACGCACCACCAGGATGAAGCTGGCGTTCTCCAGCAGGGTGCGGTCGGCCAGCATCGCCACGTGTACGCCGTAGGCTTTCTCGACGATGGGGATCGGCGTTGCCTTGCTGTCGATCAGCATCGACAGCGCTTCACGCAGGGCCTGCATCACCGGGGCGAAACTCATGGCCAGCTCATCGTGCTGGTACTGCGGGTATTGCTCAGGGCGCCGGGCGCTGTGGGTGAAGGTCGAGAACTCGCCGGCCAGGCTCACCAGCTCGCTGAACAGGCGCTCGGGGTGCAGCGGGCTGATCTGGCTCAGGTGGTTGACCAGGGGCTGGGCGCGGTTCACCAGTTGCAGGAGCATGAAGTCGGCGATTTCCGAAGCGCCCCCAGCGCCCGATGCCACCACGCGCCCGGCCAGCGCCTCGCCGCGCTGGTGCAGCAGGCCCAGCAGCTCGCTGCGAAAGGCGCTCAACGGCTTGGACGCGGCCACGTCCAGCACTGGCGGAATGTAGCTGTCGTCCAGCACCAGAGCACGGTCGGCGCGTTTCTCCTTGACCCGCACCACGCCAATGGCGGCGTAGTCGCTGAGGCCGTCCTGGGCGGTGAGCAGACGCAGGGCACGAGAGCCCACGGCCACCGGCGCGCGGTTCTCGAACGGTGCGTTGTCGTCACGCACCTCGCGCACCTGGCTCAGGTAGCGGGCACCGCCCAGCTCTTCGCCTTCGTCCACGGTGTCCCGGGCGCCGGCGCGCTTGAGGGGCAGCGCCAGGTACACCAGGCCGTCACGCAGGTTGTCGTCGATGCATAGCGGGCTGGGCGCCAGGTCGTCATGGGGAATGTTGAACGGCGTGCCGTCGGGCAGCAGGCCACGGGCGCTGACGATGGCCAGCTTGCCCTGGGCCAGCAGGCCCTGATCGATACGCAGCTCGGAGAACCCCCAGGCTCCCGTCGACAGCGGGCGGCTGCGGGCGTCGATGAGGTTTTCCAGGTAACGGTCATGCTGCTGGAAGTGCTGGGTTCCAATGAACATGCCTTCCGACCAGACCACGCGATTGTTCCAGGACATGGTTGCTCCGATTGCCTATTGGGCAGGGCTGGATGGGGATGCCACGAGCTCGGCGCTGACCGCGCGGACGTCGAGGACGATCTGATATTGGTTGCTCAGGCGCTGCGCGGTGTTGACCCCGACCCGCCACAGGGCCTGGTCCACTTCGCGATAGCCCACCAGCAGGCCGACCTGACGGGTGGCCGGGTCCAGGGTGCGCTTGAGGGTGAACTGGTCGCCGGGCTTGACCAGCACTTCATCCTGGTCGATCAGGTCCGGGCCGAGGGTAGCCGGCGCCCGCTCCGCCAGGGCGAAGTAGTCGGCGCGCATGAAGGTGGCCGGATTCTTCAGCTCGAAGATCCGTACCCGCACCGGCGTGCTCTGGCCATCAGGCCCGGGGTTGAGCCCGCTGACCGCCTGGAAATGCAGCTCCACAGTCGTGGCGCCGGGCGCTTCCTTGGCCGGTTCGCCGGGAGGTGGTGTGTCCTTGGCACAGGCCGCCAGTACCAGCATGGCAACCAATGTCAGCAATCGTTGAATCATCCTGCGTCCTCAATGACGTATCAGCTGTCCGTGTATCCGTGTTTTTCGGGTGTTCCAGGCGCGCTCAGGAACGGCGCAGCCGGTGGGTGTGTTCTTCATAGGCGCGGCTGAACTCACGACCGAAGAGGTCCTGGAAATCGTCCTGGGCCTCTTGGGAAATCTGTTTGTAGAGTGCAGTGAACTGCTGCCAGTTCTGCGCCTGGCGCGAGCCGCTGAACAGGTTGCCCAGGCCGCCGGGGCGAGCCATGCGAGCTTCCAGTTCAGTGGGCTCGAAGCGCCCCAGCAGGTGCTTGATGGCCGCTTCCACACCGGCCATGACCGCCAGCTGGTGCGCCCGCAGGTCATCGAAACTGTCCTGCACGGCCTGATCCGGAGCCATGAATGCCTGGTTGCTGTGACGCAGCAGCAGGAGCATCGCCTCGTCCACATTGGGGGCGAACTTCAGCGGGTTGTTTTCCACCGGGCGGATCATCGTCTGCTGCATGCGGAACTCGCCCTTGAGGCTGCTGCGGGCACGCAACACATCGATCAGGCCCTCGACCATCAACCGGTAGCTGCGACCCAGGCTTTCCATCTGGGCCTGGGCCTGCTGCGGCTCGATACGCAGTTGATCGAGCCCGGCCCCGCGCAGGAAGGCCTGGAGCAGATCCCCCTGGGGGGCGACCGGGGCCGGCGCGGGCGTGACAACAGGAGCCAGCTCCACTTCGGAAACCACCGGTGCCACGGGCGCCTGGGCGATCGGCTGCGGCTGCGGCTGCGGCTGCGGCTGCGGCTGCGCGGGTTCTGCCGCGAACGAGGCCTGGTGGGCAATCGGCGCGGCAGCAACCACCGGCGGGGCAACCACGGGCGGCGTACTGGGCACTGGCGCAGGGCTTGCGGGCGTCGAGCCGAACAGGTCCCAGTCCTCCGGAATCACCGCCCCGCCCTGGGGCGCCGATGGCTCAGGCGGTGCCACGGGCTGGGGCACCGCGGTGGGGGTCGGCGGGCGAAAATCGTGCTGCTCGGCCGGCACGTGGTCCGGCTGGGTGGCCGGCGGGGTCGCGCTGGGGGCGAGAAAGTCGAACAGATCGGGAAAGGTGTCCTGGGCCGAGGCACCCTGGAAGTGCGCCACCGGGGCCATGGAAATCGGTTCGATGGGGGTCGGCGAAGCCGCCTGACGCCCCATCAGCGCCTCGAAACTATTGGAGCTGTCCCCGGAAAAGGGTTCAGCCCCCGGGCGGTTCAGACTGAAATCGATGCGCGCACTGATTTCATAATCGCCAATGCGAATAACCTCGCCATCTTCCAGAGGCTCGCTGCTACCCCGGCGCATACGAATACCGGCACGGACTAACTCCACACCATTAGTACTGTTATCGGTCAAATAATAACGGCCATCCTTGTATTGGATGACACAGTGCCGCGCGGAAACTAAGCGTTCGGGATCAGGAAGTACCCAGTCATTATCGGAACTGCGGCCAATTGCCATCATTCCCTGGTCCATTAGTTTTTCAGGGCATTGACCAGGGGTAATCTTGTGATAACTAGTGATAGTCAAACACAGCGACATCGCGCCTCCTTGCTGTACTTCCGCGTGCGAACCGGCGAAGGGAAAAAAGTTCCGTGAAAAAATGAAAAGTCCGCAAAAAATCCTTTAAACAGCGCCGTTCACAGCATGATCGCTTAACTTAAACTACACGCATGACAAAAGCTTTTCGTACCGCCCCGATCTGACTCGCCGGTCAAGGAGCTATAAGGCGACATAACACTGTCATGCGGGGCGAATAGCTTACCTTGACAAGGCACAACTACTACACCAAAAATGCACAACTTCTTGAACACGGATGATGGCTCACTAGTATCAACGAGTCCATATAAACCAAGAAATGTGCGCGAGTTCACAAACAAACTAGTGCATTAATTGCCTGACTGTCCTGCAGGCTGATAGGGAGATCAAACCAGGTGGATGTACCGATGTTGCTCGCCGCGGTTTCAGCAACTTCGCCTTGTGGCGAAGACCTGGAATATGACGCGGATTTCTTGCACTTGGAGCGGGCCGCACAGGGCCAGCCCGAGCGCAGCATGGGCGACTCGATCCTGCCGGCCGAGCCGCCGGACTGGCGCAGCATCCAGCAACAGAGCCTGGACCTGCTGGCGCGCAGCAAAGACCTGCGCATCACCCACTTCCTCCTGCAGAGCACCCTGGCCCTCGAAGGCCTGCCGGGCCTGGCCACCAGCCTCGAACTGATCGACGGCCTGCTCCGGGATTACTGGGCGGACCTGCATCCGCGCCTGGACGCCGACGACGACAACGACCCCACGGTGCGTATCAACGCCCTGGCCGGCCTGGCGTCCGACACCACCATCGGCCTGCTCCGCGAAGCCATCCTGACCCGTTCCCGGACCTTCGGCCCGGTGAGCCTGCGAGCCGCGCTGAACGCCGCCGGCCTGCAGCACTTTTCCGGCGAGAGCCTGGGCTCCGACCACCTGGCCGGCGCCCTGCAAGACAGCGACCCCGAGCACCTGGATGCGATTCGCAGCGCCTTGAACGCAGCCCGCTCGGCGGCCGAAAGCATCGAGAAACAGGTCAGCGAACAAGTAGGCTCGGCCAGCGGTGTAGACCTCACGGCCCTCAAGCAACCCCTGCGCCTGGCGCTGCAGGTGCTGGGCCAGCACGCCCCGCAAGGCGCGCAGAACGCGGTCGAGGAACACGCCGATGGGCCGTCCACCGAAGAGCCCGGTGCGCCCGCAGCGCCAGCCCCGGTACGGATTTCCGGCGAGATCAGCAGCCGCGAAGACGTGCTGCGCAGCCTTGACCGGCTGCTGGCCTACTACAGCCGCCACGAGCCTTCGAGCCCGTTGCCGGTGCTGCTCAACCGGGCCAAGAACCTGGTCAACGCCGACTTCGCGGCCATCGTGCGCAATCTGATTCCCGACGGCATGTCCCAATTTGAAAACCTGCGCGGCCCTGAATCCGACTAACCCCGGAACAACCGAGCAGTATCGTCAGCGGCAACCACCGACCGACGCCAACACCGTCGCAGCAGCGACCAGGAGCACAACGTGGCGAAGCAAAGTTCTCAAAAGTTCATCGCGCGCAACCGCGCGCCCCGGGTGCAGATCGAGTACGACGTCGAACTCTACGGCGCCGAGAAAAAGGTCCAGCTGCCCTTCGTCATGGGCGTGATGGCCGACCTCGCCGGCAAGCCCGTGGAGCCCCTGGCGGCCGTGGCCGATCGCAAGTTCCTGGAAATCGACGTCGATAACTTCGACTCGCGCCTCAAGGCCATGCAGCCTCGGGTGGCCTTCCACGTGCCCAACGAACTGACCGGCGAAGGCAACCTGAGCCTGGACATCACCTTCGAGAGCATGGACGACTTCAGCCCGGCGGCCGTGGCGCGCAAGGTCGATTCGTTGAACCAGTTGCTGGAAGCCCGCACCCAGCTGGCCAACCTGCTGACCTACATGGACGGCAAGACCGGCGCCGAAGAAATCATCATGAAAGCCATCAAGGATCCGGCGTTGCTCCAGGCCCTGGCCAGTGCGCCAAAGCCTGCTGACTCCGAGCCGAACGCGTAAATCAGGACCAACGATCATGACCGAATTGATGCGTGACAATCAGGCGCAACCCGGCGCCACCGAGCAGGCCAGCGAATTCGCATCGCTGCTGCTGCAGGAATTCAAGCCCAAGACCGAGCGTGCTCGCGAAGCCGTGGAAACCGCGGTGCGGACCCTGGCCGAACAGGCCCTGGCGCAGACCGACCTGGTGTCCAACGACGCCATCAAGTCGATCGAGTCGATCATCGCCGCCATCGACGCCAAGCTCACCGCCCAGGTCAACCAGGTGATCCATCACCCGGAATTCCAGAAGCTGGAAAGCGCCTGGCGCGGCCTGCACTACCTGGTGAACAACACCGAGACCGACGAGCAGCTCAAGATCCGCGTGCTCAACATCTCCAAGCCGGAGCTGCACAAGACCCTGAAGAAATTCAAGGGCACGGCCTGGGACCAGAGCCCGCTCTTCAAGAAGATGTACGAAGAGGAATACGGCCAGTTCGGCGGCGAGCCTTACGGCTGCCTGGTGGGCGACTACTACTTCGACCAGTCGCCACCGGATGTCGAGCTGCTGGGCGAGCTGTCCAAGGTTTGCGCCGCCATGCACTCGCCGTTCATCGCCGCGGCTTCGCCGACCGTGATGGGCATGGGCTCGTGGCAGGAACTGTCGAACCCGCGCGACCTGACCAAGATCTTCACCACCCCGGAATACGCCGGCTGGCGCTCGCTGCGTGAATCGGAAGACTCGCGCTACATCGGCCTGACCATGCCGCGCTTCCTGGCGCGCCTGCCATACGGTGCCAAGACCGACCCGGTGGAAGCCTTCGCCTTCGAGGAAAACACCGACGGCGCCGACAGCTCCAAGTACACCTGGGCCAACGCCGCCTACGCCATGGCCGTGAACATCAACCGTTCGTTCAAGCATTTCGGCTGGTGCTCGCGGATTCGCGGCGTGGAGTCCGGTGGCGAGGTGGAAAACCTCCCGGCCCACACTTTCCCCACCGACGACGGTGGCGTGGACATGAAGTGCCCGACCGAGATCGCCATCTCCGACCGTCGTGAAGCGGAACTGGCGAAGAACGGCTTCATGCCACTGCTGCACAAGAAGAACACCGACTTCGCCGCCTTCATCGGCGCCCAGTCGCTGCAGAAGCCGGCCGAATACGACGACCCGGACGCCACCGCCAACGCCAACCTGGCCGCGCGCCTGCCGTACCTGTTCGCCACTTGCCGCTTCGCTCACTACTTGAAGTGCATCGTGCGCGACAAGATCGGCTCCTTCAAAGAGAAGGACGAGATGCAGCGCTGGCTGCAGGACTGGATCCTCAACTACGTCGACGGTGACCCGGCGCACTCCACCGAAACCACCAAGGCCCAGCACCCACTGGCCGCGGCAGAGGTGGTGGTCGAGGAAGTCGAAGGCAACCCCGGCTACTACAACTCGAAGTTCTTCCTGCGCCCGCACTACCAGCTCGAAGGGCTGACCGTGTCGTTGCGCCTGGTATCCAAACTGCCGTCCGCCAAGGGCGCCTAACCCATAACCGACTCAAACCTGCGGCCGCAGCCACAGGCCGCGCGAGGTCCCCAGGGCCTCGCGCAGCGGCGACAGAAGCTGAATCAACATCGTGGCAAGTGCCACACAGGGAGAAAACATGGCTGTTGATATTTTCATCAAGATCGGTGACATCAAGGGCGAGTCCATGGACAAAGCCCACAAGGACGAAATCGACGTGTTGAACTGGAGCTGGGGCATGTCCCAGTCCGGCAACATGCACGTTGGCGGTGGCGGCGGCGCGGGCAAGGTGAACATCCAGGACCTGTCGCTGACCAAGTACGTGGACAAGGCATCGCCGAACCTGATGATGCATTGCTCCAGCGGCAAGCACATCGACAAGGTGCGCCTGACCGTGCGCAAGGCCGGCGGCGAAAGCCAGGTCGAGTACATGATCATCGACCTGGAAGAAGTGCTGATCACTTCGCTGAGCACCGGCGGTTCGGGCAGCGATGACCGCCTGACCGAAAACATCACCCTGAACTTCGCTCAGGTGATGGTCGAGTACCAGCCGCAGAAAGCCGACGGCACCAAGGACGGCGGCCCGATCAAGTACGGCTGGAACATCCGCTCCAACACCAAGCGCTGATCCGCTTCGGTCGCTGCCCTGTGGCGGCGACCGGCCCGGCCCTCGCGTTGCGCCTGGCGCAACGCGAGGACGGTTGGCCAGGACCGCGTCCTCGTGAGTCTTTGGTTATGCCCCTTTTCGTGACGTCATGCCTGCGCAATCCGATCCTGGAGCGAACCCCTTGGTAACCGACATCGCCGCCCGCGATCGCTTGCAACCCTCCCTGCTGGATCGTCTGACCGACGATGAACCCGGCAACCTGAAAGAAAGCCCGGACAAACGCGTGCTGTCCCTGAGCCAGCTCAAGGCCTCGGTACTGCGCGACCTGGCATGGCTGCTCAACACCACTTCCCTGCTGGAAGCCGACGCCACCCTGCACACCCCCGCCGGTACTTCGGTGGTCAACTACGGCCTGCCGGCCCTGGCCGGGTACAGCGCTTCGAGCATCGATATCCCGGCCCTGGAGGCGCTGATCCACCAGGCCATCGCCACCTTTGAGCCGCGCATCCTGCGCAGCACCCTGCGGGTACGCGCACGCACCGCGCCCGGGGAAATGAACCACAACGCCCTGAGCTTCGAGATCGAAGGCGACCTCTGGGCCCAGCCGATGCCCCTGCGCCTGCTGCTGCAAACCGACATGGACCTGGAATCGGGCCACGTACGAGTAGTGCACGCCGACTCCCGGAGGCGCTCATGAACCCGCGCCTGCTGGAGCTGTACAACCAGGAACTGCACCACGTGCGCGAAAGCGCCGCGGAGTTCGCCAAGGAATTCCCGAAGATCGCCAGCCGCCTGACCCTGTCGGGCATGGACTGCGCCGACCCCTATGTCGAGCGCCTGCTGGAGGGCTTCGCCTACCTGACTGCCCGGGTGCAGCTCAAGCTCGACGCCGAGTACCCGACCTTCACCCACAACCTGCTGGAGATCGCCTACCCGCACTACCTGGCACCGACCCCGTCGATGACCGTGGTGCAGTTGCAGGCCGATCCCGACGAAGGTTCCCTGAGCAGCGGCTTCACCCTGGAGCGCGACACCAGCCTGCGCGCCGCCCTGGGCCGCGATACCCAGACCTGCTGCGAATACCGCACCGCGCACTCGGTGACCCTGTGGCCACTGCAAGTGGCCCAGGCCGAATACTTCGGCAACCCGTCGGCAGTGCTCGGGCGCCTGGCCGCCAGCGAGCCCAGGGCCAAGGCCGGGCTGCGCCTGACCCTGCGCACCGGCGCCGAACTGCCGTTCAACAGCCTGGCCCTGGACGAGTTGCCGCTGTACCTGAACGGCAATGACGAACAGCCGTTCCGCCTCTACGAACAACTGCTGGGCAACGTCTGCGCGGTGTTCGCCCGGGCCCCGGGCGGAGACTGGGTCGAGCGCCTGCCCCCGGACGCCCTGCGCTCGCGCGGTTTCGACGACCGCGACGCGGCGCTGCCGGTGGTGCCCCAGGCCTTCCAGGGCTACCGCCTGCTGCAGGAATACTTCGCCCTGCCCAACCGCTTCCTGTTCGTCGAATTCGCCCAGCTGGGGCGCGCGGTCCAGCGCTGCGCCGGCCAGGAGCTGGAGCTGATCGTGCTCTTCGAGCGCTTCGACCAGAGCCTGGAAGGCAGCGTCGGCACCGCTCAGTTCGTGCCCTTCTGCACCCCGGCGATCAACCTGTTTCCCAAGCGCCTGGACCGTATCCACCTGTCCGACCGGGTCAACGAGCACCATGTGATCGCCGACCGCACCCGACCGATGGATTTCGAGGTCCACTCGCTGACCGCCATCAGCGGCCACGGCACCGGCCCGGAACAGCCGTTCCTGCCGTTCTACGCCGTGCGCGATCCATCCCGCTACGGCCGCGACCAGTCCTACTACATCGTCCGGCGCGAGCCGCGGGTGCTGTCCAGCGACCAGCGTCGCAACGGCCCGCGCTCCACCTACATCGGCAGCGAATCCTTCGTCAGCCTGGTGGACAGCCAGCAGGCGCCCTATCGCCACGACCTGCGCCAGCTCGGGGTCAGCGCGCTGTGCACCAACCGCGACCTGCCACTGTTCATGAACACCGGCAACGGCAAGACCGACTTCACCCTGGCCGACAGCGCCCCGGTACAGGCCATCCGCTGCGTGGCGGGCCCGAGCCGGCCGCGCCCCAGCCATGCCCACGACGGCAAGGCCTGGCGTCTGATCAGCCAGCTGTCGCTGAACTACCTGTCCCTGAGCGAACAGGGCCAGGGCGCGGCGGCCCTGCGCGAACTGCTGCGGCTGTACGGCGACAGCAACGACGCGGCCCTGCAGTTGCAGATCGAGGGCCTGCGGGAAGTCAGCAGCAAGGCGGTGACCCGGCGCCTGCCGATGCCCGGGCCGATCGTCTTCGGCCGGGGCCTGGAGATCACCCTGGAGTTCGATGAAAACGCGTTCCGCGGCACCGGGGTGTTTCTGCTCGGCGCGGTATTCGAGCGCTTCCTGGCACGTTATGTGTCGATCAACAGTTTTACCGAGACGGTGATCCGTACCACCGAACGCGGCGAGATCATGCGATGGAAAGCCAAGCCCGGACGTCGTCCGACTCTTTGAATACGCTGACGGCGATGCACGCCGAGCCTTGGGAGTACGACTTCTTCCAGGCCCTGCGGCGTATCGAATGCCTGTCGCCGCAACTGCCGCGCTTCGGTCACTCCGTGCGCCTGGCGGACGATCCGCTGCGCCTGGGACAGCAGGCCGACTGCAGCTTCGCCCCGGCCACCCTGGCCTCGGTCACCCCCGGCAGCGACGGCGCCGCGACCCGCCTGGAGCAGTTCTTCTTCGGCCTCGGCGGGCCCAACGGGCCGTTGCCGCTGCACATCACCGAATACGTGCGCGAGCGCCAGCGCAACAACGCCGACAGCACCAGCAAGCGCTTTCTCGATGTGTTCCACCACCGCCTGCTGAGCCTGTTCTATCGGGCCTGGGCCGAAGCCCGACCGACGGTGAGCCACGATCGCCCGGACGACGACTACTGGTCGGCGCGGCTGGCGGCGCTGTCGGGCCGGGGCATGCCCAGCCTGCTCAAGCAGGGTCTGATAGCCGACACCGCCAAGCTGCATTACAGCGGCCACCTGGCGGCCCAGACCCGCTACCCGGACGGCTTGCGGGCGATCATCAGCGAGTATTTCGGCCTGCCGGTGCAGATCGAGGAATATGTCGGCCAGTGGCTGGAGTTGCCCGAACGCAGCCGGGTCGGGGTGCAATCCCATCAGCTGGGGGTGGATTTCTGCCTGGGCAGCCACGTCTGGGACCGCCAGCACAAGTTCCGCATCCGCCTCGGCCCGATGAAACTGGACGACTACCTGGGGATGCTGCCCGACGGCCAGCAATTCCAGGAACTGGTGGCCTGGGCCGCCGAATACCTGGGCTTCGAGCTGGACTGGGACCTGAACCTGGTCCTGCTCAAGGACGAAGTGCCCAAGCTGCAACTCAACGGCCGCCAGCGCCTGGGTTTCAACACCTGGCTCGGCCAACCCGGCAGCGATGCCAAGGATCTAATACTGGCCCGGCACTACGCCGACCTGGCCACTACCTCACGTACACCAAGGAGCACAGAGCATGGGTGAAATCAGTCGCGCGGCGCTGTTCGGCAAACTCAACAGCGTTGCCTACAAAGCCATCGAAGCCGCCACGGTCTTCTGCAAATTGCGGGGCAACCCCTATGTGGAACTGGCCCACTGGTTTCACCAGTTGCTGCAACTTACGGACTCGGACCTGCACCGCATCATCCGCCAGTTCAACCTGGAGCCGGCGCGCCTGGCCAAGGACCTGACCGAGGCCCTGGACCGCCTGCCCCGGGGCTCGACCTCGATCACCGACCTGTCGTCCCACGTCGAGGAGGCGGTGGAGCGCGGTTGGGTCTACGGCAGCCTGATGTTCGGCGAAAGCCAGGTGCGCACCGGCTACCTGGTGATCGGCATCCTCAAGACCCCGAGCCTGCGCCATGCGTTGCTGGGGCTGTCCCGCGAGTTCGACAAGATCAAGGTCGAGACCCTGTGCGAGCGCTTTGACGAATACATCGGCGACTCGCCGGAAAACGCCCTGAGCGCCAGCGACGGCTTCAGTGCCGGTGCGGTGCCCGGCGAAGCCAGCGGCGCCATGGCCCCCAGCGCCCTGGGCAAGCAGGAAGCCCTCAAGCGCTTCACCGTCGACCTCACCGAACAGGCCCGCAGCGGCAAGCTCGACCCCATTGTCGGCCGTGACGAAGAGATCCGCCAACTGGTGGACATCCTCATGCGCCGCCGGCAGAACAACCCGATCCTCACCGGTGAAGCCGGGGTGGGCAAGACCGCGGTGGTGGAAGGTTTCGCCCTGCGCATCGTCGCCGGCGACGTGCCGCCGGCGCTCAAGGACGTTGAACTGCGCAGCCTCGACGTCGGCCTGCTGCAGGCCGGCGCCAGCATGAAGGGCGAGTTCGAACAGCGCCTGCGCCAGGTCATCGAGGACGTCCAGGCCTCGCCCAAGCCGATCATCCTGTTCATCGACGAAGCCCACACCCTGGTGGGCGCCGGTGGCGCCGCCGGCACCGGCGACGCGGCCAACCTGCTCAAGCCGGCTCTGGCCCGTGGCACCCTGCGCACCGTGGCCGCCACCACCTGGGCCGAGTACAAGAAGCACATCGAGAAAGACCCGGCCCTGACCCGGCGCTTCCAGGTGGTGCAAGTAGCCGAACCTTCGGAAGACAAGGCGCTGCTGATGATGCGCGGCGTGGCCTCGACCATGGAACAGCACCATCAGGTGCAGATCCTCGACGAAGCCCTGGAGGCCTCGGTCAAACTGTCCCATCGCTACATTCCCGCGCGCCAGTTGCCGGATAAATCCGTCAGCCTGCTGGATACCGCTTGCGCCCGCGTCGCCATCAGCCTGCACGCCGTGCCGGCCGAGGTGGACGATAGCCGCCGGCGCATCGAGGCCCTGGAAACCGAGCTGCAGATCATCGCCCGGGAACAGGCGATCGGCGTTGCCATTGGCAACCGCCAGGTCAACAGCGAGAACCTCCTGACTGCCGAGCGCGAGCGCCTGGCCGAGCTGGAAAGTCGCTGGGCACAAGAGAAGACCCTGGTGGACGAACTGCTGGCAACCCGCGCCCAATTGCGGGAAAACGTCGGCCTGGTGGACAGCGACGTCGGCGACGACAGCCACGGCCTGCGGGAAAAACTGGTGGACCTGCAACAGCGCCTCAGCACCCTGCAAGGCGAGACCCCGCTGATCCTGCCGACCGTGGACTACCAGGCCGTGGCCTCGGTGGTCGCCGACTGGACCGGCATTCCAGTGGGGCGCATGGCCCGCAACGAGCTGGAAACCGTGCTCAACCTGGACCAGCACCTGAAGAAACGCATCATCGGCCAGGACCACGCCCTGCAGATGATCGCCAAGCGCATCCAGACCTCCCGCGCAGGCCTCGACAACCCGAACAAGCCGATTGGCGTGTTCATGCTGGCCGGCACTTCCGGGGTGGGCAAGACCGAAACCGCCCTGGCCCTGGCCGAAGCCATGTATGGCGGTGAGCAGAACGTCATCACCATCAACATGAGCGAGTTCCAGGAAGCCCACACCGTGTCCACCCTCAAGGGCGCCCCGCCGGGCTATGTCGGCTACGGCGAAGGTGGCGTGCTCACCGAAGCGGTACGGCGCAAGCCCTACAGCGTGGTGCTGCTGGACGAAGTGGAAAAGGCCCACCCGGACGTGCACGAGATCTTCTTCCAGGTATTCGACAAGGGCGTCATGGAAGACGGCGAAGGCCGCATGATCGACTTCAAGAACACCCTGATCCTGCTCACCACCAACGCCGGCACCGAGCTGATCGCCAACGTCTGCAAGAACCCGCAGGCGGTGCCCGAGCCGGAGGAAATCGCCAAGGCCCTGCGCCAGCCACTGCTGGAGATCTTCCCGCCGGCACTGCTGGGGCGCCTGGTGACCATTCCCTACTACCCGCTGAGCGACGAGATGCTCAAGGCCATCACCCGCCTGCAACTGGGGCGGATCAAGAAGCGCGTGGAAAGCACCCACAAGGTGGATTTCGATTTCGACGACGAGGTCATCGACCTGATCGTCTCGCGCTGCACCGAGACCGAAAGCGGCGGGCGGATGATCGACGCCATCCTGACCAACAGCCTGCTGCCGGACATGAGCCGCGAGTTCCTCAACCGCATGCTCGAAGGCCGCGCCCTGGCCGGGGTGCGCATCAGCCAGCGCGACAACGAACTGCACTACGACTTCAGCGAGCCGGCCTGACCCCACGCCCTGCGCAGGAGCCGGCTTGCCAGCGAAGCGACCGCCACGGTGATGGACCTGGCGCCTTCGCGAGCACGCTCGCTCCTGCAGGGGGCTGACCTGGCACACCACGCATTCAACGAGACTGACGATGTTATTTCAGCAATCCACACGACTGGCACAGGTCAACTGCCCCCTGGGCCCGGACGTCCTGCTGCTCAAGAGCCTGGGCGGCGGCGAGGAGCTGGGGCGGCTGTTCGACTACCAGCTGCAACTGGCCTCCAGTGACGCCAACATCGACCTCAACCAGTTGCTGGGCAAGCCCATGGGCCTCAGCGTACAGCTGGACGGCGGCGGCCAGCGGTACTTCCACGGCATCGTCGCGCGCTGCAGCCAGAACATCGACACCGGCCAGTTCGCCAGCTACGAGGTGACGCTGCGCCCCTGGCTGTGGCTGCTGAGTCGCACCTCCGACTGCCGGATTTTCCAGAACCTGAGCATCCCGCAGATCATCAAGCAGGTGTTCCGCGACCTGGGCTTTTCCGATTTCGAAGACGCCCTGAGCCGCCCCTACCGGGAGTGGGAGTACTGCGTGCAGTACCGCGAGACCAGCTTCGATTTCGTCAGCCGGCTGATGGAACAGGAAGGTATCTACTACTTCTTCCGCCACGAGAAGGACCGCCACGTGGTGGTGCTGGCCGACGCCTATGGCGCTCACAGCAGCGTGCCCGGCTACGCCTCGGTGCCCTACTACCCGCGAGACGAGCAGCAGCGCGAGCGCGACCACATGTTCGACTGGCACCTGGCCCAGGAGGTGCAGCCCGGCTCGCTGGAGCTCAACGACTATGATTTCCAGCGCCCCAGCGCCCGGATCGACGTGCGCTCGGCCATGCCGCGGCCCCACAGCGCCGGCGACTACCCGCTCTACGACTACCCCGGCACCTACGTGCAGAGCAGCGACGGCGAGCACTATGCCCAGACCCGTATCGAGGCCCTGCAAAGCCTGCATGAGCGCATCGAGCTCAGCGGCAACGCCCGGGGGTTGGGGGTGGGCAACCTGTTCAGCCTCACCGGCTTCAGCCGCCAGGACCAGAACCGCGAATACCTGATCGTCAGCATCCGCTACTACCTGGTCCAGGAAAGCCTGGAGAGCGGCGCTGGCGGCGGCTCGGCGCAGTTCGAGAGCCACCTGACCTGCATCGACGCCCAGCAGAGCTTCCGCCCCCTGGCCACCACCCACAAGCCCATGGTCCAGGGCCCGCAGACCGCGCGAGTGGTGGGCCCGGCCGGGGAAGAGATCTGGACCGACCAGTACGGCCGGGTCAAGGTGCACTTCCACTGGGACCGCCACGACCAGTCCAACGAAAACAGCTCGTGCTGGATTCGCGTGTCCCAGGCCTGGGCCGGGAAGAACTGGGGCTCGATGCAGATCCCGCGCATCGGCCAGGAAGTCATCGTCAGCTTCCTGGAAGGCGATCCCGATCGCCCGATCATCACCGGCCGGGTCTACAACGCCGAACAGACCGTGCCCTACGACCTGCCCGCCAACGCCACCCAGAGCGGCATGAAGAGCCGTTCGAGCAAGGGCGGCAGCCCGGCCAACTTCAATGAAATCCGCATGGAAGACAAAAAGGGCGCGGAGCAGCTGTACATCCACGCCGAGCGCAACCAGGACATCGTGGTCGAGGTCAACGAAAGCCATTCGGTGGGCAACAACCGCAACAAGAGCATCGGCCACGACGAGTACGTGACCATCGGCAACAAGCGCACGCGCATCGTTCAGCACGTGGATGAGCTGCGGGTCGGCGAGAAGAAGCTCGACAGCGTCGGCCAGAGCTATGTGATCGAGGTCGGCGAGCGCCTGCGCCTGGTATGCGGGGCCAGCATCCTGGAGCTCAACGCCAGCGGCCAGATCAACCTGTGCGGGGTCAACATCAGCGTGCATGCCTCGGCCGATGCCCAGATCAATACCGGTGGCGTGCTGCACCTGAACAACGGCGGCGGCCCGGGCACCACCACCGAGGGCCAGGGTGTGCAGGGCGCCATCAGCGCCAAGGCCAAAGCCCCCTTTTCCGCCCCCAAAGGCTAATGAACGGACGCCCTTGTCATGACCTATCGCCTCAATGAATTGCAGTTCCAGCTGCCTGCCGGCGAACTGCAGGACGCCTCGATCAATATCCTCAAGTTCCCGGCCCTAGGCACTTCGCTGATCGTCAGCCGCAGCCTGCTGGGGGACGGCGAAACCCTGGAGAGCAACCTGGCCAGCCAGCTGCAGCGGCTGGAGCAGCAAGTCCAGGACCTGCGCTGCCAGGCTCCGCAACCGGTGCAGCTGGGCCCGGCCCAGGACATCCAGGGCCTGGAGCTGCGCAGCCAGTTCAACAAGGGCAAAGAACAGGTGTTCCAGTTCCAGCTGGCCCTGGTGCTGCCCGGCACCCGACAGATGCTCGCCATGAGCTACGTCAAGGCACAGAAGCTCGGCGACGCGGAAGCCGCCCATTGGGCGCAGATCAAGAACACCCTGGTGCTGGGCTGAGGCAGGGCCATGTCTGACGCACTGTGGGCCGCCCGCCTGGGCGACGGGCTGGAACACACCTCGATGATGGCCGACATTCTCGGCGGCGTGCTGGAGGTGGCGGCCAACGTTGCCATCGGCGCCCTGGCGACCATGGCAGTAGCCGCGGCGGCAGGCATCACCGTGGCCACCGGCGGCCTCGGCGCCTGTGTGCTGGGGCTGGTGGTGGGCGTCGTCGTCGGCGTGGTCATGAGCAAGACCGGAGCCGACAAGGGCCTGAGCAATTTATGCGAGGGCATCGCCAACGCCCTGTTCCCGCCCTCGATCCAGGCCACCATCGCCAGCGGCTCGAAAAAGGTCCTGACCAACAACAAGCCGGCGGCCCGCGCGGCCGGCATCGCACCGCCGACACAGATCAGCGGCGACGGCGCCGAAGAAGGCGAGGCCACCGACACCCCGTCGGCAACGCCCGAGGAAGGGCCCGGTTTCCTCGACATGGCCAAGGAGTTTTTCTCACAGATGTGGCGGCCCACCGTGGCCTCCCCGGCGCCAGGCTCCCAGACCAAGGAACTGGACCTGGTGACCTGCACCAAGCACCCGCCGATGCCGGTGCAGTATCTGGCTGAAGGCTCGGAAAAGGTCAGCATCGACGGCCAGCCGGCAGTACGCAGCGGCGACCGCAGCACCTGCGATGCCAAGGTAGTGTCGGCCGGGCCTATCTCCCCGAACGTGACCATCGGCGGTGGCTCGGTGGTGGTGCGCGAGATCCGTAGCGGCAAGACCCCGGGGGTGGGCCTGGCGGTGACCGTGCTGATGATGCTCAAGGGCGGCAAGGGCAAGTTCCTCAGCAACCTGCCGTGCATGCTGATGGCCGGGGTCAATTCGTTTGTCGTCAGCCAGGCCACCAATGCTTTGACCCAGGCCGTCGTCGCCTCGACCCACCCGGTGCATGCAGCCACCGGGGCCAAGGTGCTCGGAGCCGACGACGATCTGGATTTCACCCTGCCCGGGCTGATGCCCATCGAATGGCAACGCTTCTACAACAGCCGCGACGAACGTCGTGACGGCCTGCTCGGGGCCGGCTGGAGCTTGCCTTACGAGATCAGCGTCCAGATCGAGCCCCACCCCGAAGGGGGCGAGCGCCTGCTCTACATTGATGAGCAAGGACGCCGCATCGACATGGGCTCCATTGCCCTGGGTGCAGGAGCCTTCAGCCCCGGTGAAGGCTTGAGCGTGCGACGCAACGAGAACGGACAGTTGCTGATCGAAAGCAGCGACGGTATCTACCGTCTGTTCGAGCCGCTGCCGGGCGACTCCTCGCGGCTGCGCCTGAGCCAGCTGGGGGACCGCAACGACAACCGTCTGCACCTGGAGTACGACTCGTCCGGACGCCTCTGGCTGCTGCGTGACACCTTTGAACAGGCGCAGCTCGAACTGAGCTACAGCACGCTCTGGCCCGGTCGGATTGCCCAGGTCGAACGGCTGTACCCCGACCAGCAACGGGAAGTGCTGGTCAGCTACGACTACGATGCGGCAGGAGACCTGGCACAGGTGCGCGATAGCGAAGGCCAGGTACAGCGTCGCTTCGCTTATGACGCCGGCCACCGGATGACCGAACATCAATTGGCCACCGGGCTGCGCTGCTTCTATCAATGGACACAATTTGCCGACCAGCAGTGGCGAGTGACCCGTCACTGGACCGACGAAGGCGATAGCTATCAGTACGACTATGATCTGGAGGCGGGAATCACCCAGGTCACCGACAGCCTGCAACGCCTCAGCCGCCGCCGCTGGAACAGCCAGTTGCAGATCGTCGAGTACACCGACAACCTCAACCAGACATGGGCCTTCGAGTGGAACGATGAGCGCCAACTGCTCAGCGCCACCGACCCCTTGGGAGGGCGCTATGCCTATAGCTACGACGAAACCGGCAACCTGATAGCCGAGACCGATCCTCTGGGGCACAGCCATTCGACCTTGTGGCTGGAGCACTGGTCGCTGCCACAGACCCTGACCGATCCCGCCGGAGAAAGCTGGCACCTGCGCTACGATCCCCGGGGCAACTGTATCGCCGAAGTAGACCCGCTGGGCCAGGTGACCCAGTACCGCCATGACGCGCACGGCCAGGTGGTGGAGATCATCGATGCCGCGGGAAGAAGCCGGAAGATGCGCTGGAACTCGTCCGGGCAACTGCTTGAACACCTGGACTGCTCGGGCTATCCAACCCGCTTCGAATACGATCGACGCGGCAACGTGAAAGCCATCATCGATGCCCATGGCGAGCACACCCGGTTCCATTACGACTGCCAGGGACGGTTGCTGAGCAGTCAACTGGCCGATGGGCGCGCCGAGCATTTTCAACGCAGCAGCAACGGTCAGCTACAGGGCTACACCGACCCTTCCGGCTACACCACGCTCTACCAGTACAACCGGCGCGGGCAGATACGCCAGCGCATCGACGCTCACGGCCGACAGGTCCGGTTCGACTATGACGCGTACGGACGGCTGCTGGCGCTCACCAACGAGAACGGCGAAAGCTATCGCTTTGCCTGGGACGCCGGCAACCGCTTGAGCGAACAGCAGGACCTCGACGGCAGTGCCAAACGCTATGGCTATGACCTGCTGAACAACGTCGTCGAACTCCAGTCCCACCCCGCCCCTTATGGCACCGGGCTGAGCGCCGTGCCCGTGCAACCTATCGCGCCGATCATCCACCGGTTCGAGCGCGATGCCGTGGGACGGCTGCTGGCCAAAATCACAGACGATGGCCGCAGCCAATACACCTACGACCCCTTGAACCAACTGACCGCCGCCAGCTTTACCGACAACCTCGGCAACCAGCAGGCACTGAGTTTCAGCTACGACGCCCTGGGCCAATTACTCGAAGAACACACCGTGGCCGGCAGCCTGATCCATCGATACGACGAACTGGGCAATTTGACTCAGACCCAGCTACCGGACAAGCGTTGGCTCAACCGGCTCTATTACGGCAGCGGCCATCTGCACCAGATCAATCTCGATGGCCAGGTAGTCAGCGACTTTCAACGTGACCGCCTGCACCGTGAGATGCTGCGTACCCAGGGTCAGATCAGCACTCGCAGCGAATACGACCGTTGTGGCCGCCTGCGCGCACGCCTGCAGCATTCCAGCCTGCTGGCAAACACCTTGCCAACAGCCCCGGAGCGACACCTGGAGTACGACGATAGCGATAATCTGGTGGGCCTGGCCGAGCGACATGCCACCGGGCAACATCGGCAACTGTTCCATTACGACGCGACCGGGCGAATCATTGCCAGCCAGGACGGCCTGCAGGGCCAGAAAGAAACCTTCGCCTATGACGCCGCCGCCAATTTGCTTGATGGCCCGAAGACGGGCGCCGGGCTGGTGGTGCACAACAAATTGCTGACCTACCAGGACAAGCGCTACCGCTATGATGCCTTCGGGCGAATGATTGAAAAACGCAGTGGTCGGCGAGGCGTGCAACGTTTTGCCTACGACGCCGAACACCGGTTGATCGAAGTGCGCAATCAGACCTCCAGCGGCGAAACCCTGGTCAGGATGCGCTACGACGTCTTGGGTCGCCGCATCAGCAAGAGCGAGTACGACAGCCAGGGCAACCTTCTGGGTGAAACGCGATTCGTCTGGGATGGCCTGCGGCTGCTGCAGGAACAGCGTAATCAACAGACCAGCCTCTATGTCTATGAAGACCTGGGACATGCGCCCCTGGCGCGGGTCGACGGCCTCGGCGCGCAGCAGAAGATCCGCTACTACCACAACGACCTGAATGGCCTGCCTCAACAGCTTTGCGAGCCTGACGGCCATAGCGTCTGGCAGGCCCGCTATCAGGTCTGGGGCAACACTGTCGAAGAAATACGCGAGCCCTACTACATCGAGGAACAGAATCTCAGGTTCCAGGGCCAGTACCTGGACCGCGAGACTGGATTGCACTTCAACACGTTCCGTTTCTACGACCCGGATATCGGGCGCTTCACCACGCCGGACCCCATCGGCCTGGCCGGAGGCTTGAACCTTTATCAGTACGCTCCCAACCCAATCGGTTGGATCGATCCGCTGGGCTGGATCTGCAAATCGGCCTACAGCGGCAGAAGGGGCACTACAAAAGCCAAAGCTGACCTCGAGAGGAACGGTTTCACTGTGGTAGGTGAAGAATTGACCATGAAGGTCAAACACCCTGTCACCCAGAAGTCCTATCGCATCAGGGCAGATATCATCGCCAAGGACAAAGCCGGTAACTACCACGTGTTCGAAGTCAAAAATGGCAGCGGCAAACTGACCAAGAACCAACAGGGATCGGGAATGTTCGACATGAGCAATCCGGCCAATACGAACGGTGGCCTGGGCGGTGGCCTGATCAAACCGTCGGGCGCTACCCAGGGCCAGTTCGAAGTTGCGACCAAAACCGCCAGAGGTACCCAGTTCGGTGGCAATGGCGCACAGCATTCGGCCACCTTCTGGCTTCTTCGCTATTGAACGAGTAATCGAGAAATGAAAGCAGACACCAAGGAATTGCGCAGCAACTTTGAAAAGGCACTCCAGCTTTTTTTGAAGAGCGAGCTCTCGGGTTACCCCGGAGTAAAAGTCACCAAGAACAAAGTGGTGGTTGCACAGAAAGAATCGGGCGCCGTGGCAACCCTGCATTTCGAATACCTGGCCAACACCCGCGCCTACGAAATCCTCTTCTTCGTCGAACACCCGGCCCTACAGGCCGAGATCGACCAGATAAACCCGCCCTACCCGTCCAACCTGGCCAATCCGAAATTTATCTACAGCTTGTCGACGGTCAGTGAAAAAGCTGCCTGCCCGCTACTGCCCGTGACAGAGCAAGGTATTGAAAATACCTGCCAGGTGATTCTGCGCCAGCTCCAGGATGTTCACCTGCCTATTCTGTTCAACCTCTTCAACGTCAGCCCCGCGCTGGTGAGCGATGTCATAGACAGGCCAAAGTATTACTCCTATCCGGTCCCACTGATTTTTATCGCCTTGAAAACCAACAAAATCAAACCGGACGACGAAACGCTAGCGAAGATCATGAGCGAGCAGACCCTGGGCTACACCGGTCATCAGGACCTGAAAGAGTCGTTCAACAAGCAACTACTGGCAGCACTGAACTGAGCGCCTGCTGGAGGCCGGGTCAAATCGCCGAGCCGCGATTCTTGCCCGGCTTGATGATCAGCAACGCGTCCAGCTCGCGCTTTCTGGCGCGGCTGACGAACGCCAGCGCGGCCTGCAGATCCTGTTCGAACAGTTCGAAGGTCGCGCGCTCGATGGCGTAGTACTCCTCGTAGTCGACCACCCCAAGGCTCACCGGAAAGGTCAGGTAGTACTGGCCGGTGGATTCCTCGATGCCCATCGAGAACATCTCCTCGCGACTGACGAACAGATCGTTGAACTTCATGCGGTTCCAAGAGTTCGGCTACCGGGCAATGCGCCTCAGGGCAGGTTGACCGATCAGGCTTTCGAAGGCTGCGGCTTGAGGCTCTGCATGGCCTGTTTCCAGGCCGGCTCATGATGCACCAGGTCGTTGACCGTGGTGGTCAGGGTGGTGATCAGCACGGCCGGCTTACGCTCGATGAAGACCTGGCGCAGCATCAGCTCGCGCCCTTCGCGTTTCCAGCTGTAGTCCAGCAGCACGGCGGCATGGCCTTGCATGTCGAAGTCCCAGCGCTTGATCAGGTTGAAACCTGGCAGTTGCTGCTCGGCAGCCTTCAGCTGCGCGGCGACATAATCGGCAAAGGCGGCGTCGCCCTGGCTCGGGTCGCGGCTGATGACGAAGCTGGCTTCCTGGGCACCGCCAACGGCTGGCAGCTTGAAGATATTGATGCTCTGGTCCTGCCAGGCGTCAGGAATATCGAGATCGGCTTCTTGAATGCGGTAGGTGGACAAGAGTTTGGCGTTCCATGCTGAAAGGGTGATTCGGAGAGTGGCAAATATTCAGGCAACGGCCGGCAACAATCAAGGAACCACTCGGCAACTCTGCGCAGCGGCCGTGGCCCCTCAACGCGCTTCCAGGCAGGACGCGTAGGCACGGGCGAAGCCTTGATCGAACTTGAGGGCCTGGGGCTCTTCGGGGTCGATGCTGACGTTCCACAGGGCCTGCTGCGGCACGTCGTAGCGGACCCAGCCGATGGTCCCGCTGCCGGAGGTTTCGTAGAACAGCTGCAGGCTCAGCTGGTCGCCATCGTCGCGGTCGATCAGCAGCTTGAGGTGCTCCGGGGTGGTGAAGTCGCGGTAGGGAAAATCGCTGCTGCGCACCAGTTCGGTGAGGTAGCCGTAGCAACCCTTGCCCGGGTTCGATTCATCCGCCAGGGCGGGCGGGGCCGCGCAGGCGATCAGCAGGCCCAGGCCTGCCAGGTTCAGGTACCGCATGATTGCCCCTTGAGGGTGAGGGTTTCGACCTGGTCGTTCATCTCGATGCGCGCCAGCACCTGGCGGTCGTGAGACTCCTGGTACTCGCTGAAATTGTTGCGCTTGAGGATGTTCAGGGTGACCCGGATATGAGCGCCGGTGTTCTGGTACTCGCTGCGTTCCGGGCCCTGGGCGGCGCCGGTGAGTTCCACCAGCTGGCCGGCGGTCTTGAGGTAAAGAAAGCGCTGGTCCACTTCCACCAGCAGGCGCGGAGCCCTGGGCGCCACGCTGTAGTCCTCGCGGGCCAGGGAATAGCCGCAGAGCCAGGCGCCGGAACTGTCGTATTTCTGGCTGTGGAACCAGCTGAGGGCCTCGCGATAGCCGATCTGCTCCAGTCGCGAGTCGTTGCCGGCAGCGGCCGATGACAGGCCAAGGCTGAACAGGCAGCCCACGACCAGGGCAACTAAACCGGGGCTTGCCAGGCCGTGCAGCAGGGCGGCCCATGAAAGGGGGCTGTCAGTGGGGCGGGTCATCCTTGGCCTTAGATCAAAAATCGAACGATCGCGCATCCTAGCCACGCCAAAGCGGCTTCGCAAGAACATCTGCGGGCAAACGGCAGGCAAAAAAATAGGCACCCGATGCGCTCGGCGTGCCTATTTCCCCTGCGTGCTCCCGCTGCCGGGAGCCCGCTCAATGCTTATGGGTTGACGCTGTCTTTCAGCGACTTGCCCGGTTTGAATGCCACGGTGTTGCTGGCCTTGATCTTTACCGGCTCGCCGGTCTGCGGGTTCTTGCCGGTGCGGGCGCCACGGTGGCGTTGCAGGAAGGTGCCAAAACCAACCAGGGTGACGCTGTCTTTGCGGTGCAGAGCCCCGGTGATCTCTTCAAGAATGGCGTTGAGCACGCGATTGGCCTGCTCTTTGGTCAGGTCCGCTTTTTCAGCAATGGCTGCGGCGAGTTCTGGTTTACGCATAGTGTGAAGCCTCTTTGACGGTTTTTTGTTGTTATGTCCGTGCTGTTCACGGGAACAGCGCCCAAGGCGCCGCAGGCTCTACGCTGCGGCAGACGGGTGTGAGGATGGCACGCGCTTGAGAGTGGCGCCAGTCTCCCCGCGACCTTTGTGAGGGCAAGAACCGGGTTATTCCGACAGAACGACCGGTATTTAAGCCAGCAACGCAGGAAGTTCCTTGTTCAGGGCCAGTTTTTCCATCACCGCGGCCCCGGTCAGGGCGTAGCCCAGCAACTGGCCTTCGGCGTTGCGGCACAGGACCTTGATGTCGGCCCCCTGCCCTTCTGCAGTCCATACGCCTTCGGCGCCACGGGGCGGCGGCGACACCACCAGGGGGCAGACCGGAGTCTTGACGGTGATCGGCATCGGCCCGTAGCTGACCGCCGTCGGCTTGCCCGCCAGGGTCTGCGCCAGCGCCCGGGCGCAGCTCATCAGCGGCATCACGTACAGCAGGTTGAGACCGTCGACCTCGGCGCAATCGCCCAGGGCGTAGATATTGGCGTGGGAGGTTTTCAGCTCGCGGTCCACCACCACTCCGCGATTGACCACCAGCCCGGCGGCAGCCGCCAGGTCGATGCGCGGGCGCAGGCCGATGGCCGAGACCACCAGGTCGCAGGCGATCACCTGGCCATCGGACAGGTGGGCTTCCAGACCGTCGGCGCTGCGCTGAAGGCGGTTGAGCACCGGGCCCAGGTGGAAGCGCGCGCCCAGGCTCTCCAGCCCGGCCTGGACCGCCGCCGCAGCGGCCGGGTGCAACAGGGTCGGCATCACCTGCTCGCAAGGTGCCACCAGGTCCACGCTGTAGCCGCCGAGGATCAGGTCATTGGCGAACTCGCAGCCGATCAGCCCGGCGCCCAGCAGCAGCACCCGACGCTTGCCGGCCGCGGCGCTGCGAAAGCGCGCGTAGTCTTCCAGGTCATTGATGGGGAAAATCAGCTCGGATGCGTCGCCCTGCACCGGCACCCGCACGGTTTCCGCGCCCCAGGCCAGGATCAGGTCGCGATAGGCCACCGCTTCCTCGCCGATCCACAGGCGCTTGTGGCCCGGGTCGATGCCGCTGATACGGGTGTGGGTGCGGACCTCGGCCCTGAGCTGCTCGGCCATGGCGCCGGGCTCGGCCATGCTCAGGCCGTCGGCGTCCTTGTTCTTGCCGAAGCCGGTGGACAGCATCGGCTTGGAGTAGGAACGGCCATCGTCGGCAGTGATCAACAGCAGCGGCGTCTCGCTGTCGAGCTTGCGAAACTCCCGGGCCAGGTTGTAACCCGCCAGGCCCGTCCCCACGATCACTACCGGTGCGCTCATTCCCTGCTCCTTGTTATTGGTTGTTCAAGCCACAAAAGTCGATCAAGCGATCTCGATCATTTCGAAATCCATCTTGCCCACGCCGCAGTCCGGGCAGAGCCAGTCCGCGGGTACATCTTCCCAACGGGTACCCGGCAAAATACCGTCGTCCGGCCAGCCTTCCGCTTCGTTGTAAATCAGGCCGCAGACCACACATTGCCACTTTTTCATTGATGCATTTCCTCAAGGGTTCAGGCTTCGCCGGTGGGTCGGTCGATGGATCGACTCTAGAAGGCCACGCTGATCAGCGTCCGGCACTGGGGTTTTTTACTGATCACTACCGGCAGATGCAAGCACGTTCGTGCCGCCGGGCGTCCTGGATCAATCAAAACCGGCAATCGCCATGCTAAGCTCGCCGCCTCATTTGCTGCCAATACTGACCCACTGTGCCGCACTCAATGCCCCCCGCCCCGGCCCCCACCTGGCTGGTGCAAAGCCGTTTGTCCCCCTTCCCCGGCACAGCCGTTGCCAACTGGCTGTTCGATGAAGGGTCGCTGACCCGGCGCCTGACCCGGCTGTCCCACAACGCCTTCAGCGTCACCCCGCTGGTGCAAGAGTGGCAAACCCTGCGCAACGACGAATGCGCCGCCCTGGGCCTGCCCGAACAGAGCGAAGGCTGGGTGCGCGAGGTGTACTTGCGCGGGCACGGCCAGGCCTGGGTGTTCGCCCGTAGCGTCGCCGCCCGCAGCGCCCTGCTCGAAGGCGGCCTGAATATCGACGAACTGGGCAGCCGCTCCCTGGGCGAGTTGCTGTTCTGCGACCAGGCCTTTACCCGCCAGCCCATCGAAGTCTGCCGCTACCCCCGGCACTGGCTGCCCGCTGCCGTTGCCGACAACGGCCTGTGGGGCCGTCGCTCACGCTTTGACCGCGGCCCCCTGAGCCTGCTGGTGGCGGAAATCTTCCTGCCCAGCCTGTGGACCGCCATAGACGCCCGACCGGAGGCCTGCTGATGTACCTGAGCCTGCTCAAATCCCTCAATCGCCTGCACCCGCGGGCCTGGGACTTCCTGCAACTGGCGCGCATGGACAAGCCCATCGGCATCTATCTGCTGCTATGGCCAACCCTGGTGGCGCTGTGGATCGCCGCCGAGGGCCAGCCGTCCCTGAGCCATGTGCTGATCTTCACCTTCGGGGTGGTGCTGACCCGCGCCGGCGGCTGCGCCATCAACGACTTCGCCGACCGCAAGGTGGACGGCCAGGTCAAGCGCACCGACCAGCGGCCCCTGGCCACCGGCAAAGTCAGCGCCAAGGAGGCCCTGATACTGTTCGCGGTGCTGATGGGCGCCGCCTTCCTGCTGGTGCTGTGCACCAACGCCACCACGGTCTGGCTGTCGTTCGGCGCCCTGGCCCTGGCCGCCTGCTACCCCTTCATGAAGCGCTACACCTATTACCCGCAGGTGGTACTGGGGGCGGCGTATTCCTGGGGCATCCTGATGACCTTCACCGCGCAGAACGGCGAACTGCCGGCCACCGCGTGGCTGCTGTACATCGCCAACCTGCTGTGGACCGTGGGCTACGACACTTACTACGCCATGACCGACCGTGACGATGACCTGAAAATCGGGGTCAAGTCCACGGCGATCCTGTTCGGCGATGCCGACCGGGTGATCATTCTCACCCTGCAGGGCTTGTCCCTGGGTTGCCTGCTGCTGGCCGGGGCACGGTTCAATCTGGGGGGCTGGTTCCACCTGGGGCTGGCGGTGGCGGCGGCGTGTTTCGCCTGGGAGTTCTGGTACACCCGCGATCGCGACCGGATGAAGTGCTTCAAGGCCTTCCTGCATAACCACTGGGCGGGCCTGGCGATCTTTGTCGGGGTGGTGCTGGATTACGCGTTGCGCTAGACCGTCAAGCAAGGCCCTATGGGCCTTTTCGCAGCTTTGCCAGGGCTCGGCAGCGGCTACAGAGATCGGTGTAGCCGCTGCCGCAAGCTGCGAATGGCCCGGAGGGCGGCGGGAGGTCAGTCGGATTTCGCGACCTTCCAGGCGCCGTCCATCTTGCCTTCGCCGGTCATGTCACCGGCCTTCTTGTCCATCACGAAGCCATACAGCGGCTTGCCGTCGTAGGCCCACTGCATCTTGCCGTCGTCACGCTTGATCACCGTCCACTTGCCCATGGCCTTGTCACTGCCCTCGGCCATCAGCGGCGGCCAGTTGGCAGCGCATTTGTCATTGCACATGGACTTGCCGTCGGCATCCTTGGCAAAGGTGTAGAGGGTCATGCCCTTGTGGTCTACCAGCACGCCGTCCTTGCTCATTGCCGGGTCGGCGGCCATGGCGAATGTCGGCAGGGCCAGGACAGCGCCTACCAGCAGGACTTTCAACGATTGCTTGAACAGAGTCATGGAAACCTTCTTTTGTGGTTGTCAGGAATCGGACTCAAAGCTTAGTCCACGAAGCAGCACCCCGCCCCGCGACCTGAAATACTGTCACACGACTGCAATAATTCCGTTATCTAATGCGGCGCAAGACAGTTAAATGACAAGAGGTTCAAGCATGGTTGGCAGAAGCATTCTGATCGTTGACGACGAAGCGCCTATTCGCGAAATGATCGCCGTTGCGTTGGAAATGGCCGGCTATGACTGCATGGAGGCAGAGAACTCTCAGCAGGCCCATGCCATCATCGTCGACCGCAAGCCGGACCTGATCCTGCTGGACTGGATGCTACCCGGCACTTCCGGCATCGAGCTGGCGCGGCGCCTCAAGCGCGACGAGCTGACCGGGGACATCCCGATCATCATGCTCACCGCCAAGGGTGAAGAGGACAACAAGATCCAGGGCCTGGAAGTCGGCGCCGACGACTACATCACCAAGCCGTTCTCCCCCCGCGAACTGGTGGCCCGCCTAAAGGCCGTGCTGCGCCGTGCCGGCCCTACCGATGGCGAGGCGCCAATCGAAGTCGGCGGCCTGCTGCTGGACCCCATCAGCCACCGGGTGACCATCGACGGCAAGCCCGCGGAAATGGGCCCTACCGAATATCGCCTGCTGCAGTTCTTCATGACCCACCAGGAGCGTGCCTACACCCGTGGCCAGCTGCTGGACCAGGTCTGGGGTGGCAATGTGTACGTCGAGGAACGCACCGTGGACGTGCATATCCGCCGGCTGCGCAAGGCCCTGGGCGATGCCTACGAGAATCTGGTACAAACCGTGCGCGGCACCGGCTATCGTTTTTCCACCAAGGCCTGACGGCAGCGGCAAGCGACAAGCGGCACGCCGATGAGTGACCGCTTCAACACTTGCAGCTTGGAGCTGCGCCACCCTCCACGGACGTGTTTCAAGTGAATCAAAACTGGCATGGCACCCTGATTCGCCACATGTTGCTGTTGATCACCGGCTGCCTGCTGGTGGGCCTGATCAGCGGCTACTACGGCTGGAGCCTGGCCGCTGGCTTAGGGCTCTACCTGGCCTGGACCCTCAAGCAGTTGCTGCGCCTGCACGAATGGCTGCGCCTGCATCAACCCGACGAAGCGCCCCCCGACGGCTATGGCCTGTGGGGCGAGGTGTTCGACAGCATCTACCACCTGCAACGCCGCGATCAGCGGGTACGCGGGCGCCTGCAGGCGGTGATCGACCGGGTCCAGGAGTCCACCGCGGCCCTTAAGGACGCGGTGATCATGCTCGACAGCGACGGCAACCTGGAATGGTGGAACCGCGCCGCCGAGACCCTGCTGGGGCTCAAGACGCCCCAGGACAGCGGCCAGCCGGTGACCAACCTAGTGCGCCATCCGCGCTTCAAGGAATACTTCGAGCAGGACAACTACGCCGAGCCGCTGGAAATCCCCTCCCCGGCCAACGACCGGGTACGCATCCAGCTCTATATCACCCGCTACGGCAACAACGAGCACCTGATGCTGGTGCGCGACGTAACCCGCATCCACCAGCTGGAACAGATGCGCAAGGACTTCATCGCCAACGTCTCCCACGAGCTGCGCACACCGCTGACGGTGATCTGCGGCTACCTGGAGACCCTGCTGGACAACGTCGAGGAAGTGAACCCGCGCTGGAGCCGCGCCCTGCAGCAGATGCAGCAGCAAGGCGGACGCATGCAGACCTTGCTCAACGACCTGCTGTTGCTGGCCAAGCTGGAGGCCACGGACTACCCGTCGGACAACCAGCCAGTGCCCATCGACGTGCTGCTGCAATCGATCAAGAGCGACGCCCAGGCGCTGTCCGGGGAACGCAACCAGCGCATCACCCTGGAAGCCGATGCCTCGGTACAACTCAAGGGCAGCGAGGCGGAGCTGCGCAGCGCCTTCTCCAACCTGGTGTTCAACGCAGTGAAATACACCCCGGCCGAAGGCAATATCCGCATTCGCTGGTGGGGCGACGAACAGGGCGCGCACCTGAGCGTGCAGGACTCGGGGATCGGCATCGACAACAAGCACCTGCCGCGCCTCACCGAACGCTTCTACCGGGTGGATTCGAGCCGCAACTCCAACACCGGCGGCACCGGCCTGGGCCTGGCCATCGTCAAGCATGTGCTGCTGCGCCACCGTGCGCGCCTGGAGATCAGCAGCGTGCTGGGCCACGGCAGCACCTTCACCTGCCATTTCGTTCCGGCCCAAGTGAAGAAAAACCGCACCCAGAGCCTGACCGACCAGCGCTGACAGCCACTCGCCCCTAGGCAATTGCCCTGTCAGCCGCTACATTGCGTAACTTGTGCCTGCCTTTCAGGCACCGCATTTCCTTCCTTTTCGAATACACGGAACCCGCAAAACTCCATCATGGACCCTTCCCCTGGTTTTACCCTCGCGTCTCTTTTCGCCGACTTCGGCATGATTCTTTTTGCTCTGATCCTGGTCCTGCTCAACGGCTTCTTCGTTGCGGCGGAGTTCGCCATGGTCAAGCTGCGCTCGACCCGGGTCGAGGCCATTGCCCACAAGAACGGCTGGCGCGGGCAGATCCTGCGCACCGTGCACAGCCAGCTCGACGCCTACCTCTCGGCCTGCCAACTGGGCATCACCCTGGCCTCCCTGGGCCTGGGCTGGGTCGGTGAGCCGGCCTTCGCCCATCTGCTGGAGCCGCTGCTGGGCGCCCTGGGCGTGAGCTCTCCGGAAGTGATCCGCGGCGTGTCGTTCTTCACCGCGTTCTTCATCATTTCCTACCTGCACATCGTGGTCGGCGAGCTGGCGCCCAAATCCTGGGCGATCCGCAAGCCGGAGCTGCTGTCGCTGTGGACGGCGGTGCCGCTGTACCTGTTCTACTGGCTGATGTACCCGGCCATCTACCTGCTCAACGCCAGCGCCAACACCATCTTGCGCATCGCCGGGCAGGGCGAGCCCGGCCCGCACCATGAACACCACTACAGCCGAGAAGAACTCAAGCTGATCCTGCACTCCAGCCGCGGCCAGGACCCCAGCGACCAGGGCATGCGCGTACTGGCCTCGGCGGTGGAAATGGGCGAACTGGAAGTGGTGGACTGGGCCAATTCCCGGGAAGACCTGATCAGCGTCGAGTTCAACGCGCCGCTCAAGGAAATCCTCGCCCTGTTCCGTCGCCACAAGTTCAGCCGCTACCCGGTCTACGACAGCGAGCGCAACGAATTCGTCGGCCTGCTGCACATCAAGGACCTGCTGCTGGAACTGGCGGCCCTGGACCACATTCCCGAGTCGTTCAACCTGGCCGAGCTGACCCGCCCGCTGGAGCGCGTATCCCGGCACATGCCGCTGTCGCAGTTGCTGGAGCAGTTCCGCAAGGGCGGCTCGCACTTCGCCCTGGTGGAAGAAGCCGACGGCAAGGTCATTGGCTACCTGACCATGGAAGACGTGCTTGAAGTGCTGGTGGGCGATATCCAGGACGAACACCGCAAGACCGAGCGCGGCATCCTGGCCTACCAGCCGGGCAAGCTGCTGGTGCGCGGTGACACCCCGCTGTTCAAGGTCGAGCGCCTGCTGGGCATCGACCTGGACCATATCGAGGCCGAAACCCTCGCCGGCCTGGTGTACGAAACCCTGAAACGGGTGCCGGAAGAGGAAGAAGTACTGGAGGTCGAAGGCCTGCGCATCATCATCAAGAAGATGAAGGGACCGAAGATCATCCTGGCCAAGGTGCTGATGCTGGATTGACGGCCCTTTCGCCGCCAAGCCGGCTCCTACGGGCAGGTTATTGGTTGCCCAGGGCAAAATTCGGCAAATCCCCCAGGGGCTGGTTGAACTGATAGGGAATCGACACCAGCCCCAACCCGGTATTGCGCTGCACCACGAAATGCAGGTGTGGCCCGCTGCTGTTGCCGGTGTTGCCCGACAGCCCCAGGGCGCTGCCCACCGCCACTCGCTGGCCCTCCCGCACGCTGACCGAACCCTGCTTGAGATGCAGGTACACGCCCATGGTGCCGTCGTCGTGCAGCACCCGGACGAAATTGCCCGCCGGGTTATTGCCCCGCCCGTTCTGGGCGTTCTCGGTCTTCACCACCACCCCGCCCCGGGCGGCAATGATCGGCGTCCCCACCGGCATGGCGATATCCATCGCATAGCGGCTCTTGGGGCTGAAATGGCTGTATTGGCCATTGGCGCCCTGGGTCAGGCGAAACGGCCCGCCACGCCAGGGCAGCGGGTAGCGATAGGCCTGGGTGGCGCCTGCCGGATCCCCCAGGGAATAACGGAACCTGGGGGCATAGCTCAGAGGCTGGTCGGCGCGAATCGCCGTGAGCAGCGCCAGGCGCTGCCTGCTGCGGGCCGGCAGCACCTGGCGGATCGGCTGCCCCGGAGCGCCGCTGACATTGTTCAACCCGGCAAAGCTCAATTCCACTTCCACCGGGGCATACAGGTCATTGCGCACATACACCGCATCCACCCCCCTGTGCTTCTGGATATCCAGGCGCACCTGGCGCTCAAGGTGCTCCACCATGCGGTCGCGGAACACGAACTCCTGGCCCCCCGGCGAAGGCAGGTCGCTGTAGGAGACCACGCCATTGGCGTCGATGGACTTGTACACAGTCATCGCCGCCAGCGACGTGGCGGCTAAAGACAATCCACAGAAAAACAGCAGGCGCACAAACATTCGGCAGCTTCTTGGCAGAGGGTGGAATCACGCTAGCAGCCTGATATGGAGCTTGTATGAATCAGGCGGGCGCCAAGGGTTCAATGCCGCCAGCGTCGAAGTGGATGTCCACCCCCAGTTGCGCCGCCTCGCAGAGGTTGACCAGCGCATCAAGGGAGAACTTGTTGATCTTGCCGCTGAGCACATCGTTGAGCCGGGGCTGGGTGATATTGAGGCGCCTGGCCGCCTCCTTCTGCGACACCCCCCAGGCCTGCACGGTCTTGCCCAGTTCCAGCATCAGCTTGGCCCGCAGGCGCATGTTGGCAGCCTCCTGGGGGGTGGCTTCAAGGGCATCCCAGACACTGGCAAAGCGCTGGTTGATCGGTTGGTCAGTCATGGCGTGAACCTGCTTCCTGATATCTGGCACGAGCCAGCTCGATATCCCGCGCCTCGGTCTTGCGGGTGGTCTTGCGCACCGCGTGCAACACATAAATGGCCGCGGCCCGCCGGACCACATAGAACAACCGAAACGCCCCGGAGTCCTCATGAATCCTGATCTCGAAAACGCCCGGGCCAATGGTTTTCACCGACCTGCAATCGTAGGGCTGTTCGCCCTGCTGCAGCAGATCCAGCTGGAAACCGGCGGCCCGACGGGCATCTTCAGGGAATGCCCTGAGATCCCGCAGCGCGCTCCCGACAAACACCACATCCTTGTGCCTGGGCATCGAACCTCTCCTGTTAATAACCAGGAACAAGGCTAATCAACACGGCCAGGACCGGTCGCGCCGGGTTGTTTCAAGGCATGGCCGCAAGGGATGAGCAATAAAGAGCGCCACCTGAAATCTATATCCAAACAGATATAAATCAAGCACAAAGAAATTAATCTGACGTACGGCGGAAAGTACCGAGGGGGGCGGAGCACGCCTTGTGGCTTGAGGGTTACAGCCTATGTTGCGAGTTGCTCGCTCGATAGCGGGATGACGCAGCAGCCCGCCTCGGCGGCCGGCAAAAGCTCGCAGTGGGAAAGTGTTTTCAGCAGATTTCCGCAGCCTCCCATCACCGCAGGAACCGGCTTGCCGGCGAAGAGGCCTTCAAGCCTTGTTCTGCCCTTGTGGGCGCCTTCGCTGGCAAGCCAGCTCCTACACAGCAAGAGGGTGTTCTCGCGGCTTACGCACCTGCCACCGTAGGAGCCGGCTTGCCGGCGAAGAGGCCTTCAAGCCTTGTGCTGCCCTTGCGGGCGCCTTCGCTGGCAAGCCAGCTCCTACAGCGAGGCGGCCGGCAAGGATCAGGCGCCTGGAACGAAGTGCTTCTGGGCGGTGCCGCGGGCGATCAGGCGGGAGATGTAGTCGAGCTTCTGGGCATCCTGGTCCACGAAGCGGAAAGTCAGCTGCAGCCACTCGCTGTCCGGCTTGGGTTCAAAGGCCACCACCGCATGCAGGTAGCCATTGAGCCGCGCCACTTCGGCGTTGTCGCCCTGCTCCAGGTCCAGCACCGCGCTCTCCAGCACCTGGGGCAGGCTGTCGGTGCGCTTCACCACCAGCAAGGCTTCCTTGATGCTCAGGGCCTTGATCACACACTGCTGGTTGCCGCTGGACAGCCGCAGTTGGCCCTGGCCACGACCACCACCGGCCGCTGCCGCAGGCGCCGGGGCCTTGACCGGAGGGCTGTTGAGCAAACCGCGGGCCGGCGCTGCTGCCGCTGGAGCTGGAGCCGGGGCGGCAGCCGCCGGTTTGGCGAACGGATTGACCGGAGCGGAAGCCGCCCCCACCACCGCCGGCTTGCCGCCAGTCAGGGCGCTCAGGGAGTCGTTGCCAAAGGCCGAGTTCATCTTGGTCGGCGCGCTGTTCATCAAGGTATCGAGCTTGCCGACCTTGTTCAGCGCCTGCTTGACCTTGGTCAGCAGCTGTTCGTTGGTAAAAGGCTTGCTCACATAACCGGAAACCCCGGCCTGGATCGCCTGCACCACGTTTTCCTTGTCGCCCCGGCTGGTGACCATGATGAACGGCATGGCCTTCAGCGCATCTTGCTCGCGGCACCAGGTCAGCAGTTCAAGGCCGGACATTTCCGGCATTTCCCAGTCGCACAGGACCAAGTCGAAGGCTTCACGGGCGAGCATCGCCTGGGCCTTCTTGCCATTGATCGCGTCTTCGATCTTGATGCCAGGGAAGTAGTTGCGCAGGCACTTCTTCACCAGGTCACGAATGAACGAAGCGTCATCCACCACCAACACACTTACCTTACTCATCGACCACCCCTTTAAAAATCCCGGCAAGCATAACGCTGGCTGATGGCACTTTGCCAAAACTCTTCAGTCACGCCGGGACTTTTCGTTCGCGGGTGCTGCTTTTCAATTTCCAGGAGCACAAACAAAAACGCCCGGCCAAAAGGCCGGGCGCTCTTCTCGGGCACTCTTACTTATCGTCAGTTTCATCCGGAACATTAGCGGATTCGCCACTGGTACCTTCAACTTCCTGCTTCATGCGCTTGAGCCCAAGGTGACGAACATCGGTGCCGCGCACCAGATAAATCACCAGCTCGGAAATGTTGCGCGCGTGGTCGCCGATCCGCTCCAGCGAGCGCAGCACCCAGATAATGCTCAGAACCCGCGAGATAGAGCGTGGGTCTTCCATCATGTAGGTGGCCAGCTCACGCAGCGCGGTCTTGTATTCGCGGTCGATGATCTTGTCGTACTGGGCCACCGAAAGTGCCAGGTCGGCATCGAAGCGGGCAAAGGCGTCCAGGGCATCGCGCACCATGTTGCGCACCTGGTCGCCGATATGCCGCACTTCCACGTAGCCACGCGGGGCCTCGCCCTCTTCGCAGAGCTGGATGGCCCGGCGGGCGATCTTGGTGGCTTCGTCGCCGATGCGCTCCAGGTCGATCACCGACTTGGAGATGCTGATGATCAAACGCAAGTCGGAGGCCGCCGGCTGGCGACGGGCGAGAATGCGCAGGCATTCCTCGTCGATATTGCGTTCCATCTGGTTGATCTGGTCGTCGATCTCGCGCACCTGCTGGGCCAGGCCGGAGTCGGCCTCGATCAGCGCTGTGACCGCGTCATTGACTTGCTTCTCCACCAGCCCGCCCATGGCCAGGAGGTGGCTGCGTACTTCTTCCAGCTCGGCATTGAACTGCTGGGAGATGTGATGGGTTAAGCCTTCCTTCGAAATCATCGTGTTCGCTCCGCGAAAGTTGCAAGCTTCAAGCCGCAAGCTTCAAGCAGTTAAATAGTGATCCGGATGTCGCGCACCGCCTCTGTTGCGCCGCGTGAAACCTGCGGCTGGCAGCTGCTTTCTAGCCATAGCGCCCGGTAATGTAGTCTTCGGTCTGCTTCTTCGCCGGGTTGGTGAACAGCGTGTCGGTATCGCCGAACTCCACCAGTTTGCCCATGTACATGAAGGCGGTGTAGTCGGAAACCCGCGCCGCCTGCTGCATGTTGTGGGTCACGATGACGATGGTGAACTTGGACTTGAGCTCATAGATCAGCTCCTCGACCTTCAGGGTCGAGATCGGGTCCAGGGCCGAGCAGGGTTCGTCCAGCAGCAGCACTTCCGGCTCCACGGCGATGGTCCGGGCGATTACCAGACGCTGCTGCTGGCCGCCGGACAGGCCCAGGGCCGAATCATGCAGGCGGTCCTTGACCTCGTCCCACAGCGCCGCGCCCTTGAGGGCCCATTCCACGGCTTCGTCGAGCACGCGCTTCTTGTTGATGCCCTGGATGCGCAGGCCGTAGACCACGTTTTCATAGATGGTCTTGGGGAACGGGTTGGGCTTCTGGAACACCATGCCGACCCGGCGACGCAGCTCGGCCACGTCTTCGCCCTTGCGGTAGATGTTGTTGCCGTAGAGGTTGATCGCACCCTCTACGCGGCAGCCGTCCACCAGGTCGTTCATGCGGTTGAAGGTCCGCAGCAGGGTCGACTTGCCGCAACCGGACGGGCCGATGAAGGCGGTCACGCGCTGCTTGGGGATGTTCATGCTGACGTCGAACAGCGCTTGTTTCTCGCCGTAGTACAGGCTCAGGCCGGGCACTTCGATGGCCACGGTTTCCTGTTCCAGGCTCAGGCTCTGCTTGTCGCGGCCCAGGGCGGACATGTTGATGCCATGAGTGTGTGCTTCGTGTTGCATGGGATGCTCCCTGTGCTACCAATTCGTTTGTCGTGAACCGCAGGCATCAGGCCAGCGGCGACATCATTCTGTTTGTAGTAGCCGGCTTGCCGGCGAAGAGGCCTGCGGGCCTTGTGTCGCCCTTGCGGACGCCTTCGCTGGCAAGCCAGCTCCTACGCAAGCCAGCGTCCACACAAGCCAGCCGATCAGCTGTCCAGTGCCTTGTATTTTTCACGCAGGTGGTTACGGATCCACACCGCCGACAGGTTCAGGGTGGCGATCACCAGCACCAGCAGCAGCGCGGTGGCGTACACCAGCGGCCGCGCCGCCTCGACGTTGGGGCTCTGGAAGCCGACGTCGTAGATGTGGAAGCCCAGGTGCATGATCTTCTGGTCCAGGTGCAGGTACGGGTAGTTACCGTCCAGCGGCAGCGACGGCGCCAGCTTCACCACACCCACCAGCATCAGCGGCGCCACTTCACCGGCAGCGCGGGCGACCGCGAGGATCATCCCGGTCATCATCGCCGGGCTGGCCATGGGCAGAACGATCTTCCACAGGGTCTCGGCCTTGGTCGCACCCAGGGCCAGGGAACCTTCGCGCACGGTGCGGGGAATCCGCGCCAGGCCTTCTTCGGTGGCCACGATCACCACCGGCACCGCCAGCAGCGCCAGGGTCAGGGAAGCCCAGAGCAGGCCCGGGGTGCCGAAGGTCGGCGCCGGCAGCGCTTCGGGGAAGAACAGACGGTCCACGGAGCCGCCCAGCACGTAGACGAAGAAGCCCAGGCCGAACACACCGTAGACGATGGCCGGAACCCCCGCCAGGTTGTTCACCGCAATGCGGATCACCCGGGTCAGGGTGTTCTGCTTGGCATATTCACGCAGGTAGACCGCTGCCAGCACGCCGAACGGGGTGACGATCATGGCCATGATCAGGGTCATCATCACGGTGCCGAAAATGGCCGGGAAAATACCGCCCTCGGTGTTGGCTTCGCGCGGGTCATCGCTGAGGAACTCCCAGACCTTGCTGAAGTAGAAACCGATCTTGGTAAAAGTGCCCATGGCGTTCGGCTGGTAGGCGTGTACCACCTTGCCCAGGCCGATCTCCACTTCCTTGCCGTTGGCATCACGGGCGGTCAGGCTGTCGCGGTTGAACTGGGCGTGCAGGTCGCTCAGGCGCGCCTCGATGTCCTGGTAGCGGGCATTGAGTTCGGCGCGCTCGGCATCCATGTCGGCCTGGGCCGCGGCATCCAGCTTGCCGTCCAGCTCCAGCTTGCGGCCGTGCAGGCGGATGCGTTCCAGGCCGGCGTTGATGGCGCCGATGTCGGATTTCTCCAGGGTCTTGAGCTGGGCGGCCAGCTTGTTCACCCGGTCGATCCGCGCTTGCAGCTCGGGCCAGGCGGCTTCGCCTTCGGCGATCACCTTGCCGCTTTCCTTGACGTTGACCAGGTAGCCGTAGAAGTTGCCCCACTCACGGCGCTCGATGGCCATCAGCTCTTTGGGGTAGCTCTGGTTGGTCAGCCACTCGCCGACGATCCAGGTGAAGTCGTTGCCGTTCAGGTCACGGTTGCCGACCTTGATCAGCTCGCGGGTCATGAACTCCGGGCCCTGGTCGGGCACCGGCAGGCCGGCACTCTTCAGACGCGCCCGGGGCACTTCTTCCTTCTGCACCACTTCACCGATAACCAGGTGGTTGGCCTGGCCCGGAACGTCGTAGTTGGCGTGCACCAGGTCGGCTGGCCAGAAGTGGCCGAGGCCACGCACGGCGATCACCGCCAGCAGGCCGATGGTCATGATGACCGCGATGGACACCGCGCCACCGCTGATCCAGACGCCGGGGGCGCCGCTCTTGAACCAGTCTTTTAGGGAGTTCTGTTTCACAGACTTCTACCTTTCTTAAAGCGACGAGTATTTCTTGCGCAGACGCTGACGGATCAGCTCGGCGAGGGTGTTCATGACGAAGGTGAACAGCAGCAGCACCAGCGCCGAGAGGAACAGCACGCGGTAGTGGCTGCCGCCGACTTCCGATTCGGGCATTTCCACCGCGACGTTGGCGGCCAGGGTGCGCAGGCCTTCGAACAGGTTCATTTCCATGACCGGGGTGTTGCCGGTGGCCATCAGCACGATCATGGTCTCGCCCACGGCGCGGCCCATGCCGATCATCAGCGCCGAGAAGATCCCCGGGCTGGCGGTGAGGATCACCACCCGCGTCATGGTCTGCCACGGCGTGGCGCCCAGGGCCAGGGAGCCCAGGGTCAGGCCCCGCGGCACGCTGAACACGGCGTCTTCGGCGATCGAGTAGATATTCGGGATCACCGCAAAGCCCATGGCCAGGCCCACTACCAGGGCGTTGCGCTGGTCGTAGGTGATCCCCAGGTCGTGGGAGATCCACATGCGCATGTCACCACCGAAGAACCAGTTCTCCATGAACGGGCTCATGTACAGCGAGAGGAAGCCGACGAAAATGATCACCGGGATCAGGATTGCGCTCTCCCAGCCGTCCGGCACTTTCAGGCGCAGCGACTCGGGCAGGCGGCTCCAGGCGAAACCGGCCACCAGGATGCCGATCGGCAGCAGGAGCAGCAGGCTGAAGATGCCCGGCAAGTGGCCTTCGACATAGGGCGCGAGGAACAGGCCGGCGAAGAAGCCGAGGATCACCGTCGGCATCGCTTCCATCAGTTCGATCACCGGCTTGACCTTGCGGCGCATGCCCGGTGCCATGAAGTAGGCGGTGTAGATCGCCGCCGCCACCGCCAATGGCGCCGCCAGCAGCATGGCGTAGAACGCCGCCTTCAGGGTGCCGAAGGTCAGGGGCGACAGGCTAAGCTTGGGTTCGAAATCGGTGTTGGCCGCGGTGGATTGCCAGACGTATTTAGGCTCGTCGTAGTTCTCGTACCAGACCTTGCTCCACAACGCGCTCCAGGACACTTCCGGGTGCGGGTTGTCCAGCAGCAGCGGTTGCAGCTTGCCGCCGGCCTCGACGATCACCCGGTTGGCCCGTGGCGACAGGCCGAACAGGCCCTGGCCGTCTACCACCTGGTCCACCAGCAGGGTGCGGTGGGCGGTACTGTGGAACACCCCGAGCTTGCCGGCGGCGTCCAGGGCAACGAAGCCCTTGCGACGCTCCTCGGCGGTGATTTCAACAATGGGCGCGGTGCCCATCTGGAAGGTGCGGATCTGCTTCAGGCGCAGCTCGCCGTCCGGGTCGCGGGCCATGAACCACTGGGCCAGACCGCCCTTGGATGTCCCGATGATCAGCGAGATGCCGCCCACCAACTGGGTGCTGGCGGTGACTTCGGTATCGGCGTCTTCCAGCAGTTTGTAGCGACCGTTGAGGCTCTTGTCCCGCAGGCTGAAGACATCGGCCTGGGCGCGCCCGTTGATCACGTACAGCCACTGCTGGCGCGGGTCGATGTACATGGCCTTGACCGGCTCGGTCATCTGCGGCAGCTCGATGCGGCTCTGCTCGCTGGTGACCTCGCCGGTCATCATGTTTTCTTCGCGGGTCAGCTTCAGCACATGCAACTGCGCCCCGGTGGAACCAGCGACGATCAGCGACGAATCGCTGGCATTGAGATTGACGTGCTCCAGGGCACCGCCCTGCTCGTTCAGGGTGATCGGGGTTTCGCCGTAGGGGTACTCGATGGCCGGCGAGATGGTCTTCTTGCCGTCCGGGTAGCTGACCTTGTAGGTGTGGCGGAACACCAGGGCCTGGCCGTTGGACAGGCCGACCACCACCAGCGGGTTGCCGGGCTGGTCCTTGCCGATGGAGGTGACGCTGGCGCCCGCCGGGATCGGCAGGTCGACCTTGCGCAGCTCGGCGCCACTGTCGATGTCGAAGAACAGCGCCTGGCCCTTGTCGGAGACGCGCATGGCCACCTGGTTCTGCTCTTCCAGGGAGAACATCAGCGGCTTGCCGGCGTCCTGCATCCAGGCGGGAGTCAGAGGGTCCTTGGCGGTCAGCTCGGCGCCCTGGAACAGCGGTGCGACGACATAGGCGAGGAAGAAGAAGATCAGGGTTATAGCACCCAGTACCGCGAGGCCGCCGACAAGGACGTACCAACGGGTCAGGCGGTCTTTGAGCGCGCGGATGCGACGCTTGCGTTGCAGTTCAGGCGTATTGAAGTCAATGCGCTTGGGGGGAGAAGTCGTAGTCATGGTGGAGTTGGCCAGATCATTCATGCGCACACCCTAGCGATCCTGTATGACAGAAAGATGACAATGCAGTGACGCAACAAATCCGCCGCATGGCAGGGCCGGCAGCGGACAGAAAATGAGGTTGCAGGAGCCGGCAGGCCGACGAACCAGCCTTGAGCCTGGGTCGCCATTTCAGGCGCTTTCCCTGGCAAGCGGAACGCCGCCCGGCCAGCTCCTACGAAAACGAGAGGGTCCGGGGAGCCCGGACCTTCGGAGGCGGCTTATGCGCCTTCTTTCAGGCCCAGGTCAGCCAGTGCCTTGGCGGCCACCTTGGCTGGCAGTGGGATGTAGCCGTCTTTGACGACCACTTCCTGGCCTTGTTTGGACAGGACCAGTTTCACGAACTCGGCTTCCAGCGGGGCCAGAGGCTTGTTCGGGGCCTTGTTGACGTAGACGTAGAGGAAGCGCGACAGCGGGTACTTGCCGTTCAGGGCGTTTTCTTCGGTGTCTTCGATGAAGTCGGTGCTGCCTTTCTTGGCCAGGGCCACGGTCTTCACGCTGGCGGTCTTGTAGCCGATGCCCGAGTAGCCGATGCCGTTCAGCGAGGAGCTGATGGACTGCACCACCGACGCCGAACCAGGCTGTTCGTTGACGTTAGGCTTGTAGTCGCCTTTGCACAGGGCTTCTTCCTTGAAGTAGCCGTAGGTGCCGGATACCGAGTTGCGACCGAACAGCTGAACCGGCTTGTTGGCCAGGTCGCCCTTCACGCCCAGGTCGCCCCAGGTCTTCACTTCTTCCTTGGCGCCGCACAGACGAGTCGAGGAGAAGATCGCGTCGACCTGTTCCATGGTCAGGTGCTGGATCGGGTTGTCCTTGTGCACGAACACGGCCAGGGCGTCCACGGCCACCGGGATAGCGGTTGGCTTGTAGCCGTACTTCTGCTCGAAGGCCGCCAGTTCCGTGTCCTTCATCTTGCGGCTCATAGGGCCCAGGTTGGAGGTGCCTTCGGTCAGCGCGGGTGGCGCGGTGGCGGAGCCGGCGGCCTGAATCTGAATGTTGACGTTCGGGTATTCCTTTTTGTAGTTCTCGGCCCACAGGGTCATCAGGTTCGCCAAGGTATCGGAACCGACGCTGGACAGGTTGCCCGACACACCAGTGGTCTTGGTGTAGCTCGGGATAGCAGGGTCAACAGCGGCAACCGCGTGGGCAGTCGCAACGCCAGCGGCGACAAAGGTCATTGCCGCCATCAAACGCTTCAGTTTCATGCCTTACTCCTAGCAGATAGGGTGTGTTAAGTCGGGGCCAAGTATCTGTAGGCCGTGTGAACACTCTATGTCCGGAATATGACAATTAGATGAAAGGCCAGCATTCCTGAACGCAAGCGGGCCTTTCTTTGTTCGGCGATAAAAACCTCTGTAGCCGCTGCCGCAGGCTGCGATCGACCCGCAGGGTCGCGGCGCCCTTCAGCGCACACCAGGGCCTGAGCGGCTACAGGGTGGTGGTCAGCGGCCCTTGGCCCACAGGTACAGCCCCACCAGCAGGCCGATGCCGCAAATAATTGCAACATAATAGGCCGGGCCCATGGGGCTTTCCTTGAGCAGCCAGGTCACCACCATTGGCGTCAGGCCACCGAAGATCGCGTACGCCAGGTTGTAGGAAAACGACAGGCCGCTGAAGCGCACCACTGCCGGGAACGCCTTGACCATCACATAAGGCACCGCACCGATGGTGCCGACGAACAGGCCGGTCAGGGCATACAGCGGGAACAGCCACTGCGGGTTGTCCAGCAGGCCGTGATAAAAGGTCCAGGAAGTGACCAGCAACAAGGCGCTGCCGAACACGAACACCTTGCCCGCACCGAATCGGTCCGCCAGGGCACCCGAGGCCACGCAGCCCAGGCTCAGGAAGATAATGGCCAGGCTGTTGGCCTCCAGGGCGGTGATGGCCGGGAATTTATAGACCGTCTGCAGCACGGTGGGGGTCATCAGGATCACCACGATGATCCCGGCGGACAGCAGCCAGGTCAGCAGCATGGAAATCACGATCGCCCCGCGGTGATCACGCAGCACCGTGCGCAGCGGCAGTTCCTCGGCCAGGGCCTTGCGCAGTTGCAGTTCGGCGAACACCGGGGTTTCGTGGAGCAGGCGGCGCAGGTACACCGAGAACAGGCCGAACACCCCACCCAGCAGGAACGGGATCCGCCAGGCGTAATCCGCCACTTCCACCGGGGTATAGATGCTGTTGATCGCAGTGGCCACCAGCGACCCCAGGAGAATCCCGGCAGTCAGGCCCGAGGTCAGGGTGCCGCAGGCATAGCCGATATGCCGCTGGGGCACGTGTTCGGAAACGAACACCCAGGCCCCGGGCACCTCACCACCGATGGCCGCCCCCTGGATCACCCGCATCAGCAACAGCAGGATCGGCGCCCACATGCCGATCTGCGCGTAGGTCGGCAACAGGCCCATGATCAGGGTGGGCACCGCCATCATGAAGATGCTCAGGGTGAACATCTTCTTGCGCCCCAGCAGGTCGCCAAAGTGAGCCATGACGATCCCGCCCAGGGGCCGCGCCAGGTAACCGGCCGCGAAGATCCCGAAGGTCTGCATCAGGCGCAGCCACTCGGGCATGTCCGCCGGGAAGAACAGCTTGCCGACCACGGTGGCAAAGAACACGAAGATGATGAAGTCGTAGAACTCCAGCGCCCCGCCCAGGGCAGACAGGGACAATGTCTTGTAGTCACTACGGGTCAGCGGACGGGCGGGTTGCGCAGGCTGCGCGGCGCTCGAGGGCACAGTGGTCATGGCAAGGGCTTCTCTTATTAGTCGGTTCTGGAAGCCGCAACAGCGCTGGTTGGGGCCTGGCAGGTTCGGCACGATAGCAAATTGTTCGAATGCGTACACAGCGGCGCACAAATGACTCACAAATTTGCGAACTGGACGGGTCGTCGCGGAGTCTATCGACCGATATACTCGCAGACCTCGAAGCGCAAAGCCGCTTCTGGCAAGGGTTGCTGTGCGAAAACGCTGCTGCGCGCCCCTGGCCCTGGCCAGCGCCAGTCGATTTCGCAGAGTTTCCCTTTAGCACGCCTTAGAAAGAACGTGACGAACGTAGTATGTTCGGGCTGAATCGTTTTTCCTGAAGACGGCTATTCACCTGAAGTACCCATGAAGCGTCACGGGTCAGAGGCCCCCCGGCATGATAGAACTCGAACAAGAAGATCCAATCCCGCAAGGCGACCTGGCCTTGCAAATCACCGCACTGCCCCGTGAAACCAACGGCTTTGGCGATATTTTCGGCGGCTGGCTGGTCGCGCAGATGGACCTGGCGGGCACCGCCATGGCCAGCCGCGTGGCCGGCGGCCGGGTGGCCACGGTGGCCATCGACCGCATGGCGTTCCTGGTGCCGGTGGCGGTGGGCGCGCAGCTGTCCTTCTACACCCAGACCCTGGAGATCGGCCGCAGCTCGATCCAGATGATGGTGGAAGTGTGGAGCGACGACCCGCTGTCCAGCGAATGGCGCAAGGTCACCGAGGCGGTGTTCGTATTCGTCGCCATCGATGGCAGTGGCCGCACCCGCTCGGTTCCGCCGCGCGCGCGCTAAACCTGATGACCGTTCTGCGGTCCATAGCAGCCCACACCTTGCGAACGAGAACAGCAGCATGCCTACGCCCCAGGTCGAAACGGTAAAACTGGATGAACTGAACTGCTGGCGCATCCGCCACGGTGACGCCGAACTGCTGGTGGCCCAGCAGGGCGCGCACATCCTCAGTTATCAAGTGGCCGGGCAACAGCCGCTGATCTGGCTCAACGACGAGGCCGTGTTCAAGCGCGGCAAGAGCATCCGCGCCGGGGTGCCGGTGTGCTGGCCCTGGTTCGGCAACTTTGCCCGCAACCCGCAGGCGGTGCAGGCCATGCGCCAAGGCACTGACCCGGCGCCGGCCCACGGCCTGGTGCGGGCCACCGACTGGGAACTGCTGGGCATCGAAAGCCAGGGTGACAGCCTGCTGGTGGAGCTGCGCCTGCCCTGCCCCGCGGGTGGTTTTCCCGGCTGGCCCCATCAAGTGGAACCGCGCCTGAGCATCCGCCTCGACCAGCAACTGCACATCAGCCTCAGCAGCCACAACCTGGGCACTGAAAGCGTGAGCATCAGCCAGGCGCTGCACAGCTACTTCGCGGTCAGCGATGTGCGCCAGGTGCAGGTCGAAGGCGTGGACGGGCTGAGCTACATCGAAACCCTGGAAGACTGGAAGACCAAGGTCCAGAGCGGCAGCCTGCACTTTACCGGCGAGACCGACCGCATCTACCTGAACGCCCCGACGCAGCTGGAGATCGTCGATCCGGACTGGCAACGGCGGATCCGCCTGAGCAGCGAAGGCTCGCGCACCGCGGTGATCTGGAACCCCTGGATCGACCGCGCCGCCCAATTCAGCGACATGGCCGACGACGGCTGGCAGCGCATGCTGTGTATCGAGACCGCCAACGTGATGGACGACATCGTCACCCTGGCCCCGGGCGCCAGCCACACCCTGAGCGTCAGCATCAGCGCCGCCCCGCTCTGACTCCACCTGCCTCGTAGGAGCTGGCTTGCCAGCGAAGAGGCCCTCAAGACCGCGTTCGCCGGCAAGCCGGCTCCTACCGTTCAGCGGCGTTCAAATGCGCCGCTTCAGAGATCCGATTCCTTGACCACCCGCACCTTCGCCGCATCCAGGGCATAGGCGGCATCGGCCAGGTCGTTGCTGACCTTTTCGATCTTCAGGGTGCCGGTCACCCACAGCGGCGTGTAGATGTCGTCCAGCTTCAAGCCCTTGGGAAAGCGCACCAGCACCAGCTGGTTGGGCGGCGGTGGCGGCACGTGGATGCAGGCGCCCGGGTACGGCACCAGGAAGAACAGCGTGCTGCGCCCCTTTGCATCGGCTTCCAGCGGCACCGGATAACCGCCGATGCGGATCTGCTTGTCATTCATGGCCGGCACGGTCTTGGTGGAATACATCACCGCCGGCAACCCCTTGCTCTGCTTCAGGCCGCCCTTTTCGGTGAAGGTGCCATTGGCTTCCGGGGAGTTGTGGTCGATTTCCGGCATCTGCTCCAGGGCCTTCTGGTCCGACTTGGGCATCAGCTCCAGCCAATCGGTTTCCGGCAGTTCGCCAGCCTGGGCCAGGCCGCAGCCCAGCAGAACAAAGGTCAATAGAAGACGGCGCATGTGAGGGTGGCTCGGTCAAAAGGGAAGGACGGGAAAACCCGGGCATTCTAGTGCCCAGACCGTCAGATGCGTTGAAGTTTCAGATGAAGAAAAAGGCTCCCCTCCGCGCGGACGGCAGAGGGGGCTTGTAGCGTGGTTCAGCTCTTCTTGACGAAGCCGTAGATCACCAGCAGGACGATCGCGCCCACCAGTGCACCGATGAAACCGGCGCCCTGGCCAGCCTGGTAGATACCCAGCGCCTGGCCGCCATAAGTGGCCGCCAGCGAACCGCCGATACCCAGCAGGATGGTCATGATCCAGCCCATGCTGTCGTCTCCCGGTTTGAGGAAGCGCGCCAGCAGACCAACGATCAAGCCGATGAAAATGGTTCCAATAATGCCCATGGCTGTTCCTCTGTAAGGGGGGATCAAGCCAAAGCCTAGCCAGCACTTTGGCATCCTGCTATCAGAGAACGGCGGGAAACGAAGGTTCCCGCCAGCCGGAGGATTTGTTACTCGGCGATCAGCGCTTGCACCTTGAGGATCTGCGCTTGCAGGGTCGCCTGATCGGCGCAGCGCAGGTTGGCGTGGCCGACCTTGCGACCGACCTTGAAGGCCTTGCCGTAGTGGTGCAGGTGGCAGTTGTCGATGGCGATGACCTTGTCCACCGGCGGCACTTCGCCGATGAAGTTGATCATGGCGCTCTCACCGACCTTGGCCGTGGAGCCCAGGGGCAGGCCGGCCACCGCCCGCAGGTGGTTTTCGAACTGGCTGCACTCGGCGCCTTCGGTGGTCCAGTGCCCGGAGTTGTGCACCCGCGGAGCGATCTCGTTGGCCTTGAGGCCGCCGTCCACTTCGAAGAACTCGAAAGCCATTACGCCCACATAATCCAACTGCTTGAGCACGCGGCTGGAGTAGTCCTCGGCCAGTGCCTGTAACGGGTGGTCACTGCTGGCCACCGACAGGCGCAGGATGCCGCTGTCATGAGTGTTGTGCACCAACGGGTAGAAACGGGTTTCACCGTCACGGGCGCGCACGGCGATCAGCGAGACTTCACCGGTGAAGGGCACGAAGCCTTCCAGCAGGCAAGGCACGCTGCCCAGTTCGGCGAAGGTGCCTTCGACGTCGGCGGCGCTGCGCAGGACCTTCTGGCCCTTGCCGTCGTAACCCAGGGTGCGGGTCTTGAGCACGGCCGGCAGGCCGATGCGCGCCACGGCGGCGTCGAGATCCGCCTGGGACTGGATGTCGGCGAACTCCGGAGTAGGAATCCCCAGGTCCTTGAACATGCTCTTCTCGAACCAGCGATCGCGGGCGATGCGCAGGGCTTCGGCGCTCGGGTAGACCGGCACGAACTGCGAGAGGAAGGCCACGGTTTCCGCCGGCACGCTCTCGAATTCGAAGGTCACCAGGTCCACTTCATCGGCCAGCTGGCGCAGGTGGTCCTGGTCGCCGTAGTCGGCCCGCAGGTGTTCGCCCAGAGGGGCGGCACAGGCGTCCGGCGCCGGGTCGAGGAAAGCGAAGTTCATTCCCAGCGGAGTCCCCGCCAGGGCCAACATGCGGCCCAGCTGGCCGCCACCGATTACACCGATCTTCATCGTCAACAACCTCAGGCGACGCGCGGGTCTGGATTGTCCAGGACGCTGTCTGTCTGTTCAGCACGGAATTTTTTCAGCACCGCATGGAACTGCGGGTGCTTGGCGCCCAGGATGCTCGCCGAGAGCAGCGCCGCGTTGATCGCGCCCGCCTTGCCGATGGCCAGGGTGGCCACGGGGATGCCGGCCGGCATCTGCACGATGGACAGCAGCGAATCCACGCCCGAGAGCATCGACGACTGCACCGGCACGCCCAGCACCGGCAGGTGGGTCTTGGCCGCACACATGCCAGGCAAGTGCGCCGCGCCGCCGGCACCGGCGATGATCACCTCGATGCCTCGCGCCTCAGCCTCATCGGCGTACTGGAACAGCAGGTCCGGGGTGCGGTGTGCGGAAACCACCTTCACCTCGTAAGGGATGCCGAGCTTTTCCAGCATATCGGCGGTGTGGCTAAGGGTGGACCAATCGGACTTGGAGCCCATGATCACGCCAACCAGTGCACTCATCGTCGTGCCTCTTCTCTCTGGGCGCCCGCAGGCGCGTCAAAAACAACAAGCCACGCGAAATGCGTGGCTTAAATTGTACGAATTATGGCCAGGCGAACCGGCCGAAGGCCGCGCAGTATACCGAAAAAGGCGCGTTAAACGCACTTTCGCCGACCATCTGCAAAACAAAGTATTTCCGGCGCAAAACCCCGGTTTTATTGACTCCAAGGTCAATCCCACCCCCCCTCGCAGGCGCTGGCTTGCCAGTGAACAGGCCCACCCTGCGATCACCGCCCTCCCGGCCGACGCCTTTGCCGGCAAGCCGGCTCCTACAAAAAAACCTGCGCCTATCTCCCGTAGGAGCTGGCTTGCCAGCGAAGAGGCCCGCCCTGCAATCACCGCCCTCCCGGCCGACGCTTTCGCCGGCAAGCCGGCTCCTACAAAAAAACCTGCGCCTATCTCCCGTAGGAGCTGGCTTGCCAGCGAAGAGGCCCACCCTGCGATCACCACCCTTCCGGCCGACGCTTTCGCCGGCAAGCCGGCTCCTACGTGGCCGCAGCTTGCGCGGCAGCGCCTTCCAGCTTGCGCCACAGCAAGCGTACGTTGGCCTTGCGCACCAGGGCGCAGCGGTACAGGCGAATCTCCAGCGGCACATGCCATTGCGCCCCGCCGCAGACCACCAGCTCGCCCCGGGCCAGCTCGGCGCGCACGCTCAGTTGCGGCACCCAGGCAATGCCCAGGCCTTCCAGGGCCATGCTCTTGAGGCTGTCGGCCATGGCGGTTTCATAGACGGTGGTGAAACGCAGGTTGCGCTGGCGCAGCAGCAGGTTCACCGAACGCCCGAGGAAAGCCCCGGCGCTGTACGCCAGCAACGGCACGCTGGCCTCGCCTTCCAGGTCGAACAGCGGCTTGCCCTGGGCGTCGGCAGCGCACACCGGGAGCATCTCGGTGTGCCCCAGGTGCAGCGAGGGGAAGATTTCCGAGTCCATCTGCAAGGCCGCGTCCGGGTCATAGAAGGCCAGCATCAGGTCGCAACCGCCTTCGCGCAGGGCGTGCACCGCATCACCGACGTTGGTGGCCACCAGCCGCGTGGCGATGTTCAGCCCTTCGTTGCGCAGTTGGGCGATCCAGCGCGGGAAGAAGCCCAGCGCCAGGGAGTGGGCAGCCGCCACCTGCATCACCTCGCCCTGCCCGCCTTCCAGGTGGTGCAGGTGACGCACCACCTCGCCGAGCTGTTCGACCACGGTGCGCGCGGTCACCAGGAACAACTGCCCCGCTGCCGTCAGCTCCACCGGCGTACGCGAGCGGTTGACCAGGGTCAGGCCCAGGGCCGCTTCCAGGCTGCGGATCCGCCGGCTGAAGGCCGGCTGGGTCACGAAACGTCGCTCGGCAGCCTGGGAAAAGCTGCGGGTGGCGGCCAGGGCACTGAAGTCCTCGAGCCATTTGCTTTCCAGATTCATCACGTCCTCCCGGACACGCACCATTTTAGGTCACACGCTCGCCGGCAACCCGGCGTCACACCGGTATTATGCCGAATATGCATAGCCCAGTGTTTAACAGCATTGGCCCAAAAAATCCCTTCGGCCTAGGATTCGCAGCGTTCCCGGCACAGACCGGGTCCCTACCGAGATGATCTCCGTCATGTCCTCCGCTGCATCTTTCCGCACAGAAAAAGACCTGCTTGGCGTACTCGAAGTACCGGCTCAAGCGTATTACGGCATCCAGACCCTGCGAGCGGTGAACAACTTCCGCCTCTCCGGCGTTCCGATTTCGCACTACCCAAAACTGGTCGTGGCCCTGGCAATGGTCAAGCAGGCAGCTGCTGACGCCAACCGCGAACTGGGTCATCTGAGCGAAGCCAAGCATGCAGCCATCAGCGAGGCCTGTGCCCGCCTGATCCGCGGCGACTTCCACGAAGAGTTCGTGGTGGACATGATTCAAGGCGGCGCTGGCACTTCGACCAACATGAATGCCAACGAAGTCATCGCCAACATCGCGCTGGAGGCCATGGGCCACAGCAAGGGCGAATACCAGTACCTGCACCCGAACAACGACGTGAACATGGCGCAGTCCACCAACGACGCCTACCCGACCGCGATCCGCCTGGGTCTGCTGCTGGGTCACGACGCGCTGCTGGCCAGCCTCGACAGCCTGATCCAGGCGTTCGCCGCCAAGGGCCAGGAATTCAGCCACGTCCTGAAGATGGGCCGTACCCAGCTGCAAGACGCCGTGCCGATGACCCTCGGCCAGGAATTCCACGCCTTCGCCACCACCCTGGGTGAAGACCTGGCTCGCCTGAAGACCCTGGCGCCGGAAGTGCTGACCGAAGTCAACCTGGGCGGCACCGCCATCGGCACCGGCATCAACGCCGACCCGCGCTACCAGCACCTGGCCGTACAACGCCTGGCCACCATCAGCGGCCAGCCGCTGGTACCGGCCGCCGACCTGATCGAAGCCACCTCCGACATGGGCGCCTTCGTGCTGTTCTCCGGCATGCTCAAGCGCACGGCGGTCAAGCTGTCGAAGATCTGCAACGACCTGCGCCTGCTGTCCAGCGGCCCACGCACCGGCATCAACGAAATCAACCTGCCAGCGCGTCAGCCCGGCAGCTCGATCATGCCCGGCAAGGTCAACCCGGTCATCCCGGAAGCGGTCAACCAAGTGGCGTTCCAGATCATCGGCAACGACCTGGCCCTGACCATCGCGGCCGAAGGCGGCCAGCTGCAACTGAACGTGATGGAGCCGCTGATCGCCTTCAAGATCTTCGACTCGATCCGCCTGCTGCAACGCGCCATGGACATGCTGCGCGAGCACTGCATCACCGGCATCACCGCCAACGAAACCCGTTGCCGTGAACTGGTGGAGCACTCCATCGGCCTGGTCACCGCGCTGAACCCGTACATCGGCTATGAAAACGCCACCCGTATCGCCCGCATCGCCCTGGAAAGTGGCCGTGGCGTACTGGAACTGGTGCGCGAAGAAGGCCTGCTGGACGACGCCATGCTCGACGACATCCTGCGTCCGGAAAACATGATTGCCCCGCGCCTGGTTCCGCTGAAAGCCTGACCGCCGCGCCCCCGAAACATGCAACACCGCTCACCAGGTTGAGGGACTAGACACCTCTCACCTTTTGAGGGCTTGGAGATACGTCTCCAGGCCCTTTTTTTTGGCTCCTCACAAAGTCCCGGAAACCCAGAAGCAAGACCGCCTATTTTTCAGCGCCGCCCCTTGATGGAGCGCCGTGATAGCGCGGAAGCTGTGCACATTTTCGTTTATGACAGACGCAGCGCTGCCCCTTCTCCCCCTTCATCTTTCGAAATGGCGAGCGGGATGGAGAGTGGCGAACGTGTGAATCCAATTTGAACGTATTGGCAAGACCCCCTCCCGGACCGAGTGCGGGTGACACGCCCCAACACCACAGCGGACGGCTCACACCCACAATCGTCAATCGGTATGCAGCAGACAGTAACGAATAAGTGCCTGCTCGACGCTTTGCTTATCCCGCAGCACCAGCCCAATCACGATCGCCTGATCCGCATCCACGATTTCGTAGAACACCCGGTATCCATCGGTGTTGAGCTCACGGTAATGCAAGATGCCCAGGTCGCTTGCTTGAGGGCTGACTGGGTAGCCTAGCGGGGCGGACAAGAGCTTGTCCTGAAGAGCGTCAATCACAGCTTCCAACCGCTCAAAGGCAGACTTAAGGTCGCTATAGTCGGCCAGATGCACAATCTGGTCTTCAATGCTTTGCTGTGCGGTTTCGGTGTAGCGGATTGTCAGTGTTGGCATCTACCCCACCTTTTTTATTTGTGGGCAAACCTCTTGCTTAAGCGGGCCTTCAGCTCATCAGTCGAACAATGCTTGCCTTGGGCGTACTCGCGCGAACTGACTGCGAGCAATTTCACCAACGCCACTGCCTCGTCGCGGCGCTTACGCTCAACGTAAGACTCGACAACGTAAACAGGCACACCGTTTTGCGTAACGACCATTGGCTCCTCTAACGGCAGATCGGAGGCATATCGTTTTAAAAAGCTGACCGTTTCAACTCGCATGAGTGAAACCTCCTACATTTGGCGACGTGCTCGCCGCCCTGCTACGAACTGATCCTGTGCGACTTCGCCGCTCAGGATGCCTAACGCTCACTATGCAAGATCGCAATCATCCTGCCGGCTTAAACCCTACACTATATTCAGCCCAAATATAGACCGATTATCGAATCTTGATTTCACTGAATATCACATCATTTTTCTGCTCCTATGATTGACCGGTGTGCCGTTTTTTTTCTGGAAAAAAGCTGCGATTTGTCAGGCGATGCCGCCCGGCATCGAAGCGGATTCGCTTTGTTTTGTAGGGCAAATCCGAGAGAATCCCCCACGCCTTTGAGCGCCTTGTACCCCTTCGAACGATCAGGCAGTCTCCCGGTGCCGCTGCCAAATCAGCGGCCCGGATGTGGAAGTCTGGGATAAAGGACGTGCAGTTGTCTCATTCGAACACCCTTGCCGATGCGGCTAGGGTGAACTCGATTTATGGCGGCTGTGCGTAGGGCACCCTCGGGTGCGCCGGTTCCTTTAGCCCGGTCTTCCACACCTGCGCACGGCTGCCACCCTCTCATGTGGAAGTGAGATCCGGCGGTTTCTTAAACGCTAAAGGAACCAGTCTCATGAAAAAGCTCGTCCCCGATCCACCCTTACCCACCGATCATCCGCGCCGCGACCCGGAGCTGGACCGCGCCAATGCCAACCTGCTGGCCGCCTTGCACGGCACCCGTCATCGCCCCTTCGGCCTGCGCGATGGCCGGGGCCACCCGCTGTTCGCCGTGCAACCCCAGGTGAATGCCGAAGACGCCCTGATGCACGTCTCCTTACTGCTCAAATGCGCCGAAGAGGTGTCCGATGAAATCACCGAACGGGCCAGCGGCATCGAACGCGGACTGATCTGGTCCATGGTGCATTCCGTGGAAATGGCCCGCGCCGTGGTGGACGCCCTGCTCGACGGCGCCCGCCCCGGCCCCGCCTAAAACACCACCCCGTAGGAGCTGGCTTGCCAGCGAAGAGGCCTGCCCTGCCTTCACCGAAATCCGGCCGACGCCTTCGCCGGCAAGCCGGCTCCTACAGGTCTTGCGAGCGTTATGGTCCCTTGTTTTAAACCAGCACAATCCATCGCCCGCAGTGGATAATCGCCTCTCTCAAACATCCGCCATCCCCGAGGCACCGCAGTCGATGGACCCGACGCACACCCAAGCTCTGCAACAGCTACGCAAGCTGATCCCCATCGGCCTGCGCCATGCCCAGGCCCTGCTCGCCCGCTGCGCCAATAATCCGCAGCAAGCCGCCGAGTTCTACAAAGCCGAGCTGTTGCAGGTGCTGGTAGACAAATCCGGCCTGCCCCCCGAGCAAGCACGAGAACACTTGCTCAACGCCGGTTACGACCTGAACTGCGCCCTGCACGCTATAGAAGAAGCGCGCTTCACCCTGACCCAGCGCATCCTGCGCAAGCATCACCGGGACAAAGGCCAGGCCCTGGACCTGATCGCTCAGGCCATCGAAACCGCCGAGCAACTGCCGCGTCAGTACTGGCTGGATTTCCAGCGACTGGAACAACTGCCCCCGGCGCTGCGCTGCTTCATGGTGCTCCACGAGTGGCTGGCCTTCGAGGACTGGGAGGGTTTCGACAGCGCCCTGCACTTTCACCTGCCCCAGGCCATCGCTCAGTTCAGGTACCTGCAACTGGACGCCCTGGCGCACACCCTGGAACAGGCCGATCAGCGCCAGCAACAGGTGCGGGCCGCCCATGCTGCAAGCGACAGCGCCACCGAGCTGGCGGCTCGGGTCAATCAGGACCCGCTCTTCAACCGTTGCCAGGACAGTTATCGCCAACATCGAGCCCAGCTCGACGAGCGTCTGTTGGAGTGGGTGGAACAGCATCTGCCAGCATTTCCCGCCTGAGCGGCACTGTCGCTGCTCACGCCACTCCTCGTCACACCCCAGAAGCCGGTAGACTGCCGCCCTCACCGAACACGGACCTCGGATTCAGCCCCCATGGAATTGCACTACCGCATCACCCCCGCCCACACCGAAGCCTGGATTGCCGAACCGCTGAAGCAGGAATTGCTCAAGGATGATCAGCAGCATGTCCAAGCCATGACCACATTTGCCCGGTGGCAAAGCCGCTTGATCGGTCCCGTGATGTTCACCCTGTGTCTGATCGGCGGCTGCCTGTCGATCTATTTCCCCGAGCGAACCTTCACCCCGGAGAAGGTCATCGCCATGGTGGCGTTCGCCTTGATCTTCATCCCCCTGTGGTGGCGCTTTTCCGGACGCTGGATCAAGCACCTGCAAGCCCGGATTGCCGCCACCCCAATCAAGCCCCAAGCGCCGCTGCGCGGGTTGAGTCAGCGCCTGATCGAAACCCGGTTGCGGGCCGTCGAAGGCACCTATTGCCTGAACTTCGACGACCAGGGCTTCACCCTGCTCAACACCCGTGGAGGTCAGAGCAGCCTGGCCTGGAAGCAGATCGCAAGCGTGCAGGAAATTCCCGACTTCTACCTCGTGGCGGACGCCGATATGGAGCGTCAAGGCGTGGCCTGCTTCATCGCCAAACACACTGACCTGATGCCCACCGAGGCCTACCAGCAGGGGCTGCAAGCCTTCCTGAGCCAATGCCCGGCGGCACTGCCAGCGCACTAACCGCCTCTCTCAACGCCAGCCCCGACGCCCACACACACGGAATTTGCATGCACACATCAGCGTCCTCCCCCCGCCCGGCCCGCGCCCTGGCCATCCTCGGCACCGGCCACGCCCTGCCGCAGCGGGTGGTCACCAGTGCCGAGCTGGACCGCCAGCTCGGCCTGGAAACCGGCAGCGTGGCGCGCATCAGCGGAGTGCAGCAGCGCCACGTCGCCGATCCTGCGGACACCGCCGCCAGCCTCGGCGCCAGCGCCGCGCGCCAGGCCCTGCAAGCGGCGGGCCTGGCGCTGGATCAGTTGGACCTGATCGTCTGCGCCAGCGGCACCATGGACCAGGGCATGCCCTGCAACGCCGCGCTGCTGCAACGGGAGCTGGGCCTGGGCCAGTCAGGCATTGCGGCCATGGACATCAACGCCAGTTGCCTGGGCTTTATTGCCGCCCTGGACACCCTGTCCTGGCCGATCCAGGCCGGGCATTACCGGCGCGTGCTGCTGGTGTGCGCCGACATCGCCTCCTGCGGCCTGGACTGGCAGCAGGTGGAAGTCTGCGGCATCTTCGGCGACGGCGCGGCAGCGGTGGTGCTGGAAGCGGGCGACGGCGGCCCGAAGATCCTCGCCTCGCGCCTCAGGACCTACGCCGAAGGCGCCGCGCTGTGCCAGATCCCAGCCGGCGGTTCGCGCTTTCATCCGCGGCGCATCCAGGTGCCGTTCGAGCCCCTGACCAGTTTCACCATGCAGGGCAAAGGCGTGTTCCGCCTCGCGGCCAAGCACCTGCCCGAACTGATGGACGATTTGCTGCAGCAAGCCGCACTGTCCCTTGCGCAGATCGACTGGATCATCCCCCATCAAGCCAGCCAACAGGCCATGCAGCATGCGGCCAAACGCCTGAGCCTGGGGCCGGAGAAAGTCATCGATATCTTTGCCCGGCATGGCAATCAGGTGGCGGCGTCACTGCCCACCGCTCTGGACATCGCGGTGCGCGACGGGCGCATTCAACGCGGACAAACCCTGATGCTGATCGGCACCGGCGCGGGCCTGTCCCTCGGCGGCATGATCCTGGAGTACTGATGAAGATCCTGGTCACCGGCGGTACCGGTTTTATCGGACGGCATCTGGTCTGGAAGCTGGCCGCCGAAGGCTGCGAGGTGCAGTTCAGCGGGCGCAACCCCGAGGCGGCGGCGCAAGTCATTGCCCACAGCCCGGCGCCCGTGCGCTGGCTGCCCCTGGAGCACGGCAGCCCGCTGGCCAAACGCCTGCTGGCCGATGCCAGCCGCGAGCATGACGCCATCGTGCATTGCGCCGCCTTGTCTTCACCCTGGGGTTCGCCCCAAGCGTTTGCCCGGGCCAACCTCGACTCCACCGCCGAGGTGATCCACGCCTGCGGCAAGAACCGCATCCCGCGGCTGGTGCATATCTCCACCCCCAGCCTGTATTTCAACTTCAGTGATCGCCTGGGCATCCGCGAAGACCAGCCGCTGCCACCACCGGTGAATGACTACGCCCGCAGCAAGGCCCAGGCCGAAACCCTGCTGGCAGACGCCAAGCTGCCCGAATGCGTGATCCTGCGCCCCCGGGCGGTGTTCGGCCCCTGGGACGCAACCCTGATGCCGCGCCTGCTGCGGGTGATGCAACGGGGGGCGATTCCGCTGATGCGCGGCGGCCAGGCACAGCTGGACCTGACCTGCGTCGACAATCTGGTGCACGCGGTGTGGCTGGCCCTGACCCGGCCCCTGCCGCGCCCGCTGTGCGTCTACAACCTGAGCAACGGCACACCCCTGGCCTTCAAGGACCTGCTGCAACAGATGGCCGAGCACTTCCGCCTGCCCCTGCGCACCCGTCGCCTGCCCTGGCCCCTGGTGCATGGCGTGGCGCGCCTGCTGGAGCTCAAGGCACGGCTGGGCAACGGCGCCGAACCCTTGATCACCCGCTACGGCGCAGGCGTCCTGGCCTTCAGTCAGACCCTGGACATCAGCGCCATCCAGCGCGAGCTGGGCTATCGCCCGGTGATCAGCCAGGACCAGGGCATCGCCCAGCACGCCCAATGGTGGCTGGCCCAACAGAGACAAAAACCATGAGCCGCAGCGTGAGCTTGAAGATCCTCCGGGCCGGCTGGTGCCAGCACCTGGAATGCATGGCCGACCGTGGCGGGCGCCTGGCGCCGGTGCAATTTCCGGCACTGTGCGGGCTGATCCAGCACCCGGACCACGGCTGGATTTTGTACGACACCGGCTACGCCGAACACTTCTTCCAGGCCACCCGGGCCCTGCCCGAGCGCCTGTACCGCAGCGCAGTGCCGGTGCAGTTGCCGGTGGTCGAGCAGTTGGGCGCGCAGTTGCATGAGCTGGGCATCGGCCCGGGGGATATCCGCCATGTGATCATTTCCCACTTTCACGCCGACCATGTCGCCGGGCTGCGGGACTTTGCCAACGCGCGTTTCATCGCCCTGGAAGCCGATTACCGGCATATCGACAGCCTGCGCGGTCAGCGTTGGCGCGCCACCCTCGGCGGCCATCTGCCGGGCTTGCTGCCGGACGACTTCAGCGCCCGCCTGCGCCTGGCCGAAGCCAGCCCCAGCTGTGCGCTGCCAAGCTGGATGGCGCCCTTCGAGCAGGGCCTGGACCTGTTCGGCGATGGCAGCCTGATCGGCGTGCCGTTGCCCGGGCACAGCGAAGGCCAGCTGGGTCTGTTCATCCCCGATGCCCAGGGCCGGCCGGTGTTCCTGGTGGCCGACGCCTGCTGGTCGGTGCCGGCCTGCCGCGCCGAACGCCTGCCCGCTGCACCGGCACTGTGGTTTGCCAGCGCCGACCGTCAGCAGTACGTGCGCACCTACCACGGCCTGGGCCAGTTGATCCGCCGCGAACCGGCGGTGGCGGTGCTGCCGTCCCATTGCACCCAGGCCTGGGAGGCGTTCGCCCATGAACAGTGAGCGTCTTGTGGGCACCCTGCGCAGCATCGGCGCCTTCGTGTTCAGCCGCTACGCCCTGCGCTTTCGCCGTCGCGAGCGGCTGGAAGCCTGGCAGGCCCGGCGCCTGCGGCACTTCATGGCCCGGGTCATGCCCCGTGGCCAGCGCTTCAAGGGGCTGACCCACGACGACCTGCACCGCCTGCCGATCATGGACAAGGCAGCGCTGATGAGCGACTTCGCCGGCTTCAACACCCGCGCCCTGAGCCTGGAACAAGTGTTGCCGGTGGCCCTGCAGGCGGAACGTTCCCGGGACTTCAGCCCGACCCTGGGGGACATCACCGTGGGCCTGTCCAGCGGCACCTCGGGGGCCCAGGGGGTGTTCCTGGTCAGCAGTGTGGAACGCCAACGCTGGGCCGGCATCCTGCTGGCGCGCACCCTGCCCCGGGCGCTGCTGCCCCGGCTGCTGTGCCCCTGGCTGGCGCCGCTGCGGATCGCCTTCTTCCTGCGGGCCAATAGCCGCCTGTACACCACCCTCGCCAGCCGCCGCATCGACTTCGCCTTTCATGACCTGACCCTAGGCCTGACCGCCTCCCTGCAACGCCTCAACCAGCAGCATCCGGACGTGCTGGTGGCCCCGGCCACGGTGCTGCGGGGGCTGGCCCAGGCGGCCCTGGCCGGGCAGCTGACGATCCGCCCACGGCACATCCTGTCGGTGGCTGAAGTGCTGGAAAGCACCGACGCCGAGCTGGTCCAGCAAGCCTTCGGGCGCAAGCCGCAGCAGATCTATCAGGCCAGTGAAGGTTTTCTCGGCTACACCTGCGAGGCTGGCACCCTGCACCTGAATGAAAGCCACCTGCACATCGAGCCGCAATGGCTGGACCCTGAGCGCACGCGCTTCCAGCCGATCATCACCGACTTTTCCCGGCGTACGCAGCTGATCGTGCGTTATCGCCTCAACGACATCCTGCGGGTGGCCAGCGCGCCCTGCCCCTGTGGCCGTGCGGAGCGGGCCATCGCCGCCGTGGAAGGCCGCGCCGACGAGATCCTCTGGCTGCCCCGGCTCGACGGCCAGCAGCTGGCACCGCTCTACCCTGACGTATTGCGCCGGGCCCTGCTGATGCTGGGGGCGGAACTGGAGGAATACCAGATTCACCAGCGCGGGCTGCTCTGGCAGGCCAACCTGCGTACCTCGGGCGACTACCACGGGCTGTGCCAGCGCTTGAGCGAAGCCCTCGCCGAACTCTGCGCGCAACAAGGGCTGCAGGCGCCGCAGCTGAGCTTCGGCCACTGGCAGGCACCGCCGCCACAAGCGAAAAGACGCCGTCTGCTGATGCTGCAACTACCCGAGGGACTGCCATGCGTATATTGATTCTCGGCGCCCGGGCCCCGGCCTGCCTGGAGTGGGCCCGGGCCTTTAGCCAAGCCGGCTGGACGGTGACCGTGGCCGACTCCCTGGCCCAACCCCTGAGCCGCTTCAGCCGCGCCGCCGAGCACTTCGTGCGCCTGCCGGAGCCGCGCCACGACCCGGATGCCTGGATCGAAGCCCTGGCCGGGGTCATCCGCCAACAGGCCATCGACCTGCTGCTGCCCACCTGCGAAGAGGTGTTCTACCTGGCCCACGGCCTGGAGCGCCTGCGGCCTTTGTGTCGGGTGTTCACCAGCGACTTCGAGCTGCTGCACCGCCTGCATCACAAGGGCGATTTTGCTGCCATGACCCAGGGCTGGGACGTGGCCGCGCCGCCGACCCGGGCGCTGTATGACCTGGCTGCGGTGCAGGCGCTGGCGGCGGAGCACGATGCCCTGGTGTTCAAGCCGGCCTATTCGCGCTTCGCCTCCCAGACCCTGATCCGCCCGAGCCCGGCGCAACTGGCAAAAGTCCGGCCCAGCGCCGAGGCGCCCTGGGTGGCCCAGCAGTTTGTCCCCGGCCAGGAGTACTGCAGCTTCAGCGTGCTGGTGGACGGCCAGTTGCGCGCCCACAGCAGCTATCAGCCGCGCTACCGGGTCGGGCGCGGCTCGGGGATCTACTTCCACAGCTGTGCCCCGGCGCCAATCCGTGCGTTTCTGGAACAGTTCGGCCGGGCCACCGGCTACACCGGGCAAGTGGGTTTTGACTTTATCGAGGACCGCCAGGGCCGCTTCCATGTCCTGGAGTGCAACCCCAGGGCCACCAGCGGCGTGCACCTGTTCGACGACCAGCGCGTGCAGTTGGTAGCGGCGCTGGGCAACGAAGCCGACGCAGCGCTGGAGGCGACTCTGGAACCACGGATGATCGCCCTGGCCATGCTGCTTCTGGTGGCGCCGCAACGGGCCTTGAGCCGCACGTTCTGGCACGACTACCAACAAGCCCGGGACGTGATCGTCCAGGACGGCGATCGCGGTCCACTGACCGCCCAGTTGCTGAGCCTGAGCGAGATCATCGGCCGCGCCCTGACCCGCCGCTGCGGGCTGCTGGCCGCCTCCACCGCCGATATCGAATGGAACGGCCAGCCTCTGGGGGCACAGCGCCAATGAGACTGCTGCTGCCCGAGCAACTGGCCCTTGAGCCCCCGAGCGCCGGCGACAGCCACGCCCGGCAGTACGTGCGCACCTGCGCCGGCGGCGCGCTGATCGGCAACGTCAGCACCGCCCTGGCCCTGCTGGACACCGGCCATCAGCAGTTCCCGGTGAGCATCAACCACGGCCACGACCCTGTGGATAACTGTTACGTGGTCTCGCCGCAAACCGCCTACAGCGGCTATGCCCGGGAAGAACTGCAGCGCCTGAAACGGCCCTGGCTGGCCTGGCCCTTGAAGCTGCTGACCCAGGGCGTGGACCGGCTACTGAGCGCGGCCAAGGTCGACCGCCTGGTGCAGGTCAATAACTGGCTGCTGTCGACCAACCTCTACCCCGCCGATTGGGATGGTTCGGATTTGCCGGCGATCACCGAACTGCTGCGCCGGGAGTTTCCCGACCACGGCTTTGGCTTTCGCTCGCTCAACGACTTCAGCAACCTCGAACTGCGCAAGCGCCTGCAAGCCCTGGGCTACCTGGCGATTCCCAGCCGTCAGGTGTACCTGTTCGACGGCCGCGAGGGCGAAAATTCAGCCTTCCTGCGCCACCACAACACTCGCCTGGATGCCACCCTGCTGCGCCGCAGCCCGTATACGGTGGTGCCCGGCAGCGAGCTGAACGAGGCCGACTTCCAGCGCATCGAACAGCTGTACAACCTGCTGTACCTGGACAAATACAGCCGCCTCAACCCCCACTACAGCGCCCACTGGCTGCAACGCGGGCAGGCCGAAGGCTGGCTGGATGTGCGCGCCCTGCGCAACGCCGAAGGGCGCATTGACGGCGCCCTGGGCTGGTTCGCCAACAGCGCGCTGATCAGCACCCCCATCGTCGGCTATGACACCGCCCTGCCCCAGCGCGCCGGCCTGTACCGGCAACTGACCAGGCTGTGCCTGCAAGAAGCGGTGAACCGTCGTCAGGTGCTCAACTTCAGCTCCGGCGCGGCCGCCTTCAAGCGCCTGCGCGGCGGCCAGCCCGAAATCGAATACAGCCTGATCCACGTCGCCCACCTGCCCTGGTCGCGGCGCCTGGTGTGGCAACTGATGGGCCTGCTGCTGCAACGGATCGGCGTACCGCTGATGAGGAAGCTCAAATTGTGAACAGTCACTCGGGCTGGTGGCCCGTCACCCTGAGCCGGCAGCTGCAACGCCAACCCCTGGCCTGCACCCTGCACGGCGTGCCGCTGGTGCTGTTTCGCGACGCCGACGGCGCCGCCGCGGTGCTGCCGGACCGTTGCCCTCACCGCTTCGCGCCCCTGAGCGCCGGCCGGGTGCGCGACGGGCAGCTCCAGTGCCCCTACCACGGCTGGCGCTTCGACCCCCAGGGCCGTTGCACTCAGCTGCCCGGCCAGGAGCAGCAGCGGTGCAGCCAGCCCTTGTTGCAGCCGCTGCACAGCTGCGAAGCCCAGGGGCTGGTGTGGGCCAGCCTCGCCAGCGAGCGGCCGAATGCCCCGCCGGTGGCCGCCGCCGAGCAGGCCCAGGCCCTGGATGTGTTCTGGATCAGCGACCGGGTGCAGTGCAGCTTGCAGGACGCCGCGGAGAACTTCCTCGACGGCTTCCACACCCATTTCGTGCACGCCGGATGGATTCGCCACGACCGCCAGCGCCAGCGGATTCGTGCCTGGGTGCATCAGCTCGAAGACGGGGTTGAAGCGCAGTACAGCGAAGAAGGCACCCAATCCGGGCTGATATCCCGGCTGTTCGAAGGCGAACGCGGCCTCAGCATGGGGCGCTTTCGCCTGCCGGGGCTGGCGGAAATCGAATACCGCGACCGTCAGGGCCGGCTCAACCTGCTGGTCAGCGCCTGGCTGACCCCAACCGCCGAGAGCGAACTGCGCCTGTTCGCCCGCATCGCCACGGCCCGCGGCCGCTTGCCGGGCTGGCTCAAGCGCGCTGTGCTGCAACCCTTGTTCAAGGTGATCCTCAAACAGGACCGGCAGATCCTGGAAAAAGTCAGCGCCAACCAGCAGCGCTTTGCCCAGGTGCCGCTACGCTGGCACCGGCCCACCCCTCTGGACAGCTCGCTGGATCTGCTCGGGCCGTGGATTCGCCAGTTGCTGGAGCAAGGTGAAATGCACGACTTCCAAGAACGCCGAGAGGAATTCTGGCTGTAATCCCGTAGGAGCCGGCTTGCCGGCGAACAGGCCCTCAAGACCGGCGCCGCTCAAACGGGCCCCTTCGCTGGCAAGCCGGCTCCTACGGCTTAGCAGCGATATCAAAGGGATGATGCGGGCCTCTGTTCGCGGGGTTTTGCGGGGCGTGACAAGAACCGATTCAGCCTCCCGTCCAGCCTGCCGTTCCTCGGCTCGACGCGCTACATGCAGACGGCGAGCCCGCGCACCGGTATAGTGCGCCCCCTCTTCACGTGGGCAGCCGTCGGTAACGAGGCTCAAACCCATGGGAAACCCGAACTAATAACAACCCGCGAATAGAGAACCGGGACGAACAATCGCCCCACCGCTTTGCCGTGCGTGCAGTCAGCGGTGTAACAGAATGTTTCCGTCTGCTCTGCTTTTGCCTACACAAAAAACAGCGAGGAATAATCCATGCTCGAAGTCATCAACGACTTCCTCTCAGGGAAAGTGCTGATCGTGCTCATTGTCGGGCTCGGCAGCTACTTCACGATCCGCTCGCGTTTCGTTCAATTGCGCCACTTCCTCCACATGTTCGCGGTGTTCCGCGACAGCCTGAAAAGCAGCGGCGGCCAGCTCAGCTCGTTCCAGGCGCTGATGCTCAGCCTCGCCGGCCGGGTCGGCGCGGGCAACATTGCAGGCGTCGGCATCGCCGTGACCCTGGGTGGCCCGGGCGCGGTGTTCTGGATGTGGGTGACCGCGCTGGTCGGCATGTCCAGCAGCTTCTTCGAATGCACCCTGGCCCAGGTCTACAAGCGCGCCGACGGCGACGGCCTGTACCGCGGCGGCCCGGCCTACTACATCGAGCACGGCCTGAAGCGCAAAGGCATGGCGGTGGTGTTCTCCATCCTGCTGCTGGTCACCTACGGCTTCGCCTTCATCGGCCTACAGTCCTACACCGTGACGCACTCGCTGCAGGATGCCTTTGCCTTCGACCCAAGCCACACCGGCATCGTCCTGGCGGTGCTGCTGGCCATTACCTTCATCGGCGGCATCAAGCGCATCGCCGCAGTGTCCGACCTGCTGGTCCCGATCAAGACCCTGGCCTACATCGCCGTGACCCTGTACGTGATCGGCACCCAGATCGAACAAGTGCCGGCCATGCTGGAGACCATCATCAAGAGCGCCTTCGGCCTCGACCCGGCCTTCGGCGGCCTGCTCGGCAGCGCCATCGTCATGGGCGTGAAGCGTGGCGTGTTCGCCAACGAAGCGGGCCTGGGCAGTGCGCCCAACGTCGCCGCCGTGGCCGCCGTGAAGCACCCGGGCGCCCAGGGCGTGGTCCAGGCCTTCAGCGTGTTCCTCGACACCTTCGTGATCTGCACCTGCACCGCGCTGCTGATCCTGCTGTCGGGCTTCTACACCCCGGGCTTCGAAGGCGACGGCATCGTCCTGACCCAGAACTCGCTGGCCGCCGTGGTCGGTGACTGGGGTCGCCTGTTCGTCAGCGTCGCACTGTCGCTGTTCGTCTTCACCTGCATCCTCTACAACTACTACCTGGGCGAGAACAGCCTGCAGTTCCTCACCCGCAACCGCACCGTGCTGATGCTGTTCCGCGGCCTGGTGCTGGCGCTGGTGGTATGGGGTTCGATGCAGGACCTTTCGACCGTGTTCGCCTTCGCCGACATCACCATGACCTGCCTGGCCTTCGTCAACCTGGTGGCCCTGGCCATGCTGTTCAAGGTCGGCCTGCGCGTGATGCGCGACTACGACGAGCAGCGCCGCGCCGGCGTCGCCCAGCCGGTGTTCGACTCGCGCAAGTTCGCCGATCTGGACCTGGACCTGAAGGCCTGGCCCGCCGAACCTTCGGCCACCGCCGAGGCCGAGCCGCAAGGCGTGCCCGCAGCGCAACGCTGACGGGTGAACGACGGGCGCATCCTCTGCACCCGTCGGTTACAGTGCGATAAATGTGCGAGCGGGCTTGCCCGCTCCCACAGGTACTCACCGTTTCGGAGAATCCCATGACCCCTTCGACCTACCCTGGCGCCCAGCACGTCATGGTGCTCTACACCGGCGGCACCATCGGCATGCAGGCCAGCGCCGACGGCCTGGCCCCGGCCTCGGGTTTCGACGTGCGCATGCGCGCCTACCTCGACAGCCAGCCCGGGCTGGTGCTGCCGGCCTGGCGCTTTCGCGAGATGGCGCCGCTGATCGACAGCGCCAACATGACCCCCGACTACTGGCAGCGCCTGCGTGAAGCGGTGGTCGAAGCCGTGGACCAGGGCTGCGACAGCGTGCTGATCCTCCATGGCACCGATACCCTGGCCTACAGCGCCGCCGCCATGAGCTTCCAGTTGCTGGGCCTGCCGGCGCCCGTGGTGTTCACCGGCTCGATGCTGCCAGCGGGTGTGCCCGACAGCGATGCCTGGGAAAACCTCAGCGGCGCCCTGTCGGCCCTGGGCCAGGGCCTGGCCCCGGGGGTGCACCTGTACTTCCACGGCGAGCTGCTGGCACCGACCCGCTGCGCGAAAATCCGCAGCTTCGGCCGTCACCCGTTCGCCGCCCTGAAGCGCAATGGCGGCGGCGCCAGGGCCGAGGCGATTCCCGCCGGGCTGGATTACCGCCAAGCCAGGCAACTGGCCAAGGTCGGCGTACTGCCGCTGTTCCCCGGCATCGGCGCCGAGCTGCTGGACGGCGTGCTCGACAGCGGCATCCAGGCCCTGGTCCTGGAATGCTTCGGCAGCGGCACCGGTCCTAGCGACAACCCGGCGTTCCTGGCCAGTCTCAAGCGCGCACAGGAGCAAGGCATCGTGGTGGTGGCGGTGACCCAGTGCCATGAAGGCGGTGTGGAGCTGGACATCTACGAAGCCGGCAGCCGCCTGCGCGGCGTGGGCGTGCTGTCCGGTGGCGGCATGACCCGCGAAGCGGCGTTCGGCAAGCTCAATGCGCTGCTCGGTGCCGGGCTGGAAAGCGCCGAAGTGCGGCGCCTGGTGGAACTCGATCTGTGTGGCGAGTTGAGCTGAAGCTCGGGAGCCGGTAGCTACTGCAGTAGCCGCCGGCTCGACGACAAACAGCGGGGGCTGTCAGGTTACTTCTTGACCGAATAATCCTGGCCCCAGACCCGCACCGAACTCGAGCTCTCGATCGGCCCTTCAAACACGAACTTCTGCCGCACTGCCGCCTTGGCCGGGATGGTGACTTCGTCCGGGTTGTCGAGGCTGACAGTCAGATTGTTGGCGTAACCGTCCTGGTCAATCGCCAGCAGGGCGCCGGTCTGCTTGAGGTTGATCAGTCGCAACTGGCTGTCGCTGCTGTTCTTGAAGCCCAGGGTAACGTTGAAGCTGTCGCCGACGGCTTCAGTCTTCAACACCTGAACGTCGACGCGGCCTTTCATTTGCTCGCGAGAGGAAATGATCGAGGCACCGTCGACGCCTTGCGCCGATTGGCGACCGTCGAGCACACCTTCGCTGACGCCGCCCAAGAGGTTCTTGCCTGCCGAGATGGCTGACGAGACGGCTGACTTGGCAGAGTCCTTGATGGTGCTTTCGCTGCCTGGCTCAGCCTCGGCCAGGCACAGCGAACTCAGGAGCAAGCCGGACACCAGAAGCAGGGAACGCGCAGGAATGAGGGTCATACATAGTCCTTTATCGGGGTTGCTGCACCGCCACCTCAGGCGGTGAATGGCAGGCAGGTTGCACCAATCAATGCGCCAAGTCACTAGCCACACAACGCCGGGAATGCCGCATGTCGCTGGCCGGCAAACCGCAGGCCTGATCGCGGGCGGCATGCAACTTGCTCCGGTTAAGGGTCTTTCCCAGGCTGGAATCTGCGCATGCTGCACTCGCACCTCACCACCCTCAATGCGGTTTCCCTGATCCTCAACACCTTCAAGGACCAGGGCCAGGCCGGCGGCGCGCTGTTGGCCGGCAGCGGTATAAACCCCGCCGACCTGAGCCGCGCCGACACTCGCATCACCACCAACCAGGAAATGCTGGTGTGCGCCAACGCCGTGGCCTTGCAACGGGACATCGGCCTGGAACTGGGCCGGCGCATGCACGTTTCCTCCTACGGCATGCTCGGCTATGCCCTGCTCACCAGTGCCACCTTAGGTGACGCTTTGCGCCTGGCGCTGCGCTATCCGGCGCTGATGGGAACACTTTTCGAACTGAGCCTGGAAACCGACGGTTCGCGCATCTGGCTGACCGCCGCCGACTACCGCGAAAGCCCGGCCCTGGCCGCGTTCAATACCGAGTTCTGCCTGGTGTCGCTGAAGGTCATCTGCGACGACCTGCTGGGCCACGCCCTGCCGCTACTGGGCGCGCGCTTCGACTACCCGGCCCCGGACTATCAGCAACGCTACCGCGAACCTTTCGACTGCCCGCTGCAATTCAACGCCAGCAGCAACGCCTTCGCCTTCGACCAGCGCTGGCTGGACCAGCCCCTGCCCCTGGCGGACGTGATCACCCACCAGGCCATGGCCGAACGCTGCCGCAAGCAGAACACCGAGTTCACCGGGCGCCAGGCCTGGCTGGGGCGCATCCGCCAGTTGCTGGCGGCGCAGCTGGACGCCGCACCGGGCCTGGAAGGGCTGGCGGAACAGATGAACTGCTCGGCCCGGACCCTGCGCCGCCACCTGCGGGACCTGGGGTGCAGCTATCAGGAACTGCTGGACGAGCTGCGCTTCGAGCGCGCCAAGCAGATGCTCTGCGAAGACCAGATGCCCATCTACCGCATCGCCGAGGCCCTGGGCTTCAGCGAAACCGCGAGCTTTCGCCATGCTTTCATCCGCTGGAGCGGCGTGGCGCCGAGCCAGTTCCGGCCCTGACAAAAACCCCGGCACAACGCTGGCGATTGCATTACATTGCCGACCTTTCTACCGGCAAGGGACTGCACGCTTGAACCTATTCACAGACGCCATCGGCATTCGCAGGCTTTGCCTGGCACTGGTGCTGCTGGCTGGCGTCCCCGTCGCCCAGGCGTTCGACCTGTCCAAGATCCGCTGGTGGGAGATGCAGAGCGACATCCTCCTGGACGACCCGGAAACCGCCACGCTGCAACTCGAACCCTTTCCCCTGCCCGGGCTGGCCCAGGCGCCGGCCCGAGTGATCCTCAGCCAATACCAAGGGTTGTTCTATCTCAATGGCTATGCGGATGGGCAGTACCGGCAGCGAGTCTACAAGTCGCCGCCCTTGCCGCTGTTCGATGCCCAGGCGCTACAGGTCTGCGTGCCCGAGCAGCGACCCGTTGAGGCCACCGACAACTGGCCGCCGAGCAAGCAACTGGAAGCCGCCCTGAGCCTGACCAAGCTGAGTTTCGACTGCCAGAGCCCAGGCTGGGAGTTGAGCAATCGCTACTTGCTGGTGGACAGCCGCGATCCCCAGCGGCCGTTGCTGGCCATCGGTCAGCGCCAGGGCGAGGCACGGATCGACTTCACCCCGCAGCAACCGACCAGCCCCGAACTGCAGCAGCAATGGCTGCAAGCCCTGCAGAAGTACCCGAAGCTGCTGGAACCCTTTGACGCCAGCAGCGGCCAGCTCAGCGTCAAGCCCTATGCGCCGCCGCCCAGCGCGGAGCAGGTCTGGACAGAATTTCGCCAGCTGCACACGCAATTGCGCGATGCCAAAGACAAGGCCCCGGGCATCGCTCGGGTGGAAGAGTTCTTCAGCCGTCAAGACTTTCGCGCGATCGCCCCCGAGCGCAGTACCTACCCGGGCCTGCTAAACGACATCGCCTATTGGGCCACCGAGGCCGGCCAGTTGCAGAGCGCCCGCCCCTGGCTGGCGTACGTGCTGCGTCGCGACCCGGGGCGCATGCCGACCTACCTCAATCTGGCGGACCTGGATTGGCGCCTGTACGAACAGCAGCCCGCGGACACCCGGCACCGGGGCCGGGCCATGGAGAACTATCGGCTGTATTGCGGGCTGCGCCTGCAACGCCAACTTGGGGTCCCCGCCAGGGTCACCCAACGCCTGGGCCTTGAGGCACCCAGCGAACCGGCCTGCCAAAGCGCCTGGCCGCTGGTGACGGCGGTGGACCAGGGTGACGCGGGCGAAGTCCGGCGCCTGCTGGAGAACGGCCTGAGCGGCGACGTCATCGCCGCCGACGGGCGCCCGGTGCTGTTGCACGCGCTGGACAAGCCAGACCTGGACATCGCCCGGCTGTTGCTGGCCCATGGCGCCCGCCCCGACGGCCAGTACAACGGCCGAACCCAGGTGGTCCTGGCCATGCGCCGCGACCTCAAGGACAACCCCGACCTGAACCGGGCCAAGCGCCTTGGGTTCCTGTTGCAGGCCGGCGCCGCCATCGATGAGCAGGACGCCCAGGGTGGCACCGCGCTGCAGGAAATGGCGAAAAACCGCGAGGACATCGAGCGCTTCAACTGGCTGCTGCAGCACCCCCAGGACCTCGACAAACGCAGCGGGCCAGACGGCGTAACCGCGCTATTCCTGGCGCTCAAGGGAGGCAACTACGCTGCTGCCCGGCAACTGGTGGCGGCCGGTGCCAACCTCAACCTGAGCTACGGCCGCGATTTCTGCGCACAGCAGCCGATTCGCGAAAGCCTGCTGATGATCGTCGCCGAACAGGGCTCGCCCGAAGTCATCAATCCCTGGGTCAGCCAGCAAGAGAGCCTGGACATGTTCACCCTGCTGCTACAACTTGGCGCCGACCCCAACGTCGGCCGCTACTGCAAGAACAACGGCTACACCTGGCTGCTGGAGATCATGGCCCGGCGCAAGCGCGACGACATGCTCAAGGTGCTGCAAGGCTTTGCGCCGCCACCGCCGGCGACGGCGTTTCGTCTTTGAGGCGTGGCGCCGAACCCGCTGCGCCTCTGAAACAAAGCCCGGCACAACAGTGCCGATTGCATTACATTGCCGAGCTTTCTATCGGCAAGGGACTGCAACGTTGAAGCTATTCTCAGGCGCCATCGCCCGGCGCATCGGCATTCGCGGGCTTGGCCTGGCGCTGGCACTGCTGGCTGCCACCCCCGTGGCCCAGGCTTTCGACCTGGACCTGGCCTGGTTCAAATGGTCGGGAATGCGCCGCAACTTCGTCCTCGACTACCCGGAAACCGCCACCCTGGAGCTCAAGCCGTTCCCCCTGCCGGGCCTGGCGCGGATGCCGCTGCGGATTGTCCTGAGCCAGTACCGCGGGCTGTTCTACTTCAATGCCTATCAGGACCTGCAGTACCGGCAGCGGGTCTACAAGTCGCCGCCGATGGCCCTGTTCAGCCCTGAAGAGCTGCGGGCCTGTGTGACCCCGGGCGATGACATCCAGGTCAACGACATCTGGCCCACAAGCAACAGCCTGGTCCCCGGCATCACCCTGACGCCCCTGAGCTTCCAGTGCAAGGAGCCATCCGAGTGGCAACTTAGCGGGCGCTGCCTGCTGATCGACCAGCGCGATCCGCAACATCCGCTGCTGGCCATCAGTCACCGCCAGGACCTTGGCCAGATGGAATTCACCCCGTTGCAACCCATCAGCGAGGAAACCGGGCGGCAGTGGTTGCAGGCCCTGGAGACATTCCCGCCGTGGTTCCGCCCCTTCACCCAAGGCAGCGGGCCGATCACCGTCAATGCCTTTGTGCCTGCGCCAGCCTCGACCCCGGACAGCCTGTGGAAAGAGTTCCGCGCGCTGCACGAACAACTGCGCACGGCCAAGGACAAACTGCCGGGCATCCGCGAAGTGGAAGACTTCTTCGTCACCCATGACTTTCGCAGCATCGCCACCGAGCGCCGCGAATACGCCGGCCTGCTCAACGACATCGCCTACTGGACCAGCGAAGCCGGGCAGCTGCAAACCGCCCGCCCCTGGCTCAAGGAGGTGCTGCGCCGCGACCCGGGGCGCATGCCGACCTACCTCAACCTGGCGGACCTGGACTGGGCGATCTACCAACAACGCACGCAGGACAACATCCACCAGGGCCGGGCCATCGAGGGCTACCGGGTGTATTGCGGCCTGCGCCTGAAGCGCCAGATGAGCATCCCGCCCCGGGTGCTGCAGCGCTTGGGCCTGAACGCCGCCAATCCCCGGGACTGCCAGGCCTTCTGGCCGCTGGTGGACGCGGTGGATACCGGCGACCTGAGCGAAGTGCGGCGCCTGCTGGCCAGTGGCATCAGCGGCGAGGTCATGGCCGACGATGGCCGCAGCGCCCTGTTGCACGCCCTGGACGCACCGCACCTGGACATCGCCCGGCTGTTGCTGGAGCACGGCGCCCACACCAGCGGCCTGTACAACTGGACCACCCTGGCGACCCTGGCCATGCGCCGCGACCTGGGCGACAACCCCGACCTGAGCCAGGGCGGGCGCCTGAAGTTCCTCATCGAGGCTGGCGTGGCCATCGACGAACCCGACAGCCAGGGCGTGACGCCACTGATGCAGATGGCCGAGAACAAGCGCAGCCTGCAAGGCTTCAGCTGGCTGCTGCAGTACCCGCAGAACCTCGACCTGCGCAACAAGAATGACGGCGAAACCGCACTGTACCGGGCCTTCTCGGGCAACAACTACGTGGCCATGAAGCAGTTGATAGCGGCCGGCGCCAACCTCAACCTGAGCTACGGCCGTGCCGTCTGCAACAACCAGCCCGTCGGCGAAAGCCTGCTGACCCTGGTCGCCGACAAGACCTCCGCCGACGCCCAGTCGCCCTCCGTCAGCCAGCAGGACACCCTGGAGATGTTCACTCTGCTGCTGGAGAAAGGCGCCGACCCGAATGTCGGCCAGCACTGCGAGAAAAAGGGCTACGCAATATTGCTGGAAGCCATTGCCCGGAAAAAACGCGAGGACATGCTCAAGGTCCTGCAGCGCTACGCCCCTACCCCGCCTGCCAGCTGAAACCGGATGGCGCCCCGCAACGGGGCGCCATGCCTCTTTAAGGGGCGAATTTCGGTCAAACACTTTGGCCATATCAATCCCCTTTTGGCCGCTCCTGCCGTTCTCCCAAACCCCGCGCCCCGCAAGACTGTGATCCACCGAATCAGCCTGCGGAGAACAAGAAAATGCTGACGATCTACTCGGACGATCACCACCTGCACCACGGCCGTTGCGAACTCATCGACGGGCAACTGATGCCCTGCTTCGAAATGCCTTCCCGGGCCGACCACGTGCTGGATCGGGTGAAACATCAAAACCTGGGGCCGGTAGAGGCACCCAAGGACTTCGGCCTGGAGCCCATCGAGCGCATCCACAGCCGGGCCTACCTGGACTTCTTCAAGGGCGCCTGGGCGCGCTGGGCGGCACAGGGCATCGACGGCGACCTGCTGCCCTACACCTGGCCGGCGCGTACCTTGCGCAGCGTGATTCCCACCAGCCTCCACGGCCAGCTCGGCTACTATAGCTTCGACGGCGGCGCGCCGATCACCGCCGGCACCTGGCAGGCGGCCTATAGCGCGGCGCAGGTGGCGCTGACCGCCCAGGCCCATATCCAGAATGGCGCCCACAGTGCCTTCGCCCTGTGCCGGCCACCGGGACACCACGCCGCCGGCGACCTGATGGGCGGCTACTGCTACCTGAACAACGCCGCCATTGCTGCCCAGGCGTTCCTCGATCAGGGCCACAGGAGGGTCGCGATCCTCGACGTCGACTACCACCACGGCAACGGCACCCAGTCGATCTTCTATGAGCGCAGCGACGTGCTCTTCACCTCGATCCACGGCCACCCGGAAGCCGAGTTCCCGTTCTTCCTGGGCTATGCCGACGAATGCGGCGAAGGCGCCGGGGAAGGCTTCAACTTCAACTACCCACTGGCCGCCGGTAGCGGCTGGGATGCGTGGAGCGCGGCCCTGGAACAGGCCTGCAACGAAATCCAGCGCTATGACGCCGACATCATCGTGGTGTCCCTGGGCGTGGACACCTTCAAGGACGACCCGATCTCGCAATTCAAACTCGACAGCCCGGACTACCTGGCCATGGGCAAGCGCATCGCCGCCCTCGGCAAGCCGACGCTGTTCGTCATGGAAGGCGGTTATGCGGTAGAGGAAATCGGCATCAACGCCGTCAACGTTCTCGAAGGCTTCCAAAGCGCCCAGTGAGGGATTCGCATCATGCAAAGACTCAAACGCTTAATGATCCCCGCCCTGTGCGCCAGCCTGCTGGGGACCGCCGCCCACGCCGAAGAACGCACCCTGCGGGTGTACAACTGGTTCGACTACATCACCCCCAAGGCCCTGGAAGACTTCAAGGCCCAGAACAGCCAGGTGAAGCTGGTCTACGACATCTTCGACACCAACGAAGCCCTGGAGGCCAAGCTGCTCACCGGCAACTCCGGGTATGACGTGGTGGTGCCGTCCAACGTGTTCCTGGCCAAGCAGATCGAGGCCGGGGTGTTCCAGCCCCTGGACCGCAGCAAGCTGCCCAACTGGAACCACCTGGACCCCAAGCTGATGAAGCTGATCGAGGCCAACGACCCGGGCAACAAATTCGCCGTGCCCTACATGTACGGCACCATCCTGATCGGCTTCAACCCGGACAAGGTCAAGGCCGCCCTCGGCGACAAGGCGCCGGTGGACAGCTGGGACCTGATCTTCAAGGAAGAGAACATCAGCAAGCTCAAGCAGTGCGGCGTGGCCCTGCTCGACTCGCCTTCGGAAATCCTGCCCCTGGCCCTGCAGCACCTGGGCCTGGACCCCAACAGCAAGAAGCCGGCGGACTACGAGAAGGCTGAAGCGCTGCTGATGAAGATCCGGCCGTACATCACCTACTTCCACTCCTCCAAGTACATGGCCGACATCGCCAATGGCGATATCTGCGTGGCCGTGGGCTATTCGGGGAGCTTCTCCCAGGCCGCCAACCGCGCCAAGGAAGCCAAGAACGGCGTGACCGTGGACATGCGCCTGCCCAAGGAAGGCGCGCCGATCTGGTTCGACATGCTGGCGGTCCCCAAGGGCGCGAAGAACCCGGAAGATGCCTACACCTTCATCAACTACCTGCTGCAACCCCAGGTGATTGCCCCGGTCAGCGACTTTGTCGGTTATCCCAACCCGAACAAGGACGCGACCGGACTGGTAGACCCTTCGATCCGCAACAACCCCAACCTGTATCCGACAGAAGCGGCCATGAGCACCCTGTACACGCTGCAGCCGTTGCCCCGTGATGCAGAGCGGGCGCGGACCCGGGCCTGGACCAAGATCAAGTCCGGGACCTGATCCGGCGCAAGCACACGGGCGGTGTTCTGGTGGGCGGCGAACGACGAGGACGCGGCGGGTGATAGACCGCGTCGCCGCTGTTCGCCGGCAAGCCGGCTCCTACACAGTGGCGTTTAGCAGCCGGTGAGGCCTTGGGGGCTGCGTTCTTCGGCGAAGAACCAGGGCCGCAGGCGCACGCCCACGCCGTTGCCGATGAAGGCCGCCACCAGCCACAGCCAGCCATGCAGGCTGCCGGAGGCGATGCCGCTGAAGTAGGCGCCGATGTTGCAGCCATAGGCCAGGCGCGAACCGTAGCCCAGCAGCAGGCCGCCGATTACCGCCGCTACCAGGGAACGGGGGGGGATTCTCAGGTTGGGGGCAAAACGTCCCGCCAATCCTGCCGCCAGCAACGCACCCAGGACGATGCCGATGTCCATGACACTGGTGATGTCCTGCCACACCGGTGCCGCCAGCGCCTTGGCATTCGCCGCGCCCTGCCAGAACACCCAGCTGCCTACGTCCACCCCCAGCCCGCTGGCGACCTTGGCGCCCCACAGGGCGAACGCCGAGGTAATGCCCCATGGGCGCCCCGCCAGGGCCAGGGTGGCGAAGTTCAGCAGAGCCAGGGCTACCGCGCCCCAGACCAGCGGCCAGGGGCCGCGCAGCAGCCGGCGCCAGCCCTGGTGCTCGCTGGTGACCGGAGCTTCAAGGCTGCCATGACGGCGCTTTTCCAGGGTCAGGGTGAGCACCGCGATCAGCGCGAACAGGCACAGGCTCAGGCCCAGCGCCGGGCCTACACCAAAACTCTGGACGATAGAGATTGGCGGCAGCGACGGCAGCGCAAACCACCAGTCGACGTGATGGGTGGCGATCAGCGAACCGCAAATGAAGAACGCCAGGGTCACCAGCATCCGCGCATTGCCGCCGCCAACGGTGAACAGGGTGCCCGAGGCGCAACCGCCGCCCAACTGCATGCCGATGCCGAAGATGAAGGCACCGAAGATCACCGAGACGCCGGCCGGCGCCACCAGCCCCACCACCGGCTGGCCGAACAGGCTGCCCGCCCCCAGCGCGGGGAAGAACAGCAGCACCGCCAGGGCCAGCATGACCATTTGCGCTCGCAGGCCGGCGCCACGCCGGTCGCGGATGAACACCCGCCAGGCCGAGGTGAAGCCGAAGGCCGCGTGGTACAGGGTCAGCCCCAGGGCAGCGCCCAGCAGCAACAGCAGCACCTGGCGGGCACCCACCTGGGCTTGCAGGAACAGAGCACCGGCCACCAGCAGCAGCAAGGCGAACAGCGGGGCGCCGAACTTGCGTTCAGGCGCCAGGGAGAGGGTCTGGCTCATGGGGGTTCTCGCGCGGGAAATGCTCGCGAGTATACCGCTTCAGGCCCGCCAGGCCTGGCGCAAACGGCTTACCGCAGCCTGTATATCGGCTTCCGGCACAGCCGCGAAGCCCAGCACCAGCCCGGCCCGCTGGTCCTCGGGCAAGGTGGTTTGCGGCAGCCAGTAGCTGCTCAGGCCGGCGACCTCGACCTCCACACTGGCGGCCTGGGCCAGCAGTTCCTGTTCCCGCGCCAGGCTGTCGACCCGCACCGTCAAGTGCAGCCCCGCCGCCACGCCGGGCAGTGGCCCGACGCCGCCGATCGCCTGCGGCCAGGCCGCCAGCAAGGTGTTGCGCCGGCTCAGGGCCGCCCGGCGCATGCGCCGGATATGCCGCTGGAAGTGCCCGGCGGCCATGAACTCGGCCATCACCGCCTGGGTACTGACCTCGGAATGGCGCACGTCCACCGCCCGGCGCTGGGCGAAGGCCTGGACCAGGGTCGGCGGCAGCACCAGGTAGCCCAGGCGCAGGGCCGGAAAGGCGACCTTGCCGAAGGTCCCGACGTAGATCACCCGGCCCTGGCGGTCCAACGCCGCCAGGGGGGCCAGGGGCGCACCGCTGTAGCGGTACTCGCCGTCGTAGTCGTCCTCGATGATCCAGCCCTGGCTGCGTTCGGCCCAGGCCAGCAGCTCCAGGCGCCGGGCCAGGCTCATGATCACCCCGGTGGGGTACTGGTGGGACGGCGTGACATAGGCCAGGCGGCAGCTGTCCAGCTGCTCCAGCTGGCGGCAGTCGATGCCCTCCTGGTCCACCGCCACGCCCTGCAACTGCGCACCCGCCAGGGCGAAGGCATGCCCCGCGGCGCGGTAGCCGGGGTTTTCCACAGCCACCTTGTCGCCGGGCTCCACCAGCAGCTGTGCACAAAGGCTGATGCCCTGCTGCGCGCCACTGGTGATCACAATTTGTTCAGCCGTGCAGTTCAGGCCCCGAGCGCTGCGCAGGTAGGCGGCGATCAGGCTGCGCAGCCGCGGATCGCCCGCCGAGTCGCCGTAGCACAACTGCCCGAGGTCGGGCCTGCGCCAGAAAGCCGCATTCAGCTTGGCCCAGACCTCGAACGGGAACAGATCGAAGGCTGGCACACCAACCCGAAAAGCCCGTGGCGGCCCCTTGGGCGGGGTACTCAAATGATGGGTTTGCAGGCGCTGCCAGCCGCTGCTGTGGATAACTTTACTGGATAAATCACCAGCCATTTCTGTCTGTTTTGTGGATAAACCTGTGGGTAAGCCTGTTGAAAACCCTGTGGATACTTTTGTGGATAGTTTTTTGATCGGCAATCGGGTTTCCGGCAATTGCGCCACATAGGTGCCGTCACCGACCCGCCCTTCGATAAAACCCTCGGCGTACAGCTGGTCATAGGCCCGCACCACGCTGTTGCGGGAAATCCCCAGGGCGGCGGCCAGGTCGCGGCTGGCAGGCAGGCGCGTACCACTGGCCAGGCGCCCGTCCAGCACCCGCTGTCGCAAGGCCTGGTACAGCTGGCGACTGAGGCCCTGGCGGCGGTCCAGCTCGATGCCGGCAGGGTTGAAAGACAGCGGAGGCAACGCACTGTTCATCGCGGGATCTCCAGGGAATTGGACCTATGAAATAGACCAGAAATGGCTCTTACAACGAACCATTAGCCTGCCTAGGATGCAGCCACTCGCCAAGGATTTTTTCTATGTACCTACCTCGCGCTTTCGTCGATGAAGACCTCACCCGCCTGCACGGGGTGATGCAGCACAGCCGTCTGGCGACCCTGGTGACCTGGGGTGCCCTGGGCCTGCAGGCCAGTCATCTGCCACTGTTGCTGAGCCCCGAACAGGGCGCCAATGGCACCCTCTACGGGCACTTGGCCAAGGCCAATCCGCAGTGCGCCGAGCTGGCCAGTGGTGCCGAAGCTCTGGTGATTTTCACCGGCGAAGACGCCTACGTCAGCCCGTCGTTCTATCCGAGCAAGGCCGAACACGGCAAAGTGGTGCCGACCTGGAACTACGTGGCGGTGCACGCCTACGGCCAACCCGAGGTATTCACCGACCCGCAGCGGCTGCTGAAGGTGGTGGAGGGCCTGACCGAGCGTCACGAAGCCGGTCGCCCACAACCGTGGAAGGTGGCCGATGCCCCGGCCGACTACCTCGACAGCATGCTGCGGGCGATTGTCGGTTTTGCCCTGCCGATCCAGCGCCTGGAAGGCAAGCGCAAGCTCAGCCAGAACCGCAATGTCGAAGATATTGCCGGGGTACGCGAAGGGCTGGCGGCCAGCGCCGACCTGGGCGACCAACAACTGTCCCGGCTGATGGGTTAGGCGTACAGAACATTTTTCGTACAGAACAACAAAGGAGCCTTCATGAGCCAGATCCAGATCCGCCCCGTCACCGCTGCCGACCATGCCGCCTGGCTGCCGTTATGGCAGGCCTACCTGAGCTTCTACGAAACCGAACTGCCGGACGCCGTGACCCAAAGCACCTGGCAGCGTTTTCTCGATGCCGGCGAGCCGACCCACGCGGCCCTGGCCTGGGACGGCGAGCGCGCCGTGGGCCTGGTGCATTTCATCTACCACCGCTCCAACTGGAGCATCGAGAATTCCTGCTACCTGCAGGACCTGCTGGTGACCCCGGACCAGCGCGGCACCGGCGTCGGCCGCCAGCTGATCGAGTTCGTCTACACCCAGGCGAAACAGGACGGCTGCGCCAAGGTGCACTGGCTGACCCACGAAACCAATGCCACGGCCATCCAGCTGTATGAGCGTATTGCCGAGCGCCCGGGTTTCATCCAGTTCCGCAAACCCCTCTGAGTTGCCAAGGAGCCACTGCATGTCGATTTCACTCGCCGATTGGAAAGGCGTTCCCGCCCCTTCGGCCACCCTGCTTGAAGGGCGCTTCATCCGTTTGGAAAGGCTCGACCCGGCGCGCCATGGCGACGATCTGTTCCAGGTGCTGCAAGGCCCTGGCGCCGACCCCGTGCTGTGGAACTACCTGCCTTATGGCCCCTTCCCCGAGCGTGCGGCGTTCGATGCCTGGCTCGCTAACCACGCCGTCGCCAGCGACCCGTACTTCTTTACCGTGATCGACCGCGCCAGCGGCCAGGCCCAGGGCCTCATCAGCCTGATGTCCATCGTCCCGGCCCAGGGGCGTATCGAGATCGGCCATGTAACCTTCGGTGCACCGATGCAACGTTCGCCAAAGAGCACTGAAGCGGTGTACCTGCTGGCCAAGGAAGCCTTCGCCCTGGGTTACCGGCGCCTGGAATGGAAGTGCAACAACGCCAATGCCCGCTCGCGCTACGCCGCGGAACGTTTGGGTTTCAGCTTCGAGGGTGTGTTTCGCCAGCACATGGTGGCCAAGGGGCAGAACCGCGATACCGCGTGGTTCTCGATCCTGGATGGGGAATGGCCGGTGATTGCCAAGGGTTTCGAGCAATGGCTCAGCGATGAGAACCAGAGCGGCTCGGGGCAGCTCAAGTCGCTGGCGGAGTGTCGCGGGTAAGCGGGATTTTCGCCGGCAAGCCGGCTCCTACAGGCCTGTGTAGGAGCCGGCTTGCCGGCGAAGGACTCAACCGAGCTTCTGCGCCAACACCGCAATATGCTCCGGCCCAATGCCGCAGCAACCGCCCACATGGCTGGCACCGCGCTGGTGCCAGTCCGCCACCCATTGCAGATAACCCGGCGGGTCCAGGTCTTCACGCAGCGGGCACAGGCCATCGTTGGCGGTGGCATCCTCGGGCTGCGGCGGGAAGGCATTGGCGTACACGCCGATATGGATCTGCACCCCCAAGCGCTCGAAGGTTTCACGAGCCGCATCCACTGCCGCACCAATCACTTCCGGCTGGCTGCAGTTGAACAGCAGGGTCTGCACGCCCAACTGCGCCGCCGCTGCCGCCGCTTCTGCCACCGGTTCGCCGGAACGCAGGCGCGGCACTTCGTCGACCTCTTCGTCCTTCAGGGTGAAGGACAGCCAGAACGGCTTGCCGTCCTTGGGCAGGCCGGCGTGGATAGCCCGCGCCTCGGCGATGGAGCTTTGGGTTTCTGCGAGCCACAGGTCCACGAAAGGCGACAGGCCCTTGACCAGCGGGCTCAGCACTTCCTCGACCCGGGACGCATCGAACAGGTCCGGGCGATAGGAACCGAACAGCGGCGGCAACGAACCCGCGACCCGCACCGGCTTGCCGGAGGCCTCTACTGCGCGGCGCGCCAGCTCACCGGCCAGAGCCGCCAGGGCTTGGCCTTCAGCGGCAAAACGTTCCTCGCCGATATGAAACGGCACCACCGCGTAGCTGTTGCTGGTGATCACGTTGGCACCGCTGTCGATATAGGCCGCGTGCACCGCCTCAACCGCCTGGGGCGCCTCGCTCAGCGCCAGGGCCGACCATTCAGGCTGCCGGAACGGCGCCCCGCGACGCTGCAGTTCACGCCCCATACCGCCATCGAGAATTACCGTATTGCCTGCGCCCATATGCTTTTTACTCATATGCTTATGAAAATAACTCACTACCGGAGTCGTTCTTATAACTATTAAATACGCACCATTCGGTTAATAACAACTCTTTTTCAGTCAGGATTCCGATGAATTTCAAACCGCTGCTGGCCCTCGGCCTGACCCTTCTCGCCGCCTCTTCCCAAGCCTTCGCCGGCGCCACCCTGGAACGTATCGAGCAGAAAAAGGAGCTGGTCGGAGTGCTGATGGAAAGCTATCCGCCCTTCTCGTTCCTCAATGACCAGAACCAGCTGGACGGCTTCGACGTCGACGTGGCCAAGGCCGTGGCCGACAAGCTCGGCGTCAAGCTGCGCCTGGAAACCCCGTCCTGGGATGTGATCGCCGCCGGACGCTGGAGCGGGCGCTACGACATCTGCATCTGCTCCATGACCCCGAGCAAGGCCCGCGCCGAGGTCTTCGACTTCCCGGTGCAGTACTACGCCTCGCCGGCGGTAATCGTGGTCAACGCCAAGGATGAACGGATCCACGGCGCCCAGGACCTGAGCGACAAGAAGGTCGGCCTCACCGCCGCCTCCAGCTACGAGGGCTACCTGAACAAGAACCTGGTGATCGAAGGCGCCGAGGACACCCACCTGCAATACCCCTTCGAGAATGTGCAGATCGCTCCCTACGACACCGACAACGTGGCCTTCCAGGACCTCGGCCTGGGCCCGGGCGTGCGCCTGGATGCGATCCTCACCAACCTGGTCACCGCCCAGCCGCGCCTGACCCAGGACTCGCGCTTCAAGCTGGCCGGCGAGCCGCTGTACGCCGAGCCCAACTCGGTGGCCATCGAGAAAGGCGATGCCCAGTGGAATGCCAAGGTGCGTGAAGTCTTCGCCCAGCTGAAGCAGGACGGCACCCTGAGCAAGCTGTCGCAGAAATGGATCGGCGCCGACATCAGCCAATGACCGCCTACACGCCACCGCCGCAGCCACCACAATCGGTGGCTGCACCGCTGCTCAAGCGCCTGCTGGGCTTTCGCACCCGCCTGTACCTGACCTGGGCCGCGTTGCTGGTGCTGTTCGCCAGCTTCTTCCTGAGCTTCGACCTGAAGTTCTCGATCATCCTCGACAAGCTGCCGAACCTGCTGGGCCTGCACCTGTCCCCCAGTGGTTTCCTCCAGGGCGCGGCGCTGACCCTGTTCCTTTGCGCCTGCTCCATCGTCGCTTCGTCGCTGCTGGGCTTCATCACCGCCCTGGCACGCCTGTCTTCAAGCGCCGTGGCTTTCGGGATTGCCAGCTTCTACGCCTCGTTCTTTCGCGGCACGCCGCTGCTGATCCAGATCCTGCTGATCTACCTCGGCCTGCCGCAACTGGGGGTGGTGCCGGGCGCCATTACCGCCGGGATCATCGCCCTGTCGCTGAACTACGGCGCCTACCTCAGCGAGATCTTCCGCGCCGGCATCCTCGGCGTGCCCCAAGGCCAGCGCCAGGCCGCCCTGGCCCTGGGCATGAGCGACAGCGCGATCTTCTGGCAGGTGACCCTGCCCCAGGCCATGCGCACCATCATTCCGCCGGCCACCAACCAGTTCATCTCGATGCTCAAGGACTCGTCGCTGATCTCGGTAATGGGGGTCTGGGAAGTGATGTTCCTGGCCCAGTCCTACGGCCGTTCCAGCTACCGCTATATCGAAATGCTCAGCACCGCGGCGCTGATCTACTGGCTGCTGTCCATCGGCCTGGAACTGATCCAGGCGCGGATGGAAAGGCATTACGGCAAGGGTTACGTTCAGCGCGGGTGAAGCTCAAGGGCGCAGGGAAACCACTCCCATCTGCAGGCCGAAAGGCTTGAACACCGCGTTGAGCGACTTGAGGGTCGGGTTGCCGTCGCCGTGTTCGATATGGATCAGGGTACGCAGGGAAATCCGGCACATCCTGGCGAACTGGCTCTGATGCAACCCGGTGACTTCAGTGCGCAGGCGCTTGACCGCATCACCAACCGACAAACGCCCAGCGGCCAGTTCCTGGCGGATGTTATCGATCAGCAGGCCGCGCTGTTCCAGGGTCGTAGTCATCGCAAACCCCACTCCTGCAGGCGTCGATCCAGGTCACGCAGGTAAATGCGCGGGTGATTCAGGGTGGCCTCGGGCAAGCCCCCGGCACTCAGCAGGTCCGGCAGGGCCCGTAGCCGTTCGGCATCTTCGCGCAGGCGCGTCAGCGCAGCATCGGGATCGATCAGCGGCTTGAGGCTGGCACACACCTGGCGCCAGTCGATATCACCCGCCACTTCCATCCGGCCGGGCCATTTGGTGCTGCGGGTAATGCCCTTGTCATCCATCACTCGCGGCGCCAGATCGTGGATCGGCGCCAACTGCACCTGGCCCTCGTGACGGATGATCCAGGTATTGCGCCCATGGTTGGCCGAGTTGCCAAGGATCTTGTTGAGCAGGTCCCGACGCAGGTAGTCGGCCACCAGCTCCGGGATCGCCGAGGCCTGCCCGGCGGTTCGCCAGAGTTCGGCCAGCAGCCCCAGGACCTTGGTGTGCCGCATGCCCAGGCTCTGGCCGGGCAACCCCGCCAGGGAATAGATGGACTCCAGCGCCAGCCGTTCCACACCCTGCCCGTGCAGGCGACGATCAAAGCGTCGCATCCACAGGCTCGGCTGCCGCTCCTCTTCCAGGGCCAGGCCTTGGGCGGGAACCGTATCGATGCCCAGCTGCTGCAGCGCCCGGTAGTAGTGGAACTCGCTTCTGAGCATGTCGCAGTCATTTGGCGTCGCCTGCTCTGGCGGGCATTTCACCAGCCAGTGGCACGCCGCCAACCTGTCTTCCAACAGCGCATCGGGGTACAGCAACCCGTCTCGCCCCTGGGTCAGCAGCAGCTTCGTCGCCTCGCCAACGGCACCGGTGGCACCGCTCATTGCCGCTCCCTGTTCATGGGCGTATTCAAGAAAGCGGTTGTCGCGGGCGCTGACCTCGGCCCGGGAGAACCCCAGCAGCGGCCATTCATTCATGGCGGCAAGGGACTCCTTGATCCGCAGATTGCCCATGGGGGCCGCGCTGGATCGGGCCAGCAGGAACAAGTCGGGGGCAATGCCGGCGGGGCGCGCGTCCACCGAGCGCTCGGCCAAAAAACGCTGCATGGTGAGCGTCGGCGCAATGTCATACAGGAACGCCGGGGCGCCCGGACTGCGCAGCAGTTCCCAGGTCAGCGGCAGACGCACACTCACCGATCCCGCCAGCGGCGTGGCAAAGGCTTCCAGATTGCCTGCCAGGTACGACTGCTCATAACCCAGACGGCAAGGGCTGGTGAAGCCCTGCTCGGGATGCTCGAAAATCAGGGTCATCGCATCGCTCCACGTCCCGGCGCGATGGACCTGTAAAGTCAGCTGTAGCATTCATTACCTGCAATTTAATGTACTTTTGGTGCGTCATTACCTCTGCGAAATGCATTGTAATGCAGATACAGCCAATTTTTGCAGACAATAAGTGCACTAAAATGCACTCAGGCAAATCGTGGACAAAAAAAGGGAGGCCGTAGCCTCCCCGAGGTAAAGCGTTGCAGATGAAGGCCTGAACTCAGCCTTCGATCTCGATCAGGATCTCGCCCGGGTTGACCCGGTCGCCCTTGGCCACGTGGATCGCCACGACCTTGCCGGCGATGGCTGCCTGGACTTCGGTCTCCATCTTCATGGCTTCGGTGATCAATACCGCCTGGCCGGCCTTGACCGTGTCGCCTTCCTTGACCAGCACATCGACGATGTTGCCCGGCATGGTGGTGCTGACATGGCCCGGGGCGCTCGCCTGCTTGCGCTTGCTGCCACCACCGCCGACGAATTCGTTGAGAGGTTCGAACACCACCTCTTCCGGCATGCCGTCGATGGACAGGTAGAAGTGGCGCTTGCCTTCGGCCTTGACCCCGACGCCGGTGATGTCGACGCGGTAGGTCTCGCCGTGGACGTCGATGACGAACTCGGTGGGCACGCCTTCACCGCCCGGCTTGCTCACGCCGCCCGCTTCAGGAATCGGCAGCAGCACTTCCGGAACCAGGGTGCCGGCCTCACGCTCTTCGAGGAACTTGCGCCCGATGTCCGGGAACATGGCGTAGGTCAGCACGTCTTCTTCGGAATGCGCCAGGGCGCCGATTTCGCCACGCAGCTTGGTCATTTCCGGCTTCAGCAGGTCGGCGGGACGCACGTCAATCACGTCTTCGCTGCCGATGGCCTGGCGCCGCAGTTTCTCGTCGACTTCCCCCGGAGCCTTGCCGTAGCCGCCTTGCAGGTAGAGCTTCACTTCGTTGGTGATGGTCTTGTAGCGCTCGCCAGCCAGGACGTTGAAGAACGCCTGGGTACCGACGATCTGCGAAGTCGGGGTCACCAGCGGCGGGTAGCCCAGGTCGTGACGGACCCGTGGAATCTCGGCCAGCACTTCGTTCATGCGGTTCAGGGCGCCCTGCTCTTTGAGCTGGTTGGCCAGGTTGGAAATCATCCCGCCCGGCACCTGGTTGACCTGCACCCGGGTGTCCACGGCGGTGAATTCGCTTTCGAACTGGTGGTACTTCTTGCGCACGGCGTAGAAGTACAGGCCGATTTCCTGCAGCAGTTCCAGGTCCAGGCCGGTGTCGAACTCGCTGCCTTTGAGGGCTGCGACCATGGACTCGGTACCCGGGTGGCTGGTGCCCCAGGCGAAGCTGGAGATGGCGGTGTCGATATGGTCGGCGCCGTTCTCGATGGCCTTGAGTTGGCACATCGCAGCCAGGCCGGCGGTGTCGTGGGAGTGGATGAACACCGGCAGCGACAGCTCGGCCTTCAGCGCCTTGACCAGCTCGCCGGTGGCGTAAGGGGTCAACAGGCCGGCCATGTCCTTGATCGCGATGGAGTCGCAGCCCATGGCTTCCATCTGCTTGCCCTGGGCCACGAAGGCCTCGATGGTGTGCACCGGGCTGGTGGTGTAGGCGATGGTGCCCTGGGCGTGCTTGCCGGCGGCTTTCACCGCTTCGATGGCGACCCGCAGGTTACGCACGTCGTTCATGGCGTCGAAGATGCGGAACACGTCGATGCCATTGACCGCCGCCTTGGCCACGAAGGCCCGGACCACGTCATCGCTGTAATGGCGGTAGCCCAGCAGGTTCTGGCCGCGCAGGAGCATCTGCAGGCGGGTGTTGGGCAGCGCGGCGCGCAGTTTGCGCAGGCGCTCCCAGGGGTCTTCCTTGAGAAAGCGCACGCAGGCATCGAAGGTGGCGCCGCCCCAGACTTCCAGGGACCAGTAGCCGACTTTGTCGAGCTTGTCGCAGATCGGCAGCATGTCGTCGGTGCGCATGCGGGTCGCCAGCAGCGATTGGTGGGCGTCGCGCAGGATGGTGTCGGTTACATGAATCTTCTTGGACATTGTTTTATTCCTCACAGGCCTGCGTGGGCGGCAATGGCGGCGGCGATGGCCAGGGCCAGCTCTTCGGGTTTGCGCTTGATCGAGTAGTTGGTCAGTTCCGGGTGGCTCTCAACGAAGCTGGTGTTGAACTGACCGCTGCGGAATTCCGGGTTACGCAGGATTTCCTGGTAATAGGCGGCGGTGGTCTTGACCCCTTGCAGGCGCATGTCGTCCAGGGCGCGCAGGCCACGGTCCATCGCTTCTTCCCAGGTCAGGGCCCAGACCACGAGTTTCAGGCACATGGAGTCGTAGAACGGCGGAATGGTGTAGCCGGTGTAGATCGCCGTGTCGGTGCGCACGCCCGGGCCGCCGGGGGCGTAGTAGCGGGTGATCTTGCCGAAGCTGGGCAGGAAGTTGTTCTTCGGGTCCTCGGCATTGATCCGGAACTGCAGGGCAAAGCCGCGGTGCTGGATGTCTTCCTGTTTCACCGAGAGCGGCAGGCCGGAAGCAATGCGGATCTGCTCGCGGACGATATCGATGCCGGTGATTTCTTCGGTGATGGTGTGTTCCACCTGCACCCGGGTGTTCATCTCCATGAAGTACACCTCGCCCTCGGCGAGCAGGAACTCCACGGTGCCGGCGTTCTCGTAGCCCACGGCCTTGGCCGCGCGCACCGACAGGTCGCCGATGTAGGCGCGCTGTTCCGGGGTCAGCTGCGGGCTCGGGGCGATCTCGATGAGCTTCTGGTTGCGGCGCTGGATCGAGCAGTCGCGCTCGAACAGGTGCACCACGTTGCCAAAGCTGTCACCGAGGATCTGCGCTTCGATGTGCTTGGGATTGACGATGCACTTTTCCAGGAACACTTCCGCCGAACCGAAGGCCTTGGTGGCTTCGGAAATGACCCGGGGGAAAGCCTGCTCCAGCTCTTCACGGCTGTTGCAACGACGGATGCCGCGCCCGCCACCACCGGAGGTGGCCTTGAGCATCACCGGGTAGCCGATGCGGTCGCCTTCGGACAGGGCTTCGTGGATATCGGCCACGTTGCCTTCGGTGCCCGGAGTCACCGGCACGCCCGCCTTGATCATGCTGCGGCGGGCTTCGGTCTTGTCGCCCATGCGGCGGATCACTTCCGCCGACGGGCCAATGAACTTGATTCCACGTTCGGCGCAGATGTCCGCCAGTTCGGCGTTTTCCGAGAGAAACCCATAGCCGGGATGCAGCGCATCACAGCCGGTTTCCACCGCCAGGTTCACCAGTTTGCGTGGGTTCAGGTAGCCGGCCAGCGGCTCGGCGCCAATGCTGTGGGCCTCATCCGCGCGCTTTACATGCAAGGCATGGCGATCGGCGTCGGAGAAGATCGCTACCGAACGGATGCCCATTTCCGCGCAGGCACGCACGATTCGTACGGCAATCTCACCACGGTTGGCGATCAGGATCTTTTTTATCACTTGGAGGTTCCCTTGAGCCGTTGAAACAGACGACCCGCTAGACCGAGTCGGCGCGTGACCAAATGTTTCAAGTCAGTCGCAGCGACACACTAGCTCTGCAGAGGGATTAACAAAAATCAATAATTATTGGGTTGGCCATAAGTAAAGACTTATAGTCATGCCACCAGCCCTTGGCGCGAGCCCTCAAGAAATGCGCAAGTCCTTGATGAGACTGACATTGCGTCAGTTGCAGATTTTCAATGAAGTCTGCGATCTACGCTCCTACAGCCGCGCCGCCGATGAAATGTCCCTCACCCAGCCCGCGGTCAGCCTGCAGATTCGCCAGTTGGAGGAGCTGATCGGCCAGCCTCTGTTCGACTATGTGGGCAAGAAGCTCTACATGACCGAAGCCGCCGAAGCGCTGCAACGGGCCAGCCGGGACATCTTCGGGCGCCTGGAGAACCTCGACATGCAGCTCTCCGACATGCAGGGTTCGCTGCAGGGCCAGCTCAAGCTGGCGGTGGAATCCAGCGCCAAGTACTTCGTGCCGCACCTGTTCGCCGCCTTCAAGCGCCAGCACCCGGAAGTGCACCTGCAACTGACGGTGGTCAACCGCTCCCAGGTGATCCGCCGGCTCTCGGACAATCGCGACGACCTGGTGATCATGTCCATGGTGCCCCAGGACATGGAGCTGGAGTTCCTGCCCTTCCTCAACAACCCGATCGTCGCGGTGGCCCCGCCGGAGCACCCCCTGAGCCACATGGGCCCGCTGCGCCTGCAGGACCTGGAGCCCTACACGCTGGTACTGCGCGAACAGGGTTCAGGCACACGCCTGGCGTGCGAGGAGTATTTCAAGGAGAAGCGCGTGCACTTCACCCAGATCCTCGAAGTATCGTCGGCCGAGGCTCAGCGCGAGTGCGTGCGGGCAGGTCTGGGCGTGGCCTTGTTGACGCGCCACGCCCTGAACCTTGAGTTGGCGACCGGCGGGTTGGTCGAGTTGCCGGTCGAAGAGCTGCCATTGCTGCGCAGCTGGTGCCTGGTGCAGGCCAAAGCCAAGCGCCTGTCACCGGTAGCGCATGCGTTCCTGGGATTCATCCGCAGCGAACGGGTGCAGATCAGCGGCTTGGTTGAACGCTTCGACGGGAAGCTGCGGGCGCCGCCTGCCAGTAATTGACGGCGTCCAGCTCGGGGTAATCGTTGATTTGCTGCTGTAACTGACGCAGCTCGAAGCGGTGTTCGATCGCACGACGAAATTCCATGCGGCGCTGGTCTTCCTGCTGACGACGGGTCTTGACTGCGCTGTTGCTCTCTTCGTAAGGCCGGGCCATTTCGAGTCTCCCAATGCGAGTACGGAAGCTTCACGATGGACGTCGGCGGTTACGGTTTGGCGGCGGGTCGGTTACAGGACGATGAACATTCACAGCGCCTACCTTTCTGTAGGAGCCGGCTTGCCAGCGAAGGCGTCCGTCAGCGCAATGCACAACCCCGAGGCCTCATCACCGGCCAGAGAGACTCAATCGTCCAGGGCTTTCACCGACTTGGGCGACAGGCGCAGGCTGCGCAAGCTGCGCTTGACGCTCTTGAGGTGGTTCACCAGGCTCGGGCCGCGGGCCATGGCCACGCCCATCGCCAGCACGTCGATCACCACCAGGTGGGCGATACGCGAGGTCAGCGGGGTGTAGATCTCGGTGTCTTCGTGCACGTCGATCGCCAGGTTGACCGTGGACAGTTCGGCCAACGGCGTCTGGCTCGGGCACAGGGTGATCAGCGAGGCGCCGCTTTCACGTACCAGGTTGGCGGTGATCAGCAGGTCCTTGGAACGACCGGACTGGGAAATGCAGATGGCGACATCGGTAGGCTTCAAGGTCACCGCCGACATCGCTTGCATGTGCGGGTCGGAATAGGCCGCTGCGGTCAGCAGCAAGCGGAAGAACTTGTGCTGGGCATCCGCCGCTACCGCGCCCGAGGCACCAAAGCCGTAGAACTCCACGCGCTGGGCCTGGGACATGGCGGTCACCGCCTGCTGCAGGGCCACCGGGTCGAGCTTCTCGCGGACCTCCATCAGGGTATGCAGGGTGGTGTCGAAGATCTTCAGGCTGTAGTCGGCGACTGAATCGTCTTCATGGATCGCGAACTGGCCGAAGCTGGCCCCGGCGGCAAGGCTCTGCGCCAGCTTGAGCTTGAGGTCCTGGAAGCCGGAGCAGCCGATGGCCCGGCAGAAGCGCACGATGGTCGGTTCACTGATGCCCACGCTGTGGGCCAGGTCCGCCATGGAACTGTGCATCACGGCCGCAGGATCAAGGAGCACGTGATCGGCGACCTTGAGTTCCGATTTGCGTAACAAATGACGTGACTGGGCGATGTGCTGCAACAGGTTCAAAGGGCTGGACTCATTGTTATTGGCTGACGCCGGGGATGTAGCAAGCTTGTAGTTATACTACAGGAATCGGCTTTTTGCCCGCCCAATGCATCACGAAGTTGCCTGCCTGCCCCCCATTTTCAGCCGGGTACGACTTATGTAGCCGTTGTGGCAGGCAGCCCTGGCGGCTACCGGCTCTGGGCCTGCAACAGCAGCGCGAGGCCTTCGGCGGCCACCGGGCGGCTGATCAGGTAGCCCTGCACCTCGTCGCAGTGTTCCGCCTTGAGGAAGGCCAGTTGCGCGGGGTCTTCCACCCCTTCGGCCACCACTTTCAACGACAGCCCATGAGCCATGGCGATGATCGCCCGGGTGATCGCCGCATCCTCACCGCCCTCGGCCAGGCCGCGAATGAAGGCCTGGTCGATCTTCACGTAATCCACCGGGATCCGTTTCAGGTAACTCAGGGACGAATAGCCAGTGCCGAAGTCGTCGATGGCCAGCTTGACCCCCAGGCCCCGCAGTTGCTGGAAGGTCGCGATGATGTGCTCGACGCTGTCCAGCAGTTGGCTTTCGGTCAGTTCCAGTTCGAGAAAATGCGGCTTCAGGCCGGTTTCTTCCAGCACCTGGCGCACCAGGCTCACCAGCTTGCCCTGGCGCAACTGATACACCGACAGGTTGACCGACACGCGAATCGGCTCCAGGCCCTGGCGTTGCCATTCGCAGGCTTGGCGGCACGCCTGGCGCAACACGAACTCACCAATGGGGCCGATCAATCCGGTCTCTTCCGCCAGGCCGATGAAATCTCCCGGAGGCACCCGGCCCATGACGGGGTGATCCCAGCGCACCAGGGCCTCGGCGGCATTCAGACGGCCGCTGGCCAGGCACAGCTTGGGTTGGTAGAAGACCGTCAACTGGCCCTCCTCAATGGCCTTGCGCAGCTGGTTTTCCAGCTGCAGGCGCTCCAGGGTGCTGGCTTGCAGGCTCTCGGTATAGAACTGGAAATTGTTGCCGCCCAGGTGCTTGGCATGGGCCATGGCCATGTTCGCCTGGCTGATCAGGGCTGCGATCTCCCGGGCGCTATCGGGCAGCATACTGATGCCCATGGAAGCGCTGACTACCAGTTCATGGCCCTCGACGGTGATCGGCAGGCGCAGCTTGCTCAGCAGCCGGGTAGCGACCCGGGTCAGGCTCGACAGGCTGCCGTAAGCGTCGAACAGCACGGCGAATTCGTCCCCGGAAAGCCGGGCGATGGTGTCGGCTTCCGGCAAGGCATTGACCAGCCGCCGGGCCATCTTTTGCAGCAGCTGGTCGGCCACTTCATGGCCAAGGCTGTCGTTGAGCAGCTTGAAACGGTCCAGGTTGATGTGCAGCAAGGCCAGGCTGCGGCCGCCCTGGCGCACCCGCTGATGGGCCTCGCGCAGGCGCTCGCGGAACAGCGAACGGTTGGCCAGCCCCGTGAGTTCGTCGTAATGGGTGAGGTAGCGCATGCGCTCCTCGGATTCGCGCCGTGCCGAAAGATCGGCGAAGAAGCCCACGATATGCCGGACTTTTCCTCGTTTATCACGCACTACATTCAATTGCAGCCATTGTGGGTAGAGCTCGCCGTTCTTGCGTGTCTCCACCAACTCGCCCTGCCAGCTGCCGTACTGTTCCAGGGCCTGGTGGATCAACGGGTAGTGCCGGCGCGCATCGCGGCTGCACGACAGCTCCACTACATTGCGCCCGAGCATGTCTTCGATCTGGTAGCCGGTGACCTGGCTGAAGGCCTGATTGGCGGCGATCAAGGCGTAATCGGGGTCGAGGATGACGATGCCTTCGCTGGCCGCCTCGAACACCGTGGCCGCCAGGTTGCGCTGGACCTCCAGCTCCTTGTCGGCACTGATGTCGCGACGGGTGCCGGCCATGCGCAGCACCCGGCCACTGGGGCTGCGCTCCACGGCCCGGCCACGGTCCTCGATCCACACCCAGTGGCCGGCGCCGTGGCGTACCCGGTACTCCACCTGGTAATCGTCGCTGCGGCCCTTGAGGTGCTCCACCAGGGCGCGCTTGAGCAAGGGCAGGTCTTCCGGATGCAGGCGTGGCTTGAGATGGCTGAGCATGGCCGTGACATCTTCCGGCTCCAGGCCGAACAGCTCCTTGATCTGGGTGTGATGTACCTCGTCGGTCTGCAAGTTCCAGTCCCACAGCCCCAGCTCGCTGGCGTTCAGGGCCAGGGCCAGGCGCGCCTCGCTCTTGCTCAGGGCCTGGTTGGCGGCGTCCAGCTCCAGGCTGCGCTGGGCCACTCGCTGTTCCAGCCCGGTCTGGGCTTCGCGCAGTTGCTCCTCGGCACGGCGGCGCTGCTCCACTTCCCGGGCCAGCTCGCGGTTGAGCTGATCGCTGCGGCCCTGGGCATTCTGCAGGTGCTCGATCAGGGCCTGGTTCTGAAAGCGCCGCAGCAGGCCGCGCTGCATCAGGCGGTTGACCTGCCAGGCCACCACACTCAGCGACACCAGCAGGATCAGCCCGAGCCAGCCCCAGCCACGCTGCTGGTCGTCGCCGCCCCAGAACAGGTAGGCGATGGCCGGCAACAGACATGGCAAGGTGAATGAAAGGAAGGCCTGCAGGCTCACCGCGTAGGCTACGCTGGCGGAGAGGATGGCCGCACCGATGAGGCCGAAGACCCAGGCCTGCTGCAGGAAATTGTCGGTGGGCACCAGGGCGATGCCGGCGCAGGCCAGGGTCAGGCCACTGACCGCCGAGCCCAGGAGAAACATGCGTTGCCACACCGGCTGTGCCTGGCGGCTGGGAATCGCCGAATCGAAGGCCGCCACCTGGATCACCCGCAAGGCCACCAGGGCCAGCAGCCAGACCATCCACACACTGAGCAACAGATAGCGCGCCGGGCTCCATAGCAGCCAGGTGCACACCAGGCCGTTGAGCAACATGAACAAGGTCGGCAGCAACGAGCCCTGGTACAGCAGGCGCGTACGCTCCACTGCCATCTCCACGGCGTAGTGCTGGCGGATGACCCGGGGCTCCACAAAGGGCCCGGACAGGTCGGGGTTAAGTGTCATAGGCAGTGTTCTTATAATGGTTGAGCCCGAAACGTCGCCGGAGCATACACAAGCAAAGCCCCGAGCCAAACTGCTCCAGGTCATAAAATCGATAAAACCGGATGGCCCGGCTTGCACCCTGAAAGCGTCCGGGCGAGAAGCGCCAATGGCTGGGGCCTGTGACCAACCGGTCGTCATCGGCGGCTGTTTTATCGGCTAATGCAAAGCCGGGTTTGCCCGGGGTGGCGCCGCCCCCTAGAATGCCCCGATGCGCGATGATCTCTCCCTCCTGTTGAACTCCCTCAACGACGCCCAACGCCAGGCCGTAGCTGCCTCCGTGGGTCGTCAGTTGGTCCTGGCCGGTGCTGGCTCCGGCAAAACCCGTGTGCTGGTGCACCGTATCGCCTGGTTGATCCAGGTCGAGAACGCCTCACCCCACTCGATCCTGTCGGTGACCTTCACCAACAAGGCCGCAGCCGAGATGCGCCATCGCATCGAACAACTGCTGGGCATCAACCCGGCAGGCATGTGGGTCGGCACCTTCCACGGCCTGGCCCACCGCCTGCTGCGGGCCCACTGGCAGGAAGCGGGGCTGAGCCAGACCTTCCAGATCCTCGACAGCGACGACCAGCAACGCCTGGTCAAGCGGGTAATCCGCGAGCTGGGCCTGGACGAACAGCGCTGGCCGGCCCGCCAGGCCCAGTGGTTCATCAACGGGCAGAAGGACGAAGGCCTGCGCCCGCAACATATCCAGGCCAGCGGCGACATGTTCCTGGCCACCATGCGCGGCATCTATGAGGCCTACGAGGCCGCCTGCCAGCGCGCCGGGGTCATCGACTTCTCCGAACTGCTGCTGCGCGCCCTGGACCTGTGGCGCGACCACCCGGGTTTGCTGGCGCACTACCAGAAGCGTTTCCGCCACGTGCTGGTGGACGAATTCCAGGACACCAACGCCGTGCAATACGCCTGGCTGCGGTTGCTGGCCCAGGGTGGCGACAGCCTGATGGTGGTGGGCGACGACGACCAGTCGATCTACGGCTGGCGCGGGGCGAAAATCGAGAACATCCACCAGTACTCCGCCGACTTCCCGGACACCGAAGTGATCCGCCTGGAGCAGAACTACCGCTCTACTGCCGGCATCCTCAAGGCTGCCAACGCCCTGATCGCCAACAACACCGGGCGCCTGGGCAAGGAGCTGTGGACCGACGGCGGCGACGGTGAAGCCATCAACCTGTATGCCGCCTTCAACGAGCACGATGAAGCCCGCTATGTAGTGGAAACCATCGAGAGCGCGCTGAAGACCGGCCTGGCCCGCAGCGACATCGCCATTCTCTACCGCTCCAACGCCCAGTCCCGGGTGCTGGAAGAAGCCTTGCTGCGCGAACGCATTCCGTACCGCATCTATGGCGGCCAGCGCTTCTTCGAGCGGGCGGAAATCAAGAACGCCATGGCTTACCTGCGCCTCCTGGAAGGCCGTGGCAACGACGCAGCCCTGGAGCGGGTGATCAACGTGCCAGCCCGGGGCATCGGCGAGAAGACCGTCGAAGCCATCCGCGAGCATGCGCGCCACAGCGATGTATCGATGTGGGAAGCCATGCGCCAGCTGGTGGCCAATAAGGGCCTGACCGGGCGCGCTGCAGGTGCGCTGGGGGCCTTTATCGAACTGATCGAAAACCTCGCCGCCAAGACCCTGGAAATGCCCCTGCACCTGATGACCCAGACCGTCATCGAGCAGTCGGGGCTGATTGCCTACCACGAAGCGGAAAAAGGCGAAAAAGGCCAGGCCCGGGTGGAAAACCTCGAGGAACTGGTGAGCGCCGCGCGCAACTTCGAGAACACCGAAGAGGACGAAGACCTGACGCCCCTGGCGGCATTCCTCGGCCACGCTTCCCTGGAAGCCGGCGATACCCAGGCCGACGAGCATGAAGACAGCGTGCAACTGATGACCCTGCACAGCGCCAAGGGTCTGGAGTTCCCCTACGTGTTCCTGGTGGGCATGGAAGAAGGCCTGTTCCCCCACAAGATGAGCCTGGAAGAACCCGGCCGCCTTGAGGAAGAACGCCGGCTGGCGTATGTGGGCATTACCCGGGCCATGCAAAACCTGGTGATGACCTACGCGGAAACCCGACGCCTGTACGGCAGCGAAACCTACAACAAGGTGTCGCGTTTCGTGCGCGAGGTGCCCAAGGGGCTGATTCAGGAAGTGCGGCTGTCCAACAGCGTCAGCCGGCCTTTCGGCGGCGGCCAGTCACAAAGTACCAGCAGCCTGTTCGGCGGCAGCGAAATCCCGGACACCGGCCTGAGCCTCGGCCAGGCGGTACGGCACTCGGTGTTCGGCGACGGGGTGATCCTCAATTTCGAGGGCGCCGGCGCCCAGGCCCGGGTCCAGGTCAACTTCAGCGAAGGCAGCAAGTGGCTGATGCTGGGCTACGCCAAGCTGGAAGCCATCTAACCCCACCCGCTTGGCTTGTGTAGGAGCTGGCTTGCCAGCGAATCTCACTGGCGAAGACCGGCTCAAGGGCCTCTTCGCCGGCAAGCCGGCTCCTACAGGTCGGTGCAGAAAGGGAAGCGTGAACATGGGCACAGGCTTTTTTTCCTCGTGGACATTCTGGGCCCTGTTGTCGGCAATTTTCGCTGCCTTGACGGCGATCTTCGCCAAAGTGGGGATAGAAAACGTCAATTCAGACTTCGCCACCCTGCTGCGCACCGTGGTGGTACTGGTCAGCCTGGCCTTGATTTTGTATGCAACGGGCCAATATCAGTCCCTGGGATCGATTTCTCCCAAAAGCTACCTGTTCCTGCTGCTGTCCGGGCTGGCCACGGGCGCATCCTGGCTGTGCTATTTCCGCGCCTTGAAACTCGGCCCCGCTTCATTGGTGGCACCGGTGGACAAGCTCAGCGTGGTGTTCGTCGCGATCATCGGCGTGTGCCTGCTGGGAGAGAAGCTCGACCTGCGGCAGTGGAGCGGAATCGGCTTGATCACCGCAGGTGTGGTGCTACTGGCACTACGCCGCTAACGGCTTTCGGGTTGAACCAGAGCCAGGTCTGCGGGGACCAAAAACCTATCGGCGAGCATGACGCCTGGCGAAGCTGAACCGAGGCTGTCAGGCAAAAGCCCGAAACATTATGCCGCTCGCCACTGACACTTCACCTGTGCAATATGGCGCGCGTGCCATCCACAAATGGGAACCCCCTTTATGAAACGTTTTCTTAGCATCGCCATGGCGCTGTGCATCGGCCTGACGATGAGCCTCGACGCCAACGCCAAGCGCTTTGGTGGCGGCAAAAGCGTCGGCGCTGCCCCGACCCACCAAACCCGCCAGGCGGCGCCAACCGCTCCGGGCGCTCCCGCCGCTGCAGCCACCGCGGGCGCAGCCGGTGCCGCGGGCGCTGCTGCCAAGGCCGGCGGTGCTTCGCGCTGGCTCGGCCCTCTGGCCGGCATCGCTGCCGGTGGCCTGCTGGCCTCCATGTTCATGGGCGGCGGCTTCCAGGGCATGCAGATCTTCGACATCCTGATCATGGCGGTCATCGCCTTCGTGATCTTCCGCTTCATCGCCGCTCGTCGCCGCAAGCAGCAGGAGCAATACGCTCCAGCCGGCCACGCGCCGATGCAGCGCGAAGCCTTCGAGCCCCAGCAGCCTGCCGGCGGTTCGATCTTCGGTGGTTCGCCAGCGCCTGCCGCGCGTCCGGTAATCAACGCACCGGCCTGGTTCAATGAAGAGCGCTTCATTGAAGCGGCGCGCAGCCACTTCCAGTCCCTGCAGCAACACTGGGACGCCAACGAAATGGACAAGATCGCCGAGTTCGTGACCCCACAGATGCTGCAGTTCCTGAAACAGGAACGTGCCGATCTGGGCGACGGCTTCCAGTCGACCTACATCGACAACCTGCAAGTGCAGCTCGAAGGCGTGGATGACCGTGCCGACAAGACCATCGCCACCCTGACCTTCAGCGGTGTGTCGAAGACCTCGCGCTTCGACCAGGGCGAAGTGTTCAGCGAAAGCTGGAACATGGAACGCGCCCAGGGCGACAACCAGCCATGGCTGGTAGCAGGTATCCGCCAGAACGGCTGATTCATTCTGCTGTCACAGCTGTAAGGCAAAACCCCGACTCAGGTCGGGGTTTTGCATTTCACGATTGCACTTATAGCGAGCTACTGTATAAACCGCCGTCAAACAACCGCGCCATAGAGCTAAGAGGACCCAGGCCGTGGAAGAAGTCATCGAACAACTCCGGGAAGCCAACGAACCGGTACCCGTCCCCCTGGAACTGCCGGACGAAGACCAACTGGTGGAAATTGAAGAACAGCTGTTCATCAATATCCCGTTCGTCTTCAAGGAGTTCCTGTTGACGGTCAGCGACGTGGTTTACGGCAGCCTGGAACCTGTGACCGTCACCGATCCGCAATCCCATACCTACCTGCCGGAAGTGGCGGCGACCGCCTGGGACATGGGCGTGCCGCGCGAGCTGATCCCGATCTGCCAGGACGGCGACGATTACTACTGCGTCGAGGAAGACGGCACCGTGGTGCTGTGGTCCGGCGAAGAAGAGCTGATCACCGAAGAATCCTGGGAATCGGTGTGGCACTGGGCGCGGGACGTCTGGCTGGAAAGCTGAGACGCCGCCGCGGCCGCGTGCACCGCGGCGACTGAAACAGCTCGCCGGCACCCTGCCGGCGAGCGGCAAGGTCAATGCCCACTGTTGTCCTTGCTGTGGTCGAAGGTTTCGATCAGCGCCACCTGCATCCGCGTATGCACACGGATGAACCAGCGCCACAGGACCGCGGCCACCGCCGCCGCCACTACGGCGATCAACACCAACAGTTCCAGGGTCGGCAGGATGCTCGACGAAAGCGCCGCCAGCAGCAGGAAAATCACCAGCAGCGACAGGATCGGGATCACCTCGGCGATCACCCGACGCACTCGCTGGGTATGGCGCCCGGCCATTTCCGGCTTGACCCCCATCTCCGCCAGCAACATCGACAGTGCCTTGAGCTTGCGATAGGCAGCAATCAGGAACGGCAGCGAAAGCAGCAGCGCCCCGCCCCAGATCAAGGCTTTCTGCCAGCTCGGCTCACTGACCCAATCTTCCAGGTAGGTGCCAATGCGCTTGGCGAAATAGCCACCGGAAAAGAAGATCGCCACCACCAGCGCCAGGTTCACCCCCACTTGCAGCAGGATCTTGCGGATCATCGTCGCCAGCAGCGCGCCCTCGCCCTGGGGCTGGATGCTGCGCAACCACTCGCCATACATGCCCAGTACCCGGCTCAGGCGCTTGGGCAGGATCCCTGCCAGCTTCAGCGATAGCGGGTCCGCGGCACGGATCAGGTAGGGCGTGAGCAAGGTGGTGATGGCGGACACCGCCACCGCTACCGGGTAGAGGAAGTCGCTGGTGACCTGCAGGGTCATGCCCAGTGCGGCGATGATGAAGGAAAATTCGCCAATCTGTGACAGGCCCATGCCTACCCGCAGTGAGGTGCGTCCATCATTGCCGGCGATAAAGGCCCCCATGCCGCAGGACAGCATCTTGCCCAGCACCACCGCCACCGTGATCACGGCAATCGGCCAGGCGTATTGCAGGAGGATCTGCGGGTCGATCATCAGGCCGATGGCGACGAAGAAGATTGCGCTGAACAGGTCGCGAACCGGTTCGATCAACCGCTCGATCTTCAGCAACTGGCGGGACTCGGCCATGATCGCACCGATCAGGAAGGCCCCCAGGACCATGCTGTACTCCAGTTTGACCACCAGCAGGCAGAAGCCGAAACACAGCCCCAGCACGGTGATCAGCAGCATCTCGTTGCTGTCGAACCTGGCCACGTAGGCCAGCAGGCGCGGCACCAGCAGGATGCCGATCACCAGCGCCACGATCATGAACAGCGAAAGCTTGCCGACGGTGGAGAACACCTCGCCGGAACTCACCGTACCGCTGACCGCGATGCTCGACAGCAAGGCGATGATGCCGATGCCGAGGATGTCCTCGACGATCAGTACGCCGAAGATCAGCTGGGCGAAGCGCTCGTTCTTCATCTTCAGGTCATTGAGCGCCTTGACGATGATGGTGGTGGAGGAAATGGCCAGGATCGCCCCGAGGAACAGCGAATCCATGGTGCTCCAGCCGAACCAGCGGCCGATCTCGTAGCCGATCCAGATCATCAGGACGATTTCCAGGAACGCCGCGATAAAGGCCGTGGCCCCGACCTTGAACAGCTTGCGCAGGCTGAATTCCAGCCCCAGGCAGAACATCAGGAAAATCACCCCCAGCTCGGCCAGGGTCTTGATGGTCTGTTCGTCGTGGATCAGCCCGAAAGGCGGAGTGTGAGGGCCGATGATGAAGCCGGCGACTATGTAGCCCAGCACGACAGGCTGCTTGAGGCGATGGAAGAGGATGGTCACCACGCCTGCGACCAGCATGATCACGGCCAGGTCCTGAATGAAGCTGATGGCATGCATGGCCGGGGCTCTCCTTGGAATGCTGGGCGGGGGTGATCGCCTAAAAAGAATGTTCTGATCAGTAGAAGGAAATATCCAAAATAGAAGCGGAAAATGCCCTGGAACGGGTGTTTTGCAGGTTAACACCGCGACTTCCGGCAGGAAGGCGGTGCAATATTAGGAAACAGATCCACCAGGGCGTGACGACGTGGCCCGGCCCGGCGTCCCGTTATCGATGGTTTGAAAACCCTTTGGAGCCAGCACCCGCAGAGGTGCTCCAGCAACCCCTGCCCAGAACCGTGAGCGTGCTATGGAACCCGGAAACGCCCAACTGTCGATGACGGTATTGATGACCCCTGACATGGCCAATTTCTCTGGCAATGTCCACGGCGGCACCTTGCTCAAGTACCTCGATGAAGTCGCCTATGCCTGCGCCAGCCGTTACGCCGGCCGCTACGTGGTGACCCTGTCGGTGGACCAGGTGATCTTCCGCGAGCCGATCCATGTCGGCGAGCTGGTGACCTTCCTGGCCTCGGTCAACTACACCGGCAACACCTCCATGGAGGTGGGCATCAAGGTGGTCACCGAGAATATCCGCGAGCGTTCGGTGCGCCACACCAACAGCTGCTTCTTCACCATGGTGGCGGTGGACGACCAGCGCAAGCCGGCCCAGGTGCCGCCGCTGCAGCCGGAAACCGCCGACGGCAAGCGACGCTTTATCCAGGCCCGGCAGCGCCGGCAGATCCGCCAGGAACTGGAACAGCGCTACCGGGAAATCAAGGCCGACGGCCCTTGATGCTCAAGCTGCACCGCTGATTCAGCAGGGCCACGGACGGTCCTCCCCCCTCCAGAGCTTCCAGCGCTCCGCCGCCACACTCCAACACCCGCCAGCAGGCTTCTGCGGTCATCCTGAATGGCCAGATCCATCCCTTTTTGACCACATCGAGAGTTATGCCCCCAGGGCACCGCTGCCAGAATCGAAGGGCAAGGCACAAACGCACTCCCCGCCCGGGGAGCCTTCGAGCCAACGAACGCGTGAGAACAATAAAAATGCCCAGCGCCAATGCTCTTTCCAGCACCCCCCCTGCGTCCGCCCATAACGCCAGCCTCGATGGCAGCTTCACCCACAGTGCCCAGGGCACCTCGCTGCGGCGCATCCTCGGCCTGCCGGCCCTGGTGTTCTTCGGCCTGGTGTACATGGTCCCGCTGACCGTCTTCACCACCTACGGCGTGGTCACCCAACTCACCGGCGGGCGCACCGCCGCAGCCTATGTGATCACCCTGCTGGCGATGATCTTCACCGCCCTTTCCTACAGCGTAATGGTCAAGAAATACCCCATTGCCGGCTCAGCCTATTCCTACGCCAGCCTCAGTTTCGGCCCGGGCATCGGCTTCCTTGCCGGCTGGTCGCTGCTGCTGGATTACCTGTTCCTGCCGATGATCAATTACCTGGTAATCGGCCTGTTCCTCAACCTGGCCTTCCCCGCCGTGCCGGCCTGGGTCTTCGTGGTGGCGACCATCAGCCTGGTGACGCTGCTGAATATCCGCGGCATCGGCTCGGTATCGAGCATGAGCAACCTGATCGTCTGCGCGCAGATGGTCTTCGTGGTGGTGTTCGTGGCCCTGGTGGTCCGCCAGTTGGCAGGGGCCGAGAGCCTGGACCTGAGCGCACCCTGGGTCGGCGATGGCAGCCAGGATGGGCTGTTGCCGCTGATGGCCGGGGCCGCGGTGCTGTGCCTGTCGTTCCTGGGCTTTGACGCGGTGTCGACCCTGGCCGAGGAAACCCGCGATCCGCGCCGGGACATCCCCCGGGCAATCGTCATCACCACCCTGGGCGCCGGCCTGTTGTTCATCCTGCTGGCCATGACCAGCCAGCTGGCGTTCCCCGGCAGCAGTTTCAAGGACGCCGACTCGGCGGCCAGCGAGGTCATGCTGCACGCCGGCGGACGCTTCCTGGAGATGTTCTTCACCGCCACCTATGTCGCCGGTGCCGCCGGTTCGGCCCTGGCATCCCAGGCCTCGGTATCGCGCATTCTGTTCAGCATGGGCCGTGACGGCATCCTGCCACGTCGGGTGTTCGGTACCCTGTCCGAGCGCTACAAGACCCCGGTGGTGGCCATTGTCCTGGTGTCGCTGGTGTCATTGCTGGCGGTGGTCATCGACCTCACCACCCTGGCGTCGATGATCAGCTTCGGTGCACTGGTGGCGTTCTCGGTGGTCAACCTGGCGGTGATCAAGAGTCACCTGGGCCAGGGCCAGCCGCGCAGCACCGCACGGCTGTTGCAGTACGGCCTGCTGCCGTTGATCGGCTTTGCCCTGATCGCCTGGCTGTGGACCAGCCTTTCGGCCCTGACCCTGGGCATCGGCCTGGCCTGGTTCGCCCTGGGCCTGCTGTACCTGGGCATACACACCCGGGGCTTTCACCAGCCCGCGCCGACCGTGCAGTTTTCCGAGCAGGCCTGAGCCCGCCTCAGAAGCCGATCGGCGTGGCCTCGAAGCGCACCCGTGGGTGGGCGATGCGGTCCTGGGCGCGCACCAGCTCCAGCTCGTAACTGGCGCAGGCCTGGGTTTCCAGCAGTACTTCATGCACCGCCGCGGCGGTGAATTCGAAGGCCGCCACCAGGCTGTCCCCCAACAATACCCGGGCCAGGAACAGGCCTGAGGTCAAGTCGCCCACCCCCACCGGCTGGCGCGGGAACGCCAGTAATGGACGGCGCAGGTGCCAGCTGCCATCAGCGGTCACCAGCAGCATCTCGAAACCGTCCGCCAGCTTGCCCGGGTAGTCCAGGTGCTTGACCAGCACCGCCCGGGGGCCCTTGTCCAGCAGCGACCGGGCCATGCCCAGGCAGTCGAACAGCGATTGCGGCTTGCGCCCGCAGAAGCTGTCCAGCTCCAGCTGGTTGGGGCAGAGAAAATCCGCCATGGCCACGGCCTCGTCCAGCAGGAAGTCGCTGACTTCAGCCGGCACGCTGCAGCCCTTCTCCGGGTGGCCCATCACCGGGTCACACAAGTACAGGGCCTTGGGATTGACCGCCTTGATCCGCGCCACACCGCTGAGGATCGCCCGGCCCTGGGCCGCGCTGCCCAGGTAGCCGGACAGCACCGCGTCGCAGTTGCCCAGCTCGCCGATGGCGGCAATGCCTTCCACCAGCTCGGGAATCTGCTGTGGCGCCAGCACTTCCCCGGCCCACTGACCATACTGAGTGTGGTTGGAGAACTGCACCGTATTCAGCGGCCAGACATTCACCCCGACCCGCTGCATGGGGAATACCGCGGCACTGTTGCCGGCGTGGCCGAAAACCACATGGGACTGGATCGCAAGCAGGTGGGGCGTACGTTTCATGCAGGATTTTCCATAAAACCGGTGGAATTCAAGCCGCGCAGTATGCGACTAAACGCAGCCTGTACGACAGACCGGAGTCGCAGTTAAGCTGACGCCACCTCGTTGGAGCAAACCTTCATGCTGACCCTTGGAAACATCTTTGTGCTGATGCTGCTGGCAACCGCTGCTGCCTGGCTGTGGCACAACCACGGCCTGCGCGAACGGGCCCTGGAGCGGGTCAAGCAGCACTGCGCGCGGCTCGACATCGAGTTGCTGGACGGTAACGTGGCGCTCAAGCGCATCGGTTTCGTCAAGGATGGCAATGGCCGGCGGCGCCTGGCGCGGGTCTACAACTTCGAGTTCACCGTGACTGGGGAAACCCGTCATGCCGGGACCATCACCCAGTTCGGCGCCCACAGCGCCCATATCGAGCTGGCGCCCTACCCGTTCGAAGCCAAGGAGCCCCTGCCCAGTGCCGAGGTGATCGAGCTGAGCCAGTGGCGCGAGGAACATCGCAAGTTCAAGCCGTAAGAGCGGCGTGCACGCCGTTTCCTACAGGCGACAGGCATCGAGACTGGCCTGCAGGACGGCAATATCCTGAGGGCTACTGAAGATCAGTTCCAGGCGCGAATCCCGGCGCCATTCGCTGGGCAGCCAGTTCAGCGGTGAATTATCCAGCCCGTTGCCCGACCGCCAGCCTTGATCACTGTGGAGCACCAGCTTGGCCCGGCGCCAGTCGAGGTTCTGCAGCCAGTGCTCGACCCGGACCAGATCGAACTGCTGGCTGGGGTGCCAGCGCCAGCCGATGCTCCAGCCATCCTCCTGGGACTGGCTGAGGCAGATCGGCAGCGCCGGATCGCTCCACACGGCCGGCAACTGGGCCAGGCCCTGGGGAATGTCCGACTGCTCCAGGGCCGCTTCGGCGCTGGCTCCCAGGCCCGGCAGCTCGGCCAGGGGCAAGGCGGCATGGCGGGTCCAGAACAAGGGAAGGTCCGGCAATTGCTCCAGCACCCGCAACCTGTCGCTGTCGCTGAGCAGTTCGTCCTTGTTCAGTACCAGCAGGCCGGCGCTGGACAGCGCATCCTGCTGTGCCCGGGGCAACGGCTTGCCAGCGGCCAGCGCCTGGGCATCCAGGACCAGCACGCAGGGTTGCACCGCCAGCACGCCCTTCCAGGGCGCTTCATTCAACTGCTTGAGCAATTGGGCCGGGTGGCCGAGGCCCGAGGGCTCGATAAGCAGGCGGTCCGGCCGGGCCTTGCGCAACAGGCGGCCCAGGCCCACCTGGAACGGTGCACCGTTGACGCAGCACAGGCAGCCGCCGGCCACTTCGCCCAGGGCGATGCCATCTTCGTCGCGGGTCAGCAAGGCCGCGTCCAGGCCGATCTGGCCAAACTCGTTGATCAGCACTGCCCAGCGCTCAGCGGCCGGGCGCTGGCTCAGCAGATGGCGAATCAGGCTGGTCTTGCCGGCGCCCAGGGGGCCGGCGATCACGTGGGTGGGGATGTTCTGCAGCATGGAAATGGGTCCGGGAAACCTGTGAGGTGATGCTACGCCCTTCCCGCCCTGGGCGAAAATCCGCTCGATTCGACGCCGCTCTTGGGAGCGCTGAAGGTCCTGCGGACCTCTGCCCAGGCTCGGCAAGCGGCTACACGGGCCTAGGTCAACCCAGCCAATCGAGGGTGAGGATCAGCCGGCGTTCCCCTGGCGCTGGCTGCGGCGAGCGGTGGATCAGGCCAAAGCCTTCGTTGCCGTGCCATTTCTCGCCCTTGAACAGCGCCACGTCGCCGCTGGCGATCTGCTGGATCTGTGCCGGGTCCCGTGGTTCGCCCTCGGCCTGCCCCAGTTTCCTGCGGTCCATGGCGCCTTCGCGCAGCCATTCGCTGCCGGCTCCGGCGTAGGTGGTAATCAGCCGCACCGGTACATGGTCCACGTGAAACCGCGGGCACATGGCCTTGTCCAGGACCCGCAGGCGCAGCCCGACGCGCCTGGCCCCGAGCAGGCAGGCAAAAGCGCTGACCAGCCAGGCAACATCGGCGATAAAGCCTTCATAACCCTGCAGATCACTGAACCCCGAAGCCAGGCCGCGCAGATTGGGTTGCGCGTCTTCGTCGGGCAGTTCCAGGGACAGGGATTCGGCCAGCGGCTGGTCCAGGGACAGCAGCAACTCGGCGAAATCGGCGATGTGGGCCGGCAACTGGCGCTGCCAGAGGCCGAGATTGACCTCATCCTCCAGCACCTGGGCGAGCACCGCCGGGGTGCTGCCGATGGCCTGGCGGCGAGAGACCGGCGCGGTCACGCTCGGCAGCAGCAGCCATCTGGGCGGATTGGCCAGTGGAGTTACCGGCAAGTTCAGGGTCAGCATCAGGCCGCTTCCTCGTCATGCCAGGGGCCAAAGGGATCGTTCAGCAGGCTCCAGCCCTCGACGCCGAGGGCCATTTCATCGTCATCCAGCAGGCACAGGTCGAGCTCCGTGCAAAGCCGGGTGAAGTCGATGTTCTGGCCGATGAACACCAGTTCCTGGCGGCAATCGCCGGTGGCCGCGGTCCAGTTGTGCATGATCGCCGCGGTGCCTTCTTCGTCCTGGGGCCAGTGCTGCTTAGGCACGAAGCGCCACCAGCGCCCGGCAAAGCCATGGCGCATCAGGCCACCGGCCTGGGACCAGCTGCCGGCTTCCTGGTACTTGCTGGCCAGCCAGAAGAAGCCCTTGGAGCGCAGCAGCTTGCCGTTGACCCAGGGCCGGTTGATGAAGTCGAAGAAGCGCTGGGGATGGAACGGCCGCCGCGCCCGGTAGGCGGTGGAAGCGATGCCGTACTCCTCGGTTTCCGGCACATGCTCGCCGCGCAACTCCCGCAGCCAGCCCGGAGCCTGGGCCGCGCGCTCGAAATCGAAGCGCCCGGTGTCGAGGATTTTCGCCAGCGGTACCTGGCCCATGACCATGGGCACGATCTCGGCCTGGGCATTGAGGCTCTTGAGGATGGCCAGCAGTTCCTGGCGCTGGTCGCTGCTGATCAGGTCGATCTTGCTGACCAGGATCACGTCGGCGAACTCCACCTGTTCGATCAGCAGGTCGCTGATGGAACGTTCATCGTCTTCGCCCAGGGTTTCGCCCCGGGAAGCCAGGCTGTGCGCGGCCTGGTAGTCCAGCAGGAAATTCATGCCGTCGACCACCGTGACCATGGTGTCGAGCCGGGCGATATCCGCCAGGCTCTGGCCGGATTCATCGCGAAAGGTGAAGGTTTCCGCCACCGGCAGCGGCTCGGAAATCCCGGTGGATTCGATCAGCAGGTAGTCGAAGCGCCCGTCGCGGGCCAGCTTGCCCACTTCCTCCAGCAGGTCTTCGCGCAGGGTGCAGCAGATGCAGCCGTTGCTCATTTCCACCAGTTTTTCTTCGGCGCGGTTGAGGCTGACATCGCGCTGCACTTCGCTGCCATCGATGTTGATTTCGCTCATGTCGTTGACGATCACCGCTACCCGCAGGTGGTCGCGGTTGCGCAGGATGTGATTGAGCAAGGTGCTTTTGCCGGCGCCGAGAAAGCCGGACAGCACGGTAACGGGGAGACGGTCGGTCATGGGTTGTTCCTCATCAGGATCGCGGCTGGGTCAAAGCGCCCGTTGATGGCGTTCGCGCAGCTCTTGGCGTTCTTTGGCTTCGATACACAGGGTGGCGGTGGGCCGCAGCAGCAGGCGCTTGAGGCCGATGGGCTCGCCGGTGTCGCGGCACCAGCCGTATTCGCCACGGGCCAGGCGCTCCAGGGCTTCGTCGATCTTGTCCAGGAGCTTCTTTTCCCGCTCCAGCAGGCGCAGTTGCCACTGGCGCTGCTCTTCGGCACTGCCGATGTCGGCGGGGTCGCTGTGGGGTTCCTGCTCGCGCAGCTGGTCGAACTCGCCGGCAATGCGCTCCTGCAGATCACTGCGCTGGGCCAGCAGCAGCTGGCGAAAGAAGCCCTGCTGGGCTTCGTTCATGTAGTGCGTCTCGGGTTGGGCGAGAAGGTCTTGTTCAGTCATGGCGAGTCACGGGTCAGGCTGTGTTTTTATGTTATATTATAACAACACAAATTAGCCAACCTTCCCTTGCCGCCCACGACGAAGGGCGCGATGCTGCGCCCCTGTCGTCACGAGAATCGCCATGCGCCCTGTCCTGCCCACCCTGCTTTCAGGCCTGTTGCTGCTGGCTGGTCACGCCAGCGCGGCGGTGCCCAGTACCCTGGCCACCTGCACCCGCAGCGCCACTCTGCTGGCCTGCGTCGACCCGCTGGGCAACGCCTACAGCGTCGCCACGGCCGGCAGCACCACCTACCTGCGCGGCTTCGAGGTGATCGGCAAGCGCTATTGGGCGCAGACCAACAGCCGCTACGGGCAGCTGACGTTCTTCACCGGCCTGGCCTCCGACGGCGAGGCCTGGGTGGGCTACAGCCAGCGCGTGGGCTGGACCACGCGCAACCGCTTTTCCAGCTCCGGCGGCAGCCGCGGGCAGTTCACCTGCAGCCGCATCAGCGGCTGCTAGCTCCCTTTCCCGTACCGCCTGCGTAGGAGCTGGCTTGCCAGCGAAGACATCCTCAGCCACCCCATTCACCGGCCTCTTCGCCGGCAAGCCGGCTCCTGCAGGTCGGCGTTCAGGCGGGGCGGTTGTTCTTGGTTTCCTGGAGCCAGGCCATGTAGCTGTTAACCGGTGGGTTTTTCTCGAAGTAGCGCTGCAGGCCGTTGAACAGGCCATCGGCAATCGCCTGCTGGTGGCGCGCGGTGACCAGGCGCTGGCTGTCGCGGCTGTTGGAGATGAAGCCGGTTTCCACCAGGATCGACGGCACGTCCGGTGACTTGAGCACCGCAAAACCGGCCTGTTCCACACGCTTCTGATGCAGGGTGGTAATGCCCGACAGGCTCTGCAGCACAGTCCCGCCCAATTGCAGGCTGGCGGCGATGGTGGCGTTCATCGACATGTCGACAATCACCCCCGCCAGCATCGGATCCTTGTCCTTGAGGTTGAGCAGCGTCGTCGCCCCCAGCAGGTCGGCGCCGTTTTCCCGCTGGGCCATCAAGCGCGCGGTGGCCGAGGTGGCGCCACCTTCGGACAGGGCGTACACCGATGCGCCGGATGCGGTAAGCCGCGGCGCGGCATCGGCATGCACCGAGATGAACATGTCGGCCTGGTGCTTGCGGGCAATCTCCACGCGTTTGCGCAGCGGCACGAAGAAATCATCGTTGCGCACCAGCTTCACGTCGAAACCCTTCTCGCGCTTGAGCCGCTTGGCCAGCAGGCGGGCGATGGCCAGCACCACATCCTTCTCCCGTTCGCCCTTGGCCCCCACGGCGCCCGGGTCCTTGCCGCCATGGCCGGGGTCTACTACCACGATGATGTCGCGCTTGGGATGGGGCTTGCCTGTCGTGGCCTCGGGCTTGGCCAGCGGCGCGGCGGCCGCAGCGATCGGCAGGGGCTGCCTGGTGGCCTTGGACAGATCCAGCACCAGCCGATGGCCCTGGCCATCCTGGGGCGGCAGGAGAAAACTGTGGAGCTGCACCGGCTCGCGCAGGTCGAGGACGATCCGCGTATCGCCCTGGCCGAAGTGCCCGGAACGAATGGCGCGGATCACCGTGTTGGCCAGGGCCAGCTGGCTGAAATCACCGCTCAGGTGCGCGCCGTTCAAGTCGATGATCAAGCGCTCCGGGGCACTCAAGCTGAAGGTCTTGTATTGCACCGGGCCGCTCAGATCGAGCACCAGCCGCAACTTTTCTGCGTCCTTCCACAATCGTGCGTTGCGGATCTGCGCGGCGCAGACACTCCAGGGAAACATCAGGGCCGTACCGGCCAACAGCAGGTTGAGCAATTGACGTCTGTGCATGGCAAATACCGCGAAAAAAGGAGCGTCCCTACTCACAAGACAAGATGAACAACCGTCGAGGAAAAATTTCCCGTCGAACGTATTGTTATAATATAACATGTGAAATCACTTCCCACGACGGACCTGTTCATGAACGCGCTGACTCTGCCGGATATCGCCGCGCAGGCCTCACGCCAAGCCTTGCCCCTGGAATGGGTGGGCATGTGCGGCATTGCCTTACCTGTAGTGATCAACAACCAGCCAAGCGCAGCCAAGGCCGATGCCGGTGTCAGCCTCGACGATGGCGAGGCCCGGGGCATTCACATGTCACGCCTGTATCTGGCCCTGGAAATGCTGGAACAGGAGAACCTCACCCCCGCTCTGCTCCGGCGGATCTTGCAGCGTTTTCTCGATAGCCATGAAGGCCTGGCCCACAGCGCCTACCTGCGCATTCAGTTGGATCTACTGTTGAAACGCCCGGCCTTGGTCAGCCCGTTGGCCGGCTGGAAAAGCTACCCGCTGAGTATCGAAGCGCGGCTGAAAAACGCGATGTTCCACGTGGAACTAAAAATCGACGTGCCTTATTCCTCCACTTGCCCCTGTTCGGCGGCGCTGGCGCGGCAGTTGATCCAGCAGCAGTTCATCGAAGATTTTGCCAACCGGCCGTTGCAACACGCCGACGTCCTGGCCTGGCTGGGCTCGCCCCAAGGCATCGTCGCGACGCCCCATAGCCAGCGCAGCAACGCGGCATTGCATCTGCGCCTGGATGACTTCATCGACGAACTGCCGTTGATTGCCCTGATCAACGATGCGGAAAACGCCCTGGGCACCGCCGTGCAAACCGCGGTCAAGCGTGCCGACGAGCAGGCCTTCGCCCTGGCCAACGGGCAGAACCTGATGTTCTGCGAAGACGCCGCCCGCCGCCTGAACCTAGCCCTGCGCCGTTCCCCCGGAATCAACGCCTTTCAATTGCGGGTCGTGCACGCCGAAAGCCTGCATGCCCATGACGCCGTGGCCGAAAGCCGCTGGAACTGGGAGGCCTGATGATCCGCTGCGAACACCTGCGTTGGGGCGCTCCGGGGCAACCCCTGACTCCAGCCCTGGATCTGCACCTGCCCAGGGCCAGCCTGAGCGCGATCATTGGCGCCAACGGATCGGGCAAGAGCAGCTTGTTGAAAGTCATCGCCGGGCTGCAGAAACCACTCGCGGGCAAGATCCACCTCGGCACTGCCCGAGGCGGCTTGTCCTTCTTGCCGCAGCAGCAACACCTGGATCGACAGTTCCCCATCAGCCTGGAAGAACTGGTGGCCGGCGGCTTCTGGGGCAAGCGTGAACCGGCCAGGGTCAGGGCAGAAAAGCTGCACAGGGTACTCGAAGACTGGCGCCTGAGCGGCCTGGAAAAGCGCCCGTTGATGGCCCTTTCCGGTGGTGAATTGCAACGCGCCCTGCTCGCCCGATTGAGCCTGACCGAAGCCCCCTTGCTGCTGTTGGACGAGCCCCACGCCGCCCTCGACGAAACCGGCCAGGCCCTGCTCTGGCGCCATTTATACAACTGGCACGCTCAGGGCCGGACCCTGGTGGTGGTCTGCCATGACCTGACCGCCGTGCGCCAGCACATCCCCCAGACCCTGCTGGTAAAAAGCAGTGGCTGTGTATTCGGCTCCAGCCTGGAGCTGATCGCCCCACAATCCTGCGCGCAGGTGGCTTGATGCACTTCGCCGCACATTTCTGGCAGCCGTTCAGCGAATTCCAGTTCATGCGCCGGGCCCTGCTCGGCGGCCTGCTGCTGGCCTGCAGCACCGCACCCCTGGGGGTGTTCCTGATCCTGCGGCGCATGAGCCTGATCGGTGACGCCGTGGCCCACGGCATTCTCCCGGGCGCCGCCCTGGGCTTCTGGTTCGCCGGGCTCAGCCTGCCGGCGCTGACCCTGGGCGGCCTCGGTGCCGGGTTGGGCATGGCCGGGCTGGCCGCCTGGATCACCCGGCGCACCGGCCTGCGGGAAGACGCCAGCATCGCCGCCATCTACCCCATTTCCCTGGCCAGCGGCGTGCTGATCCTCGGGCTGGCGGGCAAGCGCCTGGACCTCTTGCACCTGCTGTTCGGCTCGGCCCTGGCGGTGGATGGCACGACCCTGAACGGCATGCTGCTGGTCTCGCTCTTCAGCCTGCTGGCCATGGCGCTGATCTACAAAGCCCTGCTGCTGGACACCCTCGACCCGCTGTTCCTGCACAACGTCAGCCGCCTCGGCCCCCTGGCCCACGGCCTGTTCCTGACCCTGGTGGTGCTCAACCTGGTGATAGGTTTCCAGGCCATCGGCGCGCTGATGGTGGTGGGCCTGATGATGCTGCCGGCCGCCGCCTCACGTTTCTGGAGCCGACGCCTGCCCGCCCTGATCGGCATCGCCGCGCTGTTTGGCTGCCTCTCGGTGTGGCTCGGCCTGCTGCTGTCGTTCCACTACTCGCTGCCCAGCGGCCCGGCCATCGTGCTGGTGGCCGGCGGCCTGTACCTGCTGTCCGTGGTGTTCGGTCCGGTGCACGGCTTGCTGCACCGCCCACCTTTGCTCACATCCCCATGAGGTGTTTCCCGATGCGCGCTCTACTCGTGCTGTTCAGCCTGCTGTTGCCCTTGTCGCTGCCTACTGCCCAGGCGGCGGACAAGCTGGCGGTGGTCACCAGCTTCAGCATCCTCGCCGACATGACCCGCCAGGTCGGCGGTGAGCATGTGTACATCACCAACCTGGTGGGTGCCGACGAGGATGCCCACACCTACGAGCCGAGCCCGGATGACGCCAAGGCCCTGCTCAAGGCCCGGCTGATCATCAAGAATGGCCTGGGTTTCGAACCCTGGCTGGACCGCCTGGTGGCCAGCACCGCCACCCAGGCGCAGGTCGTCACTGCCAGCCGCGGGGTTATTCCACGCACCCTGGAGGAAGACGGCGAAAGCGTTCCCGACCCTCATGCCTGGCACAACCTGGCCAACAGCGAGCTCTATGTGAGCAACATCACCAAGGCGCTGATCGCTGCCGACCCGGCCCACCAGGCCGACTACCAGCGCAACAGCCAGGCCTACCTGAAACAGATCTATCGCCTGCTGGCCGAGGCCAAGGCCAAGCTCGGTTCCCTGCCCCCGGGCAACCGCAAGATCGTCACCTCCCACGACGCCTTCGGCTACCTGGGCCAGGCCTACGGTATCGACTTCATGGCGCCCCAGGGCCTGTCCACCGAGCGTGAACCTTCAGCCGCCGAAGTGGCTGCACTGATTACCCAGATCCGCAACGCCAAGGTCAAGGCAGTGTTCATGGAGAACATCAAGGACGCCCGCCTGCTCAAGCAGATCGCCGACGAAAGCGGCGCCCATATCGGCGGCACCCTGTACTCCGATGCGCTCTCGGCCAGCGGTCCGGCCAGTACCTTCACCGGCCTGTTCGAATACAACCTCGACACCCTGTACCAGGCCCTGAGCCGACCATGATCCGCCGCCCACCGCTGTCGCTGCTGGATCTGGAAGCCGCGCCCCAGGGCAGCCGCTGGGCCTTGACCGCGGTGCTCGACGCCCTGCCCTGGAACAGCGACGGCCTGATCGCCGCCATTGCCCAGCAGCACGACAGCGGCGAGGTGCTGATGCTGGCCTGGATGAACCGCCAGGCCCTGGGCGAAACCCTGGCCAGCGGCCAGGCCTGCTACTGGTCGCGCTCGCGTCGGTGCCTGTGGCGCAAGGGCGAAAGCTCCGGGCATCGCCAGCGCCTGATCGAAGCGCGCCTGGACTGCGACGGCGATGCCGTGCTGCTGCTAGTGGATCAGCAAGGACCGGCCTGCCACACCGGGCGCCCCAACTGTTTCTACAACGCCATTCGCGATGGCGCGGTGGAAGTCATCAGTTCCCCCTTGAAGGACTCGCGCCATGATTCGTAAAAACCCCTCCGGCGATCTGCCCGTGATCGCCGAATCCGCCTACGTCGACAAGACGGCCATCATCTGCGGCAAGGTAGTGATCGGCGACAACGTCTTCGTCGGCCCGTACGCGGTGATCCGCGCCGACGAAGTGGACGCCGACGGCCAGATGCAAGCCATCACCATCGGCGCCAACTCGAACATCCAGGATGGCGTGGTGATCCACTCCAAATCCGGCGCGGCGGTGACCATCGGCCAGCACACTTCCATCGCCCACCGCTCCATCGTCCATGGCCCCTGCGTGGTCGGCGACCGAGTGTTCATCGGTTTCAACAGCGTGCTGTTCAACTGCGAAGTGGGCGACGGCAGCGTGGTTCGACACAACTCCGTGGTGGATGGCCGCGACCTGCCGCCGGGTTTCTACGTGCCCTCCACCACCCGCATCGGGCCCAAGACCGACCTGGCGCAGTTCCCTCCCGTGAGTGTCAGCGCTTCGGAGTTTTCCGAAGACGTGGCGCGCACCAACGTCGACCTGGTGCGTGGCTACAAGGCCCTGCAGAACGAGTTTTGAGCATGAGCCGAATCCTCATCCGCAACGCCCGCCTGGTGAACGAAGGGCGCGAATTCGACGCCGACGTGCTGGTGGCGCACGGGCGCATCGACACCATCGGCAGCCTGGACCACCTCAGCGCCGAGATCGAAATCGACGCCCGCGGCCAGTGGCTGCTGCCGGGCATGATCGACGACCAGGTGCACTTTCGCGACCCCGGCGCGCCGGACAAGGGCAGCCTGTACAGCGAGTCGCGGGCCGCGGTGGCCGGTGGCATCACCAGCTTCATGGACATGCCCAACACCTCGCCGGCGACCCTGGATCTTGCCGCCCTGAACGACAAGAAGCGCCGCGCAGCGAGCGTTTCGGTGGCCAACTATGGCTTTCACTTCGGGGTCAGCAACGACAACCTCGACCTCGTCGCCGCCCTGGACCCCACGGAGGTGGCCGGGGTCAAGGTGTTCATGGGGGCCTCCACCGGCAACATGCTGGTGGACGATCCCGAGGTGCTGGACCGGCTGTTCCGCCAGGTGCCGACCCTGCTCCTGGCCCACTGCGAACACACCCCCAGCATCCAGGCCCGGCAACAGCGCTGGCTGCAACTCTATGGCGAGCAGATTCCCGCCGCCGCCCACCCGCACATCCGCGATGCCGAGGCCTGCTTTCGCTCCTCATCCCTGGCGGTGGAGCTGGCGAAGAAACACGGCACTCGCCTGCACGTACTGCACCTGACCAGTGCCCGGGAGCTGGCGCTGTTCGAGGACCGGCCCCTGGCGCAAAAGCGCATCACCGCCGAGGTCTGCGTGCATCACCTGCTGTTCGATGACCGCGACTACCCGCGCCTCGGCCACCTGATCAAATGCAACCCGGCGATCAAGACCCAGGCCGATCGCGATGCCCTGCGCCAGGCCCTGAACAGCCAGCGCCTGGATGTCATCGGCACCGACCACGCGCCCCATACCTGGGAGCAGAAACAGCTGCCTTACAGCCGCGCGCCCTCCGGCCTGCCGCTGGTGCAGCATGCATTGCCAGCGCTGCTGGAACTGGTGGCCGACCGGGTGCTGCCCCTGGCCACCCTGGTGGAAAAAACCAGCCACCGAGTCGCCGACCTGTTCGCCATTCCCGATCGCGGCTACCTGCGCGAAGGCTACTGGGCCGACCTGGTGTTGGTCCGCGCCGAGCCCACAGGCCTGGCCGTGGACAGCCAGCCGATCCTCGCCCACTGCGGCTGGACGCCCTTTGCCGGCCAGCGCTTTCGCCACAGCGTCAGCAGCACCCTGGTGTCGGGCCAGCTCGCCTGGCACCAGGGCCGCCTGTACGACGACTGTCAGGGCCTGCCCCTGCGCTTCACCCGTTAATAGCCCGACACCAAGGACCACCGAAGATGATCCGCATCACCCTGCCTGATGGCGCGTGCCGTGAGTATGACCAGCCGTTGTCCGTTTTCGAGGTGGCCGCCAGCATCGGCAGCGGCCTGGCCAAGGCCGCCGTGGCCGGGCGAGTGAACGGCCAACTGGTGGACTGTGACTACCTGTTGCACAGCGACGCCCGCTTGAGCATCGTCACCGCCCGCGACCCCGAGGGCCTGGAAGTACTGCGCCACTCCTGCGCGCACCTGCTGGCGATGGCGGTGAAACAGCTGTTCCCCTCGGCGCAGGTGGCCATCGGCCCGGTGATCGAGGATGGCTTCTTCTACGACTTCGCCTACGAGCGCCCCTTCACCCCAGAGGACCTGGAACTGATCGAGGCGCGCATGCATAGCCTGGCCGCCACCAATCATTCGGTGCGCCGCCGGGAATTGTCCCGGGAGCAGGCCCTGCAGCATTTCGCCGACCTGGGCGAGCACTACAAGGTCGAGCTGATCCGCGACTTGCCGCCAGATGCTGTGCTGTCGCTGTACCGTCAAGGGGATTTCGAAGATTTGTGCCGTGGGCCACACCTGCGTTCCACTGGCCAACTGCGCGCCTTCAAGCTGACCAAGGTGGCCGGAGCCTACTGGCGCGGCGACGCCCGCAACGCACCGCTGCAGCGGATCTACGGCACCTGCTGGGGCACCCGCCCGGAACTGGAGGCCTACCTGTTGCGCCTGGAACAGGCGCAACAGCGCGACCACCGCAAGCTCGGCCAGCAGCTGGATCTGTTCCATTTCGACGACTGCGCGCCGGGCTCGGTGTTCTGGCACGCCAAGGGCTGGACCCTGTTCCAGGAACTGATCGGCTACATGCGCAGGCGCCAGGAACAGGCCGGCTACCAGGAAGTGAACACCCCCGACGTGATGGACCGCGGCCTCTGGGAAACCTCCGGGCACTGGCAGAACTACCGCGACCACATGTTCACCACCACCACGCAAGACCAGCGCACCTTCGCCCTCAAGCCGATGAACTGCCCCGGCGCGGTGGCGATCTTCGGTCATGGCCGCAAGAGTTACCGCGACCTGCCACTGCGCATCGCCGAGTTCGGCAAAGTCCACCGCTACGAACCTTCAGGGGCCCTGCACGGCCTGTTGCGAGTGCGCCATTTCACCCAGGACGACGCCCACATCTTCTGCACCCCGCAACAGATGCAAAGCGAATGCGCCGCCACCATTGCCCTGGTATTCGACGTCTACAAGGAGTTCGGTTTCGACCAGGTGGCGGTGAAGCTCTCGACCCGCCCCGACCACCGCATCGGCAGCGATGAGGTCTGGGACCAGCTGGAAGAGGCCCTGGTCGGTGCCTTGCAGAGCATGCACATCGACTACCGGATCAACCCCGGGGAAGGCGCCTTCTACGGCCCCAAGCTGGAGTTCGTGCTGCGCGACGCCATCGGTCGCGACTGGCAGTGCGGCACCCTGCAGGTGGACCTCAACCTGCCCGAGCGCTTCGCCATCAGCTACATCGACGAGCGCGGCGAACGCTGCCAGCCGGTGATGCTGCACCGGGCGCTGTTTGGCTCCCTGGAACGCTTCATCGGCATTCTCCTGGAACACCATGGCGGCGCCCTGCCCCTGTGGCTGGCACCGCAACAAGCGGTGGTGCTGAACATCAGCGAAGCCCAGGCCGACTACGCCCGGGCCATCAGCGACAGCTTGCGCCGTCACGGGCTGCGGGCCAGCGCCGACCTGCGCAACGAAAAGATCGGCTACAAGATTCGCGAACACAGCCTGCAGAAAGTGCCTTACCTGCTGGTGGTCGGGGAAAAGGAAAAGGACGGGGGCTACGTCAGCCTGCGCAGCCGAAATGGCGAAGACCTGGGCCGCCTGAGCCTGGAGCAGGCCCTGGCCCGGATGCGCTAGGCGCTGCCCGGGGCACGGGCAGCGTCAGCGTCAGCCAAAAGTCAGGAGGCGCGGGGTTTGACCGTGCCGCAGTCCTGGCCCAGCCACACGGCGCGGGTGTCCATGCTGCCCTTCTGCTGCAGGCCGGTGGCGTTGAAGGTGCCGGCCACGTTGGTGGTGAACTCACGATCGCTGATGAACGTGGCCACTCCATTGCCCTGGGCCTTGGGGCAACTGAAGCGGAACTTCCATTGATTGCCACTGCGTTCGGTTACCTGCTGCTGGCAACCCGACTGCGGGTCCTGCAGCGGGATGGTGTCCGACTGCACCTGGGCCGGTGTCAGGCACACCCGAATCCCCTTGCCGCCCATGGTCACACCCTGTTTCTCCAGCATCGCCCGCTGTTGCGGGGTCATCTGCTGCTGCAACTGGCCGAGAATCAGCGACAGGTCCGGCATGTTCTGGTCGTCGATCTTCATGTTGCTGCTGGTCAGCTCCCACAACCCCGGCTGCAGCATCTGCGCCTGCGCCACCACCGGAAGCGCCAACCCCGCCGCCAAGGCCCAACCCAGTAAACGAAGTTTCATCGAATGACTCCTAGACAATAGTGGCCGTTAGACTTCAGCCGGGGCACGGTGTTGCATGCAGAATAAAATAGCGACATTCACCGTGGAACATGGTCTGTTAGGCATTGAATCTTCAGGAGCAAGGCTGCCCCATGGATTATTTTGGCCCGCACATCTTCGGCTATCTCATCGCACTGCTGCATTTTCTCGGGTTGATCGCCGCGATCCACGCGGTACTCACCGTCAGGACCGCCCAGGGCGCCATCGCCTGGGCCCTGTCGCTGCTGTTCATGCCCTACCTGACCCTGATTCCCTACCTGGTGTTTGGTCGCAGTACCTTCGACGCCTACATCCAGGCCCGGCGTCAGGCCAACGTGGAAATGCACAAGGCCATCAATGAGCTGAACTGGCGTCCCTGGGTGGAAGAAGCCCTCACCGCCCGCGCCTCCAAGGCCTACGCCTCGCTGCGGGCCATGCCCAAGCTGGGGCGCATGCCGTGCCTGGCCAACAATCAGGTACGCCTGCTGGTCAACGGCGACGCCACCTTCGAAGCGATCTTCAACGCCATCCGCCGCTCCCACAAGGCGGTGCTGATCCAGTTCTTCATCATCCACGACGATGACCTGGGCCGGCGCCTGCAACGCCTGCTGCTGGAAAAGGCCGCCGAGGGTGTGTCGATCCACCTGCTCTACGACCGCATCGGCAGCCACTCCCTGCCCGCCAGCTACGTACAGACCCTGCGCGACGCCGGGGTCCAGGTGCACGCCTTCGCCACCCGCAGTGGCTGGCTCAACCGCTTCCAGGTGAACTTCCGCAATCACCGCAAGATCGTGGTGGTGGACGGCATGCTGGGATTCGTCGGCGGGCATAACGTCGGCGACGAATACCTGGGCAAGAAGCCGCCCCTGGCGCCCTGGCGTGATACCCACGTGCAGGTCAGCGGCCCGGTGGTGGCCTGCCTGCAGGAGTCCTTTGCCGAAGACTGGTTCTGGGCCGCCCGGGAACTGCCGCCGCTGATCCTCCCGGACACCTACCCGGACGACGGCGTGCTCTGCCAACTGCTGGCCAGCGGCCCGGCCGATGCCTACGAAACCTGCTCGCTGTTCTTTGTCGAGGCCATCCACGCGGCCACCGAGCGGGTGTGGATCACCAGCCCGTACTTCATTCCCGATGAGGCGGTGTTCGCTGCCCTGCGCCTGGCGGTGCTGCGGGACGTGGATGTGCGCATCCTGCTGCCCGCCCGCCCGGACCACCGCATCGTCTATGCCGCCTCCAGCCTGTACGCCTTCGAAGCGGTGCGCGCCGGGGTGCGAGTATTCCGCTATCAGCCGGGATTCCTGCACCAGAAGGTGGTGCTGATCGACAACGAAATCAGCGCCATTGGCAGCGCCAACCTGGACAACCGTTCGTTCCGCCTGAATTTCGAAGTGATGCTGCTGACGGTGGACGACGACTTCGCCACCGAAGTGGAACACATGCTGGAAGCCGACTTCGCCAAGGCCCGGGAAATCGCCAAGGAAGAAAGCCGCCAGACCCACCGCCTGCAACAACTGGGCATGCGGGTCGCGCGGCTGATTTCTCCGATCCTTTAAGGGCCAGGCTTATGGATGGTAGAGGTCATCCCGGGTCCAGGGCAGTTCATGGCTGCCATCGGCATGGGGCTTGACCGCAAGGATCTGGTGCAGGTTGATCCAGCCCTTGGCAAAGGCATAGGCGCAGCCCGCCAGGTACAGCCGCCAGATCCGTAGCGCCTGCTCCGGAACCTGCCTGGCGGCGGCTTCCAGATTGTCTTCCAGGCGTTCGCTCCAGTGATCCAGTGTCCGCGCGTAATGCATGCGCAGGCTCTCGACATCGACAATTTCCAGCCCCGCCTCGCTGATGAACGCCGAGATCATTGCCAGGTGCGGCAGCTCGCCATTGGGAAACACATAGCGCTCGATGAAGTCCCCGGCCCCGCGGCCTACCGGGCGGCCGTCGGTGTGCTTGGCGGTGATGCCGTGGTTCATCACCAACCCGCCCTCGCGCACGGCCCTGAACAGGGTCTGGCAGTACTCCGGCAAGTTGGCGTGGCCGACGTGCTCGAACATGCCGACACTGACCACCTTGTCGAAGCGGCCATCCTGGGGCAGGTCGCGGTAATCCAGCAGTTGCAGGTCCACCAGGTCGTCCAGGCCTTCGGCGGTCACTCGCTCGCGGGCCAGGGCCAGCTGCTCCTTGCTCAAGGTGATGCCGAACACCTTGGCGCCGAACTCACGGGCGGCGTAGCGGGCCAGCCCGCCCCAGCCGCACCCGACATCCAGCAGGTAGTCCCCCGGTTGCAGGCGCAGCTTGCGGCACAGATGGCGGAATTTGGCTTGCTGGGCCTGTTCCAGAGACTCGCTTCCGGTCTCGAAATAGGCGCAGGAATAGGCCATGTCGCTGTCGAGCCACAGTTGGTAGAAGGCGTTGGAAAGGTCGTAGTGATAGGAAATCGCGGCTGCGTCGGTCGCCTTGTCGTGCAGCGAGCGCACCGGCTGGTTGCCGTCGTCATCGTCGAGCAAGGCCTGGCTCAGTTCGTCGCAGACCCGGATGACTTCGCTGATGGAACCTTCCAGTTCCAGTTTGCCCTCGACAAAGGCGCCCCCCAAGGCGTCCAGGCTAGGGTGAGTCAGCTGCGCCACCAATTGCGGGTCCTTGACCACGATCGTGACGTTGGGATCCGGCCCCAGATTGAATTCATGGCCGTCCCAGAGCCGCAGGCGTAAAGGCAAATGCAGATTCTGTAAGGCCGGTGGAAGTTGCGCGAGCATGGAAAATCCCCCCTTGTTTCAGACGTCTGAAATGAGGGTAGACCATCCTAGAAAATAGCAGGCTATCGATTTGATAGTGGTTTTCTATGATTCGCTGCGCATCACCAGGCCATCTTCGACCCACTGTTTCAACCAGGTAACCGCCTGCAGCGGGGCCCCCTCGGCATAAGTGACGGCCAGCCCGGCGCAGAGTTCCGCAAAATTCCACCGTTGCTCGATCATGCCCCGCAGCGCTGTGGCCTCTTCGGCTGGCAGGCTGCGATAACGGCAGACCCGGTCCGCTCGCCAGACCAGGCACAGCTGCTGCTGATCGAGTAAAGCACTGCGGGGGAAATCCGCCTGCTCCTTGACCGCGCGCCACTGGGCCACGCTGTTGTAGCGGCAGTCGAGCCATTGCACACAGGGCGCCAGGCGCAGTTGCAGCTGCGGCCATTGCTCGACATCCAGCCCGGCCATGGCCGCCACCGTCAGCACCTGGGCTTCGGCTGCGTCGAAGGCCAGGGTGAAGGCCCACTCCAGGCGCGCCAGTTCCGCCAGGGGGGCGCCCTGCTCCGGCACCAGATGGCCCTGGATGAATTCGGCAAAGCCCTGCCCCAGCCAGCGCAGGCTGAAATGCCGGGACGGGCACTGGCGAATGTAGGCCTGCGTCAGGGCCTGGAATTCTGCATCCCCCAGCCAGTGCCGGATGGCCGGGAAGTCGCTGCCCATGACCTCCTGCAACCGGGCCATGTAGGCATTGTGATAGATCGCCAGGCCGGTCTCGACATCCAGGGTCGGGCCACCGATCAGGCTGTCTTGCAGGACGGCGCGGGCCTGGGCCTGTTCGCCCAACAGATAGGCTTCAAAAGCCAGTTGCCAGTCGTTCAGGCGCATTGCTGCCTCCCGGCCAGGGTCTGTTGCCCGAGATCTCGGGCCTTGTGCAGTTCGCTGAGCAGCTCTTCCAGGGGCGGAAAATGATCATCGCGCTCCAGCAGGGTGGCCACCGGCCCCAGGTGTTCAAGGGTGCGTTGATACAGCGCCCACACGGGATCGCAGACCGGGTGGTCGTGGGTGTCGATCACGTAGTCGCCATAATCCTGATGCCCGGCCAGATGCAGTTGCCGCACGCGTTGCGCCGGCAGCGCCTGGATGAAGTGCCAGGGATCGAAACCATGGTTGCGCGAACTGACGTAGACGTTGTTCACATCCAGCAGCAGTTCGCAGCCGCTGAGCTGGCTCAAGGCGGCGAGAAATTCCCACTCGCTGAATTCGTCGGCCGCCGCCCGCACATAACTGGAGACGTTCTCCAGCACCAGGGGGCGCTCCAGAATGTCCTGCACCTGACGCACTCGCCCTGCCACGTAGTGCAGGCTCTCCTCGGTGTAGGGCAGCGGCAGCAGGTCGTGCAGTTGATGGGCGTTGCCCCGGCTCCAGCACAGGTGATCGGAGATCCACGCCGGGTTTGCCCGGCTGGCCAGTTGCCTGAGCCGCAGCAGGTAATCCCGGTCCAGGGCATGGGGGCCGCCGATGGACAGCGACACCCCGTGCATCACGATGGGGTAGCGCTCGGCGATCGCATCCAGGTAATACAGCGCCTTGCCGCCCTGCACCATGAAGTTCTCGGACACCACTTCAAACCAGTCGACGTCCGGCGCCTCGTCGAGAATCTGCTGGTAGTAGGCACTGCGCAAACCCAGGCCATAGCCCAAGCTGGAAGAAAATTCAGACATCGCCAACTCCTTGCCAAGTGGCCGCAGTGGTTGCCAACCCCACTGCGGCAGCACTCGAACGCCGCTTACTCGCCGACTTTGCCGCCTGCTTTGTCACACGCGGCCTGGGTCATGGCCTTGAAGCCCTGGCCTTTGCAGGCGCCCATGCCCTTGCAGGCGTGGTCCTTGGTCTTGCAGTCGTTCTGCCCTTTGCAGGCGTTGACGCCGTAGCAGTGCACCTGGGCATCGGCAGCAGACGCTTGAGTCACGACACCGGCAAACAGAGTGGCGGCAGCAAAGGCCAGGGCAGCGCCGGCGGCGGTTTTCTTCATGTTCATTTTTGTTTCCTCAATAGTCGCAGGGGATCGGCGGGTGCTTGTGCAATCCCGTCATAGCACTAGAGAGAGGAAGCATCCCGGCGTTACAGCCGGGATGAAAAAAACTGCGCGGCGTCTACAGCTTCAACAGCGGCTCCTGGAAACGCAGCAGGCGACCGGCATTGCCCAGCACCAGCAAGGTGCTCAGGTTGTGCAGCACCGCAGCGATCATCGCCCCCGCCGCCCCCAGCCAGCCGAACGCGGCAAAGGCGACGATGGCCAGGGTCCAGCCCAGGCCGATGATCACGTTGACCTGCAAGGTCCGCCGGCATTCACGGCTCAGGCGCACGCAGGTGCCCAGGCGTCGCAGGTCGCTGCCGATCAGCACCACATCCGCCGAAGCCAGGGCGATGTCCGCACCACCGGCGCCCATGGCCACCCCCACCACCCCGGCCTTGAGAGCCAGGGAGTCGTTGATGCCGTCGCCGACCACCATCGGCCGGAAGCCCTTGTCGATCTCCTCCAGCACCCGCTCAAGCTTGTCTTGCGGCAGGGCCTGGGCCTCGACGTCGGCGATTCCCACTTCCAGCGCCAGGCTGTCGGCCACACTCTGGCGGTCGCCGGTGAGCAGCAACTGCCGGCCCAACCCCAGTTCGCGCAACTCGCCCAGGGCATGCCGGGCCTCGGGTTTGACGCTGTCGGCCAGCAACAGCCAACCGAGAAATTCGCCATCAAGCGCCAAGCCGGCAATCGGCCCGTCGTGCCCCGGCACCGGGCTGGTGTCGATACCCAACTGGCGGAACAGCTCCGGACGGCCAAGGGCCGCTTCGCCCTCCTCGGTACGGGCCACCACACCCAGGCCCTGGCGTTCATGAATGTCCCCCAGTGGCCATTGCTCTTCCTGGGGCACCAGCCCTGCCAGGGCCCGGCTGACCGGGTGGCTGCTGGCCGAGCCGAGGCTGGCGGCCAGAGTGAGCAGGCTTCGCTGGTCTTCCCGGGGGCTGTCGATGGCCTGCAAACGCAAGCTGCCGTACGTCAGGGTTCCGGTCTTGTCCACGACCAGGGAGGTCAGGTCCGCCAGCTCCTCGAGAAAGGCCGAACTGCGAATCAGGATGCCGTGGCGCGCGGCCACAGCGATCCCGGCGATGGCGGTGGCCGGCGCCGACAGCACCAACGCACAGGGACAGGCCGCCACCAGCACCGCGAGCATGGCTTGGGCATCGTTGGTGATGAACCAGGTCACCGCCGCCAACAGCAACACCAGCACCATGTAACTGCCGGCATAGCGCTCCAGCAAACGGGTGATGGGCGGCTTGGCGCGCTCGGCGCTTTGCATCAGGGCAATCACCTTGCCCAAGGTCGACTCCTCGCCGGTACGGGTGACCTGCACACGCAACAGTCCATCGAGATTGATTGCGCCGCCAAATATCTGCATGCCCTGAACCGCTTCCAGGGGGACCGATTCGCCAGTGATCGGCGCGGTATCCAGGCTCGCCTGGCCGGACACCACCAGACCATCGGCGGGCACCCGATCGCCGGCGCGTACTTCCACCAGGTCGCCGGCCTTGAGGCTGGCGTTGTCCACTTCCACGACGCTGCCATCGGCCCGTACCTGTCGCGCCAGGCTGCGGGTCAAGCGGCCCAGGGCGTCGATGGCTTCCTGGGAGCCGATCACGCTGCGCTCTTCCAGTACGTGGCCGAAGATCATGATGATCGGCAACAGGGCCGCGGTCAGCAGGTCGCCAGTGGCCCAGGCGCCGAGCATCGCCAGGGCGATCAGTTGGTCGGTAATGCCGTGCAGGCTCGGGTAACGCAGGCTGAACCAGGCCGAGCGCATCACCGGCACCGCCACCAGCAGCGAGGCGACACCCAACAGCAACTGGCTGACGCCCACCTGGCCTGGGGCCAGCCAGCGCCAGACCAGGCCAAGGGCCAGAAGCCCCAGGGCGAGCATGGCCAGGGTCAGCTGGCGGGCGGCGCTGCGTTGCTCGGCCGAGGTCAGCATGCTGGCGGGGGGCGCGGCATGGGTGGTGGCAGTCATTGTTCGGCTCCCTGAATGATCAGGCGTGAATCGTCTTGGGGATTGACCGTGGTCACCGAACCGGCCTGCCCGAGAATCTTCGGCAGGCGTTCACGGTAGATACGCAGCAGCATTTCCGGGTCGGTGCCGTTGCGCTGCGCCTGGGCCAGGCTCTGCACCGTGGCAGTCTGGGCCCGGGCCAGGGCCAGCCGTTCGCTGGCCTGGGCATGGGCCACTTGCAGGCTGCGGTCCGCCTGCTGGTTGGCGCCCTGGGTCAGCTTTTCCGCTTCGGTGCGGGCGTTGGCGACCGCCTTGTCGGCTTGCTGGCTGGCAGTGAGCACCGCGTTGAAGGCGCTGACCGCCGGGCCGGGCAGGCTCGATTGCACATCCACCCGCGTTGCCTCGACGCCAATGCCCTGGCCGCTGGCGGTCAACTGCGCCAGGCGCTGGTTGATGCTTTGCAGCAGATCGCCCCGCAGCCGCTCACGACGCTCGGCGGCCTGGTTGTCGCTGCCGATCAGTTCCGGGCGCGCCACCAGGATGGTGTCCAGGTCACGGGCGGCGGTCAGGGCCACGGCACTGCGGGTCACCAACCGATCCAGGGCCGGCAGCACGTGGTCAGCCTGGAGCACATAGGCGTAGGGATCGCTGACCTTGTAGAACACCCGCACGTCCAGCTGTACCACACCGGCATCGCCAGTCAGCAGGTAACCGGACCCGGCCAGGGTGTCGTTCAAAGGCGTGGCCAGGGTGGCAACCCGGTCCCCTTCCAGAGCCGCCTCGGAACGCAGCAAACCCTCCACCCGCCGCTCCAGTACCCGGTCGGCGGCGGGCAGCAGCACCACCTGCTCAAAAGGCTGGGGCCAGGCCAAGAGCAATCCGGCGCTCTGCACCCTTTCCAATTTGCCAAAGTGCAAGACCATGGCCCGGTTCTGCGGGTCTATCTGCCGCACATTGGAGAAGGCCCAGGCCAGCGCCGCCAGTACTGTCACCCCGTACAAGGCGATGAATGCCAGACGCCCGGCCTGGATCCACGGGCTGCTCAACTCATTTGTTCCACGTGGAACCTTATTCATGGTTGCGAACCAGCGGCTTTGCCCGGCAGGTTTGGAGGGCCATCCACCAGCACCCGGAAAGGCGCCGCGTCGGTGCGCAGGATCAACTTGGTGCCCGGAGTCACCACAGTACCCAGGGTGTCCAGTGAGCGCAGCAAGTTGTACAGCTGCGGGGAACTGGCGTAGGCGCGGCCATAAATCTGCGCCGCTTCAACCCGGGATTGCGCCTCGATATCCGCGGCCTTTACCGTGGCATCGGCCTGGACGATCCGCGCATCGCGTTCGGCGCCAGAGCGGATTTGCGCCGCTTCGCGCTTGCCGATGGCGGTGCGTTCCGTGGCGATGGTTTCACGCTCGGCGCGCATGCGGTCCACGGTGGCGGTCAGGGTCACCGAGGGCAGGGTCAGACGCTCCACTCCCACCTGCACCACTCGCACTCCATAAGTGGAAAGCAATTGCTGTTCGATCTGCTGGCGCAGTTGCGCTTCGAAGTCGGCGATGCGCACCTGGCTGGCATCGGTGTTCACCAGGTTGGCCAGATCGAAGCTGCTGGCGGTGGTTTCCAGGGCCGAACCGACAAAGGTGCGGATCTGCCGCGCCGCTTCGTCCGGCTGGTTCTGCACCGCCCGCATGAAACGCTGCACATTGTCCGCGTCGCCCTGGACCCGCCAGGCCACGTAGGCCTGGACGATAATCCGCAAACCGTCGCGGGTGCCCACATCCTGCAAGCCACTGGACGTGGTGCGCAGGCGCAGGTCCACCGGGATCGCCGCTTCAAAGGGTGCCGGCCAGCGCCAGTTCAGGCCCGGCTCCAGCAGCACCCGCGCCGGGTTGCCGAAGCGGGTGATCACCGTGGCCTCGCCGGAACGCACTTGCACCAGGCTCGCCGCGGCCACGGCAAACAGCACCAGTAGCACGGCCCAGCCCATGCGCCGCCAGGGGAAAGGCCCGGCCTCGGCCGGCGCCCCATGATGATGGTGGTGATGCCCGTGATGGTGGTGATGGCCGTGCCCGTGGTCGTGGCCGGCGTGATCGTGGGAGTGGGAGGACTGGCTCAATGGACGGCTCCTGGCTGAGCGGCTTTACGCGGCGCCGAAGGGTCGGCCGGCAAGGTGAACGTACGCAGGTCGAGGGTCGGCGCGCTGTCGCCCCCCAGACGATGATCAAGAATCAGCAGCTTGGCCTGGCTCAGGCCCTGGCTCAGCTGGCTCAGGTACTGCTCGAGGACGAAGGCCTGCCCCGCACTGGCGTAGGCTTTCTGTTCGGCGGCAAAGCGCAGGTCGGCAGCCTGGGCCGCCGCCTGCACTTCGCGCGCATCGGCCTGGGCCTGGTCGCGGGCCACGCTGGCTTGCAACTGCGCCTGGTTGGTCTGCTCGGCAGCCGCTCCACGTTCCCGGGAAATCAGCGCCTGGGCGCCAATCTGCGCCGCTTGCACACCGTGGTAGGCATTGGCCGCGCCAGCCGGCGGATGGATGGCCTCGACTACCGTGGCGAGAATCTCCACCCCGCTGTCGAGCCGATCCAGATCGCCCTGCACGGCCCTGCCGATGTCATCAGCCAGCCCGGTGCGGTCCTGGCCCAGCAGGCCGTCGAGGGTGCGCGAGGCAAAGTCGTGCACCAGCACGCGGCTGGCGGTGCTGCGGATCAGCGTCGGCACATCGCTGCTGTTGTAAGTGGCGGCCAGCGCCGCAGCATCGCCCAGGCCGATGCGGTAGACGAAGCGCACGTCCATGTTGACGATCTGAAAGCTCTGTTGCTGGGCGTTGCCGCTGGCGATCACCTGGGATTTGTCATTCACGTGGCTGGCATCCCACAGGCGGTTGGCAATGGCGGGGGCCGGGCCTTCGGCGGGGGCCGGTTGAAGCGGCTGCGAGCTTTCGCCCACGCTGGTGGCCAGTTCATGGACCACGCCGTTTTCCACCGTCAGTACCCGCCCCAGGGGCCAGGGCAGGCCCAGATGCAGGCCCGGGCCAAAGACCTGTACCGGCTTGCCGAAACGCTCGTAAATACCGCGATTTTGCATGGAAAGTTCATGAACACCGGTCAAGAGCCAACCTACCGCCAACACCACCAGCAATACCGGTACAAAGGCCCGGCGCATATAGGCGAAGGCCCAGATCTGCCGCAGATCGATGCCAAAACGGTTGTGCAATTCATGCTGCAGGCTGAGTAGGGGTTGGGGCGGCCAACGCAGCATGTCGGCAACAAAACTGTGGGCCAGAAGCCGTGGCTCCAGCTGTTCGCGCTGTGGGCTGAACAGCGACAGCACCGCGCGCAACAACAACTCGCCGGCCACCCATGCCGGCAGCAGCCCCGTCAGCACCGCCAGCCGTACTGGCCACAAGGCCGTATCGCTGCTGAACAACAGGCACAGGGCGCTCACCAGCAAACAGATAATCGCCACCCGCAGCAGCTGCGCCAGGGCGCCGGCTTCCGGCCATTCCCCTGGGTGTTCCTGGGCCAGTTGGCGTTCCAGCACCAGCAGGGCAAACGCCAGCAGCAGAGCCAGCACCGCCACCACGCTGGCACCCAGGCCCAGGGCGGCGGCGGGCAACGACAGGTTGAACACCTGCACCACGCTGTACAGGATCAGCAGCGACCAGCCACCCAGCCACAGGGTAGGCGCGCCGATCTGCTGCAACAGGCGCCGCCCGCGCAGGGTCAGGGCAGCCGCCAGCCAGCCCTGTGGCTGCCGATCCTCCCCGGCCTCGGGCGTGACAACCGGCGCCGGGGTGATCACCTCTTCGCGCCAGCGGCTGACCCAGCACGCCGATTGCAGCCCGGCCACCACCACCAGCAAGGCACACGAAAGGTTCACCAGCAGTGCCGGCCAGATGGTCAGCGCCGCAAACAGATCGACAAACACCGCCGCCACCAGCCCCAGCACCGCCAGGCCCAGCAAAGCGGCGCCCCAGCGCTGCAAACGCGCCGCATGGGACGCCGCCTGCTGAAACCGTGGCAAGGCAGCCACCTCGCCACCTTGCGTCTCAAGATCGACTTGCATACCACCCCGCCGCTCTGGTCCGGCCCTGTGGATAAACCCACAGGCCCGAAGAAATTCGAAACAATTCGTTACTATATAACGAGCCGAGTGAAATTTTTGTCCCGCGCCATGCCTTTTCATCTATTGCGTACGTCGTAGACACAGAGACAGCTGTTTGCTCATGACAAAACTTCTGATGTCGGCCCCCTGGCATTTAAGGCAATAATCCAGCCCTGCTCACCGCGTGCGACAAGGAACCGTCCCATCATGCTCTCGATTTACCAGCTCAAACCGCGCTTTCAGAACCTGCTGCGGCCGTTGGTGCAGCGCCTGTACGACAACGGCACCACGGCCAACCAGATCACTGTCCTGGCCGCCGTCATCTCGGTCCTGGTCGGCACCGTCATCGCCCTGTTCCCCGGCCATGCCTGGCTGTTCGCCCTGATTCCCCTGTGGATGATCCTGCGCATGGCGCTCAATGCCATCGACGGCATGCTGGCGCGGGAATTCGGCCAGCAATCGCGCCTGGGGGCCTACCTCAACGAACTCTGCGACGTGGTCGCCGACAGCGCCCTGATCCTGCCTTTCGCCCTGTTGCCCGGGGCCAGCCTGCTGCTGGTGCTGGCCGTGACCCTGCTGGCGCTGTTCAGTGAATACGCCGGGGTGCTCGGGCCCATGGTCGGGGCCTCGCGGCGCTACGACGGGCCCATGGGCAAGAGCGACCGCGCCTTCATCCTCGGCGTGCTGGCCACCGGCATCGCCCTGGGCTGGCTCAGCGCCCTGTGGATAAACGGCGTGCTGGCACTGGTCGCCGCACTGCTGGTCTACACCCTGATCAATCGGGTCCGCCAGGGCCTCAAAGAAGTTCAGCACAATGCTCCCTCTGCATAAGGAAATGGCTATGCGCGACGCTCAACACCAGACGTTCCGAACCCATGACGGTGTCGAACTGTTCTACCGCCACTGGCCAGCCACTGAAGTGGCCCCTGGCGAACCGCGGCAAGCGGTGATGCTGTTCCACCGCGGTCACGAACACTCCGGGCGCATTGCCCACCTGGTGGAAGAGCTGAACCTGCCCCAGTTCGACTTCTTCGCCTGGGATGCCCGTGGCCATGGCCAGTCGCCGGGCGCCCGTGGCGACAGCCCGAGCTTCGCTACCAGCGTGCGCGACGTGCAGACCTTCTGTGATCACCTGGGCAGCACCCACGGGATCGCCGAGGAAAACATCGCCGTGGTGGCCCAGAGCGTGGGCGCGGTGATCGCGTCCACCTGGGTCCACGACTACGCGCCGCGCATCCGCTCCCTGGTGCTGGCCTCGCCGGCGTTCAAGGTCAAGCTGTACGTGCCCTTCGCCCGGCCCGGCCTGGCCCTGATGCGGCGCTTTCGTGGCAACTTCTTCGTCAACAGCTACGTCAAGGCGCGCTTCCTGAGCCACGACCCGGAGCGGGTCCGCAGCTATGACAGCGACCCGCTGATCACCAAGGCGATCTCGGTGAATGTACTGCTGGGCCTGTATGAAGCGGCAGACCGGGTGGTAGCCGACGCCCAGGCGATCCAGGTGCCGACCCAGTTGCTGATCTCCGGCTCCGACTTCGTGGTGCATCGCAAGCCCCAGGAGCAGTTCTTCGAGCGCCTGGGCAGCCTGCACAAGGAAAAGCACATCCTCCCGGGCTTCTTCCACGACACCCTGGGGGAAAAGAACCGGGCGCCGGCCATGGCCAGCATCCGTCGCTTCATCCTGCAGAATTTCGAGCGCCCGCTGAACCGCCCTGCCCTGCTGGACGCCGACCGCCTGGGCGTTACCTGCGCCGAGTCCGAAGCCCTGGCCGCGCCGCTGCCGCACAATTCCCTGCGCGACCTGTACTGGCGCGCCACCCGCGCCAGCATGCGCCTGGGCAGCCAGCTGTCGGCGGGGGTCAAGCTGGGCTTCGACACCGGTTTCGACTCCGGCAGCACCCTGGACTACGTCTACCGCAACCGCCCCACCGGGCATTCCGCACTGGGCCGGATGATCGACCAGAACTACCTGAACTCCATCGGCTGGCGCGGCATCCGCCAGCGCAAGCTGCATGTGGAAGAACTGCTGCGCCTGGCCATGGAAAAACTCCGTGAGCAAAACAGCGAAGTGCGCATCGTCGATATCGCCGCCGGCCACGGCCGCTACATCCTCGAAGCCCTGCAAGGGGTCAGCCCGCTGCCGGAATCGATCCTGCTGCGCGACTACAGCGATATCAACGTGCGCGACGGCAGTGCGCTGATCCAGGAAAAAGGCCTGGGGGACATCGCCCGCTTCGTCAAAGGCAACGCCTTCGACCGCGAGGACCTCGCAGCCCTGGACCCGAAACCCACCCTCGCAGTGGTCTCCGGGCTCTATGAGCTGTTCGCCGACAACCAGATGGTCGGCGGCTCCCTGGCGGGCCTGGCCAGTGCCGTGGAGCCCGGCGGCTACCTGGTGTACACCGGCCAGCCGTGGCACCCGCAGCTGGAACTGATCGCCCGCGCCCTGACCAGCCACCGCGAAGGCCAGGCCTGGGTCATGCGCCGCCGCACCCAGGCGGAGATGGACCAACTGGTGGAGGCCGCCGGCTTTCGCAAGGTCACCATGCGTGTGGATGAATGGGGGATCTTCAGCGTATCCCTGGCGCAACGGGTGCAATGATGGCCGCAGGCGCCTTGCCGGCCCGGGAGCCGGGCCTGCTGAAACCCGCGGTGCTCTGGCTGCTGTTGCTGGCACCGCTGTTCTTCAGCACCTACGGCTTCGCCACCTGGGTCACCGCCCAGCGCGACGACGTCGGCAGCATGGTCTTCGACTGGGAACGGCACATGCCGTTCTGGGCCTGGACCATCGTGCCCTACTGGTCCATCGACCTGCTCTACGGCTTCTCCCTGCTGTTGCCGCGCAGCCGTGACGAGCTCAAGCGCCACGCCCTGCGCCTGCTCACCGCCCAGGTGATCGCGGTCAGTTGCTTCCTGATCTGGCCATTGAGCTTCACCTTCTCCCGGCCGGAACTGGACGGGGTTTTCGGCTGGCTGTTCGCGGTGCTGGCCGGCTTCGACAAGCCCTTCAACCAGGCGCCGTCGCTGCACATCGCCCTGCTGGTGGTGCTCTGGGTCTGCTACGCACGGCATACCCAGGGTTTCTGGCGCTGGCTGGTGCATGGCTGGTTCGCGCTGATCGGGGTCTCGGTGCTGAGCACTTATCAACACCACTTCATCGATGTACCCACAGGCGCCCTGGCCGGCTGGCTGTGTGTCTGGCTATGGCCGCTGGACCGTCCCAGCCCATTGTTCAGTGCCCGTGCGGCCCAGGACCCGAAGCGCCGCCAGCTGGCCCTGCGCTATGGCCTGGGTGCGGCGCTGTTCGCCGGGGCAGCCTTTGCCTGGGGCGGCGCCGCGCTGTGGCTGATCTGGCCCGCCGTGGCGCTGTTGCTGGTGGCCTTGAACTACGCCCTGCTGGGTGCCGAGGGGTTCCAGAAGCGCCAGGACGGCAGCCTCAGCCCCGCTACACGCTGGTTGCTGGCGCCTTACCTGGCGGCGGCCTGGATCAACTCGCGGCTGTGGACAAGAAAACATCCACAGCCGGACCCGGTTGTGGATAACGTCTGGCTCGGGCGCCTGCCGACACCGGCCGAGCTCAAGGACAGCCCGTTCGACGCCGTGCTCGACCTGTGCGCCGAGCTGTCCCTGGACAGCCGCGGGCTGCGGGCCTACCAGAGCCTGCCGGTGCTGGACCTGTGTGCCCCCAGTGCCGAGCAGTGCCTGGCCGCCGCCCACGCCATCGAACGCCTGCGCCAGCAAGGGCCGCTGCTGGTGTGCTGCGCCCTGGGTTATTCGCGCAGCGCCACGGCGATTGCCGCCTGGCTGCTGCACAGCGGCCGCGCAGCCACGGTGGATGCCGCCATCGTGCAGATCCAGCGGGCCCGCCCACAGATCGTCCTGCACCCCGCCCACCGCCAGGCGCTGCAAGCCCTGAGCAGCGCCGGGAGAACGGCCCATGTCCACTGAAATGCAGCTCTACAGCGTGGCCAGCCTGCTGCGCCGGGGCCGCGCCCTGGATCAGTTATCCACAGGCCTGACCCTGCTCGGCGCGCTGTATGGCCTGGGCCAGTACCTGCTGACCAGCGTCACCCTGGGCGGGCTGCTGGTCAGCCTGGCCCTGGTGCTGCTGGGGCTGATGGAAAAATACCTGGCGCTGCGGGTAGCCTTCGACGCCGACCTGTTTCAGCGCGTGGCCGATACCCCAACTGCCCTGGAACACAGCACCCAGGCCCTGGACCAGGCCCTGAGCGCCCTCGGCCTGCAACCCGCGCAGCGCGGCGGCCGGCCCTGGGACCAACGCAGCCGCGGGGCCCTGGGCCTGCTGCGCCGCCAGGCATTACTGCTGGCAGCACAAGTGCTGGTGATACTGAGCGTGATCCTGGTCAGCCCCTGGCTGACCTTTGCCGGATAAGGAATGCCCATGTTCGAACCCCTGGTCGCCAATCTCATCACCTCCGCCGCCCGCAGCATCACCGGCGCCCGCAGCCTGTGGCTGGGCTCGGCACCGCGCGCGGTGCAGCGGATCTACTTCGCCAACCACAGCAGCCACGGCGACTTCGTACTGCTCTGGGCCTCCCTGCCGCCGGCCCTGCGCAAACTGACGCGGCCCGTGGCCGGCGCCGACTACTGGCAGAAAAGCAACCTGCGCCGCTACATCATCAATCGGGTGTTCAACGGCGTGCTGATCGACCGCGAGCGCAAGGAGGCTGTGGATAACAATCCCCTGCAACCCATGATCGATGCCCTGGAGAACGGCGACTCGCTGATCATCTTCCCGGAAGGCACGCGCAACCCCGAAGACGGCCTGCTCCCGTTCAAGAGCGGGATCTACCACCTGGCCAAACGTTATCCACAGGTTGAGGTGATTCCGGTGTGGATCGCCAACCTCAACCGGGTCATGCCCAAGGGCCGCTTCCTGCCCCTGCCGCTGCTGTGCACCACCAGTTTCGGCGCACCCCTGACCCTGGAAGAAGACGAAACCAAGGAACACTTCCTCGAACGCAGCCGCGCCGCGCTGCTGGCCCTGGCCCCGGAGCACGCCTGAGATGGATAAGCAGACCCTGATGTTATTCGGCGGCATCGGCGCCATTCTGGTGCTGGCCTCGCTGATCGGTTTCATCCTCCAATGGCGCACCCGTGGCGCGCCCAACCCGGTGATCGACAACCTCAATGCGCGGATCAATGCCTGGTGGGTGATGGTGCTGGTGATCGGTATAGCCTTCTGGCTCGGCACCGCGGCGGTGATCCTGCTGTTCTATGCGGTGTCGTTCTACGCCCTGCGCGAGTTCCTCACCCTGACCCCGACCCGGCGCAGCGACTACCCGGCCCTGGTGGCGGCCTTCTACCTGGCCCTGCCCCTGCAATACCTGCTGATCTACTCCGACTGGTACGGGCTGTTCTCGATCTTCATTCCGGTCTACGTGTTCCTGCTGCTGCCGATCCTCGCGTCGCTCGGTGGCGACAGCACGCACTTCCTGGAGCGTGCCTCCAAGGTCCAGTGGGGGCTGATGATCGCGGTGTTCTGCGTGTCCTTCGTGCCCGCCCTGCTGACCCTGGACATCGCCGGCTATGAAGGCCGCAACCTGCTGCTGATCGCTTACCTGGTGATCGTGGTGCAGCTCTCGGACGTGCTGCAGTACGTCTGTGGAAAACTCTTTGGCAAGCGCAAGATCGCCCCCAACCTGTCGCCGTCCAAGACCGTGGAAGGCTTTGTCGGCGGCATCCTGCTGGCTTCGATGATCGGCGGGGCGCTGTTCTGGATCACCCCGTTCAATGTCTGGCAGTCATTCCTCATCGCCCTGCTGATCAACCTGCTGGGCTTTGCCGGCGGCATCGTCATGTCGGCGATCAAGCGCGATCGCGGGGTCAAGGACTGGGGGCACATGATCGAGGGCCACGGCGGCATGCTCGATCGCCTGGATTCGGTGTGTTTCGCCGCGCCGATCTTCTTCCACCTGGTGCGCTACTGGTGGACCTGAACCCTTCAGCCCGGTAGATGCCCCAATGGCAGGGGCCCCGGGGTTTTCACCGTGTGAATCGCGAAGTTGCTGCGGATGTCGCTGACCCCGGGGATCTTCAGCAAGTGGCCGGTCAGAAAGCGGTCATACCCACGCAGGTCCGGGACCACCACTTGCAGCAGGAAATCCGATTCACCCGATACCAGGAACGCCGAGATCACCTCCGGCAACTGCAATACCGCCTGGCGGAAGGCTTCGGCCTCGGCATCGTTGTGTCGCTCCACCTTGACCCCGACGAACACGGTCAGCCCCAGGCCCACCTCGTCGCGGTCCAGGGTGGCCTGGTAGCCACGGATCACCCCGGCCTCTTCCAGCATGCGCACCCGGCGCAGGCAGGGTGACGGCGACAGGCCGATCTCTTCGGCCAGTTGCACGTTGCTCAGGCGACCATCGCGCTGCAGCGCGGCGAGGATCTTGCGGTCATAGGCATCAAGTTTCATGTTTGGCATATCCAGATGGTGATTCCGTTCATTAGTGGAACATTATGCCAATTTCAGCTTTCCCGTTGGTTGATTACGCAAGCACCTGCCCTGGCCTGTGGCCCTAAACTGGGCGCACCAACTCGACAACGAAGGGGGTGCAAGGTGGCGCAACTGTGGATGTATTTCCTGGCTCTGGCGGTGGTCTACCTGCTGCCCGGCCCCGACATGATCCTGCTGCTGCAAACCGGCGCCCGCCAGGGCAAGGCCCAGGCTCTGGCCACCGCGCTGGGCCTGGCCCTGTCCCGCGGCTGCCATGTGGCCCTGGCCGCGCTGGGCCTGGCCGCGCTGTTCAAGGCCGCGCCCTGGACCTTCGACCTGGTACGCCTGGCGGGCGCCGCCTACCTGCTGTGGATTGGTATCCAGTGCCTGCGGGCGAACCTGTTGCCCAACCTTGAGCCCGGCACCGCCGCAGCCACGCCCCTGCGCTGGCGCGAGGCGATCCAGCGCGGCCTGTTGACCAACCTGCTGAACCCCAAGGCATTGCTGTTCTGTTCGGTACTGCTGCCGCAGTTCGTCGATCCCCAGGCCGGTGCGGTGGTCCCGCAATTCATGACCCTGGGGGTGCTGCTGGTGGCCGTGGGCGGCCTGTTCGACTGCTGCTACGCCCTGGCCGGTGCCGGGCTGGGCCGCTGGATGCAGCGCAGCCCGTCGGCGCAACGAGTGCAGCAATGGCTGTTCGGCAGCCTGCTGATCGGCTTCGCCCTGCGCCTGACGTTCGTCCAGCAGGCCTGACGGCACCTGTAGCCGCTGCCGAGCCTCGGCGAAGCTGCGCGAAGGTCCGCAGGACCTTGCCTGGCGATCCCGGGCAAAATGTTCACCCCAGAAATCGCCGCGACCGCTGCATCGGAGTGCCGCCCAGCTCGTACGCAGCCTGCGGCAGCGGCTACAGGATCCTGGGCACGCTTTTATGTCGCCTTGTGCGAGGACACCGCGCGGCGGCGTCGGAACAGGTAGGCCGCCCCCAACAGCAGCACGCCGGCACCGGCGCCGGCAGCCAGCCTGTGCTCGGCCACCGCGGAACGGGATGCGTCCAGCCACTGGGTCAGGTAGCGCTTGTTGGCACTGCCGAAGTCCGGTTCCTCACAGTTCATGCCGAAGTTGCCGGCCCACTCCACAAAGGGACCGTTCTGCACATAGCGCCGGTAGTACTCGATCTCGGCATCGCTGCCCCGGGTCCAGCGCGCCGCCTTGCACAGCACCGCGGCATAGGCCTGGCTGGTGTGGGGCAGGAAGTCCGCCGCCTGGTTGCCCAGCTCGCCGGCCACGTAGCGATAGTGGTAGCGCACATCGGGTTCGGCAGTGGTGGCCTGCTGGCGCTGCACTTCGTCGGCGCTGATCAGCGGGCCGGCCTGTACCGGAGGGATTTCCAGGCTGTAGCTGCCCCACAGGCTGTGGTAGTCCGGACCCATCTCGTAGCCGAGGATCTCCATCCCCGACGCCCGTGCCAGCTTGCCCGCCTGGTAATAGGCCTCGGCTCGCCGTGTTGGCAGCCAGGCCGACTCGGCGCTACGCCGGTACTCGCCGTAGGCCTTGGCGATCGCCTGGCGCTCGGGGGTGTAGAAGTAGCCCCAGCCCTCTTCGTAGCGGCCCTCGCGCAACAGCCGCCGGCCCAGCAGTTCGCGCACCTGGGCGGCAATCGGCAGGCTCTCGTAGTAGGCATCGGGCTGCTGGGGGACGAGCGGCGGCGCCGGAACCTGGGCGTCGACGAAACGCTTGAGTTCATCCAGGGTCAGCACCCGCTCAGCCACGGTTGCCGCGTCGTGCCAGTAAATGTCGCCACTGCGGTAGAGCAGCTCGAACGCCTGCACATAGTCGCCACGGTCCAGGGCCAGCACGGCGCTTTCGCCTTCTACCCGGCAGCCCGGCTTGAGGTCTTCGTAGTTGCCGTCGTAGTCACCGCGAAAGCCCCAGCTCTCTTCCCGGGGGAAAGCCGCGGCGGCCTTGGCATAGGCCGCGGCAGCCGCCACCTTGTCGCCGTTGCGCACGGCCATCTTGGCCCGCAGCCACCAGGCCAGGCCGCCGTCGCCGGCGTGTTCGAGCAACTGCTGGGTGGTGACGAAATCGCCGTTCTGGTAATTCAGCGCCGCCAGGCGATCGGCGTTGTCGAAAGTGCCGGCGGTGCCCTGGCTCAGCAGCTTGATCAGTTTCACCCCGGATTCCGGCCGTTCGCCGAAGGACCAGCCCAGGTGCGAGACCAGCGAAGCGGTGAGCAAGCGCGCCACCGAAGGCTGCTTGAGCTGCTCGCGCAACTGCGCGTCCGACAGGCCGCCCAACTCCCCCACCACCTGCTTCAGCGAGCTGTAGCCGACGTCCGAACCCATCAGGTTCTGGCTGGCATACAGGTCGATGGCCTCGCTCCAGTGGTTCTGGTTCTTCAGAATGCGCGCCTCTTCCCCCAGGCTGGCGATGCCCAGCTCCAGGGGATCGCTGAAACCGTCGATATTCAATTGGCGGGTCTGGGCGAACGCCTGGCGCGCCGCCAGCAAAGTGTCGCTGCGCCCCTGATCATCCAGCTCGTTGGCTTCTTCACTGATGGCTTGCAGGGCCCGGCCCAGGGAATAGGCGGCCCAGGTACTGCGCAGCGCCCGCTGCTCGGCGGGCAGCGCCAGCACCTTGCGGAAATACTCCGCCGCCAGCTCATGATCCCCGGCGCTGAAGGCCACCGCGCCCGCGGTGTAGAGGTTGATCTCCGGCGGCAAGCTGGCCCCTTGCTGCTCCGCCAGGCGCGGGTCATTGAGCGTGCGCAACTGCCTGACCAGGGTTTTCTGGGCGTCGTCCAGCCCTTGCTGTTCGGCCCAGTTACGCTCCTGCACCTCATAGCTTTCAGGCAGGTTGTAATCGCGGCTGAAGCCATCCTGGACGACTGGCTTGAGCCCGACGATGGGCTTGCCCAGGCGGCTGACCTCGAACAGGAAACTGCCTTCCGGCAACTGCGCCAGGGTCTGCGGGCGATCCCCCAGCAGGCGCATGGGAAAGGTCGGGCCGCACGCCAAGGCCGGGGCCAAGGGCAGGCACAGGCTCAGGCACAGCAGGTAGCGGGATCTAGGGACGAACATGTGCAGCTCCTTGGTCAATTTTTGTACAGCGGGCCCAGCCCACGGCCCGGGTGCCGCCCGCCGCCAGACGGCCGGCCTGCTGGCGGGTCAATAGCAGCTGGCCGTCACGCAGCTCGGCGGCATAACCGCCCAGCCCGTCGAATCCGTCGCATTGGGCAACGGCCAGGGTCAGTTGTTCAGGCAAAGGGCGGTCGAGATTGCCCGGGTTGTCCAAGCGGATATCGAAGAGACCGTCCTGCTCCTGCAGGCTGATGCCCAAGCGGCTGTCCAGCACGTCTCCACGGGCCACCGCGCGCAGGGTATCCAGGCTCCAGGCGCGGACATCGCCCTTGAGCGGCAGGCGAAACCAGATCAGCCCGGCCAGATGGGCCGGCGGATCATTGCGCAGGGTCTTGGCCAGTTGGCTCAGTTGCTCGGGGTCGGCCATCAGCTCCCGACGCTGGCCCCGGCGCGCAATGGGCGCCTCGCTTTCCACCACTGGAGCCTGGGCGGTGCCGGGCAGCAAGGCCACGCCGTAGGCAGGCAGGGCCAGGTAGAACGGCTTGTCGCTGACCCCAGCCCAGCGCCTGGCCCATTGTTCAGCCTGGTACGGGTCGAACAGCCCGCGCCGGGGGTCGCTGACCGCATGTACCTGGAGCACGCTGCTGTCGACCTGAGCCAGCAGCCCGGGCAACTCGCGGCTGTCGAGCCAGGCGGGCAGCGCGGTGATGCTCAGGGCCAGCTGCTGCGGCAGCACCTCGCGCAGCCGCCGCAGGAGCCCGGCATAGGCCGGCAGCCGGGCGCTGCCGGCATCGTGGTCGATCTCCAGGCCGGCCAGGGTCAGGCCCTGCCCTTGCCAGTCGGCCAGCAGTTGCTGCACCTGCTGGAGGATGTCGTCCTGGTTCAGGGACGGCAGTTGGCCATCCAGGCGCACCACCGCAATCAGTGGGCGACCGTCTTGCTTGAGCAAGGCGGCGTCGATCCGCGCCCGGCTCCAGCCGGCCTGTGGAAAAGCCTGCAGGGCCAGCACCCGGACGGTGGAAAAGTCCGCCCGCGAGCCTGCCAGGGCGTCGGCGTGGGCCGGGGTCCACTGGCGTTGCCAGATATAGAGCTGCTGATCCAGGGGCGGCCCCTCTTCATGACGACAGGCATTGAGCAGCAGCCCGCAGACCAGCACGGCGCAAAGACGGAGCAAAAACCGGGGGAGCATGAATCGTTGATTCCCTTTAACGCAAAAGCCCCGGAATACCGGGCGCCATACACCTGATCGACATCGCCTGTAGCCGCTGCCGGGCCCGCGAGGCAGCGAAAAGAACCGCAGGGCCTTCCCCCCTCACTTACAACCCGCAGCTACTGCGACAAAGCAGCCGCCAGCCTACGCAGCAGCGCGGTTGACAGCAATCGCCGCAAGGAGTTTTTCCCGCTTCTACAGGTCCAGCACCAACGCTGGCACCAGGTTATCCACAGCCGCCGGCACCGCGCAGCAGATCAGTACCTGCCCCGGATCCGGTAACTGTGCAGGCACCTGTGGATAATTCACCTGGCCGCTGATCAACCGAGTCTGGCAAGTGCCGCAGGAGCCGCCACGGCAACTGAATGGCGGATGCAGGCCGGCACTCTCCGCCAGTTGCAGCAGGCTGCCGCTGGCCGGCTCCCAGGACAGCTCCCGGCCGGCCTGCTGGAACCGCACCGCCACGGCCCGGGTGGCGGCAGGCGGTTGGGCAAAGGGCACGGCCTCGGGGTCCGGCCGGCGGCGCAGGGTCGAAGGGCCGAAGGTTTCGGCATGGATCTGCCGGTCGTCGATATCCAGGTCCCGCAGGCTGTCGTACAGGCCCTGGGTAAAGGCCCCGGGGCCGCAGAGCACGAAGTCTGCGCGGTCAAGATCCAGGTCCGGTTGCGCCAGCAGCAGTTGCACATCGATGCGCCCGCAATGATCGAAGCCAGCACCCGGCCGGGCCCCGGCTTCCGGCTGGCTGAGCAGGCGCAGCAGCCGCACTGAATCCCCAGCCTGCGCCAGCAGGGTTTGCAGCTCCTTGGCAAAGGGTTGCTCGGCAAGCGTGCGCGAACCCTGGATCAACCAGGTGGGCCGGGTATGCCGGGTGCGCAGGCCTTGGTACAGCACCTCCCGCAGCATCGACAGCAACGGTGTGATGCCGACCCCGGCCGCCAGCAGCACCAGTGGCTGTGACGACAGCGCATCGGCAGTGAAACGCCCCTGTGGGGCGCGGGCCTGCAGCAAGTCGCCGACCTTGAGTGCCTGATGCAGGTGGCGGGAAACCTGGCCCTCGCGCTTGACGCTGATACGCAGAAAATCATCGGAAGGCGCGCTGGACAGGCTGTAGGTGCGAATCAGCGGCTGGCCGTCGAGCACGACCTGCACGGGCAGGTGCTGGCCGGGCACAAAGCTCGGGGCGCCGGCTGCATCCGCCGGTTCCAGGTAGAAGGAGCGAATGCTGCTGCTTTCGTCTTCGATCCGGGTCACCCGCAATGGCCGCCACTGCTGGCCCAGGGCCGTGGCGCGCAGCCGAGCCTCGGCTTGCGGCCAACTGCCGGTCAGCAGGCTGTTGGGGGAAAAGCCCTGCAACTGCCAACGCAGGGACAGCGCCGCCGGGCGCCGTACCAGCCGCTCCACGGTAAAGCGCCACAACCGCTCGGCGCCCTGAAAGGCCTTGACCAGCGGCCCGTCGTGGATGATTTCGGTGCGGCCGCTGAGCTGCAGCAGCTCACCGCTGTGAAAGTCGATGAACAACAAGCCGGCCCGGGGGTTGAGCAGCAGGTTGCCCAGGGTGTTGAAGTGCAGGTTGCCGGCAAAATCCGGGATGGTCAGGCAATTGCCCTCGACCCGGACGAACCCGGCCTGGCCGCCACGGTGGGACACATCCACCGAGCGCTGGCCGTCCAGGTCGACGTAGCTGGCGACAAAGAAAGTGTCGGCGCCACCGATCAGGGCCCGAGCCTCAGGATCCAGGCCGTCGCGATACTGTGCCGGCCGGCTGGCGGGGTCGCTCAAGGCCACCTGCTGCAGCTCGCGCTGCTGGATGTATTGCGGGCAATTGCCGAACGCCTGTTGCACCGTCACGCTGAAGCCGTGGCGGTCCACAGCACTGACCCGGCCATTGAGGCGGTTGCGCCGCCGGGTGTGCAGTTCAATGCCCAGCAAGCCCAGGGCCGCACCTTCCTGCAACTGCACGGGGTCGTCGGCGGCCGGCAGGCTGCCCAGGCGCAGCCGGGTCGCCTCGGGGGCCTGGGCGAAACCGGGCGGGCCTTCGAGAATGCTCGCCCAGGGGTTGCCCTGGGCATCCACCGCGCCCACCAGGATGAACGGCAACTGCCCGTAGAACTGCCGGTGCTGATCCGGCATCGCCTGGCGGATCACCTTGGTGCCAAAGGCCTCCATGCGCTCGGCCACTCCGGCCCGGGCTTGCAACTGCCGCTCGCCGGCATGCCAGGGGGAACTGCTGCTCATGGTGCTGCCTCCGCAGGTGCGCCTCAGGCGCTTTTGAGCCCCGCCGCCGTGGACGGCATGGGCACGAAGCCCGGCAAGGCCTCGATCCGCGCCAGCCAGGCCCGCACATTGGGATAATCGGCCAGGGACACGTTGCCCTCCGGCGCGTGGGCGATATAGCTGTAGCCGGCGACGTCAGCGATGGTCGCCTGTTCACCCACCAGGAACGGCCGGTTCGCCAGTTCCTGGTCCATGACCTTGAGCAGGCCGTGGGCCCGGGCAATGACCTCCTCGGCATTGAAGGTGGCGCCGAACACCGTGATCAGTCGCGCCGCCGCCGGACCGAAGGCGATCGGCCCCGCCGCCACCGACAACCAGCGCTGTACCTGCGCCGCGCCCACCGGGTCGGTGGGCAACCAGCGGCCGCGGCCATAGCGTTGCGCCAGGTACACCAGGATCGCGTTGGAGTCCGCCAGCACCGTGCCCTGGTCATCGATCACCGGTACTTGGCCAAAGGCGTTGAGGGCCAGGAACTCGGGCTGCTTGTGGGCACCCTGGGCCAGGTCGACAAAGATGGTTTCGGTAGGCAGGTCCAGCAGCGACAGCATCAGCTCGACGCGGTGAGCGTGGCCGGACCGGGGAAAGTTGTAGAACTTGATGGGAAGCAGGGACATGCTCGACTCCGCAGGCTGGGACGCGGTCGAAGGGCCGCGCTGGCAGGGCCATCTTGGTCCATGACGCAAAACAACAGAATCACCAGAAATCGCAATCCGGCATTTCAGCCAGTGCAATAAAGCTGATCAAGTATTGAGCGATGGATGCTCGCGCAGGGCCTGCACGGCGAAATCGACAAAGCTGCGTACCCGCGCCGGCGCCTTGCGACCGCCCTGGTACACCACGTGGATCGGCAAGGGCGGCAGCTCGAAATCCGCCAACACGATCTGCAACTGGCCGGCAGCGACCTGATCGGCCACCTGATAGGACAGCACCCGGGTCAGGCCCAGCCCCAGGCAGGCGGCACTGATGGCGGCCTGGTTGGCGCTCACCAGCAGCCGCGGTTCCGGGCGCAGGCTCAGAGCGCGCCCGGCGTCGTTGAATTGCCAGTGGCGCGCCTGGCCGGTGGAGGATGGCGCAATCAGCGGAGCCTGGCGCAGGTCATCGGGGTGCTGGGGGCAACCATGGGCCGCCAGGAATCCGGGGGCTGCACAGACCACCCGGCGCACCTGGCCTACTCGGATGCTGTGCTGGCCGCTGTCCGGCAATTCGCCGATGCGCACCGCCACATCGATGCCTTCATCCACCATGTTCGCCACTCGGTCCACCAGCAAGGCGTTGATGCTGACCTGTGGATAACGTTGCAGGTAACGCACCAGCAGCGGGGTGACGAACAGATCGCCGAACAGCACCGGCGCAGTCAGGCTCAGTTGCCCCCGTGGCTGGGCGTGGATGCCGGCGGCCGAGGCCTCGGCATCCTGCACCTCGGCGAGAATGCGTCGGCAGTCCTCCAGATAACGTTGCCCGGCTTCGCTCAGGTGCACCTTGCGGGTGGTGCGTACCAGCAACTGGGTGCCGATGCGCTGTTCGAGGGCTGCCACGGCCCGGGTGACGCTGGCCGCCGACAGGTTAAGGCGCCGCGCAGCCGCGGCGAACCCCTGCTCCTGGGCGACACAGACGAACACCTGCATTTCCTGAAACCTGTCCATGTCTTATCTCACCTGGCAGCGCCCGCCCGACAGGCGCCCCGCACGCGCAGCATAATCCACGGCCACGACGTCAGGGAGCGCACCAGGTCTGCACCTCGTGCTTGTCGAATCCAGGGCAACGGTTGGTTTTGGCAATCAACCGGTAAGGTTGGTCTTGGGCGTAGGAAAAATAGAAGTAGTACTGCTGATCTTCACCGTATAGCCAATAGGAAGAGGAACCCTGGTTGATCAGGGTCGGTTCAAAGGTCCAGATGGACGATTCAGCAGGAATGAAATTGGTTCGGTCCATCAGCAGCAAGAGGCTGTTGGAGAGCACTGGGGTCAGGACTCCCAGGCCCAGGACAGCCACCATCAGAACGATCATCCATCCATGAATCAGGCGAAGTGTCATTGGTTTTCCATTAGCGCGCTAAAAAATTCCGGCCTGTGCACAAGTCGGGATTCGCCGGGGCGTCCACTGGCACTCGCAGTGGATTCGCAGAACCAAAACTGTCGCACAAAAATAACGCTCTGATTTCAATTGTTTTTCGAAGATCCAACGCGGACAGGCGAGCAAGGACAAGGGTGCACCCCAGCCGTTTGGTTCCTTCCCGCCGGCGGCGTGAAGCGCGAGTGGTCCCCTGTGACGACAGACTGCCTTCCAGCTCTTGCCGCGCCCCCGGTTACTCTTTGATAATCCGCCGCTCGGGCCACCCACTGGCCCCAGGGAAGATGCGTATCGCATCGCAGGCGGAGTCTCAGCATGGATGTACAGGCCGCAGCGCGGTTGGGCGACGACATCGCCCATGGATTCGGAGTTGCTGCCATGCTCGCCGGCGCGGTCGCAGGCGCTCTCATTGGCGCGGCCATCATTGCGGCGACCGCGGCAACAGGCGGCCTGGCGGTGGTGATCCTGGCGGGTTCGGTCGCCGCCGGTGGCCTGTCGATGTTCCAGCTGGTGAAGGGGCTGTCGACCATCTTCGATCTGCCCGAGCCAACCACCGGTGAACTCATAAGGGGCAGTCCCAACGTATTCGTCAACTTGCGCAATGCCATGCGTGCCGGCGAGGACGTGTCCAGTTCCTGTACCGGCTTTCCCGTGGCGCATCCCCCCTGGCCCTTCCCGGTCACCATCGCCGAAGGCAGCGCTACCGTGTATATCAACGGCAAGCCGGCGGCGCGACTGAGCAGCAAGATGACCTGCGGCGCGCATATCAAGTCGGGTAGCCCGAACACCTTCATCGGCGGTCCGACGCTGCAGGTGGAATTCGTGCTGGATATCGAGGGCTGGCTGCATACCGGCCTGGAGGCGCTGGGCCTGGTCGCCGCCGCCGGCGCGCTGGTGCTGGCCGCCATGGCCGGCCTCGCGGCCCTGCTGACCACCGTGGCGGTGGGGGCCGCGATCTATGGCGGCATGGAGTTGCTGGGCCAGCTCGGCGACCGGCTCGGCCCGGGCTACCGCGACCTGCTGCAAGGTATCGCCGGCCTGGCGCTGCTCGGCGCCGGGCCGAAAATGGCCAAGTTGAGCGCCGAACGCAATGCCGCGCGACTGGCCAACCAGTCGCAGGTGCTCGAGGTGCGCACGGCCGCCCAGGTCAACGAGGCGATGGTCGCCGAGGGCAACTTGCCGGCTTGGCTGGAAGGCACCCAGGTCAAGACCGAAATAGTGCCACCGGGAAGGCAATACCAGATGGTCGTCGCCAAGGGCCAGGCCGAAGCCATCATGCAGGGCAAGCCAGCCTTCGGAGGTTTCGCCGCCCCCGAGCCGATTCCCAGCCAGGCCTACGCTCGGGATAAACTGGTGATCCTCGATCGATTCAAGACAGACGTATCCCATGTGATCACCGTCGAAACCACCGCACCGCAAAAGATTCACAGTGGTATCACCGGCCCGCTGGAGAACTACAAGGGCGGCGTGCAGCAGGTGGAGTTCGTCGGTGACAGGAATCTGAAAATTGTCGGCACGCCTGGTGTGCTGCCTGTGGAGTGAAAGTTGTGATTAGTGATTTCGAGCGGATCCGCGAAGACGGCAAGGTCATCGACGAAAACATGACGGTGGACCAGATGATCGCCCTGGGGTGGTCTCCTTGCCGGGTCGTCGAGGCTCGCTGGCGCTGGCAGGAACAGCTCCTGAGCGTGGTCAACAGCCGCGGCCTGCTGGCGATCGTGGTGCCGGATCGGCAACACCTGGCCATCCTGTGGAACGATGACGATACGGGCGTGGCCGCAACCCTCTACGTGGTCTCCGGCGACCGCCAGCAACAGATCAGGATTGCCGACCAGTTACTGATCAATGGCCAGCTCGAAGCAGGTATCTACAGCTGGTTCGAGCAGTTCCCGCAGGTTTCGCCCAGCATCTTTACCTGCATGTTCAGCCGTCAGCGTGACCAGGCAATGTTCAGGGTGGATATCGACGCGTCGACTGGCGACATTGTTTCGATACAGCATTCGCGCTGAGCGCTGTTCAGCACCGCCACGCCTGAGCGACGAGCGCTGCAGGCAGGCAAAGGGAAATAACAAAGAGGGGAGCTTGGCTGGGCTCCCCTCTTGCTGTGTCAGCTTCGATGATCCAGGACCATCACTTGAGTGATAGTGAAGATTAAAGACTGTCTCGCCAGCCCAAGGAAATATCGCCCCGAATGCTGTCGCGGAATTGTTTCCTACTGATGCTGGCAGCGGCATGGCGCTGAGATGGGCTTGCCATTTTGGCAACCCATCACAGTAGAGAGAGGCCTGATATGCCCACTTTGAATCCTGCAATCACACTGGTCGGCAACCTTGACCAATTCAACCATGATGGTTTCGAGATCGAAGCCATGAACTTCCTCTTCGATCGCCTTGATCGTGGCAACCTGACGGTGGATGGCGAGCCCCTGTACATTGGCAATCAAGCTGTCCATCACTACACCTGGCGCGACAAACAACGTAACCGCACCTGCTCAATGTTCTACACGTATGGCAATACCCCGAGCAGTCATCTTTCGGTTTATGGCCTGGGCAAACACGTTGGTGACAGCGACAAGGAATACGCGCTCTACACCTGGATCGACAAGAAAGAACAGCTGTACACCCTGGCCCCAACCCGCAGCGATTCACGCTTTCGCTCGCTGCTAGCGCCCAACTGAGTCGGCGCCATGTGAAGCAGCCCCCTGCAACAAGGCGCTCATCTGGAGCGCCTTGTTGCAAGAGCGAGCACCTGGGCGGTCACTGTGGATAACTCACTCCACGGTCACCGACTTGGCGAGGTTGCGCGGCTGGTCGACGTCGGTGCCCTTGAGCACGGCCACGTAGTAGGACAGCAGCTGCAGCGGGATGGTGTAGAGGATCGGCGAGAGGATGTCGTGGATGTGCGGCATCTGGATCACGTGGGTACCTTCGCCATTGGTCATGCCGGCCTGCTCGTCGGCGAACACGATCAGTTCGCCGCCACGGGCGCGCACTTCCTGCAGGTTGGACTTGAGCTTTTCCAGCAGCTCGTTGTTCGGTGCCACGGTAACCACCGGCATGTCGTTATCCACAAGCGCCAGGGGGCCGTGCTTGAGCTCGCCGGCCGGATAGGCTTCGGCGTGGATGTAGGAAATCTCCTTGAGCTTGAGCGAGCCTTCCATCGCCACCGGGTACTGGGCACCACGGCCGAGGAACAGGGTGTGGTGCTTGTCGGCAAACAGCTCGGCCGTTTTTTCCACCACGCCATCCATGGCCAGGGCTTCGCCCAGGCGGATCGGCAGGCGACGCAGCTCTTCCACCAGCTCGGCTTCCACGCCGGCGGCCAGGGTGCCACGTACCTGGCCCAGGGACAGGGTCAGCAGCAGCAGGCCCACCAGTTGGGTGGTGAAGGCCTTGGTCGAGGCCACGCCGATCTCGCGACCGGCCTGGGTCAGCAGGGTCAGGTCCGATTCACGCACCAGGGAGCTGATGCCGACGTTGCAGATCGCCAGGCTGGCGAGGAAGCCCAGCTCCTTGGCATTGCGCAGAGCGGCCAAAGTGTCGGCGGTTTCGCCGGACTGGGAGATGGTCACGAACAGGGTGTCGGGCTGCACCACCACCTTGCGGTAGCGGAACTCGCTGGCCACTTCCACCTGGCAGGGGATGCCGGCCAGTTCTTCCAGCCAGTAACGGGCGACCATGCCGGCGTGGTAGCTGGTGCCGCAGGCGACGATCTGCACATTGCGCACCTTGGCGAACAGCTCGGCGGCTTGCGGACCGAAGGCCTGGACCAGTACCTGGTTGGCACTCAGACGGCCTTCCAGGGTGCGCTGCACCACGGATGGCTGCTCGTGGATTTCCTTGAGCATGAAGTGGCGGAACTCGCCCTTCTCTGCCGCTTCGGCGCCGTCGCGGTACTGCACCGCTTCGCGTTCCACGGCCTTGCCGTTGATGTCCCAGATCTGCACGCTGTCGCGGCGGATTTCGGCGATATCACCTTCTTCCAGGTACATGAAGCGGTCGGTGACCTGGCGCAGGGCCAACTGGTCGGAGGCGAGGAAGTTTTCCCCCAGGCCCAGGCCGATCACCAGCGGGCTGCCGCTGCGGGCCGCAACCAGGCGGTCCGGCTGGCTGGCGCTGATCACGGCCAGGCCGTAGGCACCATGCAGCTCCTTGACGGTGGCCTTGAGGGCCTTGGTGAGGTCTCCCAGGTCCTTGAGCTTGTGGTTCAGCAAGTGGGCGATGACTTCGGTGTCGGTGTCCGAAGTGAACTCGTAACCCAGGGCGCCGAGCTGAGCGCGCAAGGCTTCGTGGTTCTCGATGATGCCGTTGTGCACGATCGCCAGGTCGCCGGAGAAATGCGGGTGGGCATTACGTTCGCATGGCGCACCGTGGGTGGCCCAGCGGGTGTGGGCGATGCCCAGGCGGCCGACCAGCGGCTCACTGGCCAGGGCCTGCTCCAGTTCGCTGACCTTGCCCGGGCGCCGCATGCGCTCCAGCTTGCCGGCATTGGTATAGACCGCCACACCGGCGCTGTCGTAGCCGCGGTATTCGAGGCGCTTGAGGCCTTCCAGCAAAATGGCGGTGATATTGCGTTCAGCAACGGCGCCAACAATTCCACACATGGTTTCTCTCCTAGCTGACAGCCGCGCAAATCAGAGTTATGCCGCGGGCCTGGATCTGGTCGCGGACCTCTAAGGGCAGGCGATCATCGGTAATAAGGGTATGGACGCTGCTCCACGGCAGCTCCAGGTTGGGAATCTTGCGGCCGATCTTGTCGGATTCGACCATCACCACCACTTCCCGGGCCACTTCGGCCATGACCCGGCTCAAACCCAGCAGTTCGTTGAAGGTGGTAGTGCCACGGGCCAGATCGATTCCATCGGCACCGATAAACAGCTGGTCGAAGTCGTATGAGCGTAGAACCTGCTCGGCCACCTGGCCCTGGAAGGACTCGGAATGCGGGTCCCAGGTGCCGCCGGTCATCAACAGCACCGGCTCGTGCTCCAGCTCGCTCAGGGCGTTGGCCACATTCAGCGAGTTGGTCATGACCACCAGGCCAGGCTGCAGGCCCAACTCGGGGATCATCGCGGCGGTGGTGCTGCCACTGTCGATGATGATCCGGGCATGCTCACGGATACGCTGCACCGCAGCGCGGGCAATGGCCTGCTTGTAGAGGGATACGGGCTGGCCAATATCGCTGACCAGTTCCTGGGGCATGGTGATCGCTCCACCGTAGCGGCGCAGCAGCAAGCCATTGCTCTCCAGAGCGGCCAGGTCCTTTCGAATCGTAACTTCAGAGGTTTCGAAACGCTTGGCCAACTCGTCAACGCTCACTTCGCCCTGTTCATTGAGCAAGGCGAGGATATTGTGGCGACGTTGAGGTGTGTTGCGTTTTGACATGATGGCTTTAAGTTTCGATTCGAAAGATAACGGAAGCAATAAAAACCCAAGATCGAAACTTCGTCAAGCGCGCAGGTGAAAAAAATCGCCGGCAAGCCGGCTCCTACAGACGGGTGTAAGAGCCAGCTTGCCGGCGAACAGGGTTCCGCGGTTGTGGATAACCTCAGTCCTTCTTGATCTTCTCCGGCCGTTTCCAGCCGTCGATGTTCTTCTGCCGGGCGCGGCCGACCGCCAGTTGAGCCGGGGCCACATCCTGGGTGATGGTGGAACCGGCAGCCGTGGTGGCGCCGGAGGAGATATCCACAGGTGCTACCAACGAGTTGTTGGAGCCGATGAACACGTCTTCGCCCATGATCGTCTTGTGCTTGTTCACCCCATCGTAGTTGCAGGTGATGGTGCCGGCGCCAATGTTGGTGCGCGCACCGATCACCGCGTCGCCCAGGTAGGTCAGGTGGCCGGCCTTGGCACCCTGGCCCAGGTGGGCATTCTTCAGTTCGACGAAGTTACCCACATGAGCCCTGGCTTCCAGCACGGTACCGGGACGCAGCCGGGCGAACGGACCGGCATCGCTGCCCTCGCCCATCACCGCGCCATCGAGGTGGCTGTTGGCCTTGATCACCGCGCCCTTGCGCAGGGTGCTGTCCTTGATCACGCAGTTGGGACCGATTACCACGTCGTCCTCGATCACTACCCGGCCTTCGAGAATCACGTTGATGTCGATCAGCACGTCGCGGCCCACCGTGACTTCGCCGCGTACGTCGAAGCGTGCCGGGTCGCGCAAGGTCACGCCCTGGGCCATCAACCGGCGGCCGGCCCGCAGCTGGTAGTGCCGCTCCAGCTCGGCCAGTTGCTTGCGGTCGTTGGCGCCCTGCACTTCCATGGCGTCGTGGGGCTGCTCGGTGGCGACGATCAGGCCGTCGCTGACCGCCATGGCGATCACGTCGGTGAGGTAGTACTCGCCCTGGGCGTTGTTGTTGGACAGCCGGCCGGTCCAGTCGCCCAGGCGCTTGCCGGGCACTGCGAGAATGCCGGTGTTGCCTTCGGTGATGGCGCGAGTGGCTTCGTCAGCATCCTTCTGCTCGACGATGGCGACGACTTTGCCGTCGGCATCACGAACGATGCGCCCGTAGCCGGTAGGGTCGTCCAGCTCGACGGTAAGCAGGCCCAGTTGCTCCGGCCCCACCTGCTTGAGCAGGCGCTGCAGGGTCTCGACTTCGATCAGCGGCACGTCGCCGTAGAGGATCAGCACCGTGTCAGCAGTGATAAAAGGCACGGCCTGGGCCACCGCATGGCCGGTACCCAGTTGCTTGTCCTGCAGCACGAAATTCAGGTCGTCGGCGTCCAGCCGCTCGCGCACCGCATCGGCACCGTGGCCGATCACCACATGGATACGCTGTGGGTCGAGTTGCCGGGCGCTGTGGATAACATGCCCGAGCATGGAGTTGCCGGCGACCGGGTGAAGAACCTTGGGCAGCGCCGAACGCATGCGGGTGCCCTGGCCTGCGGCGAGGATAACGATTTCGAGAGACATGACTGGCTACCAATCCTGGAAGGTCAGACTGCGACCAAGAGGGGGGGTGAATGGCGGAAAATAAAAAGGGTAGCCGAGGCTACCCTTTTTAATCAATCACACAGAAAGCCTGCGACTTAGCCGCCGAACTTCTTGCGGATCTGCTGGACGGTACGCAGCTGAGCTGCGGCCTCGGCCAGACGTGCAGCAGCAGAACCGTAGTCGAAATCTGCGCCTTTTTCATTCAGGGCCTTCTCAGCAGCCTTGACGGCTTCCTGAGCGGAGGCTTCGTCCAGGTCGGCAGCACGTTGCACGGTGTCGGCAAGAACCTTGACCATGTTCGGCTGAACCTCGAGGAAACCACCGGAGATGTAGAACACCTCGGCTTCCCCGCCCTGCTTGATCAAGCGGATCGGACCTGGCTTCAGGTTGGTGATCAGCGGTGCGTGACCCAGAGCGATACCAAGATCACCCAGTTCACCGTGCGCAACCACCATCTCCACCAGACCGGAGAAGATTTCCCCTTCCGCGCTGACGATATCGCAATGGACTGTCATAGCCATCTGCTTGCCTCAACCTAAATTAGCGCCCGTTGCCGGGCGCCGGGATTACAGTTTCTTGGCTTTCTCGATCGCTTCGTCGATGCCGCCGACCATGTAGAACGCTTGTTCTGGCAGGTGGTCGTAGTCACCGTTGAGGATGCCTTTGAAGCCAGCGATGGTGTCTTTCAGGGAAACGTATTTGCCTGGAGAACCAGTGAAGACTTCAGCCACGAAGAACGGCTGCGACAAGAAGCGCTGGATCTTACGAGCGCGGGATACCAACTGCTTGTCGGTTTCCGACAGCTCGTCCATACCCAGGATCGCAATGATGTCCTTCAGCTCTTTGTAACGCTGCAGTACGTACTGAACGCCGCGAGCGGTTTCGTAGTGCTCGTTGCCGATCACGTTCGGGTCCAGCTGACGGGAAGTCGAGTCCAGTGGGTCTACCGCTGGGTAGATACCCAGGGAAGCGATGTCACGGGACAGAACGACGGTGGCGTCCAAGTGGGCGAAGGTGGTCGCTGGCGACGGGTCGGTCAAGTCGTCCGCAGGTACGTATACCGCTTGGATCGAGGTGATCGAGCCTTGCTTGGTCGAAGTGATACGTTCTTGCAGAACGCCCATCTCTTCAGCCAGGGTCGGCTGGTAGCCTACTGCGGAAGGCATACGGCCCAGCAGTGCGGATACTTCGGTACCGGCCAGGGTGTAACGGTAGATGTTGTCGACGAACAGCAGAACGTCGTTACCTTCGTCACGGAACTTCTCGGCCATGGTCAGGCCGGTCAGGGCTACGCGCAGACGGTTTCCCGGCGGCTCGTTCATCTGGCCGTAGACCAGTGCCACTTTGTCCAGAACGTTGGAGTCCTTCATCTCGTGGTAGAAGTCGTTACCCTCACGAGTACGCTCACCCACACCGGCGAACACGGAATAACCGCTGTGCTCGATGGCGATGTTACGGATCAGTTCCATCATGTTTACGGTCTTGCCTACACCGGCACCACCGAACAGACCGACTTTACCGCCCTTGGCGAACGGGCAAACCAGGTCAATTACCTTGATCCCGGTTTCCAGCAGGTCGTTGCCGCCTGCCTGTTCTGCGAAGGAAGGTGCTGGACGGTGGATGCCCCAACGCTCTTCTTCACCGATAGGACCGGCTTCGTCGATTGGGTTGCCCAGTACGTCCATGATCCGGCCCAGGGTCGCTTTACCGACCGGTACGGAGATGGCTGCGCCAGTGTTGTTGACGTCCAGACCGCGCTTCAAGCCTTCGGTGGAGCCCATCGCAATGGTACGCACCACGCCGTCGCCCAGCTGCTGCTGAACTTCCAGAGTGGTTTCGGCGCCTTGAACCTTCAAGGCGTCGTAGATGCTCGGTACGCTGTCGCGTGGAAATTCCACGTCGATAACGGCGCCGATGATTTGAACGATACGTCCGCTACTCATAGCTGGATCCTCTGAATATTTGAACCGTTAAACCGCGGCAGCGCCGCCGACGATTTCCGAGATCTCTTGGGTGATCGCAGCCTGACGCGCCTTGTTGTAGATCAGCTGCAAATCGCTGATCAAATCACCGGCGTTGTCGGTAGCGTTCTTCATTGCGATCATCCGCGCCGCTTGTTCAGCTGCGTTGTTCTCGACCACCGCCTGGTAGACCTGCGACTCCACGTAACGGACCATCAAGCCGTCCAGCAGCTCCTTGGCATCCGGTTCGTAGAGGTAGTCCCAGTGGTGCTTGAGTTCTTGATCCGGGGTTGCCTCCAGTGGAATCAACTGCTCCACGGTCGGCTGCTGGGTCATGGTGTTGATGAACTTGTTGGATACCACGGACAGGCGGTCAATCCGGCCTTCCAGGTACGCATCCAGCATCACCTTGACGCTGCCGATCAGATCATTGATCGACGGCTCTTCACCCAGATGGCTGATAGCTGCAACGACGTTACCGCCGAAGTTGCGGAAGAAGGCCGCACCCTTGCTACCGACCACACACAGATCGATCTCGACGCCTTGTTCGCGGTTTACCGCCATGTCCTTGACCAGGGCCTTGAACAGGTTGGTGTTCAAGCCACCACACAGACCACGGTCACTGCTCACCACAACGTAACCGACGCGCTTGATAGCACGGTCGATCATGAATGGGTGACGATATTCCGGGTTGGCGTTGGCCAGATGACCAATAACCTGGCGGATGCGCTCCGCATAAGGACGGCTAGCAGCCATGCGCATTTGTGCCTTGCGCATTTTGCTGACCGCCACTTTTTCCATGGCGCTGGTAATTTTTTGCGTGCTTTTGATGCTCGCAATCTTACTGCGAATCTCTTTTGCGCCTGCCATGTAACACCTATCAGGTTAGCAAGCGGGAGCCTTGCGGCTCCCGCTGCGGCTTACCAGGTTTGGGTGGCTTTGAACTTCTCGATACCGGCTTTCAGGCCAGCGTCGATTTCGTCATTGAAGTCACCCTTCACGTTGATCTTCGCCATCAGGTCGGCGTGATCGCGGTTGAAGTAAGCAATCATGGCCTGTTCGAAGCTACCAACTTTGGCAATCTCGACGTCCGTCAGGAAGCCACGTTCAGCGGCATACAGGGACAAGGACATGTCGGCGATGGACATCGGCGCATATTGCTTCTGCTTCATCAGCTCGGTAACGCGCTGACCATGCTCAAGTTGCTTACGGGTCGCTTCGTCCAGGTCAGAAGCGAACTGGGCGAATGCCGCCAGTTCACGGTACTGAGCCAGAGCGGTACGGATACCACCGGACAGCTTCTTGATGATCTTGGTCTGAGCGGCACCACCCACACGGGATACCGAAACACCGGCGTTCACAGCAGGACGGATCCCGGAGTTGAACATGGCCGATTCCAGGAAGATCTGACCGTCGGTGATGGAAATCACGTTGGTCGGAACGAACGCGGAAACGTCGCCAGCCTGGGTTTCGATGATCGGCAGAGCGGTCAGGGAACCGGTCTTGCCAGTCACTGCGCCGTTGGTGAACTTCTCTACGTACTCTTCGGAAACGCGGGATGCGCGCTCCAGCAGACGGGAGTGGAGATAGAACACGTCGCCTGGGTAAGCTTCACGGCCTGGTGGACGGCGCAGCAGCAGGGAAATCTGGCGGTAAGCCACTGCTTGCTTGGACAGATCGTCATAAACGATCAGCGCGTCTTCACCGCGGTCGCGGAAGTATTCGCCCATGGTGCAACCGGAGTACGGAGCCAGGAATTGCAGTGCTGCAGATTCCGAAGCGCTCGCTGCAACGATGATGGTGTTAGCCAGTGCACCGTTTTCTTCCAGCTTGCGAACCACGTTGGCAATGGTCGATTGCTTCTGACCGATAGCCACGTAGACGCAGAAAATGCCGCTGTCTTTCTGGTTGATGATCGCGTCGATCGCCAGAGCGGTCTTACCGATCTGACGGTCACCGATGATCAGCTCACGCTGGCCACGGCCGACTGGGATCATGGCATCGACAGCCTTGTAGCCAGTCTGTACAGGCTGGTCTACCGACTTACGCCAGATCACGCCTGGAGCAACTTTCTCGACCGCGTCGGTCTCGGTGTTGTTCAGCGGACCTTTGCCGTCAACTGGGTTACCCAGTGCGTCGACTACGCGACCCAGCAGTTCCTTACCAACCGGAACCTCCAGGATGCGGCCAGTGCACTTGGCGCTCATGCCTTCAGCCAGACTGGTGTACGCGCCCAATACAACGGCACCTACGGAGTCTTGCTCCAGGTTGAGGGCCATACCGTAGACGCCGCCCGGAAACTCGATCATCTCGCCGTACATAACGTCGGCCAGACCGTGAATCCGCACGATGCCGTCAGATACGCTGACGACAGTGCCTTCGTTACGGGCTTGGGAGGTCACATCGAGCTTTTCGATGCGGCCCTTGATAATTTCACTTATTTCGGAAGGATTGAGTTGCTGCATTGCTCTGCTGCCCCTTCAAACTCAAGATTTCAATGCTTCGGCAAGGTTCGCGAGTTTGCCGCGAATCGAGCCATCGATAACCAGGTCGCCGGCGCGGATTACGACGCCACCAATAAGGCTGGCATCCTCCGCAGCGTGCAGTCGCACTTCCCGGCCGAGCCGTGCACTGAGAACCTTGGCGAGTTTGTCTTGCTGTTCTTGGTTCAATGCGAACGCACTGGTCACATCCACATCCACCGATTTCTCTTGCTCGGCCTTGTACAGGTCGAACAGAGCGGAGATCTCCGGCAACAGCAGGAGACGGTCGTTTTCGGCGGCAACGTGAATGAAATTCTGTGCCTGTGCATCAAACTTGTCGCCACACACTTCGATAAAAGTGCTGGCCTTTTCTGCGCTCGTCAGTCGCGGGGCCTTAAGCACGCGCTGCATGGTGTCATCTTGTGACACCGCTGCAGCCAGGCCGAGCATGGCTGACCAAGAGGCCAGCTGCTGGTGGGCCTGAGCGTGCTCGAAGGCCGCCTTAGCGTAAGGTCGGGCCAACGTGGTCAGTTCTGCCATGATCGCCCTCGCTTAAATTTCAGCAGCCAGTTTGTTAACCAGCTCTGCGTGCGCGTTTTGATCGATTGTGGCACCCAGGATCTTCTCTGCGCCGTTGACTGCCAGGCTGCCCAGTTGGGCGCGCAGCGCGTCTTTGACGCCGTTCAGTTCCTGTTCGATCTCGGCCTGAGCCTGAGCCTTCACACGTTCAGCTTCGACACGAGCCTGTTCACGGGCTTCGTCGACGATCTGAGAACCGCGCTTCTTGGCTTGCTCAATGATTTCAGCTGCCTGAGCTTTAGCTTCGCGCAGTTGCTGACCCGCTTTATCTTGGGCCAGTTCCAGGTCACGAGCTGCTCGGCTGGCAGCGTCCAGTCCATCCGCGATCTTCTTTTGACGTTCGTGCAGAGCTGCAATGACCGGAGGCCAAATGAACTTCATGCAGAACAATACAAAAATTAAGAACGCAACGGACTGGCCAATCAGGGTTGCATTAATGTTCACGCCAACACCTCGCTCGTTCGTTGTCCGTCACACCAATCAACTCGAAGAATCGAGTGATTAGCCAGCGAGTTGACCAACGAAGGGGTTTGCGAAGGTGAAGAACAGAGCGATACCAACACCGATCATGGTTACGGCGTCGAGCAGACCGGCAACGATGAACATTTTAACTTGCAGCATTGGAACCATTTCTGGCTGACGCGCTGCGCCTTCCAGGAACTTGCCGCCCAGCAGGCCGAAACCAATTGCGGTACCCAGTGCGCCCAGGCCGATCAACAGTGCAACAGCGATAGCGGTTAGACCAACTACAGTTTCCATCTTTCCTCCCGACTTTTACGTCGTATGGTTTAGGTTTTTTAGATTAAAGCGGTAAAACAAATCGTTTCATTGACCCGAGACGGGCCCCCTCTCGCCGCAACGAGAGGGACATCAGACTAGTCGAGACTGGTCTTAATGGTTCTCTTCGTGCGCCATCGACAGGTAGACGATGGTCAGCATCATGAAGATAAAGGCCTGCAGGGTGATGATCAGGATGTGGAACACAGCCCACGCCCATTGCAGAACTACACCCATGCCGCTGAGCCACAGCAGGCCGCTGCCGAACATCACAGCGATCAGGATGAACACCAGTTCGCCGGCATACATGTTGCCGAACAGACGCAGTGCCAACGAGATCGGCTTGGCAACCAGGGTCACGAATTCAAGCAGGAAGTTCACCGGAATCAGCAGCGCCTGAACCAGGATGTTCTTGCTGCCGAACGGGTGCAGGGTCAGTTCGCCGATGAAGCCGCCGATGCCCTTGACCTTGATGCTGTAGAAAATGATCAGCGCAAACACCGACAGGGCCATGCCCAGGGTGGCGTTCGGGTCAGTGGTGGATACGGCACGGAACGGAATGTGCTGGTCGCCGGAGATCAACATGGCCAGTTGTGGAATCCAGTCCACCGGTACCAGGTCGATGGCGTTCATCAGGAACACCCAGACGAAAATGGTCAGTGCCAACGGTGCGATCACCGGGCTGCGGCCGTGGAAACTGTCCTTCACGCTGCCATCGACGAAGCCAACCATGACTTCAACGAAGTTCTGCAAAGCGCCCGGCACGCCGGAAGTCGCCTTCTTGGCCGCCATGCGGAACAGAAGAATGAAGATCACACCCAGTGCGACAGACCAGCCGAGGGTATCGACGTGGAATGCCCAGAAGCCCATTTCCTTGGCTTCTGCTGCGGAGTGGGCAAAGCCCCAGCTCCCATTGGGTAGCTGACCGAAGGTCAGGTTCTGCAAGTGGTGCTGGATATAGCCCGAAGCGGTTGTTTCTGCTGACATGGTTGCCTCAAACGCCCTAAGGTCTCGAAAGTCTTGTTCTCATTAGCAGGGGAGCGAACCAGCTGACCAGTTGGGTCAGCACGAAGACGCCGAATACAGCCAGCGGCGCCAATGGCTTCACACCTGCAAACGTCAGTGCAAACAGCACCGCCGTCAAAATCAGTTTGCCCGCCTCACCGGCATAAAAAGACCGGACGATGGCTTGGGCCGCTCGGGCGCCGGAAAACCGAAATGCCCTGTGAGCGAAATACACATTGGGTAGCAAGGCTATCAGTCCTCCGCAAAGGCCTGAGTATCCGGCTACGACTCCACGCCATTGCCAGAGCGCCAGAGCGGCTATCAGTAAAATGATCAACTGAGCCAGTAAAACCGGAAAAACCGCCAAGCGATGAAACGGCAAGCGGTTTGGCGTGCGGGTTTCCATCGCTCTTGCTCCTCAAGGGTCGGCTGCCAGAATTCATTAACTTGGCATAATTTGTGCCGACAAAATGCGCGCAGAGTATAGGGGCGGTTCAGCCCCTATTCAACTGCCGGGTAGTGATTTCCGACTGCGCGCTACATAAGGAAATGTTTCAGCGGATGTGAGCGAGGACGCCTTGCAGCTCATCCAGGGAGTTGTAGCCGATCACCAGCTGACCTTTACCCTTCTTGCCGTGGCGGATCTGCACCGCAGAGCCCAGGCGCTCGGCCAGGCGCTGCTCGAGACGGGCGATATCCGGGTCTGGCTTGACCGGTTCAGCAGGTTCCTGTTTGCCGCTCAGCCACTGGCGAACCAGGGCCTCGGTCTGGCGCACGGTGAGGCCCCGTGCGACAACGTGTCGCGCCCCTTCAACCTGTTGATTTTCCGGCAATCCGAGCAAGGCACGGGCATGACCCATTTCCAGGTCGCCGTGGGACAGCATGGTCTTGATCACCTCAGGCAAGGCAATCAGGCGCAGCAGGTTGGCCACGCTGACGCGGGACTTGCCCACCGCTTCGGCGACCTGTTGCTGAGTCAACTGGAACTCCTGCTGCAGGCGCTGCAGAGCCACCGCTTCCTCGATGGGATTGAGGTCTTCGCGCTGGATGTTCTCGATCAGCGCCATGGCGATGGCGGTTTCATCCGGCACATCGCGGACCATCGCCGGGATGGTCTCCTGGCCGGCCTGCTGGCTGGCGCGCCAACGGCGTTCACCGGCGATGATCTCGAAACGACCACCACCAATGGGACGGACCACGATCGGCTGCATCACACCCTGGCTCTTGATCGAGTTGGCCAGTTCTTCCAGTGCCTGCGGGTCCATATCCCGGCGCGGCTGGTACTTGCCACGCTGGATCAGGTCCAGGGGCAGGTGCTGCAGCTCACGCTGGTCGGCCTGCACCGCTTGTTCTTCCAGGGCACTGACAGTCGGACCACTCAACAGTGCATCCAGTCCACGTCCGAGACCTCGTTTCTTGACGGCCATGGGGATTCCTTAAGTTGGCTGGGCGGCTGCGACGCGGGATTGTTTACGTTGCCGGCGAACCATCTCGCCCGCCAGGGCCAGATAGGCCAGCGCACCACGGGATTGTTTGTCGTACGCCAACGCCGGCATACCGTAGCTCGGCGCTTCGGCCAAACGGATGTTGCGCGGAATCACGGTGTCATACAGCTGATCGCCGAAGTGTTCCTTGAGCTGCGCGGAAACATCGTTCATCAGGCTCAGGCGCGGGTCGAACATGGTGCGCAGCAAGCCTTCGATCTTCAGCTCCGGGTTGAGCAGTTCGGCGATGCGCTTGATGTTATCCACAAGGTCGCTTAAACCTTCCAACGCGTAGTACTCGCACTGCATGGGGATAATGACCCCATCGGCGGCGACCAGGGCGTTGAGGGTGAGCATCGACAGCGACGGCGGGCAGTCGATCAGGATGTAGTCGTAGTTTTCACGGATTGGCGCCAGGGCGCTGCGCAGACGGCTTTCCTTCATCTGCATTTCCAGCAGCACCACCTCCGCGGCCGTCAGGTCGCGGTTGGCCGGCAGCAACTGGTAACCGCCGTGCTCGGAGAAATGCATGGCCTGGGCCAGGTCGCACTCACCGATCAGCAGGTCATAGACCGAGTTTTCTAAACCGTGTTTATCCACACCGCTACCCATGGTGGCGTTGCCCTGTGGATCAAGATCGATCAACAGCACCCGGCGCTTGGTCGCTACCAGGGATGCTGCGAGGTTGATGCAGGTGGTGGTCTTGCCCACGCCACCTTTCTGGTTCGCTATCGCGAATACCTTAGCCATTCTTGCTTGTGTTCCCAATCATGCCGTGCGGCGCAGTATCAGCAGATGGCGTTGGCCTTGGCAACCGGGTACGGCCAAGGCGTGTTCGCTATCGAGGTGGAAGTCTGCCGGCAATGCTAACAGCTCATCCGAGGGATGGACGCCCTTCATTGCCAGCCAGCGTGTATCGCGGTCGCCCAGGTGGCGGGTCCAGCTGGTGAAGTTCTCCATGCTGCTGAACGCCCGGGAAATGATCCCGTTGAAAGGCTGCTCAGGGGTGAAGGCTTCGACCCGACTGTGGATAACTTGCAGGTTTTCGAGCTTGAGTTCGAGTTTGACCTGGGTCAGGAAGCGGGTTTTCTTGCCGTTGCTGTCCAGACAGGTGACTTGCGACTCGGGAAACAGGATCGCCAGCGGGATGCCGGGCATGCCGCCACCGCTGCCGACGTCCAGCCAGCGGCCGTTTTCGATGAACGACATCACGCTCAGGCTATCGAGCAGATGGCGGGAGACCATTTCATCGGGATCGCGCACCGCAGTGAGGTTGTAGGCCTTGTTCCACTTGATCAACAGGGCCAGGTAACCCAGCAGCAATTGGTGCTGGGTCGGGCTCAGTTCGACGCCGAGCTGGCGAGCGCCTGTGGATAACTCATCCGCGTGTTGTGGGGTGACCATAGAACTCAAGCGCTTTGCTCCAACTGACGGCCCGCGCCGCGTTTTTTCAAGTGAATCATCAACAGGGAGATCGCTGCCGGGGTCACACCGGGAATCCGCGAGGCCTGGCCCAGGGTTTCCGGGCGGGTCGCTCCGAGCTTGCTCTGGATTTCCTTCGACAGGCCGGAAATACCGCTGTAATCGATATCCACAGGCAATTTGGTGTCTTCACTGGCGCGCAGGCGAGCAATTTCGTCCTGCTGGCGATCGATGTAGCCGGCGTACTTGGTCTTGATCTCGACCTGTTCGGCGACCTGTGGATCTTCAGCGCCTTGCCCGGTCACTTCGACCAGACCAGCGTAGTCGATTTCTGGACGGCTCAGCAGGTTCAGCAGGTTGTATTCGTGGGTCAGCGGCGTGCCGAATTTTTGTGCAATGGCATCACCCTGCTCGGTACCCGGACGAACCCAGGTGGACTTCAAACGTTGTTCTTCCTGGGCAATGCCTTCGCGTTTCTTGCAGAAAGCGGCCCAGCGCACGTCATCCACCAGCCCCAGTTCGCGACCTTTTTCGGTCAGACGCAGGTCGGCGTTGTCTTCACGCAGGATCAAGCGGTATTCCGCCCGGGAGGTGAACATCCGGTACGGTTCCTGGGTGCCCAGGGTAATCAGGTCATCCACCAGTACCCCGATATAGGCCTCGTCGCGACGCGGGCACCAGCTGTCTTTGCCCTGAGCACGCAGTGCCGCGTTGGCCCCGGCCAGCAAACCTTGGGCACCGGCTTCTTCATAGCCGGTGGTGCCATTGATCTGGCCTGCGAAGAACAGGCCACCGATGACTTTGGTTTCCAGGCTGTACTTCAAGTCCCGCGGGTCGAAGTAGTCGTACTCGATGGCATAGCCCGGGCGCACGATATGGGCGTTTTCCATGCCGCGAATCGACTGCACGATCTGCAGTTGCACGTCGAATGGCAGGGAGGTGGATATCCCGTTCGGGTACAGCTCGTGGGTAGTCAGGCCTTCGGGCTCGATGAAGACCTGGTGGCTTTCCTTGTCGGCAAAGCGATGGATCTTGTCTTCGATCGACGGGCAGTAACGCGGGCCAATACCTTCGATCACCCCGGAGTACATCGGCGAACGGTCGAGGTTCGAAGCAATGATTTCGTGGGTGCGGGCGTTGGTGTGGGTAATCCAGCAACTGACTTGCGGTGGATGCTGCTCTTTCGACCCCAGGAACGACATCACGGGAATCGGGGTATCGCCAGGTTGCTCGGTCATTACCGAGAAATCCACAGAACGGCCATCAATACGCGGCGGTGTGCCGGTTTTCAGGCGGCCGACACGCAGAGGCAGTTCCCGAAGTCGTTGCGCCAGGGCAATCGAGGGCGGATCACCAGCACGACCGCCGGAGTAGTTCTGCATACCGATGTGGATAAGTCCGCCGAGGAAGGTACCGGTGGTCAACACCACGGATTCGGCGAAGAAACGCAGGCCCATCTGGGTCACAACACCACGGACCTGATCCTGTTCAACGATCAGGTCGTCAGCCGCCTGTTGAAATATCCACAGGTTGGGCTGGTTTTCCAGAATCTCGCGAACAGCTGCCTTATACAGAATACGGTCGGCCTGGGCGCGGGTAGCGCGCACGGCTGGGCCTTTGCGGCTGTTCAACACGCGAAACTGGATGCCGCCCTTATCAGTAGCCATGGCCATCGCGCCGCCCAGGGCATCGATTTCCTTGACCAGGTGGCTCTTGCCAATGCCGCCGATCGCGGGATTGCAGCTCATGGCACCGAGGGTTTCCACGTTATGCGTCAGCAACAGGGTTTTTGCCCCCATGCGTGCTGATGCAAGTGCTGCCTCGGTACCGGCATGACCGCCGCCGATGACGATCACTTCAAAACGGGAAGGGAAATCCACCACGCACCTCGTGCCTGCTTCAAGTAGGAGTAATTAGGAGTAGTTGTCGGGTTGGTTTTTGGACCAAGGCGGCAAGTATAGGGACTTCGACCTTTCTAAAGAACCCTTTGCACAAAATTTAACCAGCTGTGGATGACTGGCGGACAATAGAAATTAAAAGAGAGAGATTTATTAAAACCTTGTTTTTATGTTTATTCTTATACACCACCCTATCTGTGGATAGATCGCTACACACCGCTATTTAGCTTGTGTACAGAGATTTTAAACTCTGTGATTAGGTAGCCATGAGGCCCTTGGATAACCGGTTTAAGCCTGTGGATGAATGGGGTGGTTATCCACAGGGGTGGTTTTCCTCAGTTTTGGAGCCCGGTTATCAACTGAGCTGAAGGGCAGTTATTCACAGGGCTTAATCCACAGAAAAACCTGCTTTCCACTGATAGACGCCCACAGCTACCCCCCTTCGCCCAGGGCAAAGAACGAAAATGGAAGCTGGATAACGCGAAAAGACAGGCCGCGAGCGCGACCTGCCGGTGGATAAATGCCCGTTCAGGCCAGGTCGCGAGGCCACAAACGTGGAAACAGCTCATGTTCCAGAGCGGCGCCGGCGGCCAACTGTTCGACCAGGCCGGGGAATTCCGGTGAGGTTCGCCATGGTCTCGGGGCATGGCGCATGTCTTCTCCGAGAAAACGCAGGGAAAATGCCCGCCGTCGTCTATTTCCGCCTACACCGCCGGCCCCATGCAGGGTCAGCATGTGGAAAAACACTGCGTCGCCGGGCTGCAGTTCCCAGCCCAGAATGTTCCATGCTGAACGATCGGCCTCGATGTCCGGAAGATCAGCCAGGCTGCCCTCGGGGAACCACCTGGCCTGGTTGTCGAGAAAGGTTCGCGGCATCAGCCAGGGCCCCAGGTGCGAGCCGGCAATGAACTCCAGGGTCGATTCCCGGGCCACCGGGTCCACCGGCATCCACATGCTGCAGTTCTGCCGGCCTTCGACGTTGTAGTACGGCTGGTCCTGGTGCCAGGGCGTGCGTTGCCGGGTATTGGGTTCCTTGACCAGCAGGTGGTCGTGATACAGGCGAGCCTGATCGCTGCCCATCAGTTGCGCAGCCACGTGGCCAACCCGGCTCTGGAAGATGAACTGCCGATAGGCCGGGTTCTCTTGCCAGTTGCAGAAGTCCTCGAAGAACCAGCCAGGGTCGTCCGGACGGCTGGCGACCTTGGCCCGTTCGCTGGGAAACGCCAGGTTGTGCTCGATCCCCCGCTCCAGCAGGCCGACTTCATCGCTGCTGAACAGTTGGCGAATGCACACAGCGCCATCGCGCTGAAAGGCTTCAATGGTTGTAGGCGGCAACTCGAACGATCCCATGGGTTATCCCTTTTCCTGAGTTCCGATACCGGGCTCGGCGGCGGCCGAGCCGGTGGTATCCGGTTTGATCCATATCCAATAGGCCAGCGACAGCAGCGCCAACCAGCCCAGCCCCACATACAGTGCCAGGCGCGTATCGGCAAATGCGCCCAGCACACCGAAGATGAACAACATGAAAACCACGGCACAGGCCTGACCCGCTGCGCCCAGGGGTACCGGAAACTTCAGTTCGTCGATTTCCTGGGCACTCATGCCACGACGCATGGCCATTTGTGACAGCAGGATCATCAGCCAGACCCAGACCACGGAAAAGGTCACCAGCGAGGCAAAGATCAGGAACAGTTCCTGCGGGATCCAGTAGTTGAGCAGCACCCCCAGCAGCAACGCCACCGACATGACCAACACCGTCATCCAGGGCACGCCGAAGCGGGAGGTCCTGGCGAACACTGCCGGCGCCTGCCCGATCGCCGCCATGCCATACATCATTCGCCCGGCACTGAAGATATCGCTGTTGATGGCCGAGACCACGGCGGAAATCACTACGATATTCAGCACCGTGGCCGCCGAACTGATCCCCAGGCTGCTGAAGATCTGCACGAACGGGCTGCCATGGCTACCGATGCTCGACCAGGGAGCCAGGGTCAACAGAATCAGCAAGGTCAGTACGTAGAAGATCAGGATCCGCAGCGGTACCGAGTTGATGGCCTTGGGGATCATGCGCTGCGGGTCCTTGGCCTCGCCGGCGGTGATGCCGATGACTTCGATTCCACCAAAGGCGAACATGACGATGGTGAAGGAGGCGATCATGCCCTCCACGCCATTAGGGAAAAAGCCGCCATATTCCCAGAGATTGGCCAGCCCTCCCCGGCTTTGTTCCTCCCCAAGCTGGATGCCGAAGAACAGCAGGGTAAAGCCGCCGACGATCATGGCCACAATGGCGCCAACCTTGAGCAGCGACAGCCAGAACTCCAGCTCGCCGAACACCTTTACGCTGCACAGGTTCAAGGCGCCAATGCCCAGGACAATGCTCAGCACCCAGATCCAGCGGGGAGTATCGGGAAACCACAGGCCCATGTAGACGCCGAATGCGGTGACGTCAGCCAAGCACACCATGAGCATGGAAAAGGCGTAGCTCCAACCGGTGAGAAACCCCGCAAAACGTCCCAGATAACTGCTGGCGTAATGTCCGAAAGAGCCTGAAACAGGAGTCCTGACTGCCATCTCTCCTAGGGCGCGCATGGTCAGGTAGATGGCTGCGCCGCCAATCAGATAGGCCAGCAGGACCGAAGGCCCCGCCCGTTGAATGGCGGCCGCCGAACCGTAGAACAAGCCTGTGCCAATGGCAGAGCCCAGGGCGATGAAGCGGATGTGCCGGGTGCTCAGGCCACGCTGTAGAACAGTGCCCGCGTCAGCCATTTCAGCTCCTTGAATGCAGGTTCATGAAGACCAGCCGGCTTCCAACCGTCGGCCCAGGCGACGCATGCCGGGGAATTTCCCGAGATGTATAAACCTGTACAAGAAATGGATGCAAATAGGGAACCAAGTCGGCGTTTACGCGAACTTCTGCGATATGACGGCTATCGGCTGATTAACCGGGGGATAAAGCGCTGATTTTCAGGCAGGCGCTGTTACTCAATGTCGCAGCGGGCTTGGATGGGGGATAAAGGTAACGCCCGCAGACGGTATCCCGGAGGGAGTTGTCCACAGGCGCTTGCTCGGAAGGATGATTACTTGCCGATGCAGAAGCTGGAGAAGATCCGCCCCAGCAGGTCATCGGAACTGAAGGCCCCGGTGATTTCCCCCAGCGATTGCTGGGCCTGGCGCAAGTCCTCGGCCAGCAGTTCGCCGGCACCTGCCAGGGTCAACTGTGCCCGGCCATGTTCCAGGGCGGCACTGGCGTAGCGCAATGCCTCCAAGTGCCGGCGGCGCGCACTGAAGCTGCTTTCGGACGTCTGTTCATAGCCCATGCAGGCTTTCAGGTGGTCACGCAGCAGTTCCAGCCCGCTGCCCGCGGCCATGGCACTGAGGCTGATGGTGACATGGCCATCGTCACAGGTTTCCAGGGCAATGGGTTCACCGGTCAGATCGGCCTTGTTGCGAATCAGCGTGACCTTGGCCGGGTCTGGTCGCTGTTCGAGAAACTCCGGCCACAGGGCGAAGGGGTCCGCTGCTTCCGCCGCGGTGGCGTCCACCACCAGCAACACCCGGTCGGCCTCGCTGATGGCCTTGAGGGCCCGTTCGACTCCGATCTTTTCCACCTGGTCCTCGGTGTCCCGCAGCCCTGCGGTGTCCACCACGTGCAACGGCATGCCGTCGATGTGGATATGTTCGCGCAGGATGTCCCGAGTGGTGCCGGCGATATCGGTGACGATGGCAGCCTCGCGCCCAGCCAGGGCGTTGAGCAGGCTGGATTTGCCGGCATTTGGGCGCCCGGCGATCACCACGGTCATGCCATCGCGCAGCAAGGCGCCCTGTCCGGCTTCACGCAGTACTGTGGATAACTCGTCACGCACTGCATCGAGCATGCTCAACACATGGCCATCGGCAAGGAAGTCGATTTCTTCCTCGGGAAAATCGATCGCCGCTTCGACATAGATCCGCAGGGCGATCAGTTGCTCGGTCAAGTTATGCACACGCTGGGAGAACGCCCCTTGCAACGAACGCAGGGCATTGCGCGCAGCCTGTGCCGAACTGGCCTCGATCAGGTCGGCAATGGCTTCGGCCTGGGCCAGGTCCAGTTTGTCGTTGAGGAACGCACGCTCGCTGAATTCTCCCGGCCGAGCCAGGCGGCAGCCCAGTTCCAGGCAGCGCTGCAGCAGCATGTCGAGAACAATCGGGCCGCCGTGGCCCTGCAGTTCCAGCACGTCTTCGCCGGTGAAGGAGTTCGGCCCGGGGAAATACAGGGCAATCCCCTCATCCAGGACTTCTTCTTGCTCACTGAGAAACGGCCCGTAATGGGCAAACCGCGGCTTCAGCTCACGGCCGCTGATGGCTTTGGCTGCCGCGCCCGCCAGGGGCCCGGAAATCCGTACGATACCCACGCCGCCGCGGCCCTGGGCGGTAGCAATGGCAGCGATGGTTTCACGAGGGACATTCATAACCCGACATCCAGACAAAAGTGACAGATAGCAAAACGCCCCACTAGGGGGCGTCTTGTGTGGTTATCCACAGCGTAGGTCAGGCAGCTGCTTTCTTGGTAGCCGCTTCGATCTTACGAGTGATGTACCACTGTTGAGCGATCGACAGGCAGTTGTTCACTACCCAGTACAGCACCAGACCCGCCGGGAACCACAGGAAGAAGAAGGTGAAGATGATCGGCATCATTTTCATCACCTTGGCCTGCATCGGATCCGGAGGCGTCGGGTTCAGCTGCTGCTGGATGAACATGGTGGCGCCCATGATGATCGGCAGGATAAAGAACGGATCCTTGATCGACAGGTCGGTAATCCACAGCATGAACGGTGCCTGGCGCATTTCCACGCTTTCCAGGAGTACCCAGTACAGGGACAGGAAGACCGGCATCTGCACCAGGATCGGCAAGCAGCCACCCAGCGGATTGATCTTCTCTTTCTTGTACAGCTCCATCATCGCCTGGGACATTTTCTGACGATCGTCGCCGAATTTTTCCTTCAGCGCGGCCAGTTTCGGAGCCACTGCACGCATGCGTGCCATGGACTTGTAGCTGGCAGCCGACAGTGGGAAGAAGATCCCCTTGATCAGCATGGTCAGGAAGATGATCGACCAGCCCCAGTTACCCACCAGGCTGTGGATATGTTGCAGCAGCCAGAAGATCGGCTGGGCAATGAACCATAGGAAACCGTAGTCCACGGTCAGTTCCAGACCTGGGGACAACTCTTTCAGCACGGCCTGGCTTTTCGGGCCGGCGTACAGAATGGCGCTGGTTTCAGCCTTGGCACCCGGAGCAACGGTCATCGAAGGGCCGGTGTAGCCGATGATGTAGTTGCCTTTGCTGTCTTTACGCGCCAGAACCTGGTTGTTCTCGCCTTTTGGCGGAATCCAGGCGGTCACGAAGTAGTGCTGCAGCCAGGCAACCCAACCACCCTGAACATTTTCAGTGATGGGTGCCTTGGATTTGTCCTCGTTCACCTTGTCCATGTCTTTCATGGACACTTTTTTGTACGGCTCGGAACTTGTCCACAGGGCGGCGCCCAAGTAAGTCGCGGTGCCGGTGGCGGTGCTGGAGGATGGATCGGAACTGGCGTCGCGCTTGAGCTGGGCGAACATCGCACCGGTCCAGGGCTGCGCGCTTTCGTTGTCGATCAGGTAGGAAACGGTGATGTCATACAGGCCACGCTTCAGGGTGAAGCGCTTGATGTAGTTGACGCCGTCCTTGCTGAACTTCAGGTCCACCACCAATTGGTCCTGACCGTCAGCCAGTTGATAACTTTTCTTCTCGGCCGAGTAGATCGGGCGACCGGCCGGGCTTGCGTCCGGGCCGTTGCTGCCAATCAGGCCACTTTGTGCCAGATAAGTCCGCTCGTTGCCGTTATCGAACAGCTGGAACGGGATTTCCGGGTGGTCCTGACGACGTGGATACAGTGGCAAACGCAGTTGCGCGATATCCCCACCTTGTGGATCGACAGCCAGGTCGAGCACATCCGTTTTGATCTGAATGAGATCTTTGCTTGCCGCTACAGGCGCTTCAGCGGGTGCGGTGGTGTCGCTTGCCGCGCGCGGAATGTCGTCGTTGGCAGCGGAAGTGCCTGTTGGCGCATCCGGCAAGCCCGGGGCGGTCGTGCTGGAAGCAACATTCTGAGTCGGCAGGGCAGCTTGGCCATAATCCTGGTTCCATTTAAGAACCATGACATAGGACACGATTGCCAGGGCGACGATCAGGATCGTGCGTTTGATATCCATGATTACTCGGCCATCGAAGAAGAACGGGAGGTAGGGATAGGTGGAACCGGGTCATAACCACCGGGATTCCACGGATGACAGCGACCTAAACGACGAAAGGTCAGCCAGCCACCGCGCAGAAGGCCATGATTTTCGATGGCTTCCAACGCGTAGCAGGAACAACTGGGGTAGAAACGACAGTGATTGGCCATCAGAGGACTAATGGCATAGCGGTAAAACTGGATCGGAACGAGTGCCAGTTTACGCATCGGGACTGTCTACCCCTACAGTTTCGGAGTTTGCTGCTGGTACCGGCTTGTTGCGGGCCAGGCGTTTCCAGAGTTTGCCGAAATGCTGAATCAATTCGGGGTTTTCTACATCGCCCAAACCTTTGCGCGCGACGATAACGATATCCCATCCGACCAGTGAGTCCTGGTGGAGACGAAACGATTCGCGCATCAGACGCTTGAGGCGATTGCGCTCAACGGAGAGTTTTACGCTCTTTTTCCCGATCACGAGCCCCAGACGGGGATGATCAAGATCGTTGTTGCGCGCAAGGAGCAGGAGATTTTTCCCCGGAACCTTGCCGGTAGGGGAGTCAAAGACCGCCTTGAAGTGCCGGGGAGTAAGCAGACGCTTTTCCCGACTGAAGTCCTGACTCACCTCCAGTGCCGGATTATCAAACTGCCAGACGCGCACGACCTTTGGCGCGACGACGCGACAGGACGGCACGACCGTTCTTGGTAGCCATGCGAGCACGGAAACCGTGGGTACGAGCGCGTTTGATAGTGCTTGGTTGGAAAGTACGTTTCATGTCGTGTTACCTGGTTCGTCCACAACGGGCCGGAATGGCCCCCGTTTTAAGAGATCGGCGATTCTAGAGAAAGCAAGCCTCTAGGTCAATTTCCAACCAGCTTTTCCTTTATCTATGTATGTCCGGGTACGGGGTTGTGAGCCAGGGTCGGCTAGATATAAAAATAAAGAAGGAAAGTATTTAAAGCTTTTCTGTAAAGCTTATAAAGACTAGGGGCGGCCTTATCTGTGGATAACTGACTCAAGCCCTTCTAGTCCGTACTGTACAGAGAATGACAACACGGTTGAGAAACGGTGTCCTGCCTGTGCTGCGCCATCGGAAAACCTGTGTGTGGAACCGTCGGTTATCCACAGGCGAGTTACCCACAGAGTTTCGCCCCGAGTTGTGCAATGGCCTCAAGTGGGGTTATCCACAGAGCTTATGCACATACCGCTGGTCGTGTTTATTCGGGGTAAGGCGTTGATTCTTAGTGTCCTGAGGACACGCTACATGTGGATAAGTGGGCGGCTGATCGCTACAATGGCCGCTTGTTTTTGCCTCACCGGCTTTCAACTTAGGGGATATCCGTGTCAGTGGAACTTTGGCAGCAGTGCGTGGAGCTTCTGCGTGATGAGCTGCCTGCCCAGCAATTCAACACTTGGATCCGTCCGCTACAGGTCGAAGCCGAAGGCGACGAGTTGCGTGTATACGCACCGAATCGTTTTGTTCTCGATTGGGTCAATGAAAAGTACCTGGGGCGTGTGCTCGAGCTGCTGGATGAACACGGCAACGGCATGGCACCGGTTCTTTCCTTATTAATAGGCAGCAAACGCAGTTCGGCGCCTCGCGCCGCACCTAACGCGCCACTGGCCGCTGCCGCTTCGCAAGCCCTGCAAGCCGCAGCAGCCAATGCTGCCCCGGCTGCTGCTCCCGCGCCCGCTCCGGCACCCACTTCTGCCCCGGCCAAGAAAGCCGCCGCGCAGAAGGCTGCCGAAGTCAGCGAAGAACCCTCTCGTGACAGCTTCGACCCGATGGCGGGCGCCAGCTCGCAGCAGGCACCGGTACGCGCCGAACAGCGTACTGTCCAGGTAGAAGGCGCGCTCAAGCACACCAGCTACCTGAACCGCACTTTCACCTTTGAGAATTTCGTCGAGGGTAAATCCAACCAGCTGGCCCGCGCGGCGGCCTGGCAGGTGGCGGACAACCCCAAGCATGGCTACAACCCGCTGTTCCTTTATGGCGGCGTCGGCCTGGGTAAGACCCACTTGATGCACGCTGTGGGTAACCACCTATTAAAGAAGAACCCGAATGCCAAGGTCGTGTACCTGCATTCCGAGCGATTCGTGGCGGACATGGTCAAGGCGTTGCAGCTCAACGCCATCAATGAATTCAAGCGTTTCTACCGTTCGGTCGATGCGCTGCTGATCGATGACATTCAATTCTTCGCCCGCAAGGAACGTTCCCAGGAGGAGTTCTTCCACACCTTCAACGCCCTCCTCGAAGGCGGCCAGCAGGTGATTCTCACCAGCGACCGCTACCCGAAGGAGATCGAAGGCCTGGAAGAGCGCCTCAAGTCGCGTTTCGGCTGGGGTCTGACGGTGGCCGTCGAACCGCCTGAGCTGGAAACCCGGGTGGCGATCCTGATGAAGAAGGCCGACCAGGCCAAGGTCGAGCTGCCTCATGATGCAGCGTTCTTCATTGCCCAGCGCATTCGCTCCAACGTCCGTGAACTGGAAGGTGCCCTGAAACGGGTCATCGCCCATTCGCACTTCATGGGCCGCGATATCACCATCGAGCTGATTCGCGAATCCTTGAAGGACCTGCTGGCGCTGCAGGACAAGCTGGTGTCTGTGGATAACATCCAGCGCACCGTCGCCGAGTACTACAAGATCAAGATTTCCGATCTGCTGTCCAAGCGGCGTTCCCGTTCGGTGGCCCGCCCGCGTCAGGTGGCCATGGCCCTGTCCAAGGAACTGACCAACCACAGCCTGCCGGAAATCGGCGATGTGTTCGGCGGTCGCGACCACACCACGGTTCTGCACGCCTGCCGCAAGATCAATGAACTTAAGGAATCCGACGCGGACATCCGCGAGGACTACAAGAACCTGCTGCGTACTCTGACCACTTGATGACTCCAACGCAGCTTATTAAGGCAAGGGACTAGACCATGCATTTCACCATTCAACGCGAAGCCCTGTTGAAACCCCTGCAACTGGTCGCCGGCGTCGTCGAACGCCGCCAGACCTTGCCGGTGCTTTCCAACGTGCTGCTGGTTGTCGAAGGCCAGCAACTTTCGCTGACCGGTACCGACCTGGAAGTCGAGCTGGTCGGTCGTGTGCAACTTGAAGAGCCAGCCGAGCCGGGGGAAATCACCGTTCCCGCGCGCAAGCTGATGGACATCTGCAAGAGCCTGCCCAACGATGCCCTGATCGACATCAAGGTCGACGAGCAGAAGCTGGTGGTGAAGGCCGGGCGTAGCCGCTTCACCCTGTCGACCCTGCCGGCCAACGACTTCCCGACTGTGGAAGAAGGCCCGGGCTCGTTGACCTGCCAGCTGGAGCAGAGCCGACTGCGCCGCCTGATCGAACGCACCAGCTTCGCCATGGCCCAGCAGGATGTGCGCTACTACCTCAATGGCATGCTGCTGGAAGTGTCCGCCGGGATCATCCGCGCCGTGGCCACCGACGGTCACCGTCTGGCCATGTGCTCGATGCAGGCGGACATCGGCCAGCCGGATCGCCACCAGGTGATCGTGCCGCGCAAAGGCATCCTGGAACTGGCGCGCCTGCTCACCGAGCCCGATGGCAACGTCAGCATTGTCCTGGGCCAGCACCACATTCGTGCCACCACCGGCGAATTCACCTTCACCTCCAAGCTGGTGGACGGCAAGTTCCCGGATTACGAGCGCGTGCTGCCAAAAGGCGGTGACAAGCTGGTACTGGGTGATCGCCAGGCGCTGCGCGAAGCCTTCAGCCGTACCGCGATCCTGTCCAACGAGAAGTACCGCGGCATCCGTCTGCAACTGGCCAATGGTCAGCTGAAGATCCAGGCCAACAACCCGGAGCAGGAAGAAGCGGAAGAAGAAGTGGGCGTGGAATACAACGGCGGTTCCCTGGAAATCGGCTTCAACGTCAGCTACCTGCTGGACGTTCTGGGCGTGATGACCACCGAACAGGTTCGCCTGATCCTGTCCGATTCCAACAGCAGTGCGCTGGTGCAGGAATCCGACAACGACGACTCGGCTTACGTTGTCATGCCGATGCGCCTGTAATCATGCTCAGCAGAAGCTAGATGTCCCTCAGTCGCGTCTCGGTCACCGCGGTGCGCAATCTGCACCCGGTGACCTTCTCCCCCTCCCCCCGCATCAACCTTCTCTACGGCGCCAACGGCAGTGGCAAGACCAGTGTGCTGGAAGCCATCCACCTGCTGGGGCTTGCCCGCTCGTTCCGCAGTGCCCGCCTGTTGCCGGTGATCCAGTACGAGCAGCTGGCTTGCACGGTGTTCGGCCAGGTGGAGTTGGCCGAGGGCGGCCATAGCAGCCTGGGGATATCCCGTGATCGCCAGGGGGAATTCCAGATCCGCATCGACGGTCAGAATGCCCGCAGCGCGGCGCAGTTGGCCGAGATCCTGCCGCTGCAGTTGATCAACCCGGACAGCTTCCGCCTGCTGGAGGGCGCACCGAAGATCCGTCGGCAGTTCCTGGATTGGGGAGTGTTCCATGTGGAACCACGCTTCATGTCCACCTGGCAGCGCTTGCAGAAGGCCCTGCGGCAGCGGAACTCATGGCTGCGGCATGGTACACTTGACGCCGCTTCGCAAGCGGCCTGGGACCGGGAACTGTGTCAGGCCAGCGCTGAAATCGATGAATACCGCCGCGCTTATATCAAAGCCTTGAAACCAGTCTTTGAGCGGACCTTGGGCGAACTGTTGCAGCTCGAGGGCCTGACGCTTAGCTATTACCGTGGTTGGGACAAGGACCGGGAGCTCAGTGAAGTGCTCGCGACCGCCCTCCACCGTGACCAGCAAATGGGTCATACCCAGGCCGGCCCACAACGTGCTGATTTGCGTCTGCGCTTAGGCGGACACAACGCCGCGGACATCTTGTCCCGTGGCCAGCAGAAGTTGGTGGTCTGTGCCTTGCGCATTGCCCAGGGGCACCTGGTGAGCCAGGCTCGCCGCGGTCAGTGTATTTATCTGGTGGATGACTTGCCGTCCGAGCTGGACGAGCAGCATCGCCGCGCACTTTGTCGCTTGTTGGAAGACTTACGCTGCCAGGTGTTTATCACCTGTGTAGACCACGAATTATTGAGGGAAGGCTGGCAGACGGAAACGCCAGTCGCTTTGTTCCACGTGGAACAAGGCCGTATCACCCAGACCCACGACCATCGGGAGTGAAGGCATGAGCGAAGAAAATACGTACGACTCGACCAGCATCAAGGTGCTGAAAGGTTTGGATGCCGTACGCAAACGTCCCGGTATGTACATTGGCGACACCGATGACGGCAGCGGTCTGCACCACATGGTGTTCGAGGTGGTCGATAACTCCATCGACGAAGCGCTGGCCGGCCATTGCGACGACATCAGCATCATCATCCACCCGGATGAATCCATCACCGTGCGCGACAATGGTCGCGGCATCCCGGTAGATGTGCATAAAGAAGAAGGCGTTTCGGCGGCAGAGGTCATCATGACCGTGCTCCACGCCGGCGGTAAGTTCGACGACAACTCCTACAAGGTCTCCGGCGGTCTGCACGGCGTAGGTGTATCGGTAGTGAACGCCCTGTCCGAGGAGCTGATCCTCACCGTGCGCCGTAGCGGCAAGATCTGGGAACAGACCTATGTCCACGGTGTTCCGCAAGAGCGGATGAAAATCGTTGGTGACAGCGAAACCACCGGTACCCAGATCCACTTCAAGCCTTCGGCTGAAACCTTCAAGAACATCCACTTCAGCTGGGACGTCCTGGCCAAGCGGATCCGTGAACTGTCCTTCCTCAACTCCGGTGTCGGCATCGTCCTCAAGGACGAGCGCAGCGGCAAGGAAGAGCTGTTCAAGTACGAAGGCGGCCTGCGGGCATTCGTTGAATACCTGAACACCAACAAGACTGCGGTCAACCAGGTGTTCCACTTCAACATCCAGCGTGAAGACGGCATCGGCGTGGAAATCGCCTTGCAGTGGAACGACAGCTTCAACGAGAACCTGTTGTGCTTCACCAACAACATTCCTCAGCGCGACGGCGGTACCCACCTGGTGGGCTTCCGTTCGGCCCTGACCCGTAACCTGAACAACTACATCGAGCAGGAAGGCCTGGCCAAGAAACACAAGGTCGCCACCACTGGTGACGACGCTCGTGAAGGCCTGACCGCGATCATCTCGGTGAAGGTGCCGGATCCGAAGTTCAGCTCCCAGACCAAGGACAAGCTGGTTTCTTCCGAAGTGAAGACCGCGGTCGAACAGGAAATGGGCAAGTACTTCTCCGACTTCCTGCTGGAAAACCCCAACGAAGCCAAGTTGGTGGTGGGCAAGATGATCGACGCTGCCCGCGCTCGTGAAGCGGCGCGGAAAGCCCGTGAAATGACTCGCCGCAAAGGCGCGCTGGATATCGCCGGCCTGCCGGGTAAACTGGCGGACTGCCAGGAAAAGGATCCGGCCCTGTCCGAACTCTACCTGGTGGAAGGTGACTCTGCTGGCGGTTCCGCCAAGCAGGGCCGCAACCGCAAGACCCAGGCGATCCTGCCGCTCAAGGGCAAGATCCTCAACGTCGAGAAGGCACGCTTCGACAAGATGATCTCCTCGCAAGAGGTGGGCACCCTGATCACCGCGCTGGGCTGCGGCATCGGCCGTGAAGAGTACAACATCGACAAGCTGCGTTATCACAACATCATCATCATGACCGATGCTGACGTCGACGGTTCGCACATCCGTACCCTGCTGCTGACCTTCTTCTTCCGTCAGTTGCCGGAGCTGATCGAGCGCGGCTACATCTACATCGCCCAGCCGCCGCTGTACAAGGTCAAGAAAGGCAAGCAAGAGCAATACATCAAAGACGACGACGCCATGGAAGACTACATGACCCAGTCGGCTCTGGAAGATGCCAGCCTGCACTTGAACGAAGAAGCCCCCGGGATCTCCGGCGAGGCGCTGGAGCGCCTGGTCAACGACTTCCGCATGGTGATGAAGACCCTCAAGCGCCTGTCGCGCCTGTACCCGCAGGAGCTGACCGAGCACTTCATCTACCTGCCGGCCGTGACCATGGAGCAACTGTCCGACCACGCCGCCATGCAGGATTGGCTGGCCAAGTACGACGCCCGCCTGCGCACTTCCGAGAAGTCCGGCCTGGTCTACAAGGCCAGCCTGCGCGAAGACCGTGAACGCAATGTGTGGCTGCCAGAGGTCGAGCTGATCTCCCACGGCCTGTCCAACTACGTCACCTTCAACCGCGACTTCTTCGGCAGCAACGACTACAAGACCGTCGTCTCCCTCGGCGCTCAACTGAGCACCCTGCTGGACGAAGGCGCTTATGTTCAGCGCGGCGAACGCAAGAAAGCCGTAACCGAGTTCAAGGAGGCCCTGGACTGGCTGATGGCGGAAAGCACCAAGCGCCACACCATCCAGCGATACAAAGGTCTGGGCGAGATGAACCCTGACCAGCTGTGGGAAACCACCATGGACCCAAGCATGCGCCGCATGCTCAAGGTGACCATCGAAGACGCCATTGGCGCCGACCAGATCTTCAACACCCTGATGGGTGATGCGGTCGAGCCTCGTCGCGACTTCATCGAAAGCAACGCCCTGGCGGTGTCCAACCTGGACTTCTGATCCAGCGACACAGCTGAAAATAAAAAGGCCGACGCTTGCGTTGGCCTTTTTTATTGGCAGATTGTTCAATCCCTCATCCATAACGATTTACGTTTTTATCCGGACAAGGCAGTCATGGCAAATGCTCAAGAAAATTGTTGAAGATGAATATGCCGGTAATCGTTGTCACACCCATGAGTGGTTAAACCCCGACTCGATGCAGGTGTTGTCCGCGTTCAACCGCCTGGACGGAAAGGCTTTCAGCTCGACGGTTTTTTTCTTCAGTGATCAGACCCTGATGCATATCGGGGGCGGTGCGGCCGATCAGTATGTGGTCTTTATCGCCCAGGACGTCGACCAGTCGTTGCAGACCCTGCTCAGCGCAGACACCCCTGATGATCAGCGGGTTGAGTTGGTCGCGGGCGGCCAGTCCGGTAGTTACCCTCGCTATCAGTGTGTGGCTAAAGAGCGAGCGAGACAGGCCCTGGCTTATTTCTCGGCCTATGGCTCGGCTGATCCCGATCTGGCCTGGGAAGTGGAAGGTTAACTGGACAATAAGGACGTTGACCTTGGCAGGTACAAGCAGCCACCTATTCGATGAAGCACGCTTCCCCTTCGGGGGCCGTGCGGAGGTCATATTTTCCTTCGAGGAAAACTTCTTTTACGGGCAGTTTGTGAGGCCCATGGCGGCGCCTCGGTGAGATGGAATGGATACCTCGACAGCACAGTTTCACAAGATCATTTTCAAGCTCACCGTCGACGCTGACGGTTATCCACCGGTGGAGTATGAGTCGATGTGGGGCGTTCAGCGGGGGGCAGATGTCTACCAGTTGGATAACACGCCCTACTATCTCTATGGCGTGAGCAAGGGGGACTGGGTGCTGACTCGCGCCGATGCCCATGAGCGGATCGCGACTCGCGTGGTGCGACAATCCGGGCACTCGACGCTGCGGGTTTTTGCCGAGCGCGAGTCAGAGCGCTCGGGGATTGTGCAGCACCTGCGCAGCCTCGGCGCCAGGTGCACGGTTACCCGGGGCCTGTCGCTGTTCACTGTGGACATCGCGCCCGAGGTCAGTTTTTGCGCAATCGACCAATACCTGGCCTCCATCACCGACGACCAATATGTCGCCTATGAAGATGCCTGTTTACAGCACGAGGCCATTGAGCCTGCGCGCCTGAGCGAGTGCTCTTCACTGGCCTCACTTGAGTGCGTCACCTGGCGGGATCACTAGGTGCTGTGCTGGCACCTGAGCTGCGAGACGATCCGGCCATTGAACTGGCGCGTTCGAGATGTGTTTATCGATCGGTTGACCCCGCTACGCGGCTGAGCCGGTTCGGCTCATTTCACCCTTTGTAGAAACAGCAATCGCACGGAAATGGGTTATGGATGATGAAAACCAGGAAATATCGATTCGGGTTGTCGCGGGGCAGAACAGCCGCGGCCCGGTCTATGAGCCGCTGCATGTCCGGCGCATTGATGAGGACAGTTACGAGATTCTCTACTCACCAGGGCTGGCGCTGAACCTGGCCAAGGGCGATATCATCTCGATCAAGGATCCGCAGGCCCCCGCCGTGGTGCTCAAGCGTGGCGGCAACTTCTGCATCCATATCTATTCGGATCACATCCCTGAAGAACACATCATTGCCCTGGCGGCGGATGTGGCGAGCGAATTGGGTGGCATGCTTGACGGGCGCTACAAGGGCAATCTGACATTGTCGGTGCCGGCGCGAAACGGCATGGACAACATCGCCCTGTTCTTCAACCGCTTTCGCGAGACCACGGGCAGCGAGTGGTACTACGCCAACATCTATAAAAACCTCGATGACACCGATGACGAGACCCTGCTCGATTGGTGGCTGGCCCTATGAACGAAAGACAGCAGCTTATCTGTGAACGCTACGACCTTGCTCCCCAGGCCCCTGAGCCGATGATTGCACTGGCCATAGGCTCGCTTGCGCAATCGCCCATCTATGGCACCCGGGTCGAGTTGCCGGAAAACGGCACGGTCAGTTGGTTTATCCACTGCGGCGAACATTCCACTGCGGTGGATTTCTACCAGCCTCTGTGCACCGAGCATTTGCTCGAGCTGTTGCCGGAGGTTATCGATTACCTTTACCTGCCGAGCGGGACGCGTTTCATCATCGACCGCGCCGGCTATGAAGATGTCTGGCGGGACTCGGAATGATATCAAGCCGCTTTTGAAGGCAAGCAGTCAGCTGCCCTGTTCTTCAGGCGACGCGACACTTTCCAGGCGGTAGCCATAGCCGTAGATCGTCAACAGTTGCCAGCCGCGATCCGCGGTCAGCCCGAGTTTGTTGCGCAAGCGGTAGATGTGGGTATCCAGGGGCCGTGAGGAAACGATTTCCTCATGGGTCCAGAACCGTTCGTACAGGTATTCCCGGGACAGCGGCCGGCCCAGGTTGGCGAACAGGCAGCGGGCCAGGCGGTACTCGCGCTCGGTAAGGCTGATGGGAGCGCCGGCGCGGGTGACGGTCAGTTCCGCATCATCGAAGCTCAGGTCGTTGAAACTCTGCACTTCTTCGCTGTGGTTGCGCTGCAAGCCATGGCGGCGCAGTACCGCGTTGACCCGGGCCTTGAGTTCGTTGGGGCGAAACGGCTTGCTCAGGTAGTCGTCGGCACCGGTGTTCAGGGCCTGGACGATATCGCTCTCGGCATCGCGGCTGGTGAGCATGATGGCCGCGGGCGGCGAATCCATGTGTTCCCGGGTCCAGCGCAACAGGGACAGGCCGCTGAGGTCCGGCACTTGCCAGTCGAGGATCAGCAGGTCGAAGGTTTCCCGGCGCAACTGGCGCAGCAGGTCTTCTCCGCGCTCGAAGCTGTGCAAGGTCCAGGGCTGTTCGCCGGGGCCGGGAATCTCTCGCAGTGTCTGTTCCACCCGCGCCAGTTCCGCAGGTTCGTCATCCAGTATCGCGACACGCATGCGAGGCAGTTCCTTATGGTTCCAAGAGCGCCCGAGGCCGTGGCTGCCGGGCTCGGACTGAGGGGAAGTTTAGGCACCTGGCCTGAATCTGAACAATTGTGGCGAATTGCTCTTGAGCCCCGGGTCCCTCGGTACGCTGATATCAAATAGCCGGTAAGGCGCCCGGAGCACGGGCCGTCGGGCTATTGAGCAGCACGATACCGGCTCGTACAAACAAGGAAAAGAACCATGGGGAACCTGCTCAGGAAAGGCCAGGTCGCGCTTGTCAGAATATTCAGCGGCGATGATCCGGTGCGTCTTCTCAGTTTGATGCTGGCGGCTTATCTGGGAATCAGTGCCTGTACCGTGCCAGCCTCCACAGCGGGCTGCTGTCAGCCCTCCGGCATCGGGCAATACCCGGCGTCTGCCCTGCCCGCTGGCAGTGACTCCAACCTGACCCTGGACGCCGAGCCCGTGATCGGTCGGACAGCGCTACCCACGAACCTGCAGCCACCGGCCCCACGCTGGGTGTTCTAGAGGCCGAGGCAATGATTCTGAACAAATATTGCAAATCCGTCGCAGCTTTGCGGCCAGCGTTACATTGCTTCCCGCTGAGTGGCACACGGGGGCACCTGGAAGTGCTCCGACACAGGGAGTGTCAACCGCCAGGCTGGCGGGACAACGCGCGCTCGCGTGCGTCGTTGAAGGGGAATACAGGGAGTGCCTCCTCAGGACTTTGGGCCGGGCGACCTGTCGCTCCGGTTCCGACACAGGGACGTGTCACTTTCTTCTCGTCCTGCCCTGTTTCCGCCCTCGCCCGACCGGGTTCCTGTCTTTGGGCGACATCCCGCAGCGTTCGGCTTTCTGCCAACGATCTGCCTCAGGTATGGTGCGTAGGATTTCGCCGCGGTTTTCCCAAAGGCTCTAAGCACATCCATGAATGACCTCTGCCCTTTTCCGTCCACCGGCCGGCCTCAGGTCGCGCGTGTCGCCCTGCTGTTGGCCGGGCTGATTCTGCCGTTGTGTGCGGCACAGGCGGCTGCGCCACGGCTGCCCTATATCGATGACAACCAGCAGTGCCGTGGCCAGCCCCTGCCGGCGACGGTGGAACACCTGACCGGCGAAGCCTGGAAGCTGGACGCCAAGGGACGCGAGGTGCTCCTGCAGGAAGGCATGAGCATCGATGAGAAGGAAGGGGTCAGGACCTCGCCGTCGGCCTTCGTCAGCCTGTCCCTGGGAGACGGTTCGCGGGTGGTGCTGCCTTCCAGTTCCCAGGTCACCCTGCAACTCAATAACCAATACGCCATCCCTCAGGTTGTGCTGGAACAGGGCCAGATCGAGTCCTACGTGATCAAGCGCACCAGTGATCACGACCGTTTCCAGATCGTTACGCCGGTGGGCGTGCTGGGGGTTCGCGGTACTCACTTCCGGGTACGCAATGACGATCAGCAATCCCTGGTGGAGGTGCTCAATGGCCAGGTGGCGGTGAATCGCGAAGAGGACGCGCCGCAGCCGGCACCGCGGCGTACGCGTCAGCGCCCTGTGGATAAACCGGCAGGCCCGGTGCCGGGTGAAGTCCAGGTCATGGCGCGCCAGGGGCTGCGGATCCAGAAACAGGGCGAGCTCAAGCCGGTGGAACTGCTGGCCGCGCCGAGGCTGCTGGGGCAGGCCGGACAGACCGGTGCCCTGCCCATCTGGCAACTGATCCTGCAACCTTTGCCCGGGGCCAGCCGCTACCGGGCCCAGGTCGCCACCGACAAGGACTTCCTGAACATCAAGCAGGAGCAGTTCTCCAGCACCCCGCAGGTCAACTTCACCGGCTTGCAGGCATTTTTTTATCACGTGCGTCTTTCGGCGTTCGATGAGCACGGCCTGGAAGGCGAAACCGGGGTCTATGACATCTTTTATTACCCCAGGACCACCCGTGTTGAATAACGCTCCGGTGGGCCATCCATGAGCGTGTGGCGCCGTCGAGCCGAAGGCCGTGAACCGACCCAGGCTCAGCGCCTGTTCCGCGGGCTGGTGCGGGAGTGGCTATGGGTCAGCCTGATTCTTCTGCCGCTGACTGCGGTGTTGTCCCTGAGCCACGGCCTGGCCCTGAACAATCTGTTCTACGACAACCTGCGGCGCTTCACCCCGTTACCGGTGGACCCGCGCATCCTGCTGGTGACCATCGACGACTACAGCTTGCAGCAACTGGGGCGCTGGCCCTGGCCGCGGGCCATTCATGGCCAACTGCTGGACCGGCTGAGCGCGGCCGAGGCCAAAGGGGTGCTGTTCGATGTGATCCTCAGTGAACCCGGCAGCACGGTGGAAAACGACACCCGCCTGGCTGCCGCCCTGTGCCGGGCCGGCAATGTGTTCCTGCCGGTGCTGCGCCAGGGCGTTGCCCGCTATGGCCAGGACATTGAGGAAATCCCGCCGGTGCCGCTGCTGCGCAATTGCGCCCGCGGCCTGGGCCATATCAATGCCGAAGCGGATGCCGATGGCACGGTGCGCAGCGTCTACCTGCGCGAAGGCCCGGTGCTGGCTCCCCGGGCGCAACTGACGTGGCTGCTGTACCAACTGACCGAAGCCGAGCCGGCATTCCCCCATATGCCCGGGCCCGGCAAACCTCGCGTGGCCCAGGGGTGGCTGCGGTCCAACCCGGTGCGCATTCCCTTTATCAGCGCCGACGCCGGCTTTCCCAGCGTGCCCTATGTCAGCGTGCTGCGGGGCGAAGTGCCGCCGGAGCTGCTGCGCGACCGGCTGATCCTGGTGGGCTCCACGGCCCCGGGGCTGGGGGACCGCTACGTGACCCCGCAATCCGGTAGCCAGGGCACCACCCCGGGGGTGGAGATCCAGGCCAACCTGCTCAACGGCCTGCTCCAGCATCGCAGCGTGGTTGCCCTGGGCCAGTGGTCGGGGATGCTGCTGTCCATGGCCCTGACCGCTGTGTTGCTGGGCCTGTTGCTGTGGCGGCCGCGCCACGCGCTGTGGATAACCCTGGGTTGCATGGGGCTGGGCCTGGCGGGCTCGGTATTGATGCTGCGGCTGGGCTACTGGTGGTCGCCGGTGGCCAGCCTGCTGGGCATGCTGCTGGCCTACCTGATCTGGAACTGGCGCCGGCTGAGCGTGATCCTGGCCTACTTCGGCTGGGAACTGGCGCGCCTGGACAGCGAGCCCAAGGTGTTGCCGGAACGCCGGCGCAGCCAGGCCCCGGCCGGGGATGTGCTGCAGGGGCAGATCGTCGCTCTGGAGCAGGCCCTGAGCCGCACCCGGGACACCCGGCGTTTTATCGCCGATGGCCTGGAGTACCTGCCGGTGGCGACCCTGATCAGCGACCCCGACGGCAAGATCCTGCTGGCCAACCGCAATGCACGGGAAGTGTTTGCCCATTCCCTGGTGGGTGAAGGGCTGATTGCCCAGTTGGCTGCCCTGGGTTACCCGGGCCTGACGGAACCGGCCTTGTACCCCCGGCTGGAACAACTGCCGGCGGTGGAGTTCCGTGATGTTCAGCAGCGCAGCCTGCGCATGGAACTGGCGCCGCTGCTGCCGGTGGACAGCGATACCGCCATTGGCTGGCTGCTGAGCCTCACCGACCTCAGCGTCGAGCGCGACGCCGAACAGCAACGCAGCGTGCTGTTGCGCTTTCTGTCCCATGATCTGCGCGCGCCCCATTCGGCGATCCTGGCCTTGCTGGATGTGCAGCGCCATCAGCCGGCGACGCCCCGGCAGGTGTACGGCCAGATCGAGCAGCAGGTACGCCGGGCCCTGGCTCTGACCGAGGCCTTCGTGCAGTTGGCCAAGGCCGAGTCGGAGGCCTACCAGTTCGAACCGAGCATGTTCGCCATGCTGGTGCTGGACGCCTTCGATCAGGCCACGACCCTGGCCCAGTTGAAGGACATTCACCTGGAGCATGACCTGGACGACGAGGCCGAAGGCCTGGTGCTGGCGGACCAGTCGCTACTGACCCGGGCGCTGTTCAACCTGCTGGAAAACGCCATCAAGTACAGCCCGGTGGAGTCCAGGGTGAGTGTGCGGGTCAGTTGTACCTCAGGCTGGCTGCGCTGCGAGATCAGCGATGAAGGCCGGGGTATCGATGCCGCGGATCTGCCCCAGCTGTTCGGCCAGTACCAGCGTTTTGCTTCGGCCAAGGGCATTGATGGCCTGGGCCTGGGCTTGTCCATGGTCAAGGCGGTGGTGGACCGGCATCAGGGCCGTATCAGTTGCCAGAGCGTGGTGGGTCGGGGCTCTTGCTTCATCCTCGAACTGCCTTTGCTGGAGGAATGAAGGGCCGGGAATATCCCAGGTGAAAAAAACCGGCTCCAAGGCCGGTTTTTTTGTCTGCTGAAAAACTTATGCACGTTTTTCCACATTTTATGAGCTTGGGAAATATATATATAAATCAGTGATTTATAATTAGATTTCAAGCCTTGTAGGAAAAGTCGTACACAGGTTATCCACAGAAGCTCATACAGCAACCTTATCCGTAGAAGTGGCCAATGGTGGCAATGAGCCCATATCCCGTTGAGCCTGTTCATTCCAGGCCGCCACCCGGTCATTGAGCTCGGCGATGGCCCGCGGGCCGCTGCCTTCGGCATACATCGGCGCGCCGATGGTCACGGTGATGGTGCCGGGGCGCTTGGCCCAGCCGGTCTTCGGCCAGAACTTGCCCGCGTTGTGGGCCACCGGCAGCACCGGCAGGTCGGCATTCACCGCCAGGGCGCTGCCGCTGCGGGAAAACTTGCCGATCTGGCCGTAAGGCACGCGGGTGCCTTCAGGGAAGATCAGTACCCAGACATTGTCCTTGAGCAACTCGTCGCCCTTGCTCGCCACCTGCTTGAGGGCAGCCTTGGGGTTGTCCCGGTCAATGGCGATGGGCCGCAGCATGGCCATGGCCCAGCCGAAAAACGGCACATACAGCAGCTCGCGCTTGAGCACCTGGCTCAGGGGCTCGAAGTAGGCCGAGAGAAAGAAGGTTTCCCAGGTGCTCTGGTGATTGGAAACGATCACGCAAGGCCGCTCGGGGACGTTTTCCGCGCCCTTCACTTCCACGCGGATATTGAGGAATACCTTGGTCAGCCACAGCGCGCAGCGACACCAGTAGACGTTGATAAAGCGATAGCGCGCCTTGAATGGGAGGAACGGCGCGATAAAAAAGCTCAGGGAGCACCACAGCAAGGAACTGGTGCCCAGTAGCAGGTAAAAGAAAAAGGTTCTGATGGCCTGCAGGATCGACATAGCGGCATTTACCATTGCGGGCATGCCCGCCTGTTAAAAAGCGCTCTCCCGAACAGTCCTTGGTCAGGATGCCAGAAGGGGCCTAATTGTGGATAAGTTCAGCGGCAACGGCCGCCAGGTCGTCAAAAATCAAGGTGCCTACCGGCAGGGTTTTCCCCAGAGTCTTTTCGCCTTTCCCGGTCTTTACCAATACTGGCTGAGAGTCGACGGCTTTTGCGGCTTCCAGGTCACCGAGACTGTCACCGACAAACCATAGACCTGTCAGTTCTGCCTGGTAATGCTCGGCAATGGTTAGCAGCATGCCCGGTTTCGGTTTGCGGCAGGCGCACCCTTCGTCGGGCCCGTGAGGGCAGTAGACGATCAGCCCGACTTCGCCGCCCTGCTCCGCCACCAGTTCGCGCAGGCGCGCGTGCATGGCATCGAGGGTGGCCAGGTCGTAGTAGCCGCGAGCGATGCCGGACTGGTTGGTGGCGATCGCCACCGTCCAGCCGGCCTTGCTCAACTGCGCAATGGCTTCGATCGCGCCGGGGAGCGGAATCCACTCCTGCACCGATTTGATGTAGGCATCGGAGTCGTGATTGATCACGCCGTCACGATCGAGTATCAGCAGTTTCACAGCAGTTCCCTACCTGATCAGCTCAGTACCGAAATGTCCGCCACGCCCAGGAACAGGCCCCGCAGACGCGCCAGCAGCGCATAGCGGTTGGCCCGTACCTTGGCGTCCTCGGCATTGACCATCACCGCTTCGAAGAAGGCGTCCACTGGTTCGCGCAGGGCGGCCAGGCGGGCCAGGGTCTCGCTGTACTGACGAGCTGCGGCCATAGGCTGTACCGCCTGGTCCGCCTGCTGGATCGCCGAGTACAGGGAGAACTCGTTGGCGTTGTCGAAGTACTTGGCTTCGACGGTGGTCGGCACATTGCCTTCGATCTTGCTCAGCAGGTTCGACACGCGCTTGTTCACCGCAGCCAGGGCGGCGGCTTCCGGCAGCTTGCGGAAGGCCTGCACGGCTTGCACGCGCTGGTCGAAGTCCAGGGCCGAACCCGGCTTCAGGGCACGCACCGAGAGGTAGGTGGCCACATCCACGCCTTCGTCTTCGTAACGGGCACGCAGGCGGTCGAAGATGAACTCCAGCACCTGGTCGGCCAGGCCGGCGGCCTTGACCTTGCTGCCGAAGGCGCTGACGGCGAAGGCCACGGCGTCGTTCAGGTCGAGGTCGAACTTCTTCTCGATCAGGATCCGCAGCACGCCCAGTGCCGCGCGACGCAGGGCGTAGGGGTCCTTGCTGCCGGTGGGCAGCATGCCGATGCCGAAGATCCCCACCAGGGTGTCCAGCTTGTCGGCGATGGCCACGGCGGCACCGGTCACGGTGCTGGGTAGCTCGGCGCCGGCGCCACGTGGCATGTACTGCTCGTTCAGGGCCAGGGCGACATCTTCCGGCTCGCCGTCATTGAGGGCGTAGTAGTAGCCGGCGATGCCTTGCATCTCCGGGAACTCGCCGACCATCTCGGTGGCCAGGTCGCACTTGGACAGCAGGCCGGCACGGGCGGCGCGCTGGGCATCGCCGCCGATGCGCGGGGCAATGAAGGCGGCCAGCTTGGAGATCCGCTCGGCCTTGTCGTAGACGCTGCCGAGTTTTTCCTGGAAGACCACGTTCTGCAGGCGCAGGTTGAAGTCTTCGAGCTTCTGCTTCTTGTCCTGCTTGAAGAAGAACTCGGCGTCGGTCAGGCGTGGGCGCACGACTTTCTCGTTGCCCTCGATGATCTGGCGCGGGTCCTTGCTCTCGATGTTGGCCACGGTGATGAAGCGCGGCAGCAGCTTGCCGTCCACGTCCAGCAGGCAGAAGTACTTCTGGTTGTCCTGCATGGTGGTGATCAGGGCTTCCTGGGGTACTTCGAGGAAGCGTTCCTCGAACGAGCACACCAGTGGCACCGGCCATTCGACCAGGGCAGTCACTTCGTCCAGCAGGTCCGCCGGGACGATCGCCGTGCCTTCCTGCAGGGTCGCCAGTTCCGCGGTGCGCTTGCTGATCAGCTCGCGACGCTCGTTGGCGTCGGCCAGCACGTAGGCGGCACGCAGGTCGGCCAGGTAGTTGGCCGGCGCGGTGATGCGCACGCTTTGCGGGTGGTGGAAGCGGTGGCCGCGGGAGTCGCGACCGGCCTTCTGGGCGAGGATGGTGCAGTCGATGACCTCATCGCCCAGCAGCATCACCAGCCATTGAGTCGGGCGCACGAACTCTTCCTTGCGCGCGGCCCAGCGCATGCGCTTGGGAATCGGCAGGTCGTTCAGCGAATCTTCGACGATGGTCGGCAGCAGGCTGGCGGTCGGCTTGCCCTTGATGCTCTGGCTGTAGCGCAGTTTCGGGCCGCTCTGGTCGATCTCGCTGAGTTCGACGCCGCACTTCTTGGCAAAGCCCAGGGCCGCCTGGGTCGGGTTGCCTTCAGCATCGAAGGCTGCCTGGCGTGGCGGGCCGTCGAGGTTGATGCTGCGATCCGGCTGCTGGGTGGCCAGTTGGGTGATCAGCACCGCCAGGCGCCGTGGCGCGGCGTATACGTGCTTGGCCTGGAAGCTCAGGCCGGCGCTCTGCAGGCCTTTTTCGATGCCGGCCAGAAAGGCTTCGGCCAGGGTGTTCAGGGCTTTGGGTGGCAGTTCTTCAGTGCCCAGTTCAACCAGAAAATCTTGCGCACTCATTGTGCCGCCTCCAACTTAGCCAACACTTCATCACGCAGGTCCGGGGTTGCCATCGGGAAGCCCAGCTTGGCACGGGCCAGCAGGTAGGCTTGCGCAACGGAACGCGCCAGGGTGCGCACACGCAGGATGTACTGCTGGCGTGCGGTGACCGAGATAGCCCGGCGTGCATCCAGCAGGTTGAAGGTGTGCGAGGCCTTGAGGACCATTTCATAGCTCGGCAGCGGCAGTGGCTGATCCAGCTCGATCAGGCGCTTGGCTTCGCTTTCGTAGAAATCGAACAGTTCGAACAGCTTCTCGACGTTGGCGTGTTCGAAGTTGTAGGTCGACTGCTCCACTTCGTTCTGGTGGAACACATCGCCATAGGTGACCTTGCCGAACGGGCCGTCGGCCCACACCAGGTCGTACACCGAATCCACGCCCTGCAGGTACATGGCCAGGCGTTCCAGGCCGTAGGTGATTTCACCGGTCACCGGGTAGCACTCGATGCCACCGGCTTGCTGGAAGTAGGTGAACTGAGTCACTTCCATGCCGTTGAGCCAGACTTCCCAGCCCAGGCCCCAGGCGCCCAGGGTCGGCGATTCCCAGTTGTCCTCGACGAAGCGGATGTCGTGCACCAGCGGGTCCAGGCCCACGTGCTTCAGGGAACCCAGGTACAGCTCCTGGAAGTTCTCCGGGTTGGGCTTCAAGACCACCTGGAACTGATAGTAGTGCTGCAGGCGGTTGGGGTTTTCGCCGTAGCGGCCGTCAGTCGGGCGACGACTGGGCTGCACATAAGCGGCGTTCCAGGTTTCCGGGCCGATGGCCCGCAGGAAGGTAGCGGTGTGGAAAGTGCCGGCGCCTACTTCCATATCGTAGGGCTGAAGTACCACACAACCTTGCTCGGCCCAGTACTGCTGGAGGGCGAGGATCAAGTCTTGGAAGGTACGCACGGCTGGCGTAGGCTGGCTCACGAAATTCACCTGTTACTTGGGCTGCGATTTAAGGAGCGGGAGTATACCCGATTCAGTCCTGCGCACGCCCCCTGGAGCCTTATGCCACGCTGCTTTTGGTGTTCCGAAGATCCGCTGTACATGGCTTATCACGATCAGGAGTGGGGCGTGCCGCTGCGCGATGGGCAGCGCTTGTTCGAGTTGTTATTGCTCGAAGGGTTCCAGGCCGGGCTGTCATGGATCACCGTGCTGAAGAAGCGCGAGCATTATCGCCAGGTGCTGTTCGGCTTCGATGTGCAGCGTGTGGCGCAGATGAGCGATGCCGAGATCGACGACCTGATGCAGGACCCGGGCATCATCCGCAACCGCCTCAAGCTCAACGCCGCGCGGCGCAATGCCCAGGCCTGGCTGGAGCTGGAAGACCCGGTGGCCTTTCTCTGGGCCTTCGTCGGTGGCGTGCCGAAGATCAACCATTTCAACGACCGCAGCGAAGTGCCGGCGGTGACGCCGGAGGCCGAAGCCATGAGCCGCGGCCTGCGCAAGGCCGGCTTCACTTTCGTCGGCCCGACCATCTGTTATGCGCTGATGCAGGCCTCGGGGATGGTCATGGACCACACCCTGGACTGTGATCGGTACGCCATCCTGGCCGATGCGCGGTTAGAATAGCCGGCTGGCGACACGCTTCATGACCAAGATCAGGAGTCATTTGTGGATAAGTTCAAAGGCGCCCTGCTGGTGGGTGCTCTGCGGTTGTTTGCCCTGCTGCCCTGGCGCGCGGTGCAGGCGGTCGGCGCAGCCATCGGCTGGATCATGTGGAAGACGCCCAATCGTTCCCGCGAGGTGGTGCGTATCAACCTGGCCAAATGTTTTCCACAGATGGACCCGGCGGAACGCGAGCGCCTGGTGGGCCAGAGCCTGAAGGACATCGGCAAGTCCCTGACTGAAAGCGCCTGCGCCTGGATCTGGCCGGCCGAGCGTTCCATTGCCCTGGTGCGTGAAGTCGAGGGCCTGGAAGTGCTCAAGGACGCCCTGGCCTCGGGCAAGGGCGTGGTTGGCATCACCAGCCACCTGGGCAACTGGGAAGTGCTCAACCACTTCTATTGCAGCCAGTGCAAACCGATCATTTTCTACCGTCCGCCCAAGCTCAAGGCAGTGGACGAACTGCTGCGCAAGCAGCGGGTGCAACTGGGCAACCGCGTGGCGGCTTCCACCAAGGAAGGCATCCTCAGCGTCATCAAGGAAGTGCGCAAAGGGGGGGCAGTGGGCATCCCCGCCGACCCGGAACCGGCCGAATCCGCCGGGATCTTCGTGCCCTTCTTCGCCACCCAGGCCCTGACCAGCAAGTTCGTGCCGAACATGCTGGCCGGCGGCAAGGCGGTCGGCGTGTTCCTCCATGCCCTGCGCCTGCCCGACGGCTCGGGCTACAAGGTGATCCTCGAAGCGGCGCCGGAAGACATGTACAGCACCGATACCGAAACCTCCTGCGCGGCCATGAGCAAGGTGGTCGAGCGTTATGTGGGGGCCTATCCGAGCCAGTACATGTGGAGCATGAAACGCTTCAAGAAGCGCCCGCCTGGCGAGGCGCGCTGGTACTGAGGGAGCTGGCACGATCTGTGGATAACCCCGCATCGGGAGTTATCCACAGCACACCGAACAAGGGCGCAGAAGATGTCCGATCATCGCAAGTCGTTCCGCATCAAGATTTCCCACGAAAGCATCGGCGAATGCCTGGGGCAGACCCGCAACCTGTCCGCCAGCGGCGTCTATGTACAGAGCCCGGCCCTGGCAAGACTGCCCAAGGGCGCGGTGGTCTACGGCCAGGTCCAGGGCCTGCCGGTGACGGCGCCGCGGGTGCGCATGGAAGTGGTGCAAGTGGACGCGGAAGGGATCGCCCTGCGCTACCTGTGAAATAGCCCTGTAGCCGTTGCCGAGCCCGCGAGGCTGCGAAAAGGACCGAAGGGCCTTGCTTGGCGCTCTCTTGTCGAGCCTGTGCGGGTCTTCAGAGCTAGCGAGCAGTGCATCGGAGTGCCGCCCAGCTCGTTCGCAGCCTGCAGCAGCGGCTACCGAGGAGGGGTGGGGTCAGCCTTGAGACTGGCGGTCGAGTTTTTTCAGGAACACCGTCATTTCCTTTTCCGCCTGCTTGTCGCCGTGGCCCCGGGCCGCTTCCAGGCCCTGTTCCCAGGCCTGGCGCGCTGCCGGCAGGTCGCCCTGCCCCTGGCAGGCCTTGCCCAGCAACTTCCACGCCGCGGAATACTTGGGGTCGAAGGCCACGCAACGTTGCAGGTGCTCGGCGGCCTTGGCGAAATCGCCCTGATCCAGGTAACCCTTGCCCAGGCCGAAGCGCAGCAGGGCGTTATCCACACCCTTGGCGAGCATTTTTTCCAGGGATTCAAGCATCGTTGTCACTCCTGTGGGCTCATGTAGCCTGCGATCAGGCCCGTACAGCCTTCGCAAGGGCAGCGCCTGCTGCGCAGTCGATCGCAGCCTTCGGCAGCGGCTACAGAGTTGTTGATCAGAAGAAGCTCAGGCCGACGTGGAACAGTTTCTCCACGTCGCGGATGTGTTTTTTATCCACAAGGAACAGGATCACGTGGTCGCCGGCTTCGATCACCGTGTCGTCGTGGGCGATCAGCACTTCTTCGTCGCGAATGATCGCGCCGATGGTGGTGCCCGGCGGCAGGCCGATGTTCTCGATGGCACGGCCGATCACCTTGCTCGACTTGGCGTCGCCGTGGGCGATGGCCTCGATGGCTTCCGCCGCGCCCCGGCGCAGGGAGTGCACGCTGACGATATCGCCGCGGCGCACGTGGGCCAGCAGCGTGCCGATGGTGGCCAGCTGCGGGCTGATGGCGATGTCGATATCGCCACCCTGGATCAGGTCGACGTAGGCCGGGTTGTTGATGATGGTCATCACCTTCTTCGCTCCCAGGCGCTTGGCCAGCAGCGAGGACATGATGTTGGCTTCGTCGTCGTTGGTCAGGGCCAGGAAGATATCGGCGTCGGCGATGTTCTCTTCCAGCAGCAGGTCGCGGTCCGAGGCGCTGCCCTGCAGCACCACGGTGCTGTCCAGGGTGTCGGAGAGGTAGCGGCAGCGGGCCGGGTTCATCTCGATGATCTTCACCTGGTAGCGGCTTTCGATGGCCTCGGCCAGGCGCTCGCCGATCTGCCCGCCACCGGCGATGACGATGCGCTTGTAGGATTCCTCCAGGCGGCGCATCTCGCTCATCACCGCGCGGATGTGGGCCTTGGCGGCGATGAAGAACACTTCGTCGTCGGCCTCGATCACCGTATCGCCCTTGGGCATGATCGGCCGGTCGCGACGGAAGATCGCCGCCACCCGGGTGTCGACGTTGGGCATGTGCTCGCGCAGCTGGCGCAGTTGCTGGCCCACCAGCGGGCCACCGTAGTAGGCCTTGACCGCCACCAGTTGCGCCTTGCCTTCGGCGAAGTCGATCACCTGCAGCGCACCGGGGTGCTCGATCAGGCGCTTGATGTAGTTGGTCACCACCTGCTCGGGGCTGATCAGCACGTCCACCGGGATCGCATCGTTGTCGAACAGCCCGGCGCGGGTCAGGTAGGCGGCTTCGCGCACCCGGGCGATCTTGGTCGGGGTGTGGAACAGGGTGTGGGCCACCTGGCAGGCGACCATGTTGGTCTCGTCGCTGTTGGTTACCGCCACCAGCATGTCGGCGTCGTCGGCGCCGGCCTGGCGCAGCACCGTCGGGAACGAGGCGCGGCCCTGCACGGTGCGGATGTCCAGGCGGTCGCCGAGGTCGCGCAGGCGTTCGCCGTCGGTGTCGACCACGGTGATATCGTTGGCTTCGCTGGCCAGGTGTTCCGCCAGCGTGCCACCCACTTGCCCGGCGCCGAGGATGATGATTTTCATCCAGTCACTCCCTTAAAACCGTTTAGCCGCGAGCTGCGGCGATCTTGATCAGCTTGGCGTAGTAGAAGCCGTCGTGGCCGCCCTCTTGCGCCAGCAACTGGCGTCCGTGGGGCTGCTTGAGGCCGGCGGCAGGCTGCCCCAGTTGGCCGCCGATGTCCAATTCACGAGCCCCCGGGGTGCGGGCCAGGAAGGCCTCGATGACCTCGGTGTTCTCGGTGGGCAGGGTCGAGCAGGTGGCGTAGAGCAGGATGCCGCCCACTTCCAGGGCCTGCCACATGGCATCCAGCAGTTCGCCTTGCAGTTGCGCCAGGGCGGCGATGTCTTCGGGCTGGCGGGTCAGCTTGATATCCGGATGGCGGCGGATCACCCCGGTGGCCGAGCATGGCGCGTCCAGCAGGATCCGCTGGAACGGCTTGCCGTCCCACCAGGCCTGGGTGTCGCGGCCATCGGCGGCGATCAATTGGGCGTCGAGCCCCAGGCGGTCGAGGTTTTCCCGTACCCGCACCAGGCGCTTGGCCTCCAGGTCCACCGCCACTACGCCGGCCAGGGCCGGTTGCACTTCGAGGATGTGGCAGGTCTTGCCGCCCGGGGCGCAGCAGGCGTCCAGCACCCGTTGCCCCGGCGCCAGTTCCAGCAGCTCGGCGGCCAGTTGCGCGGCCTCGTCCTGCACACTGATCCAGCCTTCGGCAAAGCCCGGCAGGCTGCGTACATCCAAGGCTTCGTCGAGGACGATGCCGTCCTGGCTATAGACGCAAGCCTTGGCCGCAACCCCCGCTTCGCTCAACAGCTTCAGGTAGGCATCGCGGGAGTGATGCCGGCGGTTGACCCGCAGGATCATCGGCGGGTGGGCGTTGTTGGCGGCGCAGATGGCTTCCCACTGCTCGGGCCAGAACGCCTTGAGGGATTTCTGCAACCAGCGCGGGTGTGCGGTGCGCACCACCGGGTCGTGCTCCAACTCGGCCAGCAGCGTTTCGCTTTCGCGTTGGGCGCGCCGCAGCACGGCATTGAGCAGGGCCTTGGCCCAGGGCTTTTTCAGCTTGTCGGCGCAGCCCACGGTTTCACCGATGGCGGCGTGGGCCGGAACCCGGGCGTAGAGCAACTGATAGAGGCCCACCAGCAGCAATGCTTCGACATCGGCGTCGGCTGCCTTGAACGGCTTCTGCAGCAGCTTGGCCGCCAGCGCCGACAGCCGCGGCTGCCAGCGTGCGGTGCCGAAGGCCAGGTCCTGGGTGAAGCCGCGATCCCGGGCCTCGACCTTGTCCAGCTGGATCGGCAGCGAGCTGTTGAGCGAGGCCTTGCCGTTGAGCACGGCAGTCAGCGCCTTTGCGGCGGCCAGGCGCGGGTTCATTGGGCGTCCGCCGTCTGGCCGAGGACGGTGCCGATGGCGAATTTCTCGCGGCGGCTGTTGAACAGGTCGCTGAAGTTCAGCGCCTTGCCCCCGGGCAGTTGCAGGCGGGTCAGGCACAGCGCCTGCTCACCGCAGGCAACGATCAGGCCGTCCTTGCTGGCGCCGAGGATTTCCCCCGGCGCGCCCTTGCCTTCGGCCAGGGTGGCGGCCAGCACTTTCAGCGCTTCGCCATTCAAGCTGCTGTGGCAGATCGGCCAGGGGTTGAAGGCCCGCACCAGGCGCTCCAGTTCCACGGCCGGGCGGCTCCAGTCGATGCGCGCCTCGTCCTTGTTCAGCTTGTGGGCGTAAGTGGCCAGGCTGTCGTCCTGGACTTCGCCTTCCAGGGTGCCGGCGGCCAGGCCTTCGATGGCTTGCAGCACTGCGGGCGGGCCCATCTCGGCCAGGCGGTCGTGGAGGCTGCCGCCGGTATCTTCGGCGCTGATCGGGGTGCTGACCTTGAGTAGCATCGGCCCGGTATCCAGGCCGGCTTCCATGCGCATCACGGTCACCCCGCTTTGCGCGTCACCGGCTTGCACCGCACGCTGGATCGGCGCGGCACCGCGCCAGCGTGGCAACAGCGAAGCGTGGCTGTTGATGCAACCCAGGCGCGGAATATCCAGCACCGCCTGGGGCAGGATCAGGCCGTAGGCCACCACCACCATCAGGTCCGGCTTGAGCGCTGCCAGTTCGGCTTGAGCCTCGGCATTGCGCAAGGTCGGCGGTTGCAGCACGGGGATGTCGTTTTCCAGAGCAAGCTGCTTGACCGGACTGGGCATCAGCTTCTGCCCGCGCCCCGCCGGACGGTCCGGCTGGGTGTAGACCGCAACGATCTGGTAAGGGCTGTCGAGCAGGGCCTTGAGGTGTTCGGCGGCGAATTCGGGGGTGCCGGCAAAGACGATGCGCAGTGGCTCAGTCATGGGAATTCTCGATGTTAAACATGCGGAAAAGAAAAAGGCTTGCCGTAGCAAGCCTTTGCAAGACGGTCATCAAGCCTGCTGGCGATGCTGCTTTTCCAGCTTCTTCTTGATCCGGTCACGCTTGAGCGTGGACAGGTAGTCGACGAACAACTTGCCGTTCAGGTGGTCGCATTCGTGCTGGATGCACACGGCGAGCAAACCTTCGGCGATCAGTTCGTAGGGCTGGCCGTCGCGGTCCAGGGCCTTGATCTTGACCCGTTGCGGGCGGTCGACGTTTTCGTAGAAGCCCGGTACCGAAAGGCAGCCTTCCTGGTACTGGTCCATCTCGTCGGTCAGGGCTTCGAACTCGGGGTTGATGAACACCCGTGGTTCGCTGCGGTCTTCGGACAGGTCCATGACCACCACGCGTTTGTGCACGTTGACCTGGGTCGCCGCCAGACCGATGCCTGGGGCCTCATACATTGTTTCAAACATGTCGTCGACCAACTGACGCACTTCGTCGTCCACTACGGCCACTGGTTTGGCGATAGTGCGCAGGCGCGGATCAGGGAATTCGAGGATGTTTAAAATGGCCATAAGCGTAATTGCTACACGTGTGAAGTAAGGGCGGAGTCGGCGTCCGCGCAGGTTCTGGACCTGGGCCGCCGGTGCAAAACGTGCTCTGGGATGGAGCGAGCCGTGCAGGCTCTGGCGTTTCACGCGAACGCACATAATAAAGGGATTCAGCCCATGAGGAAATCACTGTTCGCCCTGCTGCTGGCGGGCTGGACCGCCATCGGCCAGGCCCAGGTGCAACTGCGGGACAGTTATCCACAGCACTATCGGGTGCAGCCGGGCGATACCTTGTGGGGCGTCGCCAGCCTGTATCTGCAGCAGCCCTGGCAATGGCGCGAGCTCTGGCCCGCGGGCTTCGCCGGGCAGATCTTCCCTGGTGACCGCCTGCAACTGGTGCGCAATGACGGCCCGCCACACCTGCAGCTGGAGCGACCAGCGGCTCCGCCGACGGTCAAGCTCGCGCCCCAGGCCCGGCGCCTGCCCCCTGCCCCGATTCCGAGCATTCCCCTGCAAGCGATCAGCAGCTTCTTGCTGGACAACCGCATCGTCGATCAGCCCGGGGCCCTGGAGCAGGCGCCGTATATCGTGGCCGGCGAGGGCGAGCGGGTGCTGGGTGGCATGGGCGACCGGCTTTTCGCCCGTGGCCGGCTGGACCCTGAGCAGCCGGTCTATGAGCTGTTCCGCCAGGGCAAGGTCTACCGCGACCCCCTGAGCCAGGAACTGCTGGGGGTCAACGCCGACGCCATCGGCAGCGCCCGGGTGGTGGCGAGCGAAGGTGACCTGGCCACCCTCGCCTTGCAGAGCAGCAACCAGGAAGTGCGCCTGGGTGATCGCTTGCTGGCCGCCGATACCTCGGGGTTGCCGGGCTCCTTCAACCCCAGTGCCCCGCAACGGCCGGTGGAAGGGCTGATCATCGACGTGCCCCGAGGGGTCACCCAGATCGGCGCCCTGGATGTGGTGACCCTCAACCGCGGGCGCCGCGACGGCCTGCTGGAGGGCAACGTACTGGCGGTGATCAAGACCGGTGAAACCGTGCGCGACCGGCAAACCGGCGAGCCGCTGAAAATCCCCGACGAGGCGGCCGGCTGGCTGATGGTGTTCCGCAGCTACGACAGGCTCAGCTACGGATTGGTACTCAAGGCCACGCGTTCGCTGGCGGTGCTGGACAAGGTCCGCAACCCCTGAGGGAGATCTTTCCTCAACAAGTTACCAACAGAGTTATCCACAGCTTGTTCCAGCTCAGGCTGGAGCCCTGACGATCAAGGATGATCCATGTCGAACTCGATGAGCGGCAGCATTTCCCCGGCAGAACTGGAAGCTCGATTGCGCTTGCACGTCCTGCCCGAACTCGGGCCGATGCGTTTTCAGCGCCTGCTTCAGGCATTCGGTTGCGCTTCTAAAGCACTCAGTGCCCCGGCCAGTGCCTGGCGTTCCCTGGACCTGCCGCCGGCCTGCAGCGAGGCCCGGCGCAGCCCCCAGGTGCGCGACGGCGCCCGTCGCGCATTGGCCTGGATAGATAGCCAGGCCCAGCATTTGCTGATGTGGGACCAGCCCGGCTACCCGCCCTTGCTGGCGCAACTCGAGGATGCGCCGCCGCTGCTGTTCGTGGCCGGCGACCCCTCGATTCTCGAACGGCCGCAGTTGGCGATGGTGGGCAGCCGTCGCGCATCGCGACCGGGGCTGGACACCGCCGGGGCCTTTTCCCGCAGCCTGGCCCGTGCCGGTTTTGTCATCACCAGCGGTCTGGCCCTGGGCATCGATGGCGCTGCCCATCAGGCGGCCCTGGATGTTGGCGGGCGCACCGTGGGCGTGCTGGGCACTGGCCTGGAAAATTTTTATCCACAGCGGCACCGGGCCCTGGCCAGGGCCATGATCGACCAGGGCAGCGCGGTGGTTTCCGAGTTCCCGCTGGACACCCCGGCGCGTGCGGAACACTTCCCCCGGCGCAATCGAATCATCAGTGGCCTGGCCCTGGGCGTGCTGGTGGTGGAGGCCAGCGTCGCCAGCGGTTCGCTGATTACCGCGCGGCTGGCGGCGGAGCAAGGCCGCGAGGTGTATGCCATCCCCGGTTCTATCCACCACCCCGGTGCCCGGGGTTGCCACCAGTTGATCCGCGACGGCGCGGTGCTGGTGGAAAGCGTGCAGCACATCCTGGAGACCCTGGCCGGCTGGCAGAACCTGCCGCCCAGCGCCTCGCTGCCGACAGCGGCCTGTACCCACCCGTTGCTGGCCTTGCTGCATGCGGCGCCCCACAGCAGCGAAGCCTTGGCCAGCGCCAGCGGCTGGCCCCTGCCCCGGGTGCTGGCGGCCCTGACCGAGCTGGAGATCGAAGGCCGTGCGGTCCATGAAAATGGGCGTTGGTATGCGCGTCTGAGCTAGGTTTTATAAGCAGGATCGGTAAACTGCGCACAGCTTTTATCTGGAGAGTCGGCAATGGTCAGCAGTTGGCGCGTGCAGCAAGCCGCACGAGAGATTCGCGCAGGGGCGGTGATTGCCTATCCAACCGAAGCGGTCTGGGGCCTGGGGTGCGATCCGTGGAATGAAGAGGCGGTGGATCGCCTGCTGGCAATCAAGTCACGGTCGGTGGACAAGGGCCTGATCCTGATCGCTGACAACATCCATCAGTTCGATTTCCTCTTCGAGGACTTCCCGGACACCTGGATCGATCGCATGTCCAGCACCTGGCCGGGGCCCAATACCTGGCTGGTGCCCCATCAGAACCTGTTGCCCGAGTGGGTCACCGGGGTCCATGACACGGTGGCGCTGCGGGTCAGCGACCATCCGCTGGTGCGTGAGCTGTGCTCCCTGGTGGGCCCGCTGATTTCCACCTCGGCCAACCCCCAGGGGCGCCCGGCGGCGCGCACGCGGCTGCGCATCGAGCAGTATTTCCGTGGGCAACTGGATCTGGTCCTCAGTGGCAGCCTGGGCGGGCGCAAGAACCCGAGCCTGATCCGTGACCTGGCTACCGGCAAGGTAGTTCGGCCTTCCTGAAGCGCTTCGCCGGCAAGCCGGCTCCTACGATACTCGGTAGGAACCGGCTTGCCGGCGAAGGCGTTCAAGGCAGCAGCACAGTCGAGCCAGTCGTGCGTCGTGCCGACAGTTCGATATGGGCCTTGGCCGCATCCGCCAGGGCGAAGCGCTGGCCAATCTCGATCTTCAGCTTGCCGCTGGCAATCATGCCGAACAGGTCGTCGGCCATGCGCTGCAGGTTCTCGGCATTGTTGGCGTAGCTGGCCAGGGTCGGCCGAGTCACGTACAGCGAGCCCTTGGCCGAGAGAATCCCCAGGTTGACCCCGTCCACTGCGCCAGAGGCGTTGCCGAAGCTGACCATCAGCCCGCGTGGGGCCAGGCAGTCCAGGGAGGTCAGCCAGGTGTCCTTGCCCACGCCGTCGTAGACCACCGGGCACTTCTTCCCGCCGGTCAGTTCCAGCACTCGCTGGGCCACGTCTTCATGGCTGTAGTCGATGGTTTCCCAGGCGCCCAGGGCCTTGGCGATGGCGGCTTTTTCCGGCGAGCTGACGGTGCCGATCAGCTTTACCCCGAGGGCCTTGGCCCACTGGCAGGCCAGGGAGCCGACACCGCCGGCAGCGGCGTGGAACAGCACGGTTTCGCCGCCCTGGAGTTCATAGGTCTGGCGCAGCAGGTACTGCACGGTCAGGCCCTTGAGCATGACCCCGGCGGCCTGTTCGAAGCTGATGGCGTCCGGCAGGCGTACCAGGTTGGCTTCGGGCAGCACATGCACATCGCTGTAGGCCCCCAGTGGGCCGCTGCCGTAAGCCACGCGGTCGCCGACCTTGAAACGGGTCACGGCACTGCCTACGGCCTCGACCACGCCCGCGCCTTCGGCCCCCAGGCCCGAAGGCAGGGCGGGCGGTGCGTAGAGACCGCTGCGGAAATAGGTGTCGATGAAGTTCAGGCCGATGGCCTTGTTGCTGACGCGAACCTGTTGCGGGCCCGGTTCCGCCGGTTGGTAATCCACATATTCGAGCACTTCGGGGCCGCCATGGGCGCGGAACTGGATACGTTTGGCCATCTGCATTCTCTCCTCGGACGTGTCGTGAAAGTGCTCTATCGGACTCCTCTGCTTGACCTTCGTCAACTGCGGAGCGCCCCGGCGCGGTGTTATGCTACGCGCCCATTTGCGCCGGCCCGTGCTCCATCCCTAGCGCCGCGTAGCTTTGCCCGATTCAAGGTGATGCCATGACTACCCGCACCGAGGCCGTGAAAGCCTACCTGCTCGACCTGCAAGACCGCATTTGCGCTGCACTGGAAACCGAAGACGGTGGCGCACGCTTCATCGAGGACGCCTGGACCCGGCCTGCCGGTGGTGGCGGGCGTACCCGGGTGATCGGCGACGGTGCAGTGATCGAAAAGGGTGGGGTGAACTTCTCCCATGTATTCGGCAGCGGCCTGCCGCCATCGGCCAGTGCCCATCGGCCCGAGCTGGCCGGCCGTGGCTTCGAGGCCCTGGGCGTGTCCCTGGTGATCCATCCGCACAACCCCCATGTGCCGACTTCCCACGCCAACGTGCGGTTCTTCATCGCCGAGAAGGAAGGCGAAGAGCCGGTCTGGTGGTTCGGCGGCGGTTTCGACCTGACCCCCTACTACGGCAACGTCGATGACTGCGTGCACTGGCACCGGGTTGCCGAGCGCGCCTGCGCGCCCTTCGGTGCCGACGTCTATCCACGCTACAAGGCCTGGTGCGACAGCTATTTCCACATCAAGCACCGCAATGAACCGCGGGGCATCGGCGGCCTGTTCTTCGACGATCTGAACGAATGGGACTTCGACACCAGTTTCGCCTTCATGCGCGCCATTGGCGACGCTTACATCGAGGCCTACCTGCCCATCGTCCAGCGCCGCAAGGCCGCGGCCTACACCGCGCAGCAGCGGGAATTCCAGGAATTTCGCCGGGGCCGCTACGTGGAGTTCAACCTGGTCTACGACCGTGGCACCCTGTTCGGCCTGCAATCGGGCGGGCGCACCGAGTCGATCCTCATGTCGCTGCCGCCACAAGTGCGCTGGGGCTATGACTGGAAGGCCGAGCCGGGCAGCGAAGAAGCGCGCCTGACCGAATACTTCCTGCAGGATCGCGACTGGCTGGCAGCCAGCAACTAAACCGCACCCACTGTGTAGAAGCCGGCTTGCCGGCGAAAAGGCCTTCAAGGCGGATGCGGTTCCTACCCCTGTGTTGAGCAAATGGGATGAGAGATGGATCAGTACGTTGTCTTTGGTAACCCGATCGGCCACAGCAAGTCGCCGCTGATCCATCGGCTGTTCGCCCAGCAGACCGGCCAGCAGCTGGAGTACAACACCCTGCTGGCGCCCCTGGATGATTTCGCCGGCACCGCTCGCAGTTTCTTCGCCCACGGGCGAGGGGCCAATGTCACGGTGCCGTTCAAGGAAGAGGCCTATCGCCTGTGCGACAGCCTGACCGAACGGGCCCAGCGCGCCGGTGCGGTGAACACCCTGAGCAAGCAAGCGGACGGCACTCTGCTGGGAGACAACACCGACGGCGCCGGACTGGTGCGCGACCTGACGGTGAACGCCGGGGTCAGCCTCAAGGGCAAGCGCATCCTTGTGCTGGGGGCTGGCGGCGCGGTCCGTGGTGCCCTGGAGCCATTGCTGGCCGAGCAGCCGGAGGCCTTGGTAATCGCCAATCGCACCGTGGAAAAGGCTGAGCTGCTGGCGGAGTTGTTCGCCGACCTGGGGCCGGTATCGGCCAGCGGCTTCGACTGGCTGCAGGAGTCGGTGGACCTGATCATCAATGCCACCTCCGCCAGCCTTTCGGGCGAGCTGCCGCCGATTGCCGGCAGCCTGATCGAGGCGGGCAAGACCGTGTGCTACGACATGATGTACGCCAAGGAGCCGACACCGTTCTGCCGCTGGGCCAGTGAACAGGGCGCGGCCCTGGTGCTGGATGGCCTGGGCATGCTGGCCGAGCAAGCGGCGGAAGCCTTCTACCTATGGCGCGGCGTGCGCCCCGACAGTGCCCCGGTGCTGGCTGAACTGCGTCGCCAGTTGGCGCAGTAACCCCTCCCTCCTCGTAGGAGCTGGCTTGCCAGCGAAGGCGGCCTCAAGACTGGCGCCAGGTCCAAGGGCCTCTTCGCCGGCAAGCCGGCTCCTACGGATGGGGTTCAGTCTTCGAAGTGGATCGGGCAGCGTTCCGGGCCTTCGAGCTTGATCAACTCTTCTTTCACCGCCTGCCGTGCCCGGCGCAGGATCAGGCTGCGCTCCTGGCGCCTGAGGCGGCGTGCTTCCTGGTGCAGCATCTCCACCCCTGAATAGTCGATGAAGTTGATCTGCCGTGCGTCGATCACCAGCCTGGGCGCGTGGCAGCGCTGCATGCGCACCTGCAGGTAATGGCTGGCGCCGAAGAAAATCGAACCGCCGACCCGCAGGATGTCTTCATCGCCTTCGCTGGACTGCTGCACCCGCGGTTGCGAAGTGCGCTTGAGGTAGAAGAACAGCGACGCCAGGACCCCGGCATAGATCGCGGTCTGCAACTCCAGGAGCAGGGTGGCGACGCAGGTCAGGCTCATCACCACGAACTCGGCGCGGCTGACCCGGAACAGCGCGCGAATGCCCCGGTGGTCCACCAGCCCCCAGCAGATCAGCAGGATGCTGCCGGCCATGGCCGGGATCGGGATATGGGCGATCAGCCCGGCGCCGGCCACGGCGAACAGCGCCACCCACAGCGCCGAGAACACCCCGGCCAGGGGCGAGCAGGCGCCGGCCTCGTAGCTCAAGCCGGAGCGGGTGAAGGAGCCCGAGGACAGGTAGCCGGAGAAAAACGCCCCGACCATGTTCGACAGGCCCTGGGCGCGGACTTCCTGGTTGGCGTCCAGCAACTGTTCCGAACGTGCTGACAGCGAGCGGGCAATCGACAGGCTGGTGACCAGCCCGAGCATGCCCACCGCCACTGCACTGGGCAGCAACCGCAGGATCAGTTCCAGGTCCAGGGGCAATGGGCTAAACGGCGGCAGCCGGCCAACGAAGGCGCTGACCAGTTGCACATGGCCAAACACCCCTGGCAGCAGCCATACCACCAGGGCACTGAACACCAGGCTCAGCAGCAGGCCGGGCCAGCGCGGCGCCAGCAGCTTGAAGGCGACCCCCAGCGCCAGGGTGCCCAGCCCCAGCAGCAGCGAAGGCCGGTCCACCTCGCCCAGGTGCTGCAGCAACTGGCTCAGGCTGTTGAGGGCGGTGGCCTGGTTCGGCAGTTCCAGCCCCAGCAGGTTGGGCAACTGGCCCAGGGCGATGACCACCGCCGCGCCGAGGGTGAAGCCCAGCACCACCGAGTGCGAGACGAAGTTCACCAGGGCGCCGAAGCGCAGCATTCCCAGCAGCCACTGGAAGACCCCGGCCAACAGCGTCAGGAGCAGGATCAGGGTGATGTAGTCCTCGGAGGCCGGCACTGCCAGGGGGCTGACGCTGGCATAGAGAACGATGGAAATCGCCGCCGTGGGGCCGCAGATCAGGTGCCACGATGAACCCCACAGGCAGGCGATCAGCACCGGGACTATGGCCGCGTATAGCCCGTACTCCGGGGGCAGGCCGGCGATCAGGGCATAGGCGATGGATTGCGGCAGAGCGAGGATCGCGCCGCTCAGGCCCACCAGCAGGTCACGGCCGACGCTGGCCCGGGTCTGGCGCGGCAGCCAGCTCAGCAAAGGCAGGAGAGATTGGCGGTCGGGCCAGGCCATGGTTCCTCACGGGTGGGTTGATTCGGTGGGCCAGGGTAAAGCATTGCCAGGCTTTGGGTGCAGGAGCCGGCTTGCCGGCGAATGGCCGGCGCACCTCGGGCTACAACCTGCTCTTCACCGCTGCCAGGGCCTCTTTGTCATCAATGGTTCGCACTCCCTCCAGCCATTGCTCCAGCACTGCCGGGTGGGCCTTGATCCAGGCCTTGGCGGCCTCGGTGTTGCTGAGTTTGCTGTTGACCACCGCGGCCATGATGCTGTTCTCCATCTCCTGGGTGAACCGCAGGTTGCCCAGCAGTTTGCCGACGTTCGGGCAAGCCTGTGCATAACCCTTGCGGGTCAGGGTGTAGACGCTGCCGCTGGCGCCGAAGTACTTTTCGCCGCCGGTCAGGTAGCGCATCTTCAACTGCACGTTCATCGGGTGTGGAGTCCAGCCGAGGAAGGTGATGAAGCGCTGCTTTTTCGTGGCCCGGGACACTTCGGCGAGCATTGCCTGTTCACTGGACTCGATCAGCTTCCACTGGCCCAGGTTGAACTGGTTGCTCTTGATGATTTCCTGCAGCGACAGGTTGGCCGGCGCGCCGGAGCCGATGCCGTAGAGCTTTTTGTCGAACTTGTCGGCGAACTTGTCCAGGTCGGCAAAATCATGCACTCCGGCCTCCCACACATAGTCCGGCACCGCCAGCGTGAACTCGGTCCCTTCCAGGTTCTTGGCCAGCTGGGTGACGTCGCCATTGGCCACGAACTTGTCATGGAAGCCTTGCTGCGCCGGCATCCAGTTACCCAGGAATACATCCACCCGGCCATCCTTCAGACCCCCGAAGGTGATGGGCACGGCCAGGGTGTCGATCTTCGCCTTGTAGCCCATGCCGTCCAGCAGGAAGCCGGTGATGGCATTGGTGGCGGCGATATCGCTCCACCCCGGGTCGGCCATCTTCACGGTCTCGCACGAGTCGGCCCAAGCGGATGCGCTGCCCAGGGCCAGAAGCCCGAGCGTCAGTGCTGTGGATAACCTTTGCATGCTTTTCCCCTTACGTTTTATTGGTTTTGGCAGGGTTGTGGATAACGGGCCTTGCGCTCCAGGTCATCGAGGTCGATGTGGTTGCGCATGTACTGCTGGCTGGCGTCTACCAGCGGCTGGTGGTCCCAGCTCTTGAGTTTGCCCCGGTTCAGCGCCTCGGCCACCAGCCGGCGGCGGCGCTGGCTGGCCAGGACCTGTTGGTGAATGCGCGGAATGTCCCACTTGGCCCGGGCCTCTGCCAGGAACGCGGCGAACAGCGGCCGATGCTCGGGCGACTGGCCAAGGTCGCAGCGCTCTTGCGGGTCGTGGTGCAGGTCGAAGAGTAGGCAGGGGTCGTCTTCACTGTAGATGAACTTGTAGGCACCGCGGCGAATCATCATCAGCGGGCCGATGGTGCCTTCGGCCATGTATTCGCCGAACACCTCGTCGTGCCCGCCCTGCCCTAGCAAGTGCGGGACCAGGGAGCGGCCATCCAGCGGCAGGTCGGGCTCGACCCGGCCGCCGGCCAGCTCCACCAGGGTCGGCAGCAGGTCGGCGGTGGAGACAGCGGCGCTGACCCGGCCGGCAGTGAACTGCCCCGGTGCACAGATCAGCAGCGGTACCCGGGCGGCCATTTCAAACCAGTGCATTTTGTACCAGAGGCCGCGCTCGCCGAGCATGTCGCCGTGGTCGCCGGAAAACACGATCAGCGTGTCGTCCGCCAGCCCGGTGTCTTCCAGGGTCTGCAGCAGCTTGCCGACGTTGCTGTCGATGTAGCTGCAGGCGCCGAAGTAGGCGCGGCGCGCGTCGCGGATCTTATCCACAGGCAAGGGCTTGTCCCACAGGTCGTAGACCTTGAGCAGGCGCTGGGAATGCGGATCCAGCTCGCTTTGGGGCGGGGTCTGCGGCAGTGGAATCTGGTCGTCGCGGTACAGGTCCCAGAAGGCCCTGGGAATGGTGTACGGATCGTGGGGGTGGGTCATGGAGACGGTGAGGCAGAACGGCTGGTCGCCGGCCTCGCGCACATGGTCGAACAGGTATTGCTGGGCCTTGAACACCACCTCCTCGTCGAAATCCAGCTGGTTGGTGCGTACACAGGGGCCGGCCTGCAGTACCGAGGACATATTGTGGTACCAGCTGGGGCGCACATCGGGCTGGTCCCAGTTCACCGCCCAGCCATAGTCGGCGGGGTAGATATCGCTGGTCAGGCGCTCTTCATAACCGTGCAACTGGTCCGGGCCGCAGAAGTGCATCTTGCCCGAGAGCGCAGTGCGGTAGCCCAGGCGCCGCAGGTAGTGGGCGTAGGTAGGCACGTCGGCGGGGAAGTCCGCGGCGTTGTCGTAGGCGCCGATCCGGCTGGGCAACTGGCCGCTGACCAAAGTGAAGCGCGAGGGTGCGCACAAGGGGCTGTTGCAGTAGGCGGCGTCGAAGACCACGCCCTGGGCGGCCAGCCGGCTGAGGTGAGGCAGCTTGATCGGCGAGGGTCCGTAGAACGGCAGCAAGGGTGCGGCCATCTGATCGGCCATGATGAAAAGAATGTTCTTGCGCTTCATGGATTCGCGGCATTCCATATTCGATGGTTATGCGAAAGTGCTGCAATCGAGCATGGATCCCATGCTGTTGGTGGTAAAGCCCATGTACAGCAATGACTAGGATAAGCACAGCTTATGTATGAAGCCCTTGGCGACCTGTCCCTGGACCTGCTCCGGGTGTTCGAAGCAGCCGCGCGCCTGCGCAGCTTCACCGCCGCGGCGGTGGAACTGGGCACCACCCAGCCGGCTATCAGTCAGCAGATCAAGCGCCTGGAGGGGCAGCTGGGGGTGCGCCTGTTCGACCGCATCTACCGGGGCATCGAGCTCACCGAGTCTGCAGCCTTGTTGCTGGATCAGGTCCAGGCCGGCCTGCAGAGCATCGATGCCGGCCTCAGCGCCCTCAGCCAGCAGCATCAGCATGAGGTGCTGCAGGTGGCCACGGATTTCGCTTTCGCCGCCTATTGGCTGATGCCCCGCCTGCATCGCTTTCATGAGGCCAACCCCCAGGTGGATGTGAGCCTGGTCACCAGCGAGCGCAGCCACAGCATGCTGCGCAGCGATATCGACGTGGCGGTGCTGTTCGGCGACGGGCGCTTCAGGCAGGGGGAAAGCCACTGGCTGTTCAGCGAAGAAGTGTTTCCGGTGTGCAGCCCGCTGCTGCTCAAGGACCGTGCTGCGCCGCTGCCCGCCCCTTCCCTGCTGGAACTGCCGCTGCTGCACCTGCGGGGTGAAGGCAGCAACCACTGGTTCGACTGGAGCGGGGTATTTCGCGAGCTGGGCCTTGCGGGTGCGCCGGCCCCAGGGCAATTGCGCTTCGACAATTACACCCTGCTGATCCAGGCAGCCATCGGCGGCCAGGGCGTGGCCATCGGCTGGCGTCACCTGGTGGATGACCTGCTGGAGCAGGGCCTGCTGTGCCGGCCCATCGCCGAGAGCGCGCTGTCCGCCTACGGCTATTACGTGGTGCTGCCCCAGCGCAAGCGCCGCGGCCCGCTGATCCAGCGTTTCGTCGACTGGCTGATGAGCGAGCAGGCCGGCAGCGCCCAGAGCCTCAAGGGGCTGGCGCTGCCGTCCATTGCCCGCTAGGTGGCGGCCTGGGGTTGGGTGGCGATGAAACTCACATGCTCGCGCAGGTGCAGATTCAGGCGCAGCTCGTCGCTGATGCCGATTGCCACGCCGTTGAGCCGTCGCAGCGGCTCGGCAAGCCCCGGCTCGAGGCTGTCGCCAACCTGGTTGAAATGCTCGATACCCAGCCCGGCCACGCCCCGCGGCGCGTTGATCAGGGTCCAGTCCAGCGCGCTGCTGCGCAGTGCATCGAGGATTTCCTGCGCGGCATGGTGAGGCAGGCTGGTGCTGGAGGGCGGGTTGTCGAGAACGCTGAACTCCCCCACCAGCATCAACCTACGGATGCCGGCGCCCTGCATGCCTTCGATCAGGGCATCCACTGCCCGTACCTGGTTCACCGGGTCGGGGGCCTGGCCGGGCGTGGTGCTGCCGGGCAGATCGGGGGCATCCAGCAGGCAGATCACCGCCGAGCTACCGGCTACGCTCTGCTTGACCCGGTCCGGGTCGAACAGGTCGCCGCCCTTGGCGCGCAGGCCTGGGCGCGGGGCCAGCGCGGTGAGGTCGTCGAGAATGGCGATCACCTCATGCTGGCGCCTCAGGCTCTCTGCCATCAACGCACTGCCCAGGCTGCTCATGGCACCATAGAGCACCAGTTTGACCACCGGAGTTTCGGCATTTTTCATGGCCTGGCTTCCTTATTTTCCACAGGTACCGGTTGTGACCTGTGGCGAGCCTTGAGGGTTCGTCTTGATTGCGAGGGTTTGCATGCAACGGATCAAGGGCTACCACGCCCATGTCTACTTTGACGCCAGCACCATCGACCAGGCTCGGGCCTTGTGCGAACGGGCGGCGCAGCTGTTCGAACTGAAAATGGGCCGGGTCCACGAGCGGCCGGTGGGGCCGCATCCGGACTGGAGCTGCCAGTTGGCGTTCAGCCCCGAGGTGTTTGCCCAGGTGGTGCCGTGGCTGGCCCTCAATCGCCAGGGGCTGGTGGTGTTCCTGCATCCGGATACCGGTGATGACCTGCTGGACCACACCGACCATGCGATCTGGATGGGGGCTATGCGGCCACTGGACCTGAGGGGGTTCTGAGGGCGACGGACCGCCGGCAAGCCGGCTCCTGCAGGGGCCGGCCGGTCGGGTGAGGTCAGTAGAGCACGCCGTCGAGGATCTCGTAGACGATGCCGGTGCCCACGGCGATCAGCACGATGTCGCCCCCCATGCGTCGCCATTCGTACCCCGGGTACACCGGCAGGCGCGACAGGGCCCGGGGCTCCAGGCGTTCGCCGTAGTAGCCGCGCGGCAGTGGCTGGCCGCGCACCAGGTGGATGCCGGGAGGCGGCGGCGCGCCCCGGACGAAGTAGCCGTGGTTGTCGCGGATGGTCTGGCGCACCGGGCCGAAATCCCGTGGCGGGCCGCCGCGGCGATCATCCCCCGGGCCACGGTGCTCGTTGCCACGGTTGTCCCAATAGCCCTGTTGTGGCCCGCCACGATCATAGCCGCCGCGCTCGTCGGCCATGACCTGCAGCAACGGGCTGGCGCTGAGCATCAGCACCGCGGCACCGGCAATCAGACGTTTGGGCATTTTCATCAGGTATTCCTCGCAACACACACAGCAAAAAGGGGTTCGCCACCTTGGTCGCGAACCCCCGGGTCTTGCTGCTTAGTCTGTGTCTCGAGGCGCTAATTCCTCTGTATCAGGAACTTTACCCTCAGCTGACGCGGGCCTTACGTACGCCCTCGGACAGCGCCGCACACAGGCTCAGCACCCCATCCACCGCCTGCTCGGCAGACTCGGCGCTGGCGATGTGGTCGATCAGCGCCGAGCCCACTACCACGCCGTCGGCCAGGCGAGCGATGGCGGCTGCCTGCTCCGGAGTACGGATGCCGAAACCGATGCTGATGGGCAGGTCGGTGTGGCGACGCAGGCGGGCCACGGCTTCTTCCACGTGTTCCAGGGTGGCGGCACCGGCACCGGTGACCCCGGCCACGGAAACGTAGTAGACGAAACCGGAGCTGCCGTTGAGCACCTTGGGCAGGCGGGCGTCGTCGGTGGTCGGTGTGGTCAGGCGGATGAAGTCGATGCCGGCGGCCTGGGCCGGGTCGCACAGTTCGCTGTTATGTTCCGGCGGCATGTCCACCACGATCAGGCCATCGACACCGGCGGCCTTGGCGTCGGCGATGAAGCGCGGCACGCCGTAGTGGTGGATCGGGTTGAAGTAGCCCATGAGCACCAGCGGGGTGTCGCTGTTGCCTTCGCGGAACTCGCGAACCATCTGCAGGGTTTTCGCCAGGTTTTGCTTGGCCCCCAGGGCACGGATGTTGGCCAGCTGGATCGCCGGGCCGTCGGCCATCGGGTCGGTGAAGGGCATGCCCAGTTCGATCACGTCGGCGCCCGCTGCGGGCAGGCCCTTGAGGATCGCCATGGAGGTGTCGTAGTTCGGGTCGCCGGCGGTGACGAAGGTTACCAGGGCGGCGCGATTCTGTTCTTTAAGCTGTGCGAAGCGGGTTTGCAGGCGGCTCATCAGTGTTTCTCCTGCTGGGACTGTTGCATGTGGTGCATGACGGTCTGCATGTCTTTGTCGCCACGGCCCGAGAGGTTGACCACCATCAGGTGATCCTTGGGCAGGGTTGGCGCGCGCTTGAAGACTTCGGCCAGGGCATGGGCGCTTTCCAGGGCCGGGATGATGCCCTCCAGGCGGCAGCACTGGTGGAACGCGGCCAGGGCTTCGTCGTCGGTCACCGAGGTGTATTCGACGCGGCCGATATCGTGCAACCAGGCGTGTTCCGGGCCGATGCCGGGGTAGTCGAGGCCGGCGGAAATCGAGTGGGCGTCGATGATCTGGCCATCGTCGTCCTGCAGCAGGAAGGTGCGGTTGCCGTGCAGTACGCCGGGTACGCCGCCGTTGAGGCTGGCGGCATGCTTGCCGGTCTCGATGCCGTAGCCGGCGGCTTCGACGCCGATGATCTCGACGCTCTTGTCGTCAAGGAACGGGTGAAACAGGCCCATGGCGTTGGAACCGCCACCGATGCACGCCACCAGGCTGTCCGGCAGGCGGCCTTCCTGGGCTTGCATCTGCTCGCGGGTCTCCTTGCCGATGACCGCCTGGAAGTCGCGGACCATGGCCGGGTACGGGTGCGGGCCGGCGACGGTGCCGATCAGGTAGAAGGTGCTGTCGACGTTGGTCACCCAGTCACGCAGGGCTTCGTTCATCGCGTCCTTCAGGGTGCCGGTGCCGGCCACCACCGGGATCACTTCGGCGCCCAGCAGCTTCATGCGAAATACGTTGGCCTGTTGGCGCTCGATGTCGGTGGTGCCCATGTAGATCACGCAATCCAGGCCAAAACGCGCGGCCACGGTGGCGGTGGCCACGCCATGCATGCCGGCGCCGGTCTCGGCGATGATGCGTTTCTTGCCCATGCGCCGCGCCAGCAGGATCTGGCCGATGCAGTTGTTGATCTTGTGCGCGCCGGTGTGGTTCAGCTCTTCACGCTTGAGGTAGATCTTGGCGCCGCCGCAGTGCTCGGTCAGGCGTTCGGCGAAGTACAGCGGGCTGGGGCGGCCCACGTAATCGCGCTGGAAGTAGGCCAGTTCCTTGAGGAATTCGGGATCTTCCTTGGCCTTTTCGTATTCGCGGGCCAGGTCGAGGATCAGCGGCATCAGGGTTTCGGCCACGTAACGGCCGCCGAATGCGCCGAACAGGCCGTTGTCGTCAGGGCCATTGCGTAATTGGGACTGGGTCATTGCAGCGCTCCCGGGGGAAGTTTGGAGAAAGAAGGCCTGGTGGAAAGACCGCTTCGTAGAAACACAATGGAGCCCACTCTACCCCTGACATCCGATGCTGAAAACCGATAAGATCGCCGCAACCTGTCAGGAAAACTCACAGATAAAATGAGCCGCGACCTGCCTCCCCTGAATGCCCTGCGGGCCTTCGAAGCCACTGCCCGGCTCAATAGCGTCAGCCAGGCGGCCGAACAGCTGCACGTCACCCACGGCGCGGTCAGTCGGCAGTTGAAGGTGCTTGAAGAACATCTGGGGCTGAGCCTTTTCGTCAAGGAAGGCCGTGGCCTTAAACTCACAGATGCCGGCATTCGCCTGCGCGATGCCAGCAGCGAGGCCTTCGAGCGCCTGCGGGATGTCTGCGCCGAGCTGACCCAGGGCAGCGCCGATGCGCCCTTTGTCCTGGGCTGTTCCGGAAGCCTGCTGGCGCGCTGGCTGATCCCGCGCCTGGGGCGCCTGAACGCCGACCTGCCGGACCTGCGCCTGCACCTTTCGGCCGGTGAAGGCGACCTCGACCCCCGGCGCCCGGGCCTGGATGCCTTGCTGGTCTTTGCCGAGCCGCCCTGGCCGGCGGACATGCAGGTCTATGAACTGGCCAGCGAACGCATCGGCCCGGTGCTCAGCCCGCGCTATGCCGGTTATCCACGCCTGCGGCAGGCGCCGGCTGGCGTCCTGGCCAGCGAGGCCCTGCTGCACACTACTTCCCGCCCCCAGGCCTGGCCCAGTTGGGCACGGCGCAACGACCTGAATCCCGAAACGTTGAAGTACGGGCAGGGTTTCGAGCATCTGTATTATTTGCTGGAGGCGGCCGTGGCGGGCCTGGGGGTGGCAATTGCCCCGCAGCCGCTGGTGGCCGAGGACTTGCTGGCGGGCAGGCTGGTTGCGCCCTGGGGTTTTTCCGACACCCCGGGGCAACTGGCGCTGTGGTTACCCAAGCGCGCCGCTGATGGGCGCGCCCGGCAATTGGCGCAGTGGCTGGAAAACGAACTGCGCCAGCAGCTTTAGTCGCCGCGCTTGCACAGCAGATAGGCGGCCAGCAGGCCGATGGCACCCACGGCAACCCCGGCGGTGGTCCAGGGGTGTTCCTGGGCATAGTCGCGGGTCGCGATCCCGGTTTCACGGGTTTTCACTTTGACTTCTTCATAGGCATCGCTGAGCAGGCTGCGCGAATGCTTCAGCGCGCTTTCGGCATTGCTCTTGAGCGCCTTGAGGGTCTTGCGCGACTCGTCGGACGCATCGTCCTTCAGGCTTTCCAGCGATTTGAGCAGGCTGGAGATCTCGGCTTCCATACTTTCCAGTGAGGCTTTGCGTAACGAGGTGTTGGCCATGTCGGCTCTCCTGCAGGGTGGTGAATGGGCTGTGTAGGTTCCGACTGCGGCGTGTTGGGAAAGTGCAGAAAATCTGAACTTAGCCTTGGGCGCAGGCGCCACAAGTAATAAGAAAAATCACTGCTAGGCTGTAATTCACAGCTAAAAAGGAGAGCGCCATGACTGATCATCACACTTACAAGAAAGTCGAACTGGTGGGTTCGTCGCCGAACAGCATCGAAGATGCGATCAACAACGCGCTGGCGGAAGCGCACAAGAGCATCAAGCACCTGGAATGGTTCGAAGTGACTGAAACCCGGGGCCATATCAAGGACGGCAAAGCGGCGCATTTTCAGGTCACGCTCAAGGTGGGCTTCCGAATTGCCAATAGTTGAAGGCTTGAGCTAGGCTCTGGAACTTGTGCGCTGGCCGAGTGCCATAGGAAATGGCAAAGCGCTACAAGTGTCTTGAGCCTCTGTCAGGCAGGCGTCAATGCCGCCTCTTTTGATCCGACCAGGGAATGTGACCGATGAAAAAACTAGTATTAGCTGCTGCTTTGTTGAGTCTTGCGGGAACAGCCCTTGCCGCTGGCAAGCCGTGCGAAGAACTCAAGAGCGAGATTGCCGCCAAGATCGACGCCAACGGCGCCACGCACTACTCGCTGGAAGTGGTGGACAAGGGCGCGGCGGCGGATGGCAAGGTAGTCGGCTCCTGCGAAGCCGGTACCAAGGAAATTGTCTACAAGCGCGGTTGAGCCTTGTGGATGGTCAAAAAAAAGCCGACGCAGAACGTCGGCTTTTTCATGCCTGTCGTTTCAGCCTTTCATCACCTGTGACAGCAGCTCGTAGGAGTGCAGCCGATCGGCGTGTTCGTACAGATCGCAGGTGAAGATCAGCTCATCGGCTCCGGTCTGCTCGATCAGCACCTGCAGCTTGGCGCGGATTTTCGCCGGGCTGCCGACCATCGCCAGGCCGAGGAAGCTGGCGACCGCTTCCTTCTCATGGGGTAGCCACAGGCCGTCCATGCTTTGCACCGGTTTGCGCTGGACCAGGCTCTGGCCACGCATCAGCGCCAGGATGCGCTGGTACACCGAAGTCGCCAGGTAATCGGCCTGTTCGTCGGTGTCGGCTGCCACCAGCGGCACGCCAAGCATCACATAAGGCTTGTCGAGCACCGCCGAAGGCTTGAAGTGGTTGCGGTAGACGCGAATCGCCTCGTGCAGGTAGCGCGGTGCGAAATGCGAGGCGAAGGCGTAAGGCAAGCCCCGTTCCCCGGCCAGTTGTGCACTGAACAGGCTGGAGCCCAGCAGCCATACCGGCACGTTGGTGCCGGTGCCCGGCATGGCGATCACCCGTTGTTCGGGGGTACGCGCGCCCAGGTAGGCCATCAGTTCGGCCACGTCCTCAGGGAAATCGTCGGCGCTGCCGGAACGTTCCCGGCGCAGGGCGCGGGCGGTCATCTGGTCGGAACCAGGGGCGCGGCCCAGTCCCAGGTCGATGCGCCCCGGGTACAGGCTTTCCAGGGTGCCGAACTGTTCGGCGATCACCAGGGGCGCGTGGTTGGGCAGCATGACCCCGCCGGAACCGACACGAATGGTCGAAGTACCACCCGCCAGGTAGCCGATCAGCACCGAGGTAGCGGAACTGGCGATACCGTCCATGTTGTGGTGCTCGGCGACCCAGAAGCGCGTGTAACCGAGCTTCTCCACATGCTGCGCCAGGTCCAGGGAGTTGCGCAGGGACTGCCCCGGGCTGCCGTTTTCACGCACGGGCACCAGGTCGAGGGTCGAGTATTTAACAGCGGACAGCGGTTTCATAAGCCTGCTTCTCCTTGGGGTGCGCAGGCTTTTGTCATGAGCCAAAACCTGCCGAAGTCTGTAAGTCAGATCTATGCAATGTGGGCATATACCCGAGTTTCAATAGCCTGAGTGAATTTGTCGGGTAAACGGGCATCGGCGACAACGGCTGAACTTTGCCATCGGATCTATCCTCAGAACCCTTAGGCAACAAAAAACATCAGGGTGCGAACTTTCGCACCGGTTCTTGAGGAGAAAGCGATGAGCATCAAAAAGAAAGCCTCGGCGCACTGGGAAGGTGACCTGAAAACCGGCATTGGCTCGATCTCGACCGAAACCGGCGTGTTGCGTGAGGCGCCCTACGGTTTCAAGGCGCGTTTCGAAGGCGGCAAGGGGACCAACCCGGAGGAACTGATTGGCGCGGCCCACGCGGGCTGTTTCTCCATGGCCTTTTCCATGATCCTTGGCGAGGCCGGGCTCAAGGCGGACAGCATCGACACCCAGGCAGAAGTGACCCTGGACCAGGTCGATGGCGGCTTTGCCATTACCGCGGTGCACCTGATCCTCAAGGCGAAGATCCCCGGTGCCAGCCAGCAGCAGTTCGATGAGCTGAGCAAGAAGGCCAAGGAAGGGTGCCCGGTGTCCAAGGTGCTCAACGCCAAGATCAGCCTGGATGCGACGCTGCTGAGTTGAGGCAACTGCTTGGCCGGCAAGCCGGCTCCTGCACCGGTCCGTAGGAGCGGGCTTGCCGGCGAATGCGCCTGTGCGGCGGACAAGCACCTGTGGTCGAATACGCGACTGCGGCTTCAGCGCACCCCCGTGTGCACCGCAGCAAGGGAGCTTTAGATCATGAAACGTTTTGCCTTGGCGGTTGTTAGTTGTGCGCTGGCCACATCGGCCCTGGCCGCGCCCAAGCCCTGCGAGGAACTCAAGGCCGAGATCGAAGCCAAGATCCAGGCCCAGGGCGTACCTTCCTACACCCTGGAAATCGTCACCAACGACGAGGTCCACGACAACAACATGGTGGTCGGCAGCTGTGAAAACGGCACCAGGAAGATCATCTATCAGAAGAACGATCGCTGACCCGACTCAGGGCACGCAGTTGATCATGCGCTCCTCGGCGACTATTTCGCGCTGGGCGTTGTACAGCCGGGCGCTGGGGGTGAACCCCAGGTTGCGCGCCTCCAGGCGATAGCGGTGGCCGGCCTGGAAATGGTCGTAGCGCAGGCTCAGGTAGCACAGGCGCTCCTGGGGATCGTTGTTCATGCCCATGCCGCCGGCGAACACTTCGAAATCGAAGCGCACCATCAATTCGTGGCTGCCGGGGCTGACCTGGAAGAAGCGCCCGTCGTCCAGGCGCTGGTTGTCCAGGCGTTCGGCCATGACCAGCTTGCCCCCGGGCGTCGGGGTGGCCAGGTCGATCCAGGCCTGTTGCGGATCGACGCCCGGCAGGGGCGTGGTGCAGGCGCTGAGGGTGCCAAGGGCGAGAAACAGTAGAAATGGACGCATGACTGGGGCCGAGTGAGCGAGAGGCCCTCAGCATAGCGCCGTTCAACTGCGCTGGCAGCCTGCCGGCCGGGCTTTGTCGAGCAGGGTGTGCTGCTCGTCGTAGAGCCTGGCCCAGGGGTGGAAACCGATGTTCCCGGCCTGTACCTGGTAGCGCTGGCCGGCACCGAAATCCTTGAATTTCACGTTCAGCTGGCAATCGCGCCACAGCGGCTCGGCGTCTGGCCCGATGTTGCTCGGTTGCACGGCGAACTGGTAGCGCAGGGTCAGTTCATGGCTGCCGGGCTGGACCTGGAAATAGCGCGGATCATCGATGTTCTTGGCGTCCACCTCCAATGCCTGCAGGTGGGTGTCCCGGGGCGGAGCCAGGTCGACCCAGGCCTGGGCCGGGTCGGGGTCGGGCAGGCCGGCGCAACCGCCGAGGGTCAGCAGGCCGGTGGTCAACAGCAACACGCGCATGGCGAAACTCCAGGCTGGCGAGATAGTCTTGCGGACAGACTCTCTGTGGATGATTCGATTTGACTAGGCCGTGTTCAAGCCATGGGTTACTTGATCCTCTTTTACGGTTTTTGTTTCCGGCACTGATGCTTTTGCTGCTCAACGGTTGCAGCAGCGTCGGTTATTACAGCCAACTGGCCAGTGGCCAATTGCAGCTGCTGCGAGCCCGTGTGCCGGTGGCGCAAGTCGTCGCCGACCCGAGCCGCGATGCGAGCCTGCGTGCCCATCTGGCCCAGTCGCAGCAGGCACGCCGCTTTGCCAGCGAGCACCTGCACCTGCCGGACAACCGCAGCTATCGGCTGTACGTCGACATCGGGCGGCCCTATGTGGTGTGGAACGTGTTCGCCACCCCGGAGTTTTCCCTGAACCCGCAAACCCACTGCTTTCCCATTGCCGGTTGCGTGGCTTACCGCGGCTATTACAGCCAGGGCGCGGCCCGGGGCGAGGCGGCGTTGCAGCAGTTGAAGGGCATGGACGTGGCGATCGGCGGGGTCGAGGCCTATTCCACCCTGGGCTGGTTCGATGACCCGATCATCAGTTCGATGATGCACTGGGGCGACGAGCGCCTGGCGACCCTGATCTTCCACGAGCTGGCGCACCAGCGCTTCTATGTGAAGGACGACACCGAGTTCAACGAGTCCTACGCCACCTTCGTCGAGCAGGAAGGCACCCGCCAGTGGCGCGCCTATCGCGGGCTGGCGCCATTGAGCGACGGCGAGTTGCGCCAGCGTGACCAGTTCACCCAGCTGGTGCTCGATACCCGCAAGCGCCTGGAGCAGCTGTATGCCCTGCCCTTGCCCGCCGAGCAGATGCGCCAGCGCAAGGCCGCGGAGTTCGAGCGCATGCGCAGCGAGTATCGGCAGTTGCGCGACAGCCAGTGGGCGGGTTCCAAGCGCTATGACGCCTGGGTCAACGCCCCGCTGAACAATGCCCGGCTGCTGCCCTTCGGCCTGTATGACCAATGGGTGCCGGCGTTTGCCGCCTTGTTCAGGCAGGTGAAGGGGGACTGGCCGGCATTCTTCGCCGCCGTGGAGACGCTGGGACGTTTGCCGGCCGAGGTGCGCAAGGCGGCCCTGATCCGGTTGCAGGACACCGTCGCCCTGGCGCCGGCTCCTGCTTCGGGCCTGTAGCAGCCGGCTTGCCGGCGAAGCCTCTGCCCTAACGCGGCAAAAACGCCTGGTGCAGCTCGCCCAGGGTCTGGAAGTGATAGGCCGGGGCTTCGGCAGTCAATTCCTCATGGCTGCCAAAGCCATACCCCACCGCCGCCGCGTCCAGCCCGTTGCGCCTGGCGCCGATCAGGTCGTGCTTGCGGTCGCCGATCATCAATGTGCTGGCAGGGTCGAGTTGCTCCTGCTCCAGCAGATGGGCGATCAGCTCCACCTTGTCGGTGCGGGTGCCGTCCAGTTCGCTGCCGTAGATCACCTTGAAGTGCTTGGCGAAGTCGAAGTGACGGGCGATCTCCCGGGCGAAGACCCAGGGCTTGGAGGTCGCGATGTACAGTTGCCGCCCTTGCCCGCCGAGGGTTTCCAGCAGCGGCGTGACGCCATCGAAGACGCGGTTTTCATACAGGCCGGTGACCTTGAAGCGTTCGCGATAGAAGTTCACCGCTTCCCAGGCCCGGGCCTCGTCGAAGCCGTAGAACTGCATGAAGGCCTGCAACAGCGGCGGGCCGATGAAGTGCTCCAGTTTGTTCAGGTCCGGCTCGTCGATGCCCAGTTTGCCCAGGGCGAACTGGATCGAACGGGTGATGCCCTCGCGAGGGTCTGTGAGGGTGCCGTCGAGGTCGAACAGTACGGTTTGGTAATGCATGGGGATTCCTGGGCTGTGCAAGGGGGGTCAGGGCCGGTCGTAGCCTTCGGCCAGGTGCAGGTCCTTGAGCTTCACGTAGTTGGCGGCGCTGTAGGTGAAGAAGGCGCGCTCCTTGTCGGTCAGCGGGCGTGCCTGCTTCACCGGGCTGCCCACATAGAGAAAGCCGCTTTCCAGGCGCTTGCCCGGTGGCACCAGGCTGCCGGCGCCGACTATCACATCGTCCTCCACCACCGCGCCATCCATGACAATGCTGCCCATGCCGATCAGCACCCGGCTGCCGATGCTGCAACCGTGGAGCATGACCTTGTGGGCGATGGTCACGTCGTCGCCGATCATCAGCGGGAAGCCGTCGGGGTTGAACGGGCCGGCGTGGGTGATGTGCAGCACGCTGGCGTCCTGCACGCTGGTGCGCGTGCCGATGCGGATGCGGTGCATGTCGCCGCGGATCACGGTCAGCGGCCAGACCGAGCTGTCGGCGCCGATTTCCACGTCGCCGATGACCACCGCCGAGTGGTCGACAAAGGCCCGCTCGCCCAGGTTCGGGGTGTGGTTCTGGTAGCTGCGAATGGCCAAGTGCGAATGCCTCTCTGAGATTTATTAATGGGGGCTATAGCTGCGGTGGGCGTCGATTGTAATTAAGATGGCTCAATGTTTCTTCCAGCCAAGGTGCCCACCGTGAGTGTGAACAACCCTCTTCTGCAGCCCTACGACCTGCCGCCGTTCTCGGCGATCCGCGCCGAGCATGTGCAACCGGCCATCGAACAGATCCTGGCTGACAACCGCGCCGCCATCGCTGACATCCTCAAGACCCAAGCCACCCAGCCGACCTGGGCTGGCCTGGTGCTGGCCATGGACGAGCTCAATGATCGCCTGGGCGCTGCCTGGAGCCCGGTCAGCCACCTCAACGCAGTGTGCAACAGCGCCGAACTGCGTGAAGCCTACGAGGCCTGCCTGCCGGCCCTGAGCGCCTATTCCACGGAAATGGGCCAGAACCGCGAGCTGTTCCAGGCCTTCGACGCCCTGGCCAAGAGCCCGGAAGCCGCCGGTTTCGACGTGGCGCAGAAGACTATCCTCGAACACTCCCTGCGGGACTTCCGCCTGTCGGGCATCGACCTGCCGCCCGAGCAGCAAAAGCGTTATGCCGAGGTGCAGAGCAAGCTTTCCGAGCTGGGCAGCCGGTTCTCCAACCAACTGCTGGATGCCACCCAGGCCTGGACCAAGCACATCACCGATGAAGCCGCCCTGGCCGGCCTGACCGACTCGGCCAAGGCGCAAATGGCAGCCGCCGCCCAGGCCAAGGACCTGGAAGGCTGGCTGATCACCCTGGAATTCCCCAGCTACTACGCAGTGATGACCTACGCCCAGGACCGTGCCCTGCGCGAAGAAGTCTATGCCGCCTACAGCACCCGCGCGTCGGACCAGGGCCCTAACGCCGGTCAGAACGACAACGGTCCGGTGATGGAAGAAATCCTCGACCTGCGTCAGGAGTTGGCCAAGCTCCTGGGTTTCGCCAGCTTCTCCGAGTTGAGCCTGGCCACCAAGATGGCCGAGTCCAGCGACCAGGTGCTGAGCTTCCTGCGGGACCTGGCCAAGCGCAGCAAGCCGTTTGCCGCCCAGGACCTGGAGCAGCTCAAGGCCTACGCCGCCGAACAGGGTTGCCCCGACCTGCAAAGCTGGGACAGCGGTTTCTACGGCGAGAAGCTGCGTGAGCAGCGCTACAGCGTTTCCCAGGAAGCCCTGCGCGCCTATTTCCCCATCGACAAGGTGCTGAGCGGGCTGTTCGCCATTGTCCAGCGCCTGTACGGCATCGAGATCGCCGAGCAGAAAGGTTTCGATACCTGGCACCCGGACGTGCGCCTGTTCGAGATCAAGGAAAACGGCCAGCACGTCGGCCGCTTCTTCTTCGACCTCTATGCCCGCGCCAACAAGCGCGGCGGTGCCTGGATGGACGGTGCCCGCGATCGCCGTCGCACGCTGGACGGGGTATTGCAAAGCCCGGTAGCCAACCTGGTGTGCAACTTCACTCCGGCGGTCAGCGGCAAGCCGGCCTTGCTGACCCACGATGAAGTCACCACCCTGTTCCACGAATTCGGCCACGGCCTGCACCACCTGCTGACCCGGGTCGAGCACGCCGGAGTGTCCGGGATCAACGGCGTGGCCTGGGACGCCGTCGAGCTGCCGAGCCAGTTCATGGAAAACTGGTGCTGGGAGCCGGAAGGCCTGGCACTGATCTCCGGCCACTATGAAAGCGGCGAACCGCTGCCCCAGGACCTGCTGCAGAAGATGCTGGCGGCGAAGAACTTCCAGTCCGGGCTGATGATGGTGCGCCAGCTGGAATTTTCCCTGTTCGACTTCGAACTGCACGCCACCCACGGCGACGGCCGCAGCGTGCTGCAAGTGCTGGAAACCGTGCGCGACGAAGTCTCGGTGATGCGCCCGCCGGCCTACAACCGCTTCCCCAACAGCTTCGCGCACATCTTCGCCGGCGGTTACGCCGCGGGGTACTACAGCTACAAGTGGGCGGAAGTGCTGTCGGCCGACGCCTTCTCCAGGTTCGAGGAAGAGGGTGTGCTCAATTCGGCCACCGGGCGTGCGTTCCGCGAGGCGATCCTGGCCCGTGGCGGCTCCCAGGAACCTATGGTGCTGTTCGTCGATTTCCGCGGACGGGCGCCGTCGATTGACGCACTCTTGCGCCACAGCGGCCTCAGCGAGGACGCGGCAGCATGAGTGACGCACCCGTGAAGACCAAGAAACGCTTTATCGCCGGGGCGGTATGCCCGGCGTGCAGTGAGCAGGACAAGCTGATGATGTGGAGTGAGGACGATGTGCCTCATCGCGAGTGCGTGGCCTGTGGCTACTCCGACACCCTCAACGAACAGGGGCTGTCGGTGCCCAAGGAACTCGGGACCCGGGTCAACAGCGCGACGCCCAAGGTGGCGGACATCAAGGTGCAATCGGTGCAGTTTTTCCCCAACCCCAAGTTGAAGAAAAAGACTGACTGACCCCGCAGTAAAAAGCCGGCTCCCCTCCAGGAGCCGGCTTGCCGGCGAAGCGATTCGCCGCCCTTCTTTCGATCCCTGGGTTTTCGCAAGCAGGCTCGCTCGTACACAGGGTGTGGCGCTCAGTTGCTCAGCGGCCTGGTCGCGCTCACCGTCTCGAACCAGCTCTTCACCGAACAGGTGGCGAATACGCTGGTGCTGCAATCGCCATTGGCCAGGGCGGTGCGCAGTTTGTCGACATCGGCCTGCATCATGTAGCGAATGCCATCCTTGAAGTGTGAACTGTCGCCGTACCCACCCTGGGTCATTTCATTCAGCGCTTCTTCTTTGCTCCAACCCTGGATCACCACCCGGTACATGGCCGACATCAGGCCGGTGCGGTCCGAACCATGCTTGCAGTGCATCAGCACCGGGCCCTGGGCTTCGGCGCTCTGGATCGCGCGCAGGGCCTTGAGCACATCGGCGTCGTCCACATGGTTGGTGCGATAAGGCAACTGCACCTGGTTGATGCCCGGTGCCGACAGCCAGCTGGCGTCGGATTCCGGCAGGAAGTTGATCACCGTTGCCACCTTGAGCTGCTGCAGCAGCGGCACCGCGCCTTTGTCCGGCAGGGCGCTGCGATACAGGGTCGGGGACATCTGGTACAGGTTGTACTGCTTTTCCACTGGCTGCGCCCATTGGTCCGGGCGGCTGGAGGGGGCCTCTGCGGCTTGTACCTGGGGCCCGGCCAGCAGCGCCAGCAACGACAGGCAAAGGGCCGGGATGAAACGAATGCTCGACATGCGCGGGATCACCGATGAGGGGATTCAATGCCGCGCAGTATCGATTTGCCGGGGTCAAAGCCCCGTGAGCCCCCTGTCAAAGAATCGTGAAGCTGATCCGCTTTTTCCGGCGGTTTCTGATCTTTTTTCCGCCTGAAACGATTCATCTGGATGCTTAGCCTGCTACCATTTGTAACTAAAGTTTGCTGATGTGTTCATAAAACCGGGTCTTCCCGGCCTTTTGCGTTGCCAAAACACAAAGTCGCGCCATGACGCGGCTGACCAATCCATCAATGCCTGATGAGGTGCACCCATGTCTGATCAAGATCGAGACAACCCGCGGCGTGAGTTCTTGCGTAAATCCCTGACCTTGATCCCTGTGGTCACCGTCGCCAGCACCGGCCTGGGCGGCTCCCTGCTGGCGGCTGTACCTGAAACGGCCGCCGCTGCCACACCGGCCACGCCGGGCAAGCAGCCCGCCGGCAGCGGCCAGGGCTATGAGCCGGGCTATTTCACCGCCGAGGAGTGGGCCTTCATCAAGGCCGCGGTGGAACGCCTGATCCCTGCCGATGAAATGGGCCCGGGCGCCCTGGAAGCCGGCGTGCCGGAATACATCGACCGGCAGATGAATACCCCCTACGCCGCTGGCGCCCTGTGGTACATGCAAGGCCCGTTCAAGGCCGATGCCGCACCGGAGATGGGCTGGCAGAGCAAACTGGTGCCCAAGGACATCTATCGCCGGGGCATTGCCGCCACGGATGCGTGGTGCAAAGAGCTCAAGGGGCAAACATTTGCTGCGCAAGACAGCGCTACCCGAGACGACTTGCTCAAGCAACTGGAGGCCGGAACCCCGCAGTTCGACGCGGTCCCGGCCAAGCTTTTCTTCAATCTGCTGTTGCAGAACACCAAGGAAGGCTTCTTCAGCGATCCGATCCACGGGGGCAATAAAGGCCTGGTGGGCTGGACCCTGATCGGCTTTCCCGGCGCTCGCGCCGATTTCATGGATTGGGTGGAACGCAACGAGCAATACCCCTTCCCGGCTGTATCGATTCGCGGCGAGAGGGCTTGAGCATGGCAACAGTGATGAAGAAGGTCGACGCAGTGATCGTCGGTTTCGGCTGGACCGGCGCGATCATGGCCAAGGAACTGACCGAGGCCGGGCTCAATGTGCTGGCGCTGGAACGCGGGCCGATGCAGGACACCTACCCGGATGGCAACTATCCCCAGGTGATCGACGAACTCACCTACAGCGTGCGCAAGAAACTCTTCCAGGACATTTCCAAAGAGACGGTGACCATCCGCCACAGCGTCAACGACGTGGCTCTGCCCAACCGGCAACTGGGGGCCTTCCTGCCGGGCAATGGCGTGGGCGGCGCCGGCCTGCACTGGTCCGGGGTGCACTTTCGGGTCGACCCCATCGAGCTGCGCATGCGCAGCCACTACGAAGAACGCTACGGTAAGAACTTCATCCCCAAGGACATGACCATCCAGGACTTCGGCGTCAGCTATGAAGAGCTGGAGCCGTTCTTCGACTACGCGGAAAAGGTCTTCGGCACTTCGGGCCAGGCCTGGACCGTGAAGGGCCAACTGGTGGGCGACGGCAAGGGCGGCAACCCTTATGCGCCGGATCGCTCGGACCACTTCCCGCTGGAATCGCAGAAGAACACCTATTCCGCACAGCTGTTTCAGAAAGCGGCCAATGAGGTGGGCTACAAGCCCTACAACCTGCCGTCGGCCAATACCTCGGGGCCTTACACCAACCCCTATGGCGCACAGATGGGGCCGTGCAACTTTTGCGGCTTCTGCAGCGGCTACGTCTGCTACATGTACTCCAAGGCCTCGCCCAACGTGAACATCCTGCCGGCCCTCAAGCCGCTGCCGAACTTCGAGCTGCGGCCCAATTCCCACGTGCTCAGGGTCAACCTCGACAGCAGCAAGACCCGCGCCACCGGCGTCACCTACGTCGATGGCCAGGGCCGCGAGATCGAGCAGCCGGCGGACCTGGTGATCCTCGGCGCCTTCCAGTTCCACAACGTGCGCCTGATGTTGCTGTCGGGCATCGGCAAGCCCTACGACCCGATCACCGGCGAAGGCGTGGTGGGCAAGAATTTCGCCTACCAGAACATGGCCACCATCAAGGCCTACTTCGACAAGGACGTGCACACCAACAACTTCATCGGCGCCGGCGGCAACGGTGTGGCGGTGGACGACTTCAACGCCGACAACTTCGACCACGGCCCCCACGGCTTTGTCGGCGGCTCGCCGATGTGGGTCAACCAGGCCGGCAGCCGGCCCATCGCCGGCACCTCCAACCCGCCGGGTACCCCGGCCTGGGGCAGTGCCTGGAAGAAAGCCACCGCCGACTACTACACCCATCAGGTCTCCATGGACGCCCACGGAGCGCATCAGTCCTACCGTGGCAACTACCTGGATCTGGACCCGGTGTACCGCGATGCCTACGGCTTGCCCCTGCTGCGGATGACCTTCGACTGGCAGGAAAACGACATCAAGATGAACCGCTTCATGGTGGAGAAAATGGGCAAGATCGCCGAGGCGATGAACCCCAAGGCCATTGCCTTGCTGGGCAAGAAGGTCGGTGAGCACTTCAACACTGCGTCCTACCAGACCACCCACTTGAACGGCGGCGCGATCATGGGCACCGACCCCAGGACCAGCGCCCTGAACCGCTACCTGCAAAGCTGGGACGTGCACAACGTCTTCGTGCCCGGGGCTTCGGCCTTCCCTCAAGGCCTGGGCTACAACCCTACCGGCCTGGTGGCAGCGTTGACCTACTGGTCGGCCCGGGCGATCCGCGAGCAGTACCTGAAAAACCCCGGCCCGCTGGTTCAGGCATAAGGAGCGATGACCATGAAAGCACTCGTTATCGCCACCCTGGCGCTGCTGGGCAGCGCAGCCGCCAATGCTGCCGAAGCGGATCAGCAAGCCCTGGTGCAACAGGGCGAATACCTGGCCCGCGCCGGTGACTGCGTAGCCTGCCATACCGCCAAGGACGGCAAGCCGTTCGCCGGCGGGCTGCCGATGGAGACCCCCATCGGCGTGATCTATTCCACCAACATCACCCCGGACAAGACCGGCATCGGCGACTACAGCTTCGAGGACTTCGACAAAGCCGTGCGCCATGGCGTGGCCAAGGGCGGCAGCACCCTGTACCCGGCCATGCCGTTTCCTTCCTACGCCCGAGTCAGCGACGCCGACATGCAGGCGCTGTATGCCTACTTCATGAAGGGCGTGGCACCGGTGGCCCGGGACAACCAGGACAGTGACATTCCCTGGCCCCTGAGCATGCGCTGGCCGTTGTCCATCTGGCGCTGGATGTTCGCCCCGAGCGTGGAGACCCCGGCACCTGTGGCTGGCAGCGATCCGGTGATCAGCCGCGGTGCCTACCTGGTGGAAGGCCTGGGCCACTGCGGCGCCTGTCACACGCCACGGGCCCTGACCATGCAGGAGAAGGCCCTGAGCGCCAGCGATGGCAGCGACTTCCTGTCTGGCAGCGCGCCGCTGGAGGGCTGGATCGCCAAAAGCCTGCGTGGCGATCACAAGGATGGCCTGGGCAGCTGGAGCGAAGAGCAACTGGTGCAGTTCCTCAAGACCGGTCGCAGTGATCGCAGCGCGGTGTTCGGCGGCATGAGCGATGTGGTGGTCCACAGCATGCAGTACATGTCCGATTCCGACCTGACGGCGATTGCCCGCTATCTCAAGTCCCTGCCGGCCAATGACCCCAAGGACCAGCCGCACCAGTACGACAAGCAAGTGGCCCAGGCCCTGTGGAACGGTGACGACAGCAAGCCGGGCGCGGCGGTGTACATCGACAACTGCGCGGCCTGCCACCGCACCGACGGCCACGGCTACACCCGGGTGTTCCCGGCGCTGGCGGGCAACCCCGTGCTGCAATCGGCGGATGCCACCTCGCTGATCCATATCGTGCTCAAGGGCGGCACCTTGCCAGCGACCCACAGCGCGCCTTCGACCTTCACCATGCCGGCCTTCGCCTGGCGCCTGTCGGATCAGGAGGTGGCCGATGTGGTCAACTTCATCCGCAGCAGCTGGGGCAACCAGGCCTCGGCGGTGAAGCCCGGGGATGTGGCGGCGCTGCGCAACGGCGACTTGCAGAGCACCTCCAACGACGACCTGGGGCAGGTCACCAGCCACTAACCCCAAGGCCGGCGCTCGCTGCGGGCGCCGGCCCGGGATGGCCGTTCAGCCCTGGGTGAAGCGCTGGATGCCCAGGCGGCTTTCCAGTTGATAGCCGGCAATGCAGTCCGCCAGCCCGGCGGTCATCAGGTCTTGCCAGCTTGCGGGTAGCAGGCCGATGCCGTCGTGGCAGGGGCTCCAGCGCACCTCGGCGAACTTCGGGTCCGCTTCATCGAAAGGTTGCTGGTCGCTCACAGTGGCCTTTTCGATGTCCTGGGTGCACAGCTCGAATTCGCAGGCCACTCCCCACAACTGCCCGTCGGGGGCCCTGACAATGATCAGGTCGGCACCTTGTTCGTAGCTGGGGAGGTAGGCCTCTGCGGCGTAGAAAATCTTTTCCAGCGTGCCGGGTGTCCTGGGCATGCTTGTGCTCCTGTTCTTTGAGCCTGCCTTATACCCTAACGCCACACGCCCGCAGTAGCCGGCTTGTCGGCCAAGGATGCGGTACGCCTTGTGTCGCACTGGGGAACGTCCGCTGGCAGGGGTGGGTTTCGGTCCGACGGTGCTGGTCAGGTAATTCCAGCTCCATTACTGTATGTACATACAGTTATGGAGTACTTCCATGTTCAACCCCCTGCCTCCCCGTGGTCGCGGTACCGCGAGCAATCCGCACAACCGTTTTGCGCCCAATCGTTCGGTGGCCGAGGATGATGGCTGGTACCAGGAAGTGCCGTTGACCCAGGGCACCGAGGTGCGCTTTGAAACGGCCAAGTCGATCATCACCCGCAACAGTTCGCCGGACCTGCCCTTCGACCGCTCCATCAACCCCTATCGCGGTTGCGAGCACGGTTGCATCTATTGCTACGCGCGGCCCAGCCACGCCTATTGGGACCTGTCCCCGGGGCTGGATTTCGAAACCAAGCTGATCGCCAAGAGCAACACCGCGGCCCTGCTGGAGCAGCAACTGTCCAAGCCCGGCTATCGCTGCGCACCGATCAACCTGGGGTCCAATACCGATCCCTACCAGCCCATCGAGCGCGAACAGCAGTTGACCCGGCGCACCCTGGAGGTGCTGCTGCGCTATCGACACCCGGTGACCATCGTCACCAAGGGCTCGTTGATCCTCCGGGACCTGGACCTGCTGAGCGAGCTGGCGCGCCAGCGCCTGGTGGCGGTGATGATCAGCCTGACCACTTTGGACGATGAGTTGAAGCGCATTCTCGAGCCCCGGGCGGCGGCGCCCAAGGCGCGCTTGCGGGCCATCCGGGTGATGCGCGGGGCGGGCATCCCGGTGGGCGTGCTGTGTTCGCCGATGATTCCGATGATCAACGACAGCGAGCTGGAAAGCCTGCTCAGCGAGGCCCATGCCGCGGGGGCGCAGAGCGCGGCCTACATGATGCTGCGCCTGCCCCTGGAAGTGGCGCCGCTGTTCGAGGAGTGGCTGGCGGCGCATTACCCGCAAAGGGCGGCCCATGTGCTCAGCCTGATCCGCCAGAGCCGTGGCGGTGAGCTCTACGACAGCCGTTTTGGCGCCCGCATGCGCGGTGAAGGGTCCTTCGCCGATCTGCTGGCCCAGCGTTTTGCCAAGGCGCTCAAGCGTCTGGGGCTCAACCGTCGCGAGGGTTTCGATCTCGACTGTTCAGCCTTCTGTCCGCCGGGCGGGCAGATGTCGTTGTTGTGAGCGGCATTGGCCTATCGTTGAGTAGTGGGCGCAGCGTTCCCGAGGTACTCTGGTCGCCTTTTGCCATCGCTCATAGTGGCGTTCTAGAGCCTTCCGTTCAGTTTGAGTTAAGTATTCATGGCTACCTTGTTCATCGAGTGACCTACGGGTCGCCGCCAGCGGGTCGGTGGTTTTTTTATCGATGGCTGGCGTCGTGCCGGATATTTCTGGAAAATTCACCAAATCCGACAGAGAGGATGAATCATGAGTGACAAGGATAAACAGCCGTTGGCTGCGTCGGCTCCGGCACCCACAGAAGTCGCCGAGACCGCCGATGCAGCGCTGCAGCACATCGTTGACGGCTTTTTGCATTTTCATCATGAAGTCTTCCCGCAGCAGGAAGAGCTGTTCAAGAAACTCGCCACCGCTCAGCGGCCGCGGGCGATGTTCATTGCCTGCGCCGACTCGCGCATCGTTCCCGAGCTGATCACCCAAAGCTCCCCGGGCGATCTGTTCGTGACCCGCAACGTGGGCAACGTGGTGCCGCCCTACGGGCAGATGAACGGTGGTGTCTCCACGGCGATCGAGTACGCGGTGCTGGCCCTGGGGGTGCATCACATCATCGTCTGCGGGCACTCGGATTGCGGCGCCATGCGCGCGGTACTCAACCCGCAGAGCCTGGAGAAGATGCCCACGGTCAAGGCCTGGCTGCGCCACGCCGAAGTGGCGCGGACCATGGTCCACGAGAACTGCGATTGCGCCGACGAATCCTCCAGCATGCATGTGCTGACCGAAGAGAACGTCATTGCTCAACTGCAGCACCTGCGCACCCATCCTTCCGTGGCCTCGCGCATGGCCAACGGCCAGTTGTTCATCCATGGCTGGGTCTATGACATCGAGACCAGCTCGATCAAGGCCTACGACGCCGACAAGGGGTGTTTCCTGCCTCTGGATGGCAGCCACCCGATCCCGGTAGCGACGCCCAAAGCGCGTTTCTGATCCCACCTCAATCCCCCTGAGTGGTTGTAGCCAGGGCTGCCATCTGGCGGCCCGGCTTTGCCACGCCTGAAGAAAAGTCGGGAGAACTGTCATGCGTGCAGCACAGTTGAAAAGTGTCCTGCCACGGGAGCTGCTGGCTTCGGTGGTGGTGTTTCTGGTGGCCCTGCCCCTGTGCATGGGGATCGCCATTGCCTCGGGCCTGCCGCCGGCCAAGGGCCTGATCACCGGGATCATCGGTGGCCTGGTGGTGGGCTGGCTGGCGGGCTCGCCCTTGCAGGTCAGCGGGCCGGCGGCCGGGCTGGCGGTGCTGGTGTTCGAGCTGGTGCGCCAGCATGGGGTGGCCATGCTCGGGCCGATCCTGCTGCTGGCCGGGCTGCTGCAATTGCTGGCCGGGCGCCTGCGCCTGGGTTGCTGGTTCCGGGTCACGGCGCCAGCGGTGGTCTACGGCATGCTGGCGGGCATCGGCGTGCTGATCGTGCTGTCCCAGGTGCATGTGATGCTCGATGCCGCGCCCCAGGCCTCGGGCCTGGATAACCTTGTGGGCTTTCCCCAGGCTCTGGCGCAGGCCTTGCCGAGCCTGGGGTGGCAGGCTGGCTTGCTGGGGTTGGCGACCATCGCGGTGATGTGGGGCTGGGACAAGTGGCGGCCCCAGGCGCTGCGGTTCATCCCCGGTGCCCTGCTCGGTGTCGGGCTGGCGACCCTGGCCAGCCTGCTGCTGGCGCTGCCGGTGAAGCGCGTCGAGGTGCCGGCCAACCTGGCCGAGGCCATCGACTGGCTGCGCCCCGCCGACCTGCTCAACCTGGCGGACCCCAACCTGCTGATCGCCGCCTTCGCCGTGGCCTTTATCGCCAGTGCCGAAACCCTGCTGTCCGCCGCCGCGGTGGATCGCATGCACAGCGGCCAGCGCTCGGACTTCGACCGTGAACTGTCGGCCCAGGGCGTGGGCAACATGCTCTGCGGTCTGCTGGGTGCCCTGCCCATGACCGGGGTCATCGTGCGCAGCTCGGCCAATGTCCAGGCCGGGGCCCAGACCCGTTATTCGACGATTTTCCATGGCCTGTGGCTGCTGGGTTTCGTGCTGGTGCTGTCCAGCGTGCTGCAGAGCATTCCGGTGGCGAGCCTGGCGGGGGTGCTGGTCTACACCGGCTTCAAGCTGGTGGACCTCAAGGTCTTTCGCGGCCTGGGGCGCTACGGGCGCATGCCGATGCTGACTTACGCGGTGACGGCCCTGGCGATTGTCTTCAGCGACCTGCTGACCGGGGTACTGATCGGCTTTGCCCTGACCCTGGCCAAGCTGGCGTTCAAGGCGTCGCGCTTGAAGATCAGCCTGATCGACCTGGCAGAGGAAGGCGAGATGGAGTTGCGTCTGGTGGGCGCTGCGACCTTTCTCAAGGTGCCGGCCCTGACTCGGGTGCTGGCGACGATTCCCCCGGCCACTACTGTGCATGTGCCCCTCAGCAACCTCAGTTATATCGACCATGCGTGCCTGGAGTTGCTGGAAGACTGGAATCGGGCCAACAGTGCCAAGGGCTCGCGGCTGGTGATCGAAACGCGGGGCTTGAAGCGGCGCCTGGAGGGCCGGTTGACCACCACCAGCGGCGTGGGGGCGGCTGCGGCGAGAGGTTGAATCGCCGGGTGGCCGGGAGGGGCTTGGGCAAGCCAGGCCCTTCGCCACAAGGCTCGCTGCGAGCCTTGCTGGCGAGGAGTGGGTCAGGCGGCTGGCTGGTCGAGTTCCAGTTCCACGCCCAGTTGGCGTGACAGGCAAGGCCAGCGTTTCCAGGCGGCCTCGGTGTCCGGGCTGCTGAGTTTCTCGCGGTAGGCTTCCACCGACTCCAGGGCGAAGCTTTCTTCGTCGAGCATGGCGTCGACGGCGTGGTGCACCGCTTCGTCCAGCTGGTTGGCGAAGGTTTCGCCGATCAGTTGGTGGGCGATGAGGTTGGCGACAGTCATGTCCAGAGGGATCAGCGGACGGCCGAAATGCTTGATGTACAGGTCGTTGACCTCTTCCACCAGACGGTGGGCCAGATAGGCTTCATCCAGCAGGCCGTCGAGGCCGACGTGGCCATCCATGATGGCCGGCGGCTGGAGGAAGAATTGCTCGGCGATCTTCAGCACCGGCTTGATCTGCGACTCGATGCCGGCTTCCCGGGCTACAGAGTTGGCGGCGTCCAGAAGGTCTGGAACCTGGTCGATATAGGCGCTGACAAAACGGGTCATGACGCCCTTGGCGTCGACTTCGGGCAGCTGGATGGCGGGGTGCAGGTGAGGCAATTGGCTCTCCAACTGACGGGTCAGGAGGCCGGTACTGGCTTCGTGCTGCTGGGCCAGTTTGATCTGCTCGCGCAATGCGGCGGTGTTCATGAAAACTCCAGGGAACAAGGGCAATTGAATAGGGAGAACATAAGTTAGCCTGCTTACAAAAGCGCTTAAGACGCATTTGTCATAATTATTTCATGCTTAGTCACCACGGTTATATCGTTTCGCCATCCAGGGCACTCGATCCCTTTCCCGCCGTGGCCTGCAAACCTCCTTATTAGTGTTTCAGCTGATTTACGCCCTCGCGTTGCGAGGTGGGAGTCGCTGTCTATACTCGCCCTTGTATGAAGTTAGCTGATGACGCCCGACTGCAAATGCAGCGAAGGCTCGGCCGGTTTAAGTTCGTAGTCTAGGCAGCCGCTCCCTTGCCGCAGGTGTTAAGCCGGCGGGATAACAAGAACGATAAGGGGAACCCGCAATGATGCGACATCCACATGTCTGGATGGGCCTCCTGTTGTGGTCGGTATTCAGCCAGGCGCAAGCCGCCTGGACCGTGAATATGACGCCTGGGGCGACCGAGATAAGCCACGCGGTATTCGACCTGCACATGACCATCTTCTGGATCTGTGTGGTGATCGGCGTCATCGTCTTCGGTGCGATGTTCTGGTCGATGATCGTTCACCGCCGTTCCGTCGGCCAGGTCCCGGCCAAATTCCACGAAAGCACCACGGTGGAAATCCTCTGGACCATCATTCCCTTCCTGATCCTGGTGGCCATGGCCGTGCCTGCCACGGCGACGCTGATCAAGATGTACGACACCAGCGAGCCGGACGTGGATATCCAGATCACCGGCTATCAGTGGAAGTGGCACTACAAGTACCTCGGCCAGGACGTGGAGTTCTTCAGCAACCTGGCCACCCCCGCCGACCAGATCCACAACCAGAGCACCAAGGGCGAGCACTACCTGCTGGAGGTCGACCAGCCGCTGGTACTGCCAGTGGGGGCCAAGGTGCGCTTTCTGGTGACCGCCGCCGACGTCATCCACTCCTGGTGGGTGCCGGCCTTTGCGGTCAAGCGTGATGCTATCCCGGGTTTCGTCAATGAGGCCTGGACCCGGGTCGACAAGCCCGGCATCTACCGTGGCCAATGCGCCGAGCTGTGCGGCAAGGACCACGGCTTTATGCCGATCGTGGTGGAGGTCAAGAGCCAGGCCGACTACGACACCTGGATGGGCGAGCGCAAGGCCGAGGCGGCCAAGCTCAAGGAGCTGACCAGCAAGGAATGGACCCTCGACGAGCTGGTGGCCCGCGGTGACAAGATCTACCACACCACCTGCGTTGCCTGTCACCAGGCGGAAGGCCAGGGCCTGCCGCCGATGTTCCCGGCCCTCAAGGGCTCGAAGATCGCTACCGGTCCCAAGGAGGCTCACCTGAGCCTGGTGTTCCACGGCAAGCCGGGCACCGCCATGGCCGCCTTCGGCAAGCAGCTGTCGGAAGTCGACATCGCCGCCGTCGTCACCTACGAACGCAACGCCTGGGGCAACAACAAGGGCGACATGGTGACGCCCAAGGAAGTCCTGGCGCTGAAGCAGGCGGAAAGCAAATGAGCCGGCTCATGGGGTATGTGCGCAACCGGTCGCGGCGTTTCGCCGCCGATCATCCAGTCCATTCGCTCGCAGGAGACAGGACATGAGTGCTGTGATCGATGACCACGGCCACGCCGGCCATGATGACCACGCCCATGGCCCGGCCAAGGGCCTGATGCGCTGGGTACTGACCACCAACCACAAGGACATCGGCACCCTGTACCTGTGGTTCAGCTTCTGCATGTTCCTGCTGGGCGGCTCGTTCGCCATGGTGATCCGTGCCGAACTGTTCCAGCCCGGGCTGCAGATCGTCGAGCCGGCGTTCTTCAACCAGATGACCACCATGCATGGCCTGGTGATGGTCTTCGGTGCGGTGATGCCGGCCTTCGTCGGCCTGGCCAACTGGATGATCCCGTTGATGATCGGCGCGCCGGACATGGCCCTGCCGCGGATGAACAACTTCAGCTTCTGGCTGCTGCCGGCGGCCTTCCTGTTGCTGATCTCGACCCTGTTCATGCCCGGCGGCGGGCCGAACTTCGGCTGGACCTTCTATGCCCCCCTGTCCACCACCTATGCCCCGGAAAGCGTGACCTTCTTCATCTTCGCCATCCACCTGATGGGCGTCAGCTCGATCATGGGCGCGATCAACGTGATCGCCACCATCCTCAACCTGCGAGCCCCGGGCATGACCCTGATGAAGATGCCCCTGTTCGTCTGGACCTGGCTGATCACCGCCTTCCTGCTGATTGCAGTGATGCCGGTACTGGCCGGGGTGGTGACCATGATGCTGATGGACATCCATTTCGGCACCAGCTTCTTCAGTGCGGCCGGCGGCGGTGACCCGGTGTTGTTCCAGCACGTGTTCTGGTTCTTCGGCCACCCCGAGGTGTACATCATGATCCTGCCGGCCTTCGGCGCGGTCAGCTCGATCATCCCCACCTTCAGCCGCAAGCCACTGTTCGGCTACACCTCGATGGTTTATGCCACCGGGGCGATCGCCTTCCTGTCGTTCATCGTCTGGGCGCACCACATGTTCGTGGTGGGCATCCCGCTGGTGGGCGAGCTGTTCTTCATGTACGCCACCCTGCTGATCGCCGTGCCCACTGGAGTCAAGGTGTTCAACTGGGTGAGTACCATGTGGCAGGGCTCGCTGACCTTCGAGACACCGATGCTGTTCGCGGTGGCCTTCGTCATCCTGTTCACCATCGGCGGTTTCTCCGGGCTGATGCTGGCCATTGCCCCGGCGGACTTCCAGTACCAGGACACCTACTTCGTGGTGGCGCACTTCCACTACGTACTGGTGCCGGGGGCGATCTTCGGGATCTTCGCCTCGGCCTACTACTGGCTGCCCAAGTGGACCGGGCACATGTACGACGAGACCCTGGGCAAGCTGCACTTCTGGCTGTCCTTCGTCGGCATGAACATGGCGTTCTTCCCCATGCACTTCGTGGGGCTGGCGGGCATGCCGCGGCGGATCCCGGACTACAACCTGCAGTTCGCCGACTTCAACATGGTGTCCTCCATCGGTGCCTTCACTTTCGGTGCGACGCAGATCTTCTTCCTGTTCATCGTCATCAAGTGCATCCGCGGCGGCAAAGCGGCTCCGGCCAAACCCTGGGAAGGTGCCGAAGGCCTGGAGTGGAGTATTCCCTCGCCGGCGCCGTACCACACCTTTGTCACCCCGCCGGAAGTGAAATGAACATCTGTGCTGTAGGAGCGAGCTCGCTCGCGAAGGCGCCAGAGTATGGTACCCGCTTCGCCGGCAAGCCGGCTCCTGCAGGCTTGGGAGGACGTTGAGATGGCCGAGGTAACGCTGAAGAAACTGGTGACCCGCCTGTTGCTGGTGGTGGTGGCGATGTTCGTCTTCGGTTTTGCCCTGGTGCCGATCTACGACGTGATGTGCAAGGCCCTGGGGATCAACGGCAAGACCGGTGGGCAGTATGCGGACCAGGGGCAGCAGGTGGATGTATCGCGCCAGGTGCGGGTGCAGTTCCTGTCCACCAATGCCATCGACATGGTCTGGGATTTCTATCCCAAGTCCGATGACATCGTGGTCCATCCGGGGGCGGTGAACGAGATGATCTTCATCGCCCGCAACCCCAGCGACCACCCGATGAGCGCCCAGGCGATCCCGAGCATCTCCCCCAGCAGCGCGGCCATGTATTTCCACAAGACCGAGTGCTTCTGCTTTACCCAGCAGGTGCTGCAGCCGGGCGAGAAGATCGAGATGCCGGTGCGTTTCATCGTTGACCGTGACATGCCCAAGGATGTGAAGCACCTGACGCTGGCTTACACGCTGTTCGATATCACCGCGCGTCATCCACCGGTGGCGGTTGCCGCCAAGAACGGTGGCTAGACGATCTAGCGTGCCCGATAAGGAGAACAACCCATGGCGACTCATGAGCACTATTACGTTCCCGCCCAGAGCAAGTGGCCGATCATCGCAACGGTGGGCATGTTCGTCACCGTGGTGGGCCTGGGTATCTGGTTCAACGACCTCAAGGCTGCGCGACCGGAATCCCACGGCCCGCTGATCTTTTTCGTCGGCGGCCTGCTGCTGGCCTACATGCTGTTCGGCTGGTTTGGTGCGGTGGTCAAGGAAAGCCGCGCCGGGCTCTACAGCGCCCAGCTCGATCGCTCGTTCCGCTGGGGCATGAGCTGGTTCATCTTTTCCGAAGTGATGTTCTTCATGGCCTTCTTCGGTGCGCTGTTCTATGTGCGGCACATGTCCGGGCCCTGGCTCGGCGGTGAGGGGCACAAGGGCATCGCCCACATGCTGTGGCCGAACTTCGAGTTCGTCTGGCCGCTGCTCAACAACCCCGACCCGAAACTCTTTCCGCCGCCCAAGGGCACCATCAGCCCCTGGGGCCTGCCGCTGCTCAACACCATCCTGCTGGTGAGTTCCAGCGTCACCGTGACCATCGCCCACCACGCCTTGAAGAAAGGCCATCGGGGCGCGCTGAAGATCTGGCTGGCGCTGACGGTGCTGCTGGGTTGCGCCTTCCTGGGCTTTCAGGCCGAGGAATACATCCATGCCTACCACGAGCTGGGGCTGACCCTGGGTTCGGGGATCTACGGCGCCACCTTCTTCATGCTCACCGGTTTCCACGGTGCCCACGTGACCATTGGCACCCTGATCCTGTTCGTGATGCTGATGCGCATCATGCGCGGGCATTTCGACGCCGAGCACCAGTTCGGCTTCGAGGCCGCCAGCTGGTACTGGCACTTCGTCGACGTGGTCTGGATCGGCCTGTTCGTTTTCGTCTACGTGCTCTGAGGCGCCCTACCAGGGCGCGTGGGAGACCAGCTGGCCGCTGAAGAAACCCCAGGCGATCAAGCCGACGGTGACAACGGCCAGCGCGACCCGAATGCTCAGTGAGGTCACCAGGCGCTTGGATGAACTGTCGTCCTTGACCAGAAAGAACAGGCCGCTGAACAGGCTGACAACCGTGGCAATCAGCATCAGGACGATGGCTGCTTTGAGCATGGTGGGACTCCGGGGGAAACGCGATGTACAGCAGTATAGCGAGTGGATTTCTCAGCCTTGCAGGCCAGCCATGAAGGGCTTCCGGCCGGGCATCGGGCCGACCCTGGTGGTGCTTTTGCTGCTGCCGGTGCTGATTGCCCTGGGCTTCTGGCAACTGGGCCGGGGCGAGCAGAAGCGCCAGTTGCTGGCCAGCTACGCCGAGCGCCGTGCGGCGGAGCCGGTGGCCCTGTTCGAGCTGTTGGCCAGCGAGGATCCGGCTTTTCGCCGGGTACGCCTGCACGGTCATTTCGATGCCGACCACAGCCTGTTGCTGGATAACCGCCTGCATGACGGCAAGGTCGGGGTCGAGCTGCTGCAACCCTTCCTCGACCAGGCCAGCGGTCGCTGGCTGCTGGTCAACCGCGGCTGGCTGCCCTGGCCCGACCGGCGCACGCCTCCCGTATTCAGCACCCCGCAGCAGAGCCTGAGCCTGGATGCCTGGGTCTACGTTTCGCCGGGCGCGGCATTCCAGCTGCACGCCGACCCCAGCGGCGCAAGCTGGCCGCGGCTGATTACCGCCGTGGCGCCACAAGCGCTCTGGGCCGAGCTGGGCCGCAGCGGTTTCGACCATGAAGTGCGCCTGGAGTCGGGCCCAGGGGCCTACCTGACCGAATGGCCGGTGGTCGCCATGGGCCCGGAAAAACACCAGGCCTATGCGGTGCAGTGGTTCGCCATGGCCCTGGCGCTGTTCGCTCTCTATCTCTATTTCGGCTGGCACAACACTCGGGAGAAACGCCATGGGAACGGCCATGAATCCACCCAACATCTCTGACGCCCAGGCGCCCAACCGGCGGCGCGGCCGCTGGCAACTGGTGCTGATCCTGCTGATGGTGATCGGCCCGATGATCCTTGCCACCGGTATGTACAAGCTGCAGTTCTGGGTACCGGAAAGCCGCAGCTATCACGGCGAGCTTATCGGCAATGGCCAGACCCGCGCCCAGATCGGCGTGCAGGCCGAGGAGGATCGCTGGCAGGTTCTGGTCACCGCGCCCGGGGAGTGCGCAGTGGATTGCCAGCAACTGGTGTACCTGGCGCGGCAGATCCAGATCGCCCTGGGCCGTGATGCCTCGCGGGCCAGCCATGCCCTGGCCAGCGCCCGGCCCCTGAGCGCCGAATACGAAGCCAAGCTGCAGCGGGAATACCCGCAACTGCAACGCTACCCCCTGGACCTGGCGACCTTCACCAAGGGCGCCAACGACAAGGAGGCGCCGCAGCTGTGGATCGTCGACCCCCACAGCAACCTGGTGCTGCGCTATGACGCCCGGGTCAAGGGCAAGGACCTGCTCAACGACCTGCGCCACCTGCTGAAACTGTCGAACATCGGATAAGGGCATCGTCATGGCCAAACCTGGATTTCGCCTCGCGTTGTTTGCCACCTTGCTGGCCCTGATCGTGGTGCTGCTCGGCGCCTACACCCGGCTGACCCATGCCGGCCTCGGCTGCCCGGACTGGCCCGGCTGCTACGGCTTTATCAGCGTGCCGAAAAGCGAAGCCCAGTTGGCCCATGCCGAGCTGCATTTTCCCGATACCCCGGTGGAGGCCCACAAGGGCTGGAACGAGATGATCCACCGATACTTCGCCGGTACCCTGGGGCTGCTGATCGTGCTCCTGGCGGCCCGGGCCTGGACCCATCGCCGGCATCCGGTGCAGCCCCTGAAGCTGCCGCTGTTCCTCCTGGCAGTGGTGTTCGCCCAGGCGGCCTTCGGCATGTGGACAGTGACCCTCAAGCTCTGGCCGCAAGTGGTCACCGCGCACCTGCTGGGCGGTTTCGCCACCCTGAGCCTGTTGTTCCTGCTGACCTTGCGCCTGTCCGGGGTATTGCCGGCGCTGATCGTGCCGCGGCGCTTGCAGTACTGGGCCACCGCCGGGCTGGTGCTGGTGATCGGGCAGATCGCCCTGGGTGGCTGGGTCAGTTCCAACTACGCGGCGGTGGCCTGTATCGACCTGCCCACCTGCCATGGCCAGTGGTGGCCGAACATGGACTTCGCCAACGGCTTCCACCTGACCCAGCACATCGGCCCCAACTACCTGGGCGGGCAACTGGACAGCGATGCCCGCACCGCCATCCACATGACCCACCGGATCGGCGCGGTGCTGGTGACCCTGGTGTTGCTGGGCCTGGCCTGGCAGCTGCGGCAGACCGGCATGACCCGCCTGGCCGGGCTGGTGCTGGTGGCGCTGGGGGCGCAGGTCAGCCTGGGCCTGAGCAACGTGTTCTTTCATTTGCCACTGCCGGTGGCCGTGGCCCACAACGCCGGGGGGGCGGCGCTGCTGCTGACCCTGGTGCTGGTCAACTACCACGCCCGTACCAGCTTGGTACGGGCCCGGGATCGCCTGCCCCTGGGCTGGCGGCTCAGCCCGCGTAAACAGATGGCGGGTCCCATCACCATCAAAGGAGAGATGCCATGGCGACTCTGATCGGCGAACGTCAGCACCCCCAGGCGATCTGGCGCGATTACCTGGAACTGACCAAACCCAAGGTGGTGGTGCTGATGCTGATCACCTCGCTGGTGGGCATGTTCCTCGCCACCCGCGCCGGAGTTCCGTGGACGGTGCTGGTGTTCGGCAACCTGGGCATTGCCCTGTGCGCGGGCGGGGCGGCGGCGGTCAACCATGTGGTGGACCGGCGCATCGACGCGCTGATGGCCCGGACCCACAAGCGGCCCCTGGCCGAAGGCCGGGTATCGCCACGAGCGGCGCTGGCCTTTGCCCTGCTCCTGGCGCTAGCCGGGCAGGCGCTGCTGCTGACCTTCACCAACCCACTCACGGCCTGGCTGACCCTGGCCTCGCTGCTGGGCTATGCGGTGGTCTACACCGGGTTTCTGAAGCGCGCGACGCCGCAGAACATCGTGATCGGCGGGCTGGCCGGCGCGGCTCCACCGTTGCTGGGCTGGGTCGCCGCCACCGGGCACATGAGCGCCGAACCGCTGCTGCTGGTGTTGATTATCTTCGCCTGGACCCCGCCGCACTTCTGGGCCCTGGCCATCCACCGCAAAGAGGAGTACGCCAAGGCCGATATCCCGATGCTGCCGGTCACCCATGGCGAGCACTACACCAAGGTGCACATCCTGCTCTACACCTTTGCCCTGCTGGCGGTGAGCCTGCTGCCCTATGTCATCCACATGAGTGGCGTGCTGTACCTGGTGTGTGCCCTGGCCCTGGGCGGGCGCTTCCTGCAATGGGCCTGGGTGCTGTACCGTGGCACTCGGCCGCACGCGGCGATCAACACCTTCAAGTACTCTATTTATTACTTGTTCCTGCTGTTCATCGCCCTGCTCGTAGACCACTACCTATTGTTGAACCTATGACTCGAACTCAGAAAACCGTCTTTATTCTCGTTGCCCTGGTTGCCCTGGTGCTGGGGCTTACCGTCAACAAAGTACTGTCCGGCAAGGGTCAGGGCGACCCCACTGCACTGATCGATGCGGGCATCATCCTGCTGCCGCAAAGCCGTACCCTGCCTGCGGTGAAGATGGTCGACCAAGACGGCCAGCCAGTGGTGATCGACGAGCTGAAGGGCAAATGGTCGCTGCTGTTCTTCGGCTACACCTTCTGCCCGGACATCTGCCCCACCACCTTGGCCCAGTTGCGGCAGATCAAGAGCGAGCTGCCCAAGGATGCGGTGGACAAGCTGCAGGTGGTCCTGGTCAGCGTCGACCCCAACCGTGATACCCCGCAGCAGCTCAAGCAGTACCTGGGCTACTTCGACAAGGACTTCAAGGGCCTGACCGCCTCCTCGGTGGAAGACCTGCAGAAGCTCGCCAACGCCGTGAGCATTCCCTTCATCCCGGCCGATACCAGCAAGCCCAACTACACCGTGGACCACAGCGGCAACCTGGCGGTGATCGGCCCGGACGGCACCCAGCGCGGTTTCATCCGTGCTCCGCTGAACAACCAGAAGCTGGTGGCCCAACTGCCTGTGATGCTGCAGCGCAAATAACGCTACATGCTCGAACCGCTGAACCGCTGAACCGCTGAACCGCTGAACCGCTGAACCCTGTAGCCGCTGCCGCAGGCTGCGATCGGCCTCGAAGAGGACGCGCTCCTGAGGCCCTTGGAAGACGCTGGGCGCCTTATCCCGGCCTTCGGCAGCGGCTACAACGAAACGGGGCGCCCCAAGGCGCCCCGTTTGTGTTTCTGCAACCGATCAGAACGCCGGCACGATGGCGCCTTTGTACTTCTCGAGAATGAACTGCTTCACTTCAGGGCTGTGCAGGGCCGCGACCAGCTTCTTCATGGCGTCCGAATCCTTGTCGTCAGGACGGGCCACCAGGATGTTCACGTAAGGCGAATCCTTGCCTTCGATCACCAGGGCGTCCTTGGAAGGATCCAGCTTGGCTTCCAGGGCATAGTTGGTGTTGATCAGCGCCAGGTCGACCTGGGTCAGCACGCGCGGGATGGTGGCGGCTTCCAGTTCACGGAACTTCAGGTCCTTGGGGTTCTCGGTGATGTCCTTGATGGTGGCCAGGATGTTGTTGGAATCCTTGAGCTTGATCAGGCCGGCCTTGTCCAGCAGCAACAGCGCGCGGCCGCCGTTGGTGGCGTCGTTGGGGATCACCACGGTGGCGCCGCCCGGCAGTTCGGAGAGCTGCTTGTACTTGCTGGAATAGGCACCCAGGGGCTCGACGTGAACACCGGCAACGTTCACCAGCTTGGTGCCCTTGGCCTTGTTGAACTCATCCAGGTAGGGCTGGTGCTGGAAGAAGTTGGCGTCCAGGCGCTTTTCGGCGACTTGCACGTTGGGCTGCACGTAGTCGGTGAAGACCTTGACCTTCAGGTCCACGCCTTCCTTGGCCAGGGCCGGTTTGACGAACTCCAGGATCTCGGCGTGGGGCACTGGTGTGGCGGCCACGGTCAGGGTTTCGGCGGCGTGCGCGGAGAACGCGGCAACGGCTGCGAAAGCGACGAGTAGTTTTTTCATCCAACAAGCTCCTTGTAAGTCGCCCGACCCCGGGCGCCTGCCGGCCTGGGCCGGCAATTTTATTTGCGGGAAAAGTGCACCACCAGCTTGTCGCCGACGGTTTGCAGAACCTGGACCAGCACCAGCAGCAACACCACGGTCACCACCATCACATCGGTCTGGAAGCGCTGGTAGCCGAAGCGGATCGCCAGGTCGCCCAGGCCACCGGCCCCCACCACGCCGGCCATGGCGGTGTAGGACACCAGGGTAATGGCAGTCACGGTGATAGCGGCAAAGATGCCCGGGCGGGCTTCCGGGAGCAAGGCATTGGTAATGATCTGCCGGGTGCTGGCACCCATGGACTGGGTGGCCTCGATGATGCCGCGATCCACTTCGCGCAGGGCGGTTTCCACCAGCCGGGCAAAGAACGGCGTGGCGCCGACCACCAGCGGTGGAATGGCCCCGGCAACCCCCAGCGATGTGCCGGTGATCAGTACGGTGAAGGGAATCATCACGATCAGCAGGATGATGAACGGCAGCGAACGCAGGATGTTGACCACCAGCGACAGCAGCGCATACAGCGACTTCTGCTCCAGCAGTTGGCGCGGGCTGCAGAGGAACAGCAGCACGCCCAGTGGCAGGCCCAGCAGTACGGTGAACAGCAGCGAGCCGCCGAGCATCATCAGGGTGTCGCCGGTGGCCAGCCAGATTTCCAGCCAGTCGATGTTGGCGAAGAAGGTATCCATCAGCGCAGCACCTCCATGTGGACATCCGCCGCGGTGAAGCGGGCGAAGGCCGCTTCCATGTCACCGCCGGTGATGGCCAGGGTCAGTTGCCCATAAGGGGTGTCCTTGATGCGGTCGATGCGTCCGGCGAGGATGCTGTAGTCGACCCCGGTCTCCCGGGCCACGGTGCCCAGCAGCGGCGCGTAGGTGGAATCGCCCTGGAAGGTCAGGCGCACGATGCGCCCCGGTACGTGGGCGAAGTCGTCGCGCTGCTCGTTCTCGTCGATCTGCTCGTCTTCCTGGACGAAGCGCCGGGTGGTCGGGTGCTTGGGGTGCAGGAACACGTCGGCCACCGGGCCCTGTTCGACGATCACGCCGGCGTCCATCACCGCCACCTGGTCACAGACGCGACGGATCACGTCCATCTCGTGGGTGATCAGGACGATGGTCAGGTTCAGCTCGCGGTTGATCTCGGCCAGCAGTTGCAGGACCGAGGCGGTGGTCTGCGGGTCCAGGGCGCTGGTGGCCTCGTCGCACAGCAGGATCTTCGGCTTGGTGGCCAGGGCGCGGGCGATGCCGACGCGCTGCTTCTGGCCGCCGGACAGCTGCGCCGGGTATTTCTTCGCGTGGTCGGCCAGGCCGACCCGGTCCAGCAGCTCGGCCACCCGGCGGTCGATGTCGCTGCGCGACAGCTCGCCGGCCAGGGTCAGGGGCAGGGCGACGTTGTCGGCCACGGTCTTGGACGACAGCAGGTTGAAGTGCTGGAAGATCATGCCGACCTGCTGGCGGAAGCGGCGCAGGCCACTGGCGTCCAGGGCGGTGACGTCTTCGTCGTCGACGACGATGGTGCCGCCACTGGGGTTTTCCAGGCGGTTGATCAGGCGCAGCAGAGTACTTTTACCCGCACCGGAGTGGCCGATCAGGCCGAACACCTGGCCATTCTCGACCCGAAGGCTGGTCGGGTGCAGGGCGGGAATATCCTTACCGGCGACCCGGTAGGTTTTATGGACGTTTTGAAACTCGATCACGTAGCGAACCTTGTGGGGCGCGTTAGAAAAGGATCAGCGGTTAGCCGGGCGCGCATTTTAGCCTGTCCGTATAGAGGTTCTTAGCATTTATTTCGCAATCATCCTGCCATTTGGCAATAACGCGATCAAAGGTCATAAAAAAGGAACGCTCGCACCTTCTCGTCAGTCATTAGTTAAGTCACTCGAAAGCCGCCAGGTGCCGTGCCTGGAGGCCTTTGCCCACGAAGCCCCGGCACGCCAGGGATTTCGCCAACGAGGAGTTTTGCCTGATGAGCACGAAGAAGCCCGATACCCCAAAAAGCCAGATGGCCGGGACCGACACCCTGGACCGCGGCAACAGCAACAGCAAGCTCAAGAGCCTGGAGACGTTCCGCTCCGACGCCACCGGGCAGGCCCTGCGGACCAACCAGGGGGTGAAGATCGCCGACAACCAGAACACCCTCAAAACCGGTGCTCGTGGGCCTTCGCTGCTGGAAGACTTCATCATGCGGGAGAAGATCACCCACTTCGACCATGAGCGGATTCCCGAGCGCATCGTGCATGCCCGAGGGGTGGGTGCCCATGGTTACTTCCAGAGCTATGACAACCATTCGGCATTGACTAAGGCCGGTTTCCTGCGTGATCCGGGGAAGAAAACACCAGTGTTCGTACGCTTTTCCACGGTCCAGGGGCCAAGAGGCTCTGGCGACACCGTGCGTGACGTGCGCGGCTTTGCGGTGAAGTTCTTCACTGACGAAGGCAACTTCGACTTGGTGGGCAACAACATGCCGGTGTTCTTCATTCAGGACGCGATCAAGTTCCCCGATTTCGTACACGCCGTGAAACCCGAACCCCACAACGAAATACCCACCGGCGGCTCGGCCCATGACACCTTCTGGGACTTTGTCTCGCTGCAGCCGGAATCGGCGCACATGGTGATCTGGGCCATGTCCGACCGGGCCATTCCGAAAAGTCTGCGGGCCATGCAGGGCTTTGGCGTGCATACCTTTCGCCTGATCAACGCCCAGGGCCGGTCGAGCTTCGTCAAGTTCCACTGGCGGCCGACGGTGGGTACCTGTTCGCTGGTCTGGGATGAGGCGCAGAAGCTGGCGGGCAAGGACACCGACTTCCATCGCCGCGACCTGTGGGAATCGATCGAAGCCGGGGATTACCCGGAGTGGGAGTTCGGTGTACAGATCATCGCCGAGGAAGACGAGCACAACTTTGATTTCGACATCCTCGACCCGACCAAGCTGATTCCCGAGGAGCTGGTGCCGATCACGCCCCTGGGCAAGATGGTGCTGAACCGCAACCCGGACAACTATTTTGCCGAGACCGAGCAGGTCGCCTTCTGCCCGGGGCACATAGTGCCCGGGATCGACTTCTCCAACGACCCGCTGTTGCAAGGACGGCTGTTTTCCTACACCGATACCCAGATCAGCCGCCTGGGTGGGCCGAACTTCCACGAATTGCCGATCAATCGGCCGCTGGCGCCCTTCCACAACAGCCAGCGCGACGCCATGCACCGCATCACCCTGGACAAGGGCCGGGCCTCCTATGAGCCCAATTCCATCGACGGCGGCTGGCCCCGGGAAACCCCACCGGCGGCCGAGGATGGCGGCTTCGAGAGTTACAACGAGCGTATCGATGCGCACAAGATCCGCCAGCGCAGCGAATCGTTCAGCGACCATTTCTCCCAGGCGCGGCTCTTCTACAAGAGCATGAGCAAGCACGAGCAGGAGCACATCATCGCCGCCTACAGCTTTGAGCTGGGCAAGGTGGAACGTGAATGGATCCGCGAACGCCAGGTCAACGAGATTCTGGCCAACATCGACCTGCAACTGGCCGCGCGAGTGGCCGAGAACCTCGGGCTGGCGGCGCCGAAGAAAGCCACGGTGGCGGAGCGCAAGACTTCGCTCTCGTGCTCGCCGGCCCTGAGCCAGGCGAACCTGTTGCCGGGCAATATCAAAACCCGGAAGGTGGCGATTCTGGCGGCCAACGGCGTCGATGGTGCAGTGATCGATGCGCTGAAGAAGGCTCTCAAGGCCGAAGGGGCGCACGCCAAGCTACTGGGGCCGACCTCGGCGCCGGTCGCCACGGCGGACGGCAAGAGCCTGCCGGTGGATGCGTCCATGGAGGGCTTGCCATCGGTGGCTTTCGATGCGGTGTTCGTGCCCGGAGGTGCGCAGTCGATCAAGGCCTTGAGCGGCAATGGCGTGGCCCTGCATTACTTGCTGGAGGCGTACAAGCACCTCAAGGCGATTGCCTTGCACGGCGATGCCCGGGAGCTGTTGCACAGCCTGCGGCTGGAGGCGGATGAAGGCTTGATCGTGGGGGGCGATGCCAAGGCGCTGAAGGCGTTCATTGCCGCCATCGCGCAACATCGGGTCTGGAGCCGAGAGGAAAAGGCCAAGGCAATCCCGGCTTGAACACACTTTCTCCGACAAGCCTGCTCCGTGTAGGAGCCGGCTTGCCGGCGAAGGCTTTACTGCGCCTTGCGCGGGGTCAGCACCATCTGCGCCGGTACATGGCGCACGATTTGCCGACTGATCTTCTGTTCAAAGTCCGGGTCGAGCTTCTTCACCCGCTTGCCGAGCAGGGTCGATAGCCAGGGGTAATCCTCGGTGCGTGGTACCTGGATGCTCACGTCGCACTGGTAATTCACTACATCGGCGGCCAGGGCATCGAGTTGGTGCCGCAGCTTGCGGATATCAGTGACGTTCAAGGCGACGGTGGTGCTCTCGGCGGTCGGATCGATCAGCTTGGCCGCAGGGCGCGCTTCGGCGGCCTTCAGGGCGGCTTCGGCCTTGTCCAGCTCCGCCTTGCGGGCGTGGGCAATGGCATTGTTGACCCCACCGGTCAGCGCCGGAGCCTTGGGCATCAGTGCCCGGGCACGGCTCAGGGCCGTGGCTGCGGCGTTCACATCGCCCTTCTGCAGGACGATCTGGCTGCGCTGCAGATAGGCTTCGGCCAACTGCCGCTGGTACTGCACCAGTTGCGGGTCGTCGGGCGTCTGCGCCTGCAAGGCGCTGAGTTGATCTTCCGCGGTGGCCAGTTCGCTGCTGGCGATGTTTTGTTCCAGCTGCGCGATGGCCGTGGCCCGTGCATCAGGGACCTCGGTGGCCGCTGGTGGCGTGCTTTGGCAGGCTCCCAGTAGCAGGGAAAATGCGACAAGGAGCAGATAACGGGAGGCGAACGGCTTCATTCCTGCGACTCTCTAATTGCGCAAAAAGCGAGCAAGTCTACACCCCTCGACGGGGCAGAACAAAACTCAGCAGAAACAGTGTGGCGGCGGTGACCACGATCGACGGCCCGGCCGGTGTGTCCTTGAACCAGGACAGCGCCAGCCCGCCGCACACCGCGAGCATGCCCAGCAGGCTGGCGCCCAGGGCCATCTGCTCCGGCGAGCGGGCGTGACGCTGTGCCGCAGCGGCCGGGATGATCAACAGCGAAGTGATCAGCAACACCCCGACAATCTTCATGGCCACGGCAATCACCACGGCGATCAGCAGCATCAGCGCCAGGCGCAGCGAGGCCACAGGCAGGCCTTCGACCCTGGCCAGCTCCTCGTGCACGGTGATCGCCAGCAAGGGGCGCCACAGCGCCACCAGCAGCAACAGCACCGCCGCGCTACCGCCGAGAATCCACGCCAGGTCGCCCGGGCTGATCGCCAGCAGGTCACCGAACAGGTAGGCCATCAGGTCGATTCGCACTTCATGCATGAAGCTTAGTACCACCAGGCCCAGAGACAGGGTGCTGGGTGCAAGAATCCCCAGCAGCGTGTCGGAAGCCAGGGGTTGGCGCTGTTGCAGGGTCACCAGCAGCACCGCCAGCAGCAGGCAGCCGACCGTGACCGCTACCGCCGGGCTGACATCCAGCAGAAAGCCCAGGGCCACGCCGAGCAGCGCGGCGTGGGACAAGGTGTCGCCGAAATAGGCCATGCGACGCCAGACCACAAAGGACCCCAAGGGGCCGGCAACCACCGCCAGGGCCAGGCCTGCGAGCAGGGCGTAGAGCAGAAAATCAGCCATGCTTGCAGTTTTCTCCATGGACATGGGCGTGGCCCGAAGCGGGCTGGGTGACGACCGAACCATGCAGGTCGTGGGCATGGTCGTGATGGTGGTGGTAGATCGCCAGGCTCGGTGCGTTCTTGCCGAACAGCTCGACGAAGGCCGGGTCGCCGCTGACCTGCTCGGGGTGGCCAGAGCAGCAGACGTGGCGATTGAGGCAGACCACCTGATCGGTGGTGCTCATCACCAGGTGCAGGTCGTGGGAGACCATCAGCACGCCGCAGCCGTGACGGTCGCGCAGGCGGGTAATCAGGCTGTAGAGCTCGGCCTGGCCGGCCACGTCGACGCCTTGCACCGGTTCATCGAGCACCAGCAGCTCCGGCTCGCGCAGCAGCGCCCGGGCCAGCAGCACACGCTGCATCTCGCCACCGGAGATGCTCTGCACCGGGCTGTCGATCACCTGCTCGGCACCTACTTCCTTGAGCGCTGCCAGCGCCCGGGTACGGTCCACTCCCGGCACCAGGCGCAGAAAGCGCAGCACCGACAGCGGCAAGGTCGGGTCGACATGAAGCTTCTGCGGCATGTAGCCCACCCGCAGTTTGGGCTTGCGCCAGACACTGCCGGTGTCGGGCTTGAGCAGGCCGAGCACGGCGCGCACCAGCGTGGTCTTGCCGGCGCCATTGGGGCCGATCAGGGTGACGATCTGGCCGGGTTCGACGCTGAGCTGGATGTTCTCCAGCACGTTCTGCCCGGCAAAGGTCACCCCGACCTGCTCGAGGCGGATCAACGCATTGCTCATCAAGCCCCCTGGCAGCCCGAGCAGAGCCCGACCACTTCGACGGTCTGGCCCTCGACCACGAAGCCGACGTCGCGGGCGCTGCTGATGATGGCGTCGCTGATGGATTTCTGTTCCAGCTCGATGGCGGCGTGGCATTCGCGGCAGATCAGGAACTGGCCCTGGTGCGCGTGCTCGGGGTGGTTGCAGCCGACAAAGGCATTGAGCGAGGCGATGCGGTGCACCAGGCCGTTTTCCAGGAGGAAATCCAGCGCCCGGTAAACCGTTGGCGGGGCGGCGCGACGGCCGTCCTGCTCGCTGAGCACGGCCAGGATGTCGTAGGCCCCCAGGGGCTTATGGCTTTGCCACACCAGCTCCAGCACCCGCCGGCGCAGGGCGGTCAGGCGCAGGCCTTGCCGTGCGCACAGGGCGTCGGCCTCAGACAGTGCGCTGTGTACGCAGTGAGAGTGGTCGTGTGGACGGCTGGCAAGGGGTGTTTTAGGCATGAGCGGCGACGAGGTTTGTGAGAGACGTTATTATGTTACCCGTTCTCGCCTCCTCGAGTGTCCATCGTGCCCAGACTTTTTCGCCTTTTTGTCGCTTTTACCTTCAGCCTGTTCGCGATCGGCTCGGCCCAGGCCGAAGTGCGGGTGCTGACCAGCATCAAGCCGCTGCAACTGATTGCCGCCGCCGTGCAGGATGGCGTGGCGGTTCCCGAGGTGCTGCTGCCGCCCGGAGCTTCCCCGCACAACTACGCGCTGCGCCCTTCGGACGTGCGCAAGGTGCAGAGTGTGGACCTGCTGTACTGGATCGGCCCGGACATGGAAGGCTTCCTGCCGCGGGTGCTGAAGGGCCGTAGCCTGCCCTCGGTGGCGGTACAGGACCTGCCGGGCATGAAACTCCGGCACTTTGCCGAAGATAGCCACTCCCACGCTGAAGATGCCGACGAACATGACCATGATCATCGCCCCGGCACCCTGGACGCGCACCTCTGGCTGTCGCCGGTCAATGCCCGGGTGATCGCCACCCGCATGGCCGCGGACCTGAGCGCCGCCGACCCGGCCAATGCCGCCCGCTACCAGAGCAACCTGAAGGCGTTCAGCGAGCGTCTGGATGCCCTGGATGCCCGCTTGAAAGCCCGCCTGGCGGGGATCGCCGGCAAGTCTTACTTCGTGTTCCACGAAGCTTTCGACTACTTCGAGGACGCCTACGGCCTCAAGCACGCCGGGGTGTTCAGCGTGGCAGCGGAAGTCCAGCCGGGGGCCCAGCACGTCGCCGCCATGCGCGCGCGCTTGCAGCAGGTGGGCAAGACCTGTGTATTCAGCGAGCCGCCCCTGCGCCCACGCCTGGCGGAAACCCTGGTGGCCGGCCTGCCGGTGAAACTGGCGGAGCTGGATGCGTTGGGCGGTTACACGCCGGCAACCGCTCAAGGCTATGAGCAGGTGCTGGAGAAGTTGGGGAATGATCTGGCGGGCTGCTTGGAGCAGCTTTAAGCGGGGATTGTTGCGCGAGGGCTTTCGCGGGCAAGCCCGCTCCTACAGGTTGAGCGTATCTCTGTAGGAGCGGGCTTGCCCGCGAAGCGTTTTACAGGGCGAACGGCAGCGCGATGCTGACCTGTTGCCGCTGCGCCAGGCGCTGCTGGAACTCCATCGGATCGTGAATCAGCACGTCCTGCCCGGCGAAGCTCTCGGCGGCGATCAGCCGCGATAGCCAGAAGCGCACGCAGGCTACCCGCAGCAGGGTCGGCCAGAGTTCGGCCTCTGCCGCAGTGAACGGGCGCAGCGCCGCGTAGGCGCCCAGCAGGGCTCGGGCCCGTTGGCCGTCGAGTACGCCTTCATCGTCGGAGCACCAGTCATTCAGGGCGATCGCCACGTCGTAGAGCATCGGTCCCGAACAGGCGTTGTAGAAGTCGATCAGGCCGGTCAGGTGGGTGCCTTCGAACATGGCGTTGTCGCGAAACAGATCGGCGTGGATGTTGGCCCGGGGCAGGGCGAGGATCTTCATCTTCTGAGCGGCGATTTCATCCAGGGCCCGTTGCAGCAGGTCTTGGGCCGTGGGGGCCAGGTGCGACAGCAGTTGCCTGCCCTCTTCCTGCATCCAGTCCAGGCCGCGATCGGTCTTGCGCTTGATCATGTGGTCCTTGGTGGCCACGTGCAGGTGGCCGAGCAGCTCACCGACCTGGGCACAGTGCTGGGCGTTGGCCTGCTTGATGTGCTTGCCCGCCAGCCGCGGTTGCAGCAGCGCCGGCTTGCCCGCCAGTTCGCGCAGGGCGACGCCGTCGGTGGTGCGCAGGGCATAGGGCACTGGCAGGTTGGCCTGGTGCAGCACGTCCAGCAGTTCAATGAAGAACGGCATTTCCTGGACCGGGCCACGTTCCACCAGGGTCAGGACGAACTCGCCCCGTTCCAGGCTGATGAAGAAGTTGGTGTTTTCGCTACCAGCGGCGATCCCCTGGAAATCAAGCAGGCGGCCGAGCCCATACGGGGCGAGAAAGGTTTCCAGCTCGGGCCGAGCCAGGGGGGTGAACACAGACATGGTTAAAAACTGCCAGTACGGGCGCTGCTATCCAGCCAGCGCCATTGAGTTGAAGTCGGAGTGGTTTACCACTCAAAGATTTTCCACGAAGGGATCAGCATATCCGGCTGATCCGAACGGATGAAGTTGCCGTCCGAGCCATCGGCACGCACCAGGAAGTAGGGTTTGCCGCCCTTTGGCGTGATCTTGATGGCATACAGGAAGCCATTTTGCCGGTATTCCTGGATGGTCTTGTCGCCTTCCGTGCGAATGGTTACTTCCGGGTCCGCTGATGGCGCATCTTCTGCGGCGATCGCGGCCAATGGAGCGATTGCAATCAAGCCGGTCAGCAGCAAGCGATTTAGTGTGCGCATGATAACCTTGTCCCTTTGTCGTCAACGGTCCCGCTATTCTAGCGCCGGACCCGCCGAAAAGGTTGATCCCGCTCATGAGCCAAGCCCCCCTCGTCCTGGTGGACGGTTCTTCATATCTGTACCGCGCGTTCCACGCGCTGCCTCCGCTGACCACCTCCAAAGGCCTGCCTACCGGCGCGGTCAAGGGCGTGTTGAACATGCTCAAGAGCCTGCGCAAACAGTACCCGGACAGCCCGTTCGCCGTGGTCTTCGATGCCAAGGGCGGGACCTTCCGCGATGACATGTATGCCGAATACAAGGCCAACCGTCCGAGCATGCCCGACGACATGCGGGTGCAGATCGAGCCGTTGCACGCCAGCGTGATCGCCCTGGGTTTCCCCTTGTTGTGCGTGGAAGGGGTCGAGGCCGATGACGTGATCGGCACCCTGGCCCGCAGCAGCGCGGCAGCGGACCGCCCGGTGGTGATTTCCACTGGCGACAAGGACATGGCACAGCTGGTGGACGGGCACATTACCCTGGTCAACACCATGTCCGGTAGCAGCATGGACGTGGAAGGCGTGAAGGAGAAATTCGGCGTCGCTCCCGAGCAGATCATCGATTACCTGGCGCTGATGGGCGACTCTTCCGACAACATTCCCGGGGTGCCGGGCATTGGTCCGAAGACCGCTTCCGGCCTGCTGGTCGGGGTCAATGGCGGGTTGAAGGAGCTGTACGAACAGCTCGATATCGTACCGACCCTGCCGATCCGCGGGGCCAAGACCTTGCCGGCCAAGCTCGAAGAACACAAGGAAATGGCCTTCCTCTCCTATCAGTTGGCGACCATCAAGGTCGACGTGCCGCTGGATGTCGGGCTCGACGACCTGCACCTGGGCGAGCCGGACCGCGAGAAGCTGGTGGAGCTCTACAGCCTGCTGGAGTTCAAGAGCTGGCTCGACGAGTTGCAGCGCGATGCCAAGCGTGTCGAGCTCAGCGGCGCTGAGGCGACACCCGCCGCCGTGCCGCCGCCGCAGACTGTGGAGCAAGCTCCGCTGGAGCTGCAGTACGAAACCATCCTCGACCAGGAGCGTTTCGATGCCTGGCTGGAGAAGCTCAAGGGCGCCAAGCTGATTGCCTTCGACACCGAAACCACCGGGATCGATGCGCAGCAGGCGCAACTGGTGGGCCTGTCCTTCTCGGTCAAGGCCGGCGAAGCGGCCTATGTTCCCCTGACCCACTCCTACATGGGCGCGCCGGCACAGCTGGATCGCGACAGCGTACTGCTGGCCCTCAAGCCCTTGCTGGAAGATCCCAAGCTGCTCAAGGTCGGCCAGCACGCCAAGTTCGACATGAACATCCTGGCCAACTGCGCCATCGGCGGCGACCAGGCCAATGGCATCACTGTGCGCGGCGTGGCCTTCGATACCATGCTCGAATCCTACGTGCTCAACTCCACCGCCACCCGCCATGACATGGACAGCCTGGCGCAGAAGTACCTGGACCACAGCACTGTGAGTTTCCAGGACATCGCTGGCAAGGGTGCCAAGCAGTTGACCTTCGACCAGATTCCTCTTGAGCAGGCCGGCCCCTACGCCGCGGAAGATGCCGACGTGACCCTGCGCCTGCACCAGGTCCTGTTCGACAAGCTGACCGCGATACCGAGCCTGGCCAGCGTGCTCACCGATATCGAAATGCCTTTGGTGCCGGTCCTGGCGCGCATCGAGCGCCAGGGAGCACTGGTGGACGACAAGCTCCTGGGAGTGCAGAGCATCGAACTGGGGGACAAGATGGTCGCCCTGGAGCGCGAAGCCTTCGAGATCGCCGGCGAGGAGTTCAACCTGGGCTCGCCCAAGCAGCTGGGCAGCATCCTCTACGACAAGCTCGGCCTGCCGGTGCTGAAAAAGACTGCCAAGGGCCAGCCATCCACGGCTGAAGAGGTGCTGGCCAAGCTGGCGGAAGACGACTATCCGCTGCCGCGGGTGCTGATGCAGTACCGTTCCATGAGCAAGCTGAAAAGCACCTATACCGACCGCCTGCCGGAGCAGATCAACCCGCGTACCGGGCGCATCCATACCTCCTATCATCAGGCGGTAGCGTCCACCGGCCGGCTGTCCTCCAGCGATCCGAACCTGCAGAACATTCCGGTACGTACCGCTGAAGGCCGGCGCATTCGCCAGGCCTTCATCGCGCCGCCAGGCTACAAGCTGCTGGCAGCGGACTATTCGCAGATCGAGTTGCGGATCATGGCGCACCTGTCCCGCGATGAAGGTTTGCTCAACGCCTTCCGCAACAACCTGGACGTGCACACCGCCACGGCGGCCGAGGTGTTCAAGGTCGAGCTCAAGGACGTCACTTCCGATCAGCGCCGCAGCGCCAAGGCCATCAACTTCGGCCTGATCTACGGTATGGGCGCGCAGAAGCTGGGCAAGGACATCGGTGTCGATACCAAGCAGGCCAAGGCCTATATCGACACCTACTTCGCGCGTTACCCGGGGGTTCGCGAGTACATGGACCGCACCCGCGCCCAGGCCGCGGACCAGGGTTATGTCGAGACCATCTTCGGTCGCCGCCTGTACCTGCCGGAGATCAACTCCAACAAGCCACAGGAGCGCGCCGGCGCCGAACGCACCGCGATCAATGCGCCGATGCAGGGCACCGCGGCAGACATCATCAAGAAAGCCATGGTGGCCGTGGACAACTGGCTGGAGTCCTCGGGGCTGGATGCCCGAGTGATTCTCCAGGTGCACGACGAACTGGTGCTGGAAGTGCGCGAGGACCTGGTGGACCAGGTTCGTGAGGAAATTCGCGGGCACATGAGCGGTGCCGCAACCCTGGATGTGCCGTTATTGGTGGAAGTGGGGGTGGGAAATAACTGGGATGAGGCCCATTAAGGGCACTTTTCAGGTGTTTTTGCCGCGGCATAGTGTCGCGGCAAAAACTAGCGAAGAGCTATTAGCACCGAAAATTTCATCGATTATTGCCAATAGTTTTTGCAACCGGCCGGAACTAAATAGGTGAACGCCCACTCAGAGTTACTGAATGGCTGGTGAAGCCCTTCGATGCTCCTATGTTGTGTTAAGTGTTGGCAGATATCTGGACCCCGCCCTAGCGGTCTAGAACTTGAACCCCGAACTTCCCCCTCCCCATACGAAGTCCGGGGTTTTTTTTGCCTGAAAACCGCCTGGGAAATGATCATGCTGCGTTAAAAGCGCGGCGCGAAATGCTCATTTACAGCCAGTAAACTCCGCTTTCGCACCGCGCTTTTGCCTTGCCTGATCATCCCCCAGGCAATTTTCCCTACGTCTCTCAGGCCTCGGCTTCGGCGCCTTTGTCGGCCAGTTCCATCCAGCCCGCCAGCACGGTGTAGGCCTCTTCCAGGCCCATGCGCTTGGGGGCCGAGAACAGTTGGATGGTGACGGCTTCGCCCCAGCCCTTGCGGATCTGCGACTGCACCTTGAGCAGGGTGTTCTTGGCCGCGCCGTAGGTCAGTTTGTCGGCCTTGGTCAGCAGGATGTGCATCGGCATGCCGCTGGCGACCGCCCAGTCCAGCATCAGCAGGTCGAAGTCGGTCATGGGATGACGGATATCCATCATCAGGATCAGGCCCTTAAGGCTTTCGCGGCTGCCCAGGTAGGCTTCCAGGTGACGCTGCCAGTGTTGCTTGAGCGGGATTGGCACTTTGGCGTAACCGTAGCCCGGCAGGTCGACCAGACGGCGATCGTCGTCTAGCTTGAAGAAGTTCAACAACTGCGTGCGACCCGGAGTTTTCGAGGTGCGTGCCAGGCTGGCGTGGGTCAGGGTGTTCAGGGCGCTGGATTTGCCGGCGTTGGAACGCCCGGCAAAGGCCACTTCGAAGCCTTCATCGTCAGGGCATTGATCGACTTTGGCGGCGCTGAGCATGAACGTAGCCTGTTGGCACAGACCGAGGATGGGGTTCTTGAGTTGCATGGGATTTCCGATTGGGGCGATGCCGAGAGTGGACGCGGCGAGCGGTGTCGTTTCCGTTTCAGTAACGCCAGTATATAATGCCGCAGATTTTGTGTGCGCTTTGTCCCAGCGTAGGATGAAGTTCACGAGAGCGATAAACCTTGAATGCGCATTAGAACGCAGCACGCTCTCAACCCTGAAAAGGTCGTTTTATGACGAAATGGCTGCTAGCTGCCGGTGTCTTGATGCCGTTTTACGGCGCTCAGGCTACACAGGATCCGGAAGCTGTGTACAACCGTGTTTGTGGGGCTTGTCATTCCGGCCAACTACCCACGGCGCCCCGCAAGGGCGACCAGGAAGCTTGGGCGCCGAGGTTGGCGCAAGGTATGGAGACGCTGGTGCAACACGTGACCCAGGGTTTCAAGGCGATGCCGCCGCGTGGTTTGTGCATGGACTGCAGTGCCGAGGATTACCGAGTCATCATCCATTGGATGAGCGAGTGATCCCGGTCCATAACTCTTAACCCTTAGCCGTAGTTGGATTAGCTGATGAACAAATTACTCGTGAGTCTGCTGTTGACCTTGGGCATCACAGGTGTCGCCCATGCCGCAGGCGACGCTGCTGCCGGTCAGGCGAAAGCCGCAGTCTGTGGTGCTTGCCACGGCCCTGATGGGAACAGCATGGCGCCAAACTTTCCCAAGCTGGCGGGTCAGGGGGAAAAGTACCTGAACAAGCAGTTGCACGATATCAAGTCCGGCAAGCGCCAGGTGCTGGAGATGACAGGCCTGTTGACCAACCTGAGCGATCAGGACCTGGCTGACATCGCCGCCTACTTCGCCAGCCAGAAAGGCAGCGTCGGCGCAGCAGATCCTAAAGTCGTGGCCCGTGGTGAAGAACTGTTCCGTGGCGGCAAGCTGGACCAGGGCATGCCTGCCTGCACCGGTTGCCACTCGCCAAACGGTGCGGGTAACGCAGCAGCCGGCTTCCCCCATCTGGGCGGCCAGCACGCACAGTACGTGGCCAAGCAGCTGACCGACTTCCGCGAAGGCAACCGTACCAACGACGGCGATACCCTGGTGATGCGCAGCATCGCTGGCAAGCTGAGCAACAAAGACATCGAAGCGGTGTCCAGCTATATTCAGGGCCTGCACTGAGGCCGGCACGATCAGCGTTGCCCAAGGTGCTAAGCCACGGCAACGTTAATGATTGATTAATCTGACGGTGCAAGCATAAAGGGTGGCTCAGGCCGCCCTTTTTTATGGCGTCTGCCGCTACACTAGCGAACTCAAGCCCGCCAAGACCTGGTCGAATTCAGGTCGAGCGAGGCGCCAAAATTGTCCAGGAGTAAAGCATGCGTAATCTGATTCTCAGCGCCGCACTCGTCACCGCCAGCCTGTTTGGCGTGACCGCTCAAGCGGCCGAACCGCTTGAAGCCGGTAAACAATATGTCGAGTTGAGCAGCGCCGTTCCGGTTGCCGTGCCAGGCAAGATCGAAGTGGTTGAGCTGTTCTGGTATGGCTGCCCGCACTGCTACGCTTTCGAACCCACCATCAATCCCTGGGCTGAAAAACTCCCGGCCGACGTCAACTTCGTCCGTATCCCGGCCATGTTCGGCGGTATCTGGAACATCCATGGCCAGCTGTTCATCACCCTTGAAGCCATGGGTGTCGAGCACAAGGTGCACAAGGCCGTATTCGAAGCCATCCATGGCGGCAAGAAGCTCGCTACTCCTGAAGAGATGGCCGAGTTCCTGGCTGGCGAAGGCGTCGACAAGGACAAGTTCCTGAGCACCTACAATTCCTTCGCCGTCAAAGGCAAGGTCGAAGACGCCAAGAAAAAGGCCCAGGCCTACCAGATCACCGGCGTACCGACCATGGTGGTCAACGGCAAGTATCGTTTCGACCTGGGCACCGCCGGTGGTCCTGAAGGCGCGCTGAGCGTGGCTGACCAGTTGATCGCCAAAGAGCGCGCAGCCAAGTAAGCGCCCGCCGCCATGCCGCGCTGGAGCTCGGAACGCATCGTTGGCCTGCATGATCCGCAGGTCAACGAGCACCATTTGGCGTCGTCCGGCCTGCCGGCAGACAGTCGTCTGCGCTTGCTCAGTTTCAATATCCAGGTCGGTATCAGCACCGAACGTTATCGCCATTACCTGACTCGTGGTTGGCAGCACCTGCTGCCCCATCATGGGCGTGCCGACAATCTGCAGAAAATCGGCAACCTGCTTGGCGATTTCGACCTGGTGGCCCTGCAGGAGGCCGATGGCGGCAGCCTGCGCTCCGGCTACGTCAATCAGGTGGAACACCTGGCCCAACTGGGCGCCTTCCCCTACTGGTACCAACAGCTCAATCGCAACCTGGGACGCCTGGCTCAGCACAGCAATGGCGTGCTCAGCCGCCTGCGCCCCTGGGCCATCGAAGACCACCCGCTGCCTGGCCCCAAGGGGCGCGGCGCGATCCTCGTGCGTTTTGGCGAGGGTCCCGAGGCACTGGTGGTGGTGATGATGCATCTGGCGCTCGGTGCCCGCACCCGAACCCGGCAACTGGCGTACATCCGCGAGTTGATCGGCGGCTACAAGCATCAGGTGCTGATGGGGGACATGAACACCCATGCCAGCGACCTGCTGGAGCATTCCCCTCTAAGGGACCTCAGCCTCTTGGCGCCGCAACTGCAGGCGACCTTCCCCAGCTGGCGTCCGCAACGTTGCCTGGACCATATTCTGCTCAGCCCCAGCCTGACCCTGGAGCGCGTGGAGGTCCTGGCCCAACCCATATCCGATCACCTGCCGGTCGCGGTAGAGATTCGTCTGCCGGGTTCGCTCACGGCTGATGCATTGCCCGCGTTGAGTCCTGCCCCTCGCGGAACCGATGAATGAGCGACGACGCCAATCGCTGGAAAGAGAAATACCTCAAAAGTATCGAACAGCAGGAAAAGCTCGAACGCCGATGGGCGGCCCGTCTCGACTTGCTGCGTCGTGGCCTGGTACGCAGCACCCTGGCGGCGGAGGGCACCGATCGCGCGGTCGACCAGTGCATGAAGGAAATGCGCGAGGTGGTACGCACCGACGATATGGACGCCGGGCTTGCTGCCCTGCTGCCGCGCCTGGAAAAAGCCGTGCTGGACTCCGAGCAGCGGCGGGAAACCCGGGTCGAGCAGATGAGCAGCGCGCTGACGGCGCTGGTCAGCCAGTTGCAGTCCCTGCCCCTGCCCCGGGAGGTCAGCCGTCCGCTGAAAGCCTTTGCCAAGCAACTGGATGGCCGGGTTGGCCAGGCGCGGGAAATTCCCTTGCTGCTCGGCGAACTGAGCAGCCTGCAGGGCAAGGCCCTGAGCCAGCTGGAAACCCCGGCCGAACCCGACCGCCCAAGCCTGTTGCAGCGCCTGTTCGGCAGCCGCGAGGCGAGCGAGACGCCAGCCCCGGCGGAGGAAGCTGTTGCGACGAATCCGCCGCTCCCGGCAGCCGCGGCTGAGGCTCATCCACAAGCCGAGGAAGCCCCAGCACCGGAGGATGGCGCGCGCGAGCACTATCAGACGCCGACCCAGGCCTTGCCTGAGGCGGTTTCGGCGCCTGCCGCGCCCGCCACGGCACAGCCCGAAGCGCAGCTCGAACCTGAGCCGGTTGCCAGCGACGAGCCGGAGGTTGCTGCAGTGCCCGCTCCGGCCCCGGTGGTGGCGTTCGTGCCTCCGGTACTGGTGCAGGAGGCGCCCGCCGAGCCTGTACCCGCTATCGAGGTCGAACCTCAAGCAACCATTTCGCCTGTCGCGGAGCCACAAGCGCCCGTCGATCCCGGGGTGGTCGCCGCTTCCGATTCACCGCCCGCGCCTGTCGCCGAAGCCGCGTTCAATCCCGACGAGTTGTTGCCCCTGCCGACGGTTTCCCCGGCAGTGCTGCTGGATAGCCTGCCCCTGCCGGCAGTCATGGCCGAGGCCCTGGCCGCCATCGATCCGGAGCAGTCGGAGCACGATGTGCTCTACGCTCTGCCGGATTCGCCCGAGCCCTCCTACAGTTCGGTGGCCAAGCACATCGAGCACACCTTGCTGGGGCTGCTCGACGACCTGAGCCTGCCGGAGCGCCATCGGCCACAGGCCGAGGCCATGCGCGATCGTCTGCAGCATGGGCTGAACTGGTACGAATTGCTGCCGATCCTCGACGATCTGGCGGTGTTGATGCTGGCCATCACCGACTCTGGCCAGCATGAGTTCGAGACCTACCTCAAGCAGCTCAACGAGCGCCTGGAGGCCTTCCAGAGCAACCTGCAGGCGGCCAGCGACGGCCATGCCGACAGCAGTTCGGCAGCACGGGCCATGGACAGCCAGATCCGTGAACAGGTCGACGGCCTGCAAAGCAGCGTGCAGGAGGCCGCCGATCTGGATGACCTCAAGCAAGTGCTGGAAAGCCACCTGGAAGGCCTGCTGGGCACCATGGACCACCACCAGAAGCAGCGCGACGAGCGTGAACGGGAAGTGGCCGCCCGTCTGCAAAGCCTGGCGGAGCGGGTTTCGAGCATGGAGCAGGAAGCCCAGGGCTACCGTGAGCACCTGGAAGAGCAGCGGCAGAAGGCGCTGATCGATCCGCTCACCGGCCTGCCCAACCGTGCAGCCTGGAGCGAACGCCTGGAACATGAAGTCGGCCAATGGCAACAACATGGCAACAGCCTGCTGCTGGCCATGCTCGATCTCGATCATTTCAAGCGGATCAACGACAACTACGGTCACCTGGCTGGTGACAAGGTGTTGAAGATCATCGCCAACGTACTGCGCAAACGCCTGCGAGGCAGCGATTTCATCGCACGTTTCGGTGGCGAGGAGTTTGTTCTGCTGCTGCCCAACACCCCCTGGCCGGTGGGTGTGCGCATTGTGGAAGCCCTGCGCGCGGCAATCGAGGCGTGCCCGTTCCATTTCAAGGGCGAGCCGGTGACCATCACCGTGTCCGTCGGGCTGAGTGCGTTCAAGGCCGGTGATCGCAGCGATCTGGTGATCAAAAGAGCCGATCAGGCGCTGTACCGGGCCAAGGATGCCGGCCGTAACCGGGTGGAAGCTGGTTGAGGAGCCAGCACTTTGCTGAATGAAAGCGCTGTTTTGCCCATGATCGCCAGGGCAGTACGTTACACTGTTGCATTATTGTCTTCAGCGTACTGCCTTTTGCCATGAAACTTCTTGCTCTTGCCCTCTCCCTGCTGATCCTCGCCGGCTGCGCCAGCGGCCCGCGCATCGACACCAGCCACCCGTCGGTCAATTACGATCAACGCGCCCAGTTCATCATCGTCCACTACACCTCGGCATCGCTGGAGCGCTCCCTGGCCCTGTTGACCCATGGCCAGGTCAGCAGCCACTACCTGATCGGCGATGACAAGTCCGCCACCATCTACAAGCTGGTGGACGAGCAATACCGTGCCTGGCATGCCGGCGACAGCCAGTGGCAGGGCCGGACCTGGCTCAACTCCAGTTCCATTGGCATCGAGATCGTCAACCCGGGGTTCCGCGATGGCCCCAGCGGGCGGCTCTGGTACCCCTACAGCGAAGCGCAGATCCAGAACCTGATCGTGCTGCTCAAGGACATCAGCAAGCGCAACAACATCTCGCCGCGCCACATCATTGGCCACAGCGATATCGCCCCCATGCGCAAGCTGGATCCGGGCCCGTTGTTTCCCTGGAAACGCCTGGCCGAGGCCGGCCTGGGACTGTGGCCCGATGCCCAGGCAGTGGCACGCCAGCAGGCGTTCTTTACCGTGAGCCCGCCGAGCATCGGTTGGTACCAGCAGCAACTGGCCCAGCTGGGTTACGCCACGCCGCAGACCGGCGAGCTGGACAAGGCGACCCGTAACGTCCTGGCCGCATTCCAGATGCACTACCGGCCGGGGCGTTTCGATGGTACGCCGGACGCAGAAAGCGCGGCCATCCTGATGGTGCTCAACCAGACAAAATAATGACGCCGCCGGACGGTTGGGGCCGATTGTCCAATCAGTTGCTATAACTCATTGGTAATCCTTCGGATCTCCCATGATGCCGGCCGCTCGCGAGCCCTTGCGTACCTGGTTCCATCGCCCCTGGACGCTGGCGATGCTGGCGGCTGTGCTGAGTGCGGTGATTTTGCTGCTGGGCAGCGCCGGGCTGGCCATGCACCAGGTCCAGCAACGGGAAAGCGAGCAGATGAACGCCCAGGGGCAGCGTTTCCTGGAGCGGCTGGAGCAGTTGTTCGGGCAACTGCGCGAAGGTCTCGACGTGCTGGAGGCGCAGCCGCTGCGCGAGTGCAACGCCGATCTCATCGCAGCTCTGCAGCAGGTCAGCTACAGCTATCGCTTCATTTATGAAGCGGCCTACAGGGACGCCACCCACACTTGTTCCAACTGGCCACGGCAGAACCTCCTGCCGGCGGCCAGGCCGCCGGATATCCGCGGGCCGACCTACAGCTACTGGCTCAACACCTCGACCCAGCCCAATGAGAACCTTGCTGCGCTGATGCTGGGTCGCGGCAACTTTCGCGTGGCCACTTCCCGCGGGCACCTGACCGATGTGGTCGATCTGCCTCCCGGTGGCAGCCTGATGGTGGTGGTGGATCATGGTGCCCGGGCGATACCGGTGCTCGGCCCGGCCCATGCCTGGCCCCCCGCACAGCCTTGGCGGGGGGGCCGCGACGGGCCCTTGCAGGTCACCCCGGACCTGCTGATCTATCGCATGCCCACTCGCAACCCCGAGTACCAACTGGTGCTGATCACCCCCCGCGCCAGCCTGCAGGGCGAAGTGCTCGACGGTTGGTGGTGGTTGCTGCCCTCCAGCCTGGTGCTGGCGCTGTTCATCGGTGGGTTGGTGTATCAGTTGGTCCGCCAGCGCCAGTCCCTGGGGGCGGAGCTGCAAGGGGCCCTGCGCCGCGGCGAGCTGCAGGTGCTGTACCAGCCGATCTTCGATCTCAGTAGCCGGCTCTGCGTGGGGGCCGAGGCCCTGCTGCGCTGGCGCCGCCCGGACGGTACCCTGACCAGCCCTGACCTGTTCATCCCGCTGGCAGAGAACACCGGGCAGATCCGCCAGATCACCGACTTCGTCCTGCAGCGCCTGCTGGAGCAACTGGGGCATGTGCTACGGGCCAATCCCCAGTTGTACATCTCAGTCAACCTGGCGGCCTGCGACGTGATGGTCCCGCGGATCGGCATGGTCATGGCGCGGCTGCTGGCCACGCATCGGGTAGCGGCCCGGCAGATCGCCTTCGAGGTCACCGAGCGTGGGCTGATCGATGTGGTGGTGGCGCGCAACAACCTGCAGGCCCTGCGCGATGTCGGGCATCAGGTGCTGATCGACGATTTCGGCACCGGCTATTGCAGCCTGGCCTACCTGCAGAGCCTGCCGGTGGATTGCCTGAAGATCGACAAGGCGTTCATCGATGCCCTGGGGCACGATGCCGCCAGCAGCGGCGTGGCGCCGCACATCATTCGCATGGCCCACGCGTTGAAACTCAAGGTGATTGCCGAGGGCATCGAGTTCGAGGACCAGGCGCTGCTGCTCAGCAGCGAGGGCGTGAGCTTCGGCCAGGGCTGGCTGTTCGCCCATGCCCTGAGTGCCTTGCAGTTCACTGAGCTGATTACCCGTGGCCGACGGCTGGTGGCCAGGCGCCTGGATGATGAAGCATGAAGCCCTAGAGCGGCAGGGCCAGATAGAACTGGGTGCCCTGCCCGGGCCTTGAGTAGACGCCCATGCGCCCGCCATGCAGCTGGACGATCTCCTTGCACAGCGCCAGCCCGAGGCCGGCACCGCCCTTCTTGCGGCCCACCTGGACGAAAGGCTCGAAGATCCGCCCTTGCTGGCCATAGGCGATACCCTCGCCATTGTCTTCGACGCTGACGATCACCCGCTCGCCATGGCGCCGCGCCTGCAGGCGGATCTGGCCCTCGCTGGCGGTGTGGCGCAAGGCGTTGTCGATCAGGTTGTCCAGCACCCGCTCCAGTTGTGCGCGGTCGGCATGCAGCCGTGGCAACGGCGCCTGGATCTCCAGCAGCAGGTCGATGCCCTGCTGTTGGGCTTGCTCGCTGAAGCGGCCCTGGGCCTGCACCAGCAGCTCTTCCAGGGGGCAGGGAGCGAGGGTGAGTTTCTGCAGGCCGTTCTGATAGCGGGAAAAATTCAGCAGGTCGTTGATCAACTGCATCAGGCGCTGCATTTCCTCGTTGACCGTATTGAGCAGGTCGGTTTCCCGGGACTCCTCGGGAAAGTGCAGGCGTTCCTGAAGCAGCCCGAAGGCCATGTGCATGCCGGTGACCGGGGTACGCAGTTCGTGGGAGGCGCGCAGCACGAACTCACTGCGCACTCGTTCGAACGCCCGTTGCTCGGTGACATCGTGCAGCACCATCACGGCGCCGAGAATATGGCCCTGGGTATGGCTGACGGGGGTCAGGCTGTAGGTCAGCAGGCGCGACTCGCCGTCGACCTCGATATCCAGGTCGTCCGGCGCCCGTTCCAGGTTGCCGCCGCGCAATACCAGCTGTAGCTGCTCATCCAGCTCCGGGCGTTGCAGGGCGCTGCCCAGGCCCTGGCCGAGGCGCTCCTGGTCCCAGCCCAGCTGGCGCTGGGCCACGGGGTTGAGGTGTTCCAGGCGGCCCTGGCGGTCGATCATCAGCAAGCCGTCGTCAATACTGTCGAGCACGGCCTGCAGGCGCTGCTGGCCGGCCAGCAGCTCATCGACATTGGTTGCCTGATGCTGGCGCAGGGCCTCGGCCATGATGCCGAAGCGCCGGGTCAGCAGGTTCATCTCCGCCGCCGCCGAAATGGGCAGGGTGACGTCGAAATTGCCTTCGCCAATCTTGTCCGCAGCCTTGGCCAGGGCTTCGATCGGCCCGCCAAAGCGCCGGGCGATGGCATGGGCCGTGACGAAGCCGATGATCAGCACCGCCAGGGCCACCAGGCCCAGAAGGCCGGCCACCAGCCATGCACGGTTGCGGGCCTGCTGCTCCACCTGGCTGATGTTGTCCAGGGCGCGCTTGTGTTCGTTGATCAGCCCGCCGCGCAAGGCGTTGAAGCGCTCGGTCAGCTCGTTGTTGTCATGCAGCCCGCTTGCGGTGCTGTTGCGCTCGAAGGCCTGGTAGAAGCTCAGGTAGTCGCTACGGGCCTGCTGGAAGCCACTTTGTACCTGGGTCTGCCGATCATGGGCGATGCCTTCGTCGAGCAGTTCCAGATAGTGCTGCCGGGAGGTTTCCAGGGCGGCGCGGTCCGGCTGCTTGCCGAGCATGATGATCAGCTGGTCGCCCAGGGTCTGGCGCAGCTTGAGGCCCAGGTCCAGGGTGATGAAGTTGTTGCGGATCAGCGATTCCTGGGTGCTGGCCATCTGCATCACGCTGACCAGCCCGAGCACCAGGCCCAAGAGGGCCACGGTGATCAGGGCCGAGATGCTCAGAAACAGCCGGGTGCGCAGTTTCATCGCTAACTTCATAGGGTGTTGCTCACAGGTTGTACTGTTTGCGTTTGCGGTACAGCGTCGACGCGTCGATACCCAGGGTCTTGGCGGCTTGATCCAGGGTGTCGCTGGTGGCCAGGACCGCACCGATGTGGGCCTTTTCCAGCTCGTCCAGGCTCAGGGCGGCGCCGATCCGCGGGGCGTTGTTGGTGGGTTGCTCGGCCATGCCCAAGTGGCTGATTTCCACCCGTTCCTGCGGGCAGATGATGCTCGCCCGTTCCACCACGTTGCGCAGTTCGCGGATGTTGCCCGGCCAGCGGTAGTTGAGCAGCGCTTCCCGGGCTTCATCACTGAAGACCCGGGCCGGGCGCGAATACTCTTTGACGAAGCGGGCGAGGAAGCGGTCGGCCAGGGTCAGGATATCTTCGCTGCGCTCGCGCAGGGGCGGCAGGTGCAGGGTGATGACGTTCAGCCGGTACAGCAGGTCTTCGCGGAAACGCCCGTCGCGCACCATGTCTTCAAGGTTGAGGTTGGTGGCGGCGAGGATGCGCACATCGGCGCGGCGGGTTACCGGGTCGCCGACGCGCTCGTATTCCTTGTCCTGGATGAAGCGCAGCAGCTTGGGTTGAAGGGTCAACGGGAAGTCGCCGATCTCGTCGAGGAACAGGGTTCCGCCATCGGCCTGGTTGACCCGGCCCAGGGTGCTCTCGCTGGCCCCGGTAAAGGCGCCGCGGCTGTGGCCGAAGAGTTCGCTCTCCATCAGTTCGGCAGTCAACGAGGGGCAGTTGATGGTCACGCAGGATTTCTTGGCGCGTTTGCTCCAGCCGTGAATGGCCCGCGCCAACTCGCCCTTGCCGGTGCCGGACTCGCCGAGGATAAGGATGTTGGCGTCGGTGCTGGCCACCTGACGCGCGGTTTCCAGCACCACTTTCATTGCCGGGCTGTGGGAGTCCAGGCCGTCCTTGGGCTTGCGTACCTCACCTTCGAGGGCTTCCAGGCGTGCCGAGAGCTGGCGTACTTCCAGCTGCTTGGCGGTGGCCAGGCGCAACTGGTCGGGGCTGCAGGGCTTGACCAGGTAGTCTGCGGCGCCGGCCTGGATCGCATCTACTGCGGTGTCCACGGCAGAGTGAGCGGTGACGATCACTACCCGCATCCATGGTGCCTGGGTCCGCATTTGTGCCAGTACGTCGAGGCCGTTGTCTTCGCCCAGGCGCAGGTCGAGGAAGCACAGGTCGAATACCTGGCGTTGCAGCAGAGCATCGGCCTGCGCCGCGCTGTTGGCGGTGGCCACGGTGTAGCCCTCGTCTTCCAGGCAGTAGCGGAAGGTGCGAAGGATTGCGGATTCGTCATCCACCAGAAGGATGCGGCCTTGATTCTCCGGCGCTGACTCCATTTCCCGAGGCTCCTTAATGAATGATCTTTATTTAGTCCCGGAAAAATCGGGCAAGTTGCAAGGTTGATTCTGATCCATTCCAGCGCCAGCAGGTTAGATATCTCCGGCTGAAACGGCTAACAGGCTGAAATTACGCATGTTTTACCCAGAGTAGCTGCTGGGTGGGTCTGTATCAGGCTATTGGCCATTCATCAAAGTTCCCCCTGTGATCAAAAAACGCTCACTGTTTTCCCGGGACATCGTGCATTTCGCACGGCCGGCATGGGGGCATCGTGCAGTATGCGTGTGGAATGCTTTTGGTAATTTGATTTAAGTATTTGATTTTATTGAATTTAATTTCAAAGAAAAAGCTGGCATGCAGCCTGCAATATCCCTCTCATCGAGAAGCGCCGGCCGTGGCTTCCATAACAACATCACCACCAGTGTGGGAGGAGTTTCAGGATGAATCGCCAACGTCTTGCCCAATTGCGTATTGCGCCACTGCATCTCCAGCAAGGCCTCTTCGCCGTTCTGGCGTTGCTGGTCACCCTGATCGCCGGGCAACAGTTCCAGCGCTGGCAGGACAGCCAGGCACCCGCGCCGCGCGTGCCGGTTCATCACTTCACCCAGACCCATTTCAGTTCGGTGAGCAGCCAGCTCAACGACCAGGCCCCCATGCAACTGATGGCCGTCGACCAGGCACAGCCGGTCGCGGACGCGCCACGTCAGGAACGCTGGGTGTTCTAGCACCAAGGCCGGGCCCGCAATCGGCGGCGCCGGGCTGGCTCCATAGGCAGCACCACTAATAGAAGAGTAAGGAGAATCATCATGCTGAGCTGGGCAATCACATTCCTGATCATTGCCATTGTCGCTGCGGTCCTGGGCTTCGGTGGTATCGCGGGCACCGCCACGGGTATCGCCAAGATTCTCTTTGTGGTGTTCCTGGTGATGTTCATCGCTTCGTTCTTCTTTGGCCGTCGAGGCCGAGGCTGACCATGAGTCTCTCGTTGAAGACATTGACTGCCGCGCTGCTGCTGGGCGCCAGCGCCCTGGCGTCGGCGGCCAATGATGGCCAGGCACGAGCCAATCAGCTGCTGGGGTCGGACCCGCAGTTTCGTGAAACCTGGCAGGGGGTCGTGCACAAGGAGGAGCGCCTGCCCGAGTGGGTGATGAACCTCTCGGGTGATGCGCCGCAACAGATGAATGCCATGACCGAAGACGGCGATCAGTATCTGGTGGGCCCTCTGTGCGAAACCGCTCAGAGTTGTCAGAACCAGCGTTTGATTGTGGCCTTCAGTTTCGACAAGAAGCATGCCTACGCGATGCTGGTGGACGTGCCGGCGGGTTTGCCCGCGGACAAGTCACCGACCCGCCACGCCAATTATCGGTTCCTCGGCAAGCCCGATGACGGCATGCAAGCGCTGCTCCAGGAGCAGTTGCGCAAGGACCCGAACTGGTACTGATGTGCAAATTGCCGATATTGCATAACAGATAGACGAAAGGGCCGCCCTGGCGCTTTCGGCTGTTGCACCACCCGAGGAGGGCGAGTGCATGACCAAGGGGCCGGGATGTTCTGATCCACGGGTGATCGGAGTGACCTAGGGGTACAGGGAGTGCCTCCGCAAGGGCCGGGTCAGGAAAGAGCGGCGGCGCAAGCTCCCAGGTCGGCCACCGACCTGATGAGCTTGCGGCGTGCTTGAATGGCAAAGTCCTGTGCTAGAGCCGCCCGTCTGACAATTTCCGTGCTCGCGCGGGAAAAAATCTTCCTTTGACTCCGATCAAACGTTTCCTGGTGTTTCTCTGCGACCGTATATCGAGAAACTTTGTGCGAATTGCGCAGCGTTTCCGGGCGCCCGAATCAGAGCAATCCTAAACTTTTTTAGCCTTTTTCCTGACCCCTCCGACAAGCCTGCACGCCGCCTGAAATGGCCGTTTCACGGCATTTTTGCCTGCCGAAATGTCGTATTCGAACCGGTTGGGACGCTCGTTTTGTTTGGAAAAACTCATGCCGATTCGGCATAGGGTAGGCGTTTACGGCATTAGACGTGCCTCCCTAGCATCGGAATAGTTGCGCCTTTTTTCGCCCGCAGAGAGCCGTAAATGCTCGTTCGGGATGACCTTATACGGGGGCCGATGCACAAACTTTTCCGCCATTGAGCGTTCCAGTTCGCGCATCAGCCCGAGTCCAACTGAAGTAAGGGTAATGATATGAAGAAGGCAAAATTAAGCCTCGCCTGGCAGATCCTCATCGGTCTGGTCCTGGGGATTGCGATTGGCGCGCTGCTCAATCATTTCAGTGCTGAAAAGGCCTGGTGGATCAGCAACGTCCTGCAGCCTGCGGGCGATATCTTTATCCGCTTGATCAAGATGATCGTGATCCCGATCGTCATTTCCTCGCTGATCGTCGGCATCGCCGGTGTCGGTGACGCGAAGAAACTGGGGCGCATCGGCCTCAAGACCATCATCTACTTCGAAATCGTGACCACCATCGCCATCGTCGTCGGCCTGCTGCTGGCCAACCTGTTCCATCCGGGCGCAGGCATCGACATGAGCACCCTGGGCACCGTGGACATCTCCAAGTACCAGGCCACTGCGGCCGAGGTGCAGCATGAACACGCGTTCATCGAGACCATCCTCAACCTGATTCCATCGAACATCTTCGCGGCCATGGCCCGCGGCGAGATGCTGCCGATCATCTTCTTCTCGGTGCTGTTCGGCCTGGGCCTGTCGAGCCTGCAGTCCGACCTGCGCGAACCGCTGGTGAAGATGTTCCAGGGCGTTTCGGAAAGCATGTTCAAAGTCACCCACATGATCATGAACTACGCCCCTATCGGCGTATTTGCACTGATCGCGGTGACCGTCGCCAACTTCGGTTTCGCCTCCCTGCTGCCGCTGGCCAAGCTGGTGATCCTGGTGTACGTGGCCATCGCCTTCTTCGCTTTCGTGATCCTCGGCCTGATCGCCCGCCTGTTCGGCTTCTCGGTGATCAAGCTGATGCGCATCTTCAAGGATGAGCTGGTCCTGGCCTACTCCACCGCCAGCTCGGAAACCGTGCTGCCGCGGGTGATTGAGAAGATGGAAGCCTACGGCGCGCCGAAAGCCATCTGCAGCTTCGTGGTGCCGACCGGCTACTCGTTCAACCTCGACGGTTCGACCCTGTACCAGAGCATCGCGGCGATCTTCATCGCCCAGCTGTACGGCATCGACCTGTCCATCAGCCAGCAACTGCTGCTGGTGCTGACCCTTATGGTCACCTCCAAAGGTATCGCCGGGGTTCCGGGCGTGTCCTTCGTGGTCCTGCTGGCCACCCTGGGCAGCGTCGGCATTCCTCTGGAAGGCCTGGCCTTCATCGCCGGTGTCGACCGTGTGATGGACATGGCGCGTACCGCCTTGAACGTGATCGGCAACGCCCTGGCGGTACTGGTCATCTCCCGTTGGGAAGGCATGTACGACGACGCCAAGGGCCAGCGCTACTGGAACTCCCTGCCGCACTGGCGCAGCAAGGAAAAACTGCCAGCAGGCGAAGCGTCCAAAGGCTAAGCGCCTATTGTGTAGGAGCTGGCTTGCCAGCGAAGAGGCCCCAAGCCCTTCAGCTGCCTGCAGATCGCCTTCGACAGCAATCCAGCCCCTACAGATGACAGGCCCCGGTTAATCCGGGGTTTGTCGTTTCTGCCCGCCCCGCTATCATTCGCCGCATCTTTCGAGGGGTATGACCGATGCTCAATGGCCTGTGGCTTGGCTTCTTTATCGTGGCAACCGTGTCGGCCCTGGCGCAGTGGCTGGTGGGTGGCAACGCCGGGATCTTCGCTGCCATGGTGGAAAGCATCTTCGCCATGGCCAAGCTGTCGGTGGAGGTCATGGTCCTGCTGTTCGGCACCCTGACCCTGTGGCTGGGTTTTCTGCGCATCGCCGAGAAGGCTGGAATCGTCGAGTGGCTGGCCAAGGTCCTGGGGCCGCTGTTCAAGCGCCTGATGCCGGAAGTACCGCCGGGGCACCCGGCCCTGGGCCTGATCACCCTGAACTTCGCCGCCAACGGCCTGGGCCTGGACAACGCCGCCACGCCCATCGGCCTCAAGGCCATGCGCGCCCTGCAGGAACTCAACCCCAGCGCCACCACTGCCAGCAATGCGCAGATCCTGTTCCTGGTGCTCAACGCCTCGTCCCTGACCCTGCTGCCGGTGACCATCTTCATGTACCGCGCCCAGCAAGGCGCGGCGGACCCGACCCTGGTGTTCCTGCCGATTCTCCTGGCCACCAGCGCCTCGACCCTGGTGGGCCTGCTGTCGGTCGCGGTGATGCAGCGCCTGCGCATGTGGGACCCGGTGGTACTGGCCTACCTGGTTCCCGGGGCCCTGGCCCTGGGCGCCTTCATGGCCTTGCTGGCCACCCTGTCGGCCACGGCCCTGGCGTCCCTGTCGTCGATTCTCGGCAACCTCACGCTGTTTGGGCTGATCATGCTGTTCCTGGTGGTCGGCGCGCTGCGCAAGGTCAAGGTCTACGAGGCCTTTGTCGAGGGCGCCAAGGAGGGCTTCGACGTCGCCAAGAGCCTCTTGCCATACCTGGTAGCGATGCTCTGCGCCATCGGCGTGCTGCGGGCGTCCGGGGCCCTGGATTTCGGTCTCGACGGCATTCGTCATCTGGTGGAGTGGGCCGGTTGGGACACACGTTTCGTGGACGCCTTGCCCACTGCCCTGGTCAAGCCGTTCTCGGGCAGTGCGGCACGGGCCATGCTCATCGAGACCATGCAGACCCAAGGCGTGGACAGCTTCCCGGCCCTGGTGGCGGCCACCATCCAGGGCAGTACCGAAACCACCTTCTATGTGCTGGCGGTGTACTTCGGCGCGGTAGGCATCCAGCGGGTGCGGCACGCCGTGGGCTGTGCCTTGCTGGCGGAATTCGCCGGTGTGGTGGCGGCGATTGCGGTTTGCTACTGGTTCTTTGGATGAGTTGAGCGAGCCTTCGCCGGCAAGCTGGCTCCTACTCCCTCTGTAGGAGCCGGCTTGCCGGCGAAAGGGCTCTCAATGTTTCAGCGCCCGATTGCCCTGCCCCACTGCCCAATCCACCACTTGCCGGGTCAGCGCATCGCCGGCCTGGCCAAATCCTGTGACCACCGCCGGCACCCCGGTTTCAGCCAGCGCTTGGCGCACTTCGAAGCGCCGGCTGGCGAGGATCTTCTGGTCGTAGCCACGAATCAGCCGCGCATCCAGGCGGATCACCACCTGGGCGGCGTTGCCCTGGTATTCGGTCTGGAAGGCTTGCAGGTCGCCGCCCAGTGCCAGGTCGGTCTGCAGGTTGCTGTCATCGGTGCTCAACAGCTGGACCCGGCCATCGCGCTGGAAGCCGTCCAGCAGGCGGTTGCGCAGCAGGATCGGTGCCGGGTCGCTCCAGCGCGAAGCCTTGTAGCTGCTGATCAGGTTGCCCTGGGGAATCACCGCGATCCGTGCGCTGTTCAGCGCATCCCCGGCCTGGGGCTTGAGCAACTGCAAGGACCACGGCAGGGCCTGGTTCGGCGCCGTGGCGCCGGCCTGGCTTACCGGCAGCCGATAGATGTCCAGCGGCTCGCCCTTGGGCAGTATCGAGCAGGCCCCGGTCAGGGCCAGGGCGGCGCTCAGGCCCAGGGGGGCAAGCAGGCGATAGGCACGCTTCATGGCGTGAACTCCTTGTTCTTCTCGTTACCCAGCAGGTAACCGCCGGGGTTGGCTTCCAGGCGCCGGGTGATGGCCCGCAGCGAGCTCAGGGTCTCGCGCAGCTCGCGGACGGCTGGCGCCAGGCCGTTGAGGCCCTGCATGCCGTTGTTCAGCGAGTCCTGGTTGTCGCTCAGCAGTTTGTTCAGGGTGGCGCTGCTTTGCTCCAGGGAGCGCATGGCGTGCTCGGCGCTGCCGAACATCTGCTTGCCCTGGTCGTTGAGCAGGCCATTGGCATTGCGCATCAGCGCGGTGGTCTGTTCCAGCATGGCGCCGGTCTGCTTGCTGATGGAGCCCAGTTGCTGCATCAGCTGGCGCAGGTCGTCGCGCTGCTCGGCGATGCTGGCGGAGGTCTTCTGCAGGTTGTCCAGGGTGCTGCTGACCCGGGCCACGTTGTCCGGGGAGAACATGCGGTTGGCGTTGTGCAGCAGCAGGTTGACCCCGGTCATCAGGTCGTTGCTGTTGTTCAGCAGGCGGGCGATTGGCGACGGTGAGGCGATGATGGTGGGCAGTTCGCCGTCCTTGCCCTTGAGGGTCGGGCTTTGCGGCGTGCCGCCGCTGAGCTGGATGATCGAGGTGCCGGTGATGCCGGTCAGGGCCAGCTTGGCCTGGGTGTCCTCCTTGATCGGCGTCTCGCTGCCCAGGCGGATCTGTGCCAGCACCCGGCGCGGGTCCTTGGGGTCCAGGCGCAGGTTGACCACATCACCGACCTTGATCCCGCTGTATTGCACGGAGCTGCCCTTGGACAGGCCACTGACCGCCTCGTTGAAGACGATCTGGTAGTCCTGGAAGGCGCTGTCGACGCTGGACTTGGCCAGCCACAGGCCGAACAGCAAGGCGCCGGCCACCACGATCACGGTGAACAGGCCGATCAGTACATGATGGGCTCGGGTTTCCATGTCATCCCTCGTTGGTCTGTGTAGCGGCCTGGTAGGCCGCGCGGCCGCGAGGGCCATGGAAGTATTGGTGAATCCATTCGTCGTCGGTCTCGGCGACGATATCGATGGCATCCGCCACCAGTACCTTTTTCTGCGCCAGCACCGCCACACGGTCGGTGATGGTGTAGAGGGTGTCCAGGTCGTGGGTGACCAGGAACACACTGAGCCCCAGGGCATCGCGCAGGGTCAGGATCAACTGGTCAAAGGCGGCGGCGCCCACCGGGTCGAGGCCGGCGGTGGGTTCGTCGAGAAACAGGATGTCCGGGTCCAGGGCCAGCGCCCGGGCCAGGGCAGCGCGCTTGATCATCCCGCCAGAGAGCGAGGCCGGGTACTTGTCGGCCGCCGACAGCGGCAGGCCGGCCAGGGCCAGCTTGACCGCCGCCAGGTGTTCGGCATCGGCACGGGACAGGCCGGCATGCTCGATCAATGGCAGGGCGACGTTCTCGGTCACGGTCAGCGAGGTGAACAGCGCGCCCTTCTGGAACAGTACGCCGAAGCGTCGTTCGATCAGCGAACGTTGCTGTTCCGGCAGGCTTGGCAGGTCCTGGCCGAATACCCGCACCGAGCCTTCGCTGGGCTGGCGCAGGCCGACGATGCTGCGCAGCAGTACCGACTTGCCGCTGCCCGAGCCGCCGACCACGCCGAGGATCTCGCCCTGGTACACATCCAGGTCGAGGTTCTCGTGCACGCTCTGCTTGCCGAAGCGGTTGCACAGGCCACGGACCTCGATCACTGCCTTCGCCGGCGCGCGTGGCGGCCGGCTCACCAGCCCATCTCCATGAAGAACAGCGCGGCCACGGCATCGATGACGATCACCACGAAGATCGACTGGACCACGCTGGAGGTGGTGTGGGCGCCCACCGACTCGGCGCTGCCGCTGACCTTGAAGCCTTCCAGGCAGCCGATGGCGGCGATCAGGAAGGCGAAGATCGGCGCTTTCACCAGGCCCAGCAGGAAGTGCTTCACGCCGATATCCGAATGCAGCAGCGAGAGGAACATCGCCGGGGAGATATCCAGGGACAGGGCGCAGACCACCGCGCCACCGACTATCCCCGAAAGCATCGCCAGGAACGTCAGCATCGGCAGCGACACCAGCAGGGCCAGGACCCGAGGCAGCACCAGCAGTTCTACCGGGTCCAGGCCCAGGGTGCGGATGGCGTCGATCTCTTCATTGGCCTTCATCGAGCCGATCTGCGCGGTGAAGGCGCTGGCGGTGCGCCCGGCCATGAGAATCGCGGTGAGCAGTACGCCGAATTCCCGCAGGAAGGAAAATGCCACCAGGTCCACGGTGAAGATGCTGGCGCCGAAGTTGGCCAGCACGGTGGCGCCGAGAAAGGCCACCACCGCGCCCACCAGAAAGGTCAGCAGGGCGACGATGGGCGCCGCGTCGAGGCCGGTCTGTTCGATGTGTGCCACCACCGGGGTGATGCGCCAGCGCTTGGGGCGCAGCAGGCCGCGGGCCAGGGTTTCCAGGATCAGGCCGATGAAGCCCAGGACCTTCAGGGTGTCCTGCCAGACGGTATAGACCGCGCTGCCAATGCGCGAAAGCAATTGCACGCTGACCGAGATCTCCGGTTCCTTGACCGGTACGCAGAAGTCGTTCAACGAGGTGTAGACCGTGTGCAGCAGCGCGCGGTCGGCGGCGGACAAGGTGCAGTCGGGGTGTTCGGCGGACTGCCCCAGGCGTTCTGCCCCCAGCAGTTCCACCAGCAGCGACGCGCCGGCGGTGTCCAGGGCGCCCAAGCCGTTGAGGTCGATATGGGTGCTGCTGTCGTAGCGGCCGTCCAGGGATTGGCTGAGGCGCTTGAGGTCGCTGTAGTGCGCCAGCGTCCAGTCGCCGCCGATGCGCAATTGCGCCGGGGAGTGGGCAAGGTCCAGTTGAGCGGTGCCGGGCGTCACGCTGCTAGTCATAAGCTCCGAGCTTGTGTGGCCATTTCGCAGTGCTACGTAATAGCACGATCCCGGTTACTTTGCCTCGCCGGTCTTGGCCGCGTCTTGATCTGGAGCGGTGATCTCGAAGCGCAGCACGCCGATCACCTGGCCGTCCTCGGTGATCACCCGCACCTGCCAGTCGCCCGCCGGGTTGGCGGGGAAATTCTGCTTGTGGGACCAGGCACGGTAGCCTTCCTTGCGCCCGCCATGGATGTCCAGCGCGACGCGATCCACCTCGCTGCCGTTGAATTGCCAGACGTGGTAAATGCGCTCGTCCAGGCCCCGGGGGGCGTTGATCGCGGTGTAGGCGTACAGGCCGGTGCTGCTTACCTGGGCGGTGCTGATCTGCTCCAGGCTGTCGCCCGGGGTGCGATCCTGGAGCTGGGTGCTGATGGCATCCTCGGTCAGCCACAGGGTGGCCGGCGGCACCCAGGAGCGCAGCAGCCAGCCGGTGCTGCCGATGGCCAGGGTAATGGCCAGCACGGTCAGGGCACTGCGCAGGCTGCGGATCGGCAGGATCGAGGCCAGGCTCGGAAAGGACAGGAGCATGGCGATGCCCAGGGCCAGCTTGAAGCTCTGGGCGGTGGTCAGGTGCAGGATCAGCGGCAGGGCCGTGAGCAAGGCGGCGAACAGGGTCAGGGTGTGCAGCGCCAGGAACAGCCAGCGGCGCGGGGCCAGCCATTTGTAGTACAGCGGGTCAGTGATGGAAATCAGCGCCGCGGCGCCGAGCAGGCCGGTGAACACCAGTTGGCCACTGTTCCAGCTGGTGGTGATGAAGAAGAACGGCAGGACGAAGAACAGGCTTTCCTGGTGGATCATCTGCGTCGCATAGCGCAGCAGCGGCTGCGGGATCTCGCGCTTGAAGACCTTGGTGAACAGCTGGGTCAGGCTGTTCTCCAGCATCAGCCAGACCCAGCTCACCAGCAGGATCACGGCGATCCACGAGGCCAGGCTCTGTTGCCGGTCCACCAGGATGAAGCTGCCGACCCCGGAGATGAAACCGCCGAGCGCAATGATCCCCGGATAGCGCTTCATCAGTTCGAGAATGCGCTGGATAAGGAGGGTCAGGTTCGGCATCGGGGGGATCACAGTCAGGGCAGGAAAAACCGCGACAGGATAACGTCGGCGGCGGTCCGTGGCGAGGGAGCTTGCTCAGGTGCGCAGGCGCTGGTGAGGTAATCCGGCCACGGTGATCGCATTGCCCTGCCCCTGGGGCCGCTGCGCGGCCCGGCGGGAGCAAGCTCCCTGGCCATGGGTCAGCGGGCCCGGCGGCGCAGCAGGTAGACGCCGAAGCTGCCGAGCAGGACCAGGGACAGCAGGCCGCCGATCAGCCAGAGCAGTTGTTCGTCACTGAGCAGCGGTTGTTCGATGCGCAGGTAGCCCGGCTGCTGCAGCAGCTGGCGCAGGGCCAGGTTGGCCTGTTCCAGGCTCACTGCTTTCAGGCGCTTGGCCGGGTCGCTGAAGCGGCCGTTGTCGAAGTCCCCGAGGGCGCTCCAGTAATAGTCCGCCAGGGCGCTGTTGCCCTGCACGGCCCAGGCCTGGCGATCGATGGCAGCCTGTTTCAGGCGGGCGTAGGTGGCCGGGTCGAGGCCGTCCTTGAGCAGCCGTGCCTTGAGCTGCTCTACCACTTGCCGGGCTTGGGGCAGGTCGTCGCGCTCAAGGTCGGCATTGAGGCTGAGAAAGCCCACGCCACCGAAGACTTCCCGATCACTCCAGGGGCCGTAGGACAATTCGTGCTCAAGACGCAGTTGGCGATACAGCGCCCAGTCCAGGTAGTCCTTGAGCAGGTCGAAGGTCTCGTCGTGCTGCTGGTCCAGCACGGGCTCGGGAAACAGCCAGTGCAGTTGCGCGCTCTGCCCTACCCAGCCATGGACCAGGGTGCGCTCAGGGGCGGCGGTGCCCTGGATCTGCGGCAGGTCGGGGTGTTCGCTGGGTTCCACCGGCTCCAGGGCACCGTAGGTGCGCTCCAGGTAGGCCGGCAGCAGGCGATCGAGCTCGCCCACCACGATCAGGGTCATGTTGTTGGGGGCGTACCAGTCCTTGCGTACCTGCTCCAGCTGGGCCAGGGTCAGGTTCCCGACCTCGGCGCGTTCGGCGCATTTGAGCCCCAGTTCCACCGCCAGCTGGTTGCCTGCCTTGTGTCCCAGGTCCTGGCGGTCGAGCCAGCGTTGCAGGTGCGAATAGTGACCCCCGCCTTCGCGTTCCACCACTTGCTTGGCCGCGGCCACGGCGTTGTCGTCCAGGCGGGTATGGGTCAGCAGCGACAGCAAGAGGTCCAGGACCTTGCGCTGGTTGCGCGCCGGGGCCTCGATGACGAAGGTGGTGTCGGCATTGCTGGTGTAGGCATTCCATTCGCCGCCCAGGGCCTGCATGCGTTCTTCCAGGCCGCCTTCCCCGCTGTCATCCACGCCGCTGAACAGCAGGTGTTCCAGCAGGTGCGGCAACTCCTTGTCGGCACAGGCGAAGTCGTCCAGGCCCACTCCCACCACCAGGCGGATCGCCACGTGGCCGCGTTCGCTGCCGGGCTTGAGCAGCAGTTGCAGGCCATTGGGCAGGGTGTAGCCTTCGACCTGGAAACGATCCAAAGCCCATCCTTGTGCACTGCCCAGCAACAGGCAGGCGAATAACAGACAACGCATAACAAGCTTCCTTACGGCGTGCGTAAGTTCTACAGACTTCGTGGGACTGTGGACGTTCAGGGTGAATGAGTGATGTCAGCCATCTCTTCGACCTCCAGCGCGCCGGTGTCCGAGGTTTCCAGAACCACGTAGGCACTGCTGCAGAACAGGGAGTTGAGGCGCTTCATGTCGGCGATCAGCTCCAGGTGCAGGGAACTGGTCTCGATGCTCTGGACGATCTTGCGTTGCAGGCGGCTGACGTGGGCGTGGGCCAGGCGCCGCTCCTGGGCGCGGAAACGGCGTTTTTCCCGCAGCAGCTGGCGCGCGCTTTCGGGGTCGGCGCTCAGGAACACCGAGAGCCCCAGGCGCAGGTTGGCGATCAGTTGCGCGTGCAGCCCAGTCAACTCTTCCAGGCCAACCTCGGAGAAGGAGCGGCGCTGGGAGGTCTTCTGCTGCTGGACCTTGCGCAGCATTCGCTCGATCAGATCGCTGGCCAGCTTGAGGTTGAACGCCAGTTCGATGATTTCGGCCCAGCGCCGGCTGTCCTGGTCGCTGAGGTCTTCCCGGGGCATCTGCGCCAGGTACAGCTTGATGGCGCTGTACAGCGCTTCGACGTCGTCGCTGAGGGCGCGCAGTTCCTGGGTGATGGCGGTCTGCTTGCCCTGCAGCGCGTCGCGCATCGCCTCCAGCATGCTGTCGATCAGGTCACCGATGCGCAGGGTTTCGCGGGCGGCGTTGGCCAGGGCCAGGCTCGGCGTGGCCAGGGCGGTAGGGTCCAGGTGCCGCGGGCGAGCGCGGCCGTTTTCCTGGGGGCGCTCCGGCAGCAGCCAGGCGCAGAGCCGGGCCATGGGGCCGACAGTGGGCAGCAGCAACAGGCAGCGGGCGGTGTTGTACAGCAGGTGGAAGCCGATCACCACTTCCTGGGGGCTGAAGTCCAGGCTGTCCATCCAGTGGGCCAGTGGGTCGAGCACCGGGATGATCAGCAGCAGGCCGATGAGCTTGTACAGCAGGCTGCCCAGCGCGACCTGGCGCCCGGCGGCGTTCTGCATGCTGGTGCTGAGGAAGGCCAGTACCCCGCTGCCGATGTTGGCGCCGATCACCAGGCCGATGGCCACCGGCAGGCTGATGACCCCGGCGCCGGCCAGGGTCGCGGTGAGCAGCACCGCCGCCAGGCTGGAATAGGACACCATGGCGAACACCGCACCCATCAGCGCATCCAGGAGAATATCGCCGGTCAGCGAGGCGAACAGGACCTTCACGCCCTGGGCATGGGTGATGGGGGCCGCGGCTTCGACGATCAGTTGCAGGGCCAGGATGATCAGCCCCAGGCCGATGCCGACCCGGCCCAGCTGGCCGGCGCGGGTCTGCTTGCGCGAGAGAAAGAAGATCACCCCGAGGAAGATCAGCAGCGGCGACAGCCAGGACAGGTCGAAGGTCAGTACCCGGGCCATCAGCGCGGTACCGACGTCGGCGCCGAGCATGGTGGCCAGCGCCGGGGTCAGCGCCATCAGGCCCTGGCCGACAAAGGACGTCACCAGCATCGCCGTGGCGTTGCTGCTCTGGACCATGGCCGTGACCAGGATCCCGGCAATGAACGCCAGTGGCCGCCTGGCCATGTTCTGGCCGATCACGTGGCGCAGGTTGGAGCCGTAGACCCGCAGGATGCCGGTACGGACGATATGCGTACCCCAGATCAGCAGGGCCACGGCGGAAAGCAGATTGAGCAGGGTCAGCATAGAGGCCCCCCCTGGGGTGAAGTGCCCCAAGCGGGGCGAGTGGACGTTGTTGCGCGACGTTCTACGTTATGTACTTAAGCTGTAGTTGGCTAACGCACGAGGCGCCAGCATCGCATAGCCAAACCGGCGATTGAAACAAAACTGTCATGAAAACAGCTTCCTGCAGACGCAGAAAAGGGGCCCGAGAGCCCCTTTTCCATTCAGCGCATTCCCGGATTATTGACCAGGAACGTCCTTGCGCAGTTTCACCGGGTCCTGCTGTTTTTTCTTTTTCGCGATGGCGGTGCGCATCTTGATGTTGATGGCTTCCACCGCCAGGGAGAAGGCCATGGCGAAGTAGACGTAGCCTTTTGGCACGTGCACTTCGAAGGCTTCGGCGATCAGGACCGTACCCACCACCAGCAGGAAGGACAGCGCGAGCATTTTCAGCGACGGGTGCTTGTCGATGAATTCGCTGATGGTCCCGGCCGCCAGCATCATCACCAGCACCGCGACGATGATGGCCGCCACCATGACCGGCACATGGGAAACCATGCCCACGGCGGTGATTACCGAGTCCAGGGAGAAGACGATGTCGATAATGGCGATCTGGATGATGGTGTAGAGGAAGTTGCCGCCCTTGCCCTTGGGCTCATCAATGGTTTCGTCCTCGCCTTCCAGGGCGTGGTACATCTCCTGGGAGCTTTTCCACAGCAGGAACAGGCCACCGAAGAACAGGATCAGGTCACGCCCGGAAATGCCCTGGCCGAAGACCACGAACAGGTCGGCCGTGAGGCGCATGACCCAGGTGATCGACAGCAGCAACAGAATGCGCGTGACCATCGCCAGCGCCAGACCGAAGATTCGCGTGCGCGCCTGCATGTGCTTGGGCATGCGGCTGACCAGGATCGAGATCATGATGATGTTGTCGATGCCCAGGACGATCTCCAGGGCAGTCAGGGTAAAGAAGGCAACCCAGATTTCCGGGTTGGTCAGCCATTCCATGTGTATTCCTTTGAGCGAGTGTTATAGCCCGGGCCGTGAGGCCGGCCCGGGCGCAGAAGCATTGCTTTTATAGAGTGCTGAACAGCGGAAAAATCCCCATCAGCAAAGCGGCGAACATTATGCACAGGCAGACCAGCACTGCCCACTTGAGGGTGAAGCGCTGGTGATCGCCGAACTCGATACCGGCCAGGGCCACCAACAGGTAGGTCGAGGGTACCAGCGGGCTGAGCAAGTGCACGGGTTGGCCGACGATCGACGCACGGGCCATTTCCACCGCGGTGATGCCGTAGTGGCTGGCGGCTTCGGCCAGCACCGGCAGCACGCCGTAGTAGAAGGCATCGTTGGACATGAAGAAGGTGAACGGCATGCTCACCAGCGCGGTAATCACCGCCAGGTACGGCCCCAGGGCTTCCGGGATCACCGCCAGCAGGCTCTTGGACATGGCATCCACCATGCCGGTGCCGGACAGGATGCCGGTGAAGATGCCCGCCGCGAAGATCAGCCCGACCACCGCCAGCACGCTGCCGGCGTGGGCCGCGACCCTATCCTTCTGCTGCTGCAGGCAGGGATAGTTGACGATCATGGCGATACTGAAGGCCACCATGAACAGCACCGGCAACGGCAGCAGCCCGGCGATCAGCGCGCACATCAGGGCGAAGGTCAGGGCGCCGTTGAACCAGATCAGCTTGGGACGACGAGCGTCGGGGTACTGCGACACGCTGATCTCGCTGTGGTCGATCTCGTCGCCCGCCAGGTGCAGTTCACCCAGGCGCGCCCTTTCCCGCTTGCCGTACATGTAGGCGATCGCCAGGATCGCCACCACGCCGGCCAGCATGGCCGGGATCATGGGCACGAAGATGTCCGACGGGTCCACGTGCAGGGCGCTGGCCGCGCGGGCGGTCGGGCCGCCCCAGGGGGTCATGTTCATCACCCCGCCGGCGAGGATGATCAGGCCGGCCATGATTCGCGGGCTCATGCCGATGCGGCTGTACAGCGGCAGCATGGCGGCCACGCAGATCATGTAGGTGGTGGCGCCGTCACCGTCCAGGGACACCACCAGGGCCAGTACCGCAGTGCCCACCGAGACCTTCAGCGGGTCGCCCTTGACCAGCTTGAGGATCTTGCGCACGGCCGGGTCGAACAGGCCGGAGTCGATCATCAGGGCGAAATACAGAATGGCGAACATCAGCATCACGCCGGTGGGCGCGAGCTTGGTGATGCCTTCGAGCATCATCGGGCCGATCTTCGGCGCGAACCCGCCGAACAGCGCGAACAGGATGGGCACGATGATCAGGGCGATCAGCGCCGACAGGCGCTTGGTCATGATCAGGAACATGAAGGTGATGACCATGGCAAAGCCAAGGAAAGTCAGCATGGGATTACTCCAGGCGTAGCGCGGCTAGGGAATGGCGAACCGGGTGGGATCAGCGCAGAACGGCAAGCACGAGGCGTACGGGAGGAGTTGCAGCGAACAGGCGGGTAGGAGCGGACATCAGAATCACCATTGTTGTTGTTAATAGGGCCGGGAGCGCGAGAAACGCCCGCTGTGGCCAACCGGTCTGTTGCCGGTAGTGGAGGCGATCCTAATGGGGGAAGCTTTCAGCCAGCTTTCGTCGCTGAAAGGAACGAACGGATGTTGCAGCAGGCGACCAGCGGCATAAAGTGATGGCTATCGGCGCCAGGGAGACATGCACATGAGAGAGTTGCACACCGGAGGCTGCCACTGCGGGCGGCTGCGTTACCAGTTCAGCGGCCCGTTGCGGGACATCGCCCACTGCCATTGCTCGATCTGCCGCCGGGTCAGTGGCGGTCTGGTGACCACCTGGATCACCCTGCCCGCCTCGGCTTTCGAATGGCTGGAAGGCGTTCCCGCCCGGTACGACTCATCTGGAAGTTGTGCGCGCTATTTCTGCGGCAACTGTGGTGCTCATTTGGCGCTGATCACCCACCTGAGCCCAGACAGCATCGATGTCACCATCGCCACCCTGGATCACCCGGAACTGGCGCCTGCAGACCGGCATATCTGGACCGACAGCCGCCTGCCCTGGGTGCATCTGGACGAGCACCTGCCGCAAGAACCGCAGGAAACCCTGTAGCCGCTGCCGCAGGCTGCGCACGAGCGCGCAGCGGTCGCGAGGCTCTCAAGGCCGCCCAGCAAGGCCCTTCGGTTCTTTTCGCAGCCTCGCAGCCTCGCGGGCTCGGCAGCGCTACGGCAGCTCCAGGCCGCCTGCCGCCTTGTGCAGCGTCCGCAGATGCTCGCCCACCAGCTTCAGGTTGGCCTCGTTGGCGGCGATTTCCGCCGCTCGGGCCGGTTCCAGCAGGGCTCGCACTTCCTTGTCCAGGTCACCGGTCAAGGATTGCAGTTGCTTCTGCCGCTGGCTGCTCTCGGACTCCAGGCGTTGCCATTCAGCGGGCTGAGGCAGGCCGTAGCCGCCGCTGCCCAGCAATTCTGCCGGGCGGCTGAGGAAGCCGCTGTTGGCGAGGATCTGCTGCAGGGTCTTGTTGGCCTGCTCCATACCACCATTTTTCAGCTCGCGAGCCCCCAGGTAGCGCTGCTTGACCTCGTCCTGAGCCAGCAGCAGTTGCCGGCGATAACTGGCCTGCTCCAGCAGCAGCAAGGCGGCGCTGGTGCGCAGGTCGGCCTGGTCGAACCAGTGCCGGCGTTCCTCGGCGCTCAGCGACAGCCAGTCTTCGACGCTGGCCTGCTTGATCGGCAGGCGCTTCTTGATCACCTCGAACATCGCCTGGTAGCGGTCGCGGAAGGAGTCGAAGCGATACCCCAGGCGCAGCGCCTCGCGCGGATCGTCGAGCACGCTGGTGTCCGCCAGCCCCCTGCCCTTGAGCACCTCCAGCAAGCCGTTGGGCATGATGCTGTCGAGGCCGATCAGTTGCTTGTTGTTGCTGCCGCTGCGCAGCAGCTTGAGGCTTTCCACTGCGCAGTTGTTGGACAGGAAGTAGTAGTTGCCGTCGTAGCTCCAATGCATCTCGGCGGCGTGCTCCACCACTTCCTCGATCTCGCTGCGTGACAGCTTCAACGGTACCGAGGCCAGGCTGCGCAGCTCGGTCTTGGTGTACTCGTCGATCACCTGGGACAGCGGCAGGACAAACAGCCGCGAAGGGTACTTGCCCACCAGGCCGTCCCAGCTGGAGAGCTGCACGTCACCGACAAAGGCGCGGTAGGACAGCACCAGGTGCTGGTCCAGGTCCAGCCGGCAATCCGGCCCGCGGGGGCGGCCCGGGGCGCAGATCACCAGGCGCAGCATGCTGTGGCCCCAGCGGCTGACCCAGTTCTGGTTGGCTTCGGCCAGCAGGTAGTCCACCGCGTAGACCCGCTCCGGGTCCACCTGCCCCAGGGGCGTCTTGGCGAAGTCGTTGCCGGCGTTGAGGAAGGCGAAGGACTTGGCGCAGCTGTCCTTGGCGGCCGGCGCCCAGCCGAAATGTTCCTGGTAATAGCGGTACAGCGCCGGGCGGCGGCAGGCGTAGCTCGGATCGAGAAGGAAGTACTCCATGTTCACCGCGACGAATTCCTTCGGGTTGGTGATCTCGTAGATGTCCGGGCTGCGGGCGACCTGACGGTTGTGCTGTTCGCGTTCGCCACGGCGGCCGACGTATTGCGGCCAACCGGCCAGATCCAGCAGCCGTGGATCATCGCTGAGGGTGAAGCGCCGGTCATTCTGGCCGCGACACTCATCCGGCAGGCCGATCAGCCCGGAGGTGCTGTTCTTGCGGGTGCAGCGCTGGATCAGGCTGCGCTCGGCTCCGGGCCACAAACGCGCGCGATCATAAATGTGGGTCAGTTCATGGAGTACCGTGGCGAGCATTTCCCGTCGCACGGTGCCATGGGGGCGGCTGGTCTTCTGGGTGGCGGCGGAGCCGTCGGTCAGGCTGGGCAGCAAGGCGCGGTTGAGGTCCAGTTCCGACACCAGGGATGCCTCGCCATAGGCGTTGTCGGGCATTCGGTCGGTCCAGCCGACATCAATGGTGCGATCCAGTTGCTGGATGAAACGCGGCGGCAACGCCTGCATCGCTTCATCCAGCAGCGCCTGGCTGGCGTGTTGCTGCGCCGGGCTCAAGCCATCGGCCTTGAGGCGCAGTTGCAGGTCGGCCTGGGCGGTGCCGCAGAGCAGCGCCAGGGTCCCGGCCAGCAGCCAGGCTAGGAGTGGTTTCACAGGGCCAGGATGGCTTCGGCAAGCACCTGGTCGCTGGCGTCGCGGGCTTCTGGCAGCTGCGTGCGCAGGGCATTGAACGCCGCTTCAAGTTGCGCGCCGCGGATATCACCGTTGCTGGCGACGAAGCTGGCGGCATCGTCGTGGGCTTCGCGCACGACTTTGGAGTCACGGATCGAAGTGGTGGTGTCCGAGGTGAAATCGATCGTGCGGCCGGAGGCGCGGACGATGATGTTACTGGTGGCCACCAGGGTGTGTGCCTGGGCCACGTCGGCCAACAACAGCAGGCCAAGGGTGGCGGCAATCAGCGGGCTACGCATGGAACGACTCCGGAAGAACAGGGATGGTTATTGGACGAGAATTGCCTGCGCCAGTTCAAGGTCGCTGGCATGAAGTTTTGCCGGGTCCTGGCGCAGGTATTCCAGCGCAGACTCCAGGCGGGCGCCGCGCAGTTGGCCGTCGGTTGCCACGAAGGCAGCGGCGTCATCCTGGGCAGCAAGCAGCAGTTTATGGTCGAAGGGCGCCGAGGTCACCTGGCCTGTCGCGTAGACGGTGACAACCAGGCTTTGGGTGGTGAGGTCGAATGCCTGCACCGAACCGGCCCAACAGGCGGCGATCAATACGGGAGCGGAAAGCGAAATACGGAACAAACCCAAGAGTCTCGACAGCTGAAAACCAGCGCCAAGGCTAGCGCAATGCCCCTTGGAGGACCAGCGCAGAGGGTTTCAGGTGCGCCGGGGCACCTGAAACCGAGACGCTTCAGATTGCCAGGATGGCCTGGGCCAGCTGTGCATCAGAGGCCTGCAACTGAGGCGCTTGCTGGCGAATGTGGGCAAATGCGCTTTCCAGTTTTACCCCGCGAATGGCGCCGTCGGTGGCGACGAAACTGGCGGCATCATCCCGGGCGGCACGGACAATCTTGTTGTCACGCAGGGAAGAAGTGGCATCGGAGGTGGCGTCGGTGGTGGCCTTGAGCGCGCCGACAATGGCGTCGGTGGTCACGATCAGGCTGGTGGCGTGGGCATTGGCAGCCAGGGCCAGCAGGGCGGCGGCGCTGAGCAGGCGGAGACGGGACATGGGTAACTCCTGTGAATGAACAGACAATTTAAGGGCGCTGAGTGAGACGCCGGGCAGCCACTGCGAGGTGCTGTGTCTGATTGCTCTGACGCAGTTCGAATGAAAATCGCCACGTCGCCTCAGATATTAGGCTCAGCGGCCCCATTCGCACAGCGTTGCGGCAGGCCTCAGCGCCAAAAGGGTTTGTGCAGTTCCGCTGCCCGATCGCTGTGGCTGATGCCGCTGTCCGAGAGTTGTCGTTCATCCATTTGTGCCAGCAAGTGACGGGTGCGGGCCCGCTCCCGTGTGTTGGCGAGCGCCGTGAGCCAGCGCTTGAAGGGCGTGCAGTGAAGGTTGGTGCCAGGGGACGAGTGCATGATGCTTGCCTCCATGAGCAGCCGAGCGATGAGCTGGCTGCAACCTCATGGTGCGGCGGTTCGATGCGGTGATACAGATACACTCGAGCTAAATTGTACTGGTTAATTGTTATATTTTATAAAACTGTACCTGTCCCGATGAAGCGGGCTGTATTTCAGCTGTGTAGCGCGTTTTCCGCGGCCAGAACGACAAGACCCGTCGCGGTTTCCCGCGACGGGTCTTGTTGTTTGCAATTCGGGGTGCTGGCGGTGGACCCGGTGGGTCAGGGCCAGCGACGCTGAGTTAGCGCCAGAACGGCTTGCTCAGCTCTTCGTAGCGTTGTGCTTCGCTGATCCCGGCATCGGCCAGCAGACGCGAATCCAGGCGAGCCAGTTGATGGCGGCTGGAGATGCGGCGCTGCCACAGCATCAGGTTGGCGATAACGCGCAGAGGCAGGGAAGCCTGGGTTTTTTCAGCTTTGTCTTCGAAGAACAGTTCGGAACTGAGTGTACGTTCCATGGTTGACATCCTTCCGCTTGTGGCGGGATCAGGTAGTGGTTTAACTGGTGCCCATGATCCTCTTCCCGCGCAAGACTCTGTAGATACAGTTCACCTGTATTGTGAAGGACCAGTTAACTGTTTATAGGGGCTGTACTGTTCGGAAAAGGCGCAACTGTACCTGTCAGCACCTTTATGGTGCATTTCGGTGCTTTTTGATGGGAGGCAAGTGGTTTTAGGCGGGGAAAATACCGGTACAGCAGTACAGTTTTTGGCGGTCTCTGGTGGGCGGCCGGCAAGCTGACGAAACTGTGTTTGCGTCAGCTGCCAACTGTATCAATCACTCGACGAGCATTTTCCCGGTTTCTTCCAGGTTGATGTGCCAGCTCAGGGCATCACGCAGGATATGCGGCGTGTGACCACCCAAGGCGCAGGCCTTGGTGAAGTAGTCATTCAGTGCGTCGCGGTAGGAAGGATGCACACAGTTGTCGATGATCACCCGGGCCCGCTCCCGCGGCGCCAGGCCGCGCAGGTCCGCCAGGCCGATCTCGGTCACCAGGATGTCGACGTCATGCTCGGTGTGGTCCACGTGGCTGACCATCGGCACCACGCTGGAAATCGCCCCGCCCTTGGCGATCGACTTGGTGACGAAGATCGCCAAGTGTGCGTTGCGGGCGAAGTCGCCGGAGCCGCCGATGCCGTTCATCATCCGCGTGCCGCAGACGTGGGTGGAGTTGACGTTGCCGTAGATATCGAACTCCAGCGCGGTGTTGATGCCGATGATACCCAGGCGGCGCACCACTTCCGGGTGGTTGGAGATCTCCTGCGGACGCAGCACCAGCTTGTCCTTGTAGCGTTCCAGGTTGCCGAACACGTCGGCGTTGCGCCGGCTCGACAGGGTGATGGAGCTACCTGAGGCGAAGCTGAGCTTACCGGCGTCGATCAGGTCGAAGGTTGAGTCCTGCAGTACTTCGGAGTACATGGTCAGGTTCTCGAATGGCGACTCGATCAGGCCGCACATCACCGCGTTGGCGATGTTGCCGATACCGGCCTGCAGCGGGCCGAGCTTGTTGCTCATGCGCCCGGCATCCACTTCCTGCTTGAGAAAGTCGATCAGGTGGTTGGCGATGCCCTGGGTCTCGCTGTCCGGGGTGGAAACAGTGGACGGCGAATCCGACTGATTAGTGATGACGATGGCGACGATCTTTTCCGCTGGGATCGGAATCGCGGTGCTGCCGATGCGATCGTCGACCTTCACCAGTGGGATTGGGGTGCGGGTTGGACGATAAGTCGGGATATAGATGTCGTGCAGGCCTTCCAGGTTCGGGTTGTGCGCCAGGTTGATCTCGACGATCACCTGCTTGGCGAAGATCGCGAAGCTGGCGGAGTTGCCCACCGAGGTGGTCGGCACGATATGGCCCTGTTCAGTGATGGCGACAGCTTCGATCACTGCAATGTCCGGCAGCTTGAGCTGCTGGTTGCGCAGTTGTTCGACGGTTTCCGACAAGTGTTGGTCGATGAACATCACTTCGCCAGCGTTGATCGCCTTGCGCAGGGTGCTGTCCACCTGGAACGGCATGCGTCGGGCCAGCACGCCAGCTTCGGTGAGCTGCTTGTCCAGGTCGTTGCCCAGGCTGGCGCCGGTCATCAGGCTGATTTTCAGTGGCGTTACCTTGGCCCGTTCGGCCAGGGCATGGGGCACGGCCTTGGCTTCACCGGCGCGGGTGAAGCCGCTCATGCCGACGGTCATGCCGTCCTCAATCAGAGCGGCAGCGTCAGCGGCGCTCATCACCTTATCCAACAACGAAGGCAAGCGGATACGATCACGGTACATGGATTGTTATCTCGGGCAACGGAAGCAAGAAGCGCAGTCTAGTGATTTCAAAAAAAAACACCGCGCGACAAAGGTCGAATGAAAGGCCCTGATCTAGAGCCTTCTGTCGGCTTTATGGAGTAAATAAAAAACCCCAGCCTACTAAAGGCTGAGGTTTTGGGTATTGCGCTACAGCAGCTTTATTCGACGGCTTTGACCATGTCTTCGATGACCTTCTTCGCGTCGCCGAAGACCATCATGGTCTTGTCCAGGTAGAACAGTTCGTTGTCCAGGCCGGCATAGCCGCTGGCCATGGAGCGCTTGTTGACGATGATGGTCTTGGCCTTGAAGGCTTCGAGAATCGGCATGCCGGCAATCGGCGACTTAGGATCGTTCTTCGCCGCCGGGTTGACCACGTCGTTGGCGCCCAGCACCAGCACCACGTCGGCCTGGCCGAACTCGGAGTTGATGTCTTCCATCTCGAACACCTGGTCGTAAGGCACTTCGGCTTCGGCCAGCAAGACGTTCATGTGGCCGGGCATGCGCCCCGCTACCGGGTGGATCGCGTATTTCACGGTCACGCCGCGGTGGGTCAGCTTCTCGGTCAGCTCTTTCAGCGCGTGCTGGGCGCGTGCCACCGCCAGGCCGTAGCCGGGAACAATGATCACGGTATCGGCGTTGGTCAGCAGGAAGGTCGCATCGTCGGCTGAACCGGATTTCACTGGGCGTGCTTCCTTCGAACCTGCCGGGCCGCCGGCATCGGCTGTGTTGCCGAAACCGCCCAGCAGGACGTTGAAGAACGAACGGTTCATCGCCTTGCACATGATGTAGGAGAGGATTGCACCGCTGGAGCCCACCAGCGAGCCGGCGATGATCAGCATCGAGTTGTTCAGGGAAAAACCGATCCCTGCTGCCGCCCAGCCCGAGTAGCTGTTGAGCATCGACACTACTACTGGCATGTCGGCACCGCCGATCGGGATGATGATCAGCACGCCCATGACGAAGGCCAGGGCCAGCATCAGGGCAAAAGCACCGAGGTTGCCGGTGACCATGAAGGTCACGCCCAGGCCGAGGGTGGCCAGGCCCAGTACCAGGTTGAGCTTGTGCTGCCCGGCGAACTGTACCGGTGCGCCTTGGAACAGGCGGAACTTGTACTTGCCCGACAGCTTGCCGAAGGCGATCACCGAACCGGAGAAGGTGATGGCACCGATGGCTGCGCCAAGGAACAGCTCCAGGCGGTTACCGGCGGGAATCGAGTCGCCCAGGTGCTTGACGATGCCCAGGGACTGAGGCTCGACCACGGCGGCAATGGCGATGAATACCGCGGCCAGGCCGATCATGCTGTGCATGAAGGCCACCAGTTCCGGCATCTTGGTCATCTCGACACGCTTGGCCATGATCGAACCGGCGGTACCACCGATCAGCAGGCCAACGATGACGTAGCCGATGCCGGCGGTCGCCAGTTCCGCGCCCAGCTTATAAATGAGGCCGATGGTGGTCAGTACCGCCAGGGCCATGCCCAGCATGCCGAACAGGTTGCCGCGTCGGGACGTGGTCGGGTGCGAAAGGCCCTTGAGCGCCTGGATAAAGCACACCGAGGCGATCAGGTAGAGGGTTGTTACCAGGTTCATGCTCATTATTTCTGCACCTCTTCTTTCACGGCTTTGGGCGCTTTCTTCTTGAACATTTCCAGCATGCGACGGGTGACCAGGAAGCCGCCGAACACATTGACCGCAGCCAGGGCCACGGCCAGGGTGCCCATGGTCTTGCCCAACGGGGTCACGGTCAGGGCGGCAGCCAGCATGGCGCCGACGATGACGATCGCGGAAATGGCGTTGGTCACTGCCATCAGGGGGGTGTGCAGTGCGGGTGTAACGTTCCAGACCACGTGGTAACCGACATAGATCGCCAGCACGAAGATGATCAGGTTGTAGATACCGGGGGAGATAAGCTCTTCCATCGTCTGAATCCCTGCTTAGGCGTTTTTGCGGATGACTTGGCCGTCGCGGCACATCAGGCACGCGGCGACGATGTCGTCTTCGAGGTTGACTTCGAACTGCCCTTCTTTGGTGAAGACAAGCTTCAGGAAGTCCAGCAGGTTGCGGGCGTACAGCGCCGAGGCGTCGGCAGCCACTGCCCCGGCCAGATTGGTCGGGCCGACGATGGTCACGCCGTGCTCGACTACGACCTGGTCAGCCACAGTCAGTGGGCAGTTGCCGCCCTGAGCGGCTGCCAGGTCGATGACCACCGAACCGGGCTTCATCTGGGCCACGGTATCGGCGCTCAGCAGGGTCGGTGCCTTGCGGCCCGGAATCAGCGCGGTGGTGATGACGATATCGGCCTGTTTGGCGCGTTCGTGCACGGCCTGAGCCTGGCGCTGCATCCAGCTGGCCGGCATGGGGCGCGCGTAACCGCCGACACCGACGGCGCACTCGCGCTCTTCGTCAGTCTCGTAAGGCACGTCGACGAATTTGGCGCCCAGGGATTCGATCTGCTCCTTCACTGCCGGACGCACGTCCGAAGCTTCGATCACCGCACCCAGGCGCTTGGCCGTGGCGATGGCCTGCAGGCCGGCAACACCGGCGCCGAGAATCAGCACCCGGGCAGCCTTCACCGTACCGGCGGCGGTCATCAGCATCGGCATGAAGCGCGGATAGTAGTGGGCAGCCAGCAGCACGGCCTTGTAGCCGGCGATGTTGGCCTGGGACGACAGCACGTCCAGGCTCTGGGCCCGGGAGGTGCGGGGTGCGGCCTCCAGGGCGAAGGCGGTGATCCCGCGCTCGGCCAGCTTGGCGATGGTTTCATTGCTGAACGGATTGAGCATGCCCACCAGCACGGTGCCGCTCTTGATCAGCGCCAGTTCGCTGTCGCTGGGCGCCACGACCTTGAGAATCAGCTCGGCGCCAAAGGCATCGTTGGCGCTGCCAATGGTGGCTCCTGCCGCTTCATAGGCACTGTCGACCACGCTGGCGTTAATGCCGGCGCCGCTTTGCACAGTGACTTTATGACCCTGGCCGATCAGCTTCTTGATGGTTTCCGGGGTTGCAGCAACCCGTGTTTCACCCGTCTGGGTTTCGAGAGGAACACCAATGTGCACGTCAAATCTCCTGCTTGATCTTATTGCTTTCGATCTTTCTTAGAAGGCCAGCGCACTTCGGAGGGTGCGGCTGGGGCGGCCGATCAGCACGATCCCGCTGAAATCACAGCGGGGCGCGGCATTTTGCAGGCGAACTTTGAGGCCTTCAAGGGATTCTGACTAGTGACGGAAAATTAACTACAAGTCACCCCGTGACCGAATGTCGCAACGTACCAGGTTAAAGCCTTGTAAGCCGTGCCTTTCAAGGCTTTGCTATGGAAAATAAGATTTTTCTCATCCGTGACATGAATAGTCTTACATTGCCCTTGAATAAACCCTACAAGCCGCGTGGTTAGGCGCTTGTAGAACGATTGTTCAAGGTGTCGGTACAGTCTGTGAAAATGCGACAAATAGTTATATCTGTAGGGTTCTGATTTATTTGACTACGGGGTCAGCTATTGGCTGTGAGCCTTTATTTTTCAAGGTTGTAGCTGTTTGCCTGGTTCACCAGCCAGTCGCGAAAAGCCCGTAAAGAGGCCGATTCCACTTTGCGTTCGGGAATCATCAGGTAATACGCCTTGATGCTCGAGAGTGCCTGGGGGTTGGCAATGACCAAGCGTTTTTCGGCCAGCTCGCGCTGGATAAGGAAGGGCGGAATCAAGGCGATACCCATGTCGTGCATGGCTGCCTGGGCGAGCATGGAGAATAGCTCGTAGCGCGGGCCTGTCATGTCGCGGGGGATATTCAGCTGCTGTGAGTTGAACCATTGCCGCCAGGCATAAGGCCGCGTGGTCTGCTGCAGCAGGGGCAGTTCGGCTATGGCCTCGGCGCTCAACTCTTGCTGCTTGCCGAGCATTGCCGGGCTGCACACCGGCATCGGGTTTTCGCCCATCAGCCAGTGAGACTGGGTACCCGACCAATCGGCGTCGCCAAAGTAGATGGCGGCGTCGAAGGGGGTGTCGGCAAAGAGGAAGGGGCGCGTGCGGTTGGTCAGGTTGACCGTGACTTCGGGGTGCTGCTGCTGGAAGTCCTTCAGGCGTGGCAATAACCACTGCGTCCCGAAGGTCGGAACCACCGCCAGTTCGATGACGTTGGCCCCCTGCTGACCCATCACTGAAAGTGTGTCGCGCTCCACTGCGTCCAGTTGTGTGGCGACCCGGCGGCTGTAGGACAGCCCGGCCTCAGTGAGCTTGACGCCCCGTCGTGAACGCCGGAAAAGTTCCACCCCGAGGAACTCTTCAAGGCTGGCGATCTGTCGGCAGACCGCACCCTGGGTCAGGGAAAGCTCTTGGGCTGCCTTGGTAAAACTCTCATGACGTGCCGCGGCTTCGAAGCTGATTAAGGCGGTGGTACTGGGGATCTTTCTGCGCATGTACGGTAATCTCACTAATAGATGCTGTAAAAGGCGGTTTAGGCCATTACGAAGTGAGAAATTAGCACAACACTATGCGAAATCCTCGTTTGCCTGGGGGCGCGCCGTAGGCCTAGGATCTGTTCCACGATAGTTGACCTACTTCACGAGGATTCACTCATGGGCGGTAAAGCAAGCTTCAACTGGATCGATCCCCTTCTGCTGGACCAGCAACTCACCGAAGAAGAACGCATGGTCCGCGACAGCGCCGAGCAGTTCGCTCAAGACAAGCTGGCACCACGGGTTCTGGAAGCTTTCCGCCATGAGAAGACCGACCCGGCCATCTTCCGGGAAATGGGTGAAGTCGGCCTGTTGGGCGCTACCATTCCTGAGCAGTACGGCGGCAGCGGCCTTAACTATGTGTGCTATGGCCTGATCGCTCGTGAAGTGGAGCGAGTGGACTCCGGCTACCGCTCGATGATGAGCGTGCAGTCGTCCTTGGTGATGGTGCCGATCAACGAGTTTGGTACCGAGGCGCAAAAGCAGAAGTACCTGCCGAAACTGGCGTCCGGCGAATGGATTGGCTGCTTTGGTCTGACCGAGCCGAACCATGGATCTGACCCGGGTGCGATGATTACTCGTGCACGCAAAGTGGAAGGTGGCTACAGCCTGACTGGTAGCAAGATGTGGATCACCAACAGCCCGATTGCTGATGTATTCGTGGTTTGGGCCAAGGATGATGCCGGCGACATCCGTGGTTTTGTCCTGGAGAAAGGCTGGAAGGGCCTGAGTGCACCGGCGATTCACGGCAAGGTCGGCCTACGGGCCTCGATCACCGGCGAAATCGTCATGGACAACGTGTTCGTGCCGGAAGAGAACATCTTCCCGGATGTGCGTGGGCTCAAAGGACCTTTTACCTGCTTGAACTCGGCGCGTTACGGCATCTCCTGGGGCGCCTTGGGGGCTGCGGAGTTCTGCTGGCACACCGCACGTCAATACACCCTTGATCGCCAGCAGTTCGGTCGTCCTCTGGCGGCAACCCAACTGATCCAGAAGAAGCTGGCGGACATGCAGACCGAAATCACCCTCGCCCTCCAGGGCTGCCTGCGCCTGGGGCGGATGAAGGATGAAGGGACTGCGGCGGTGGAAATCACCTCGATCATGAAGCGCAACTCCTGCGGCAAGTCCCTGGATATCGCGCGCATGGCCCGTGACATGCTGGGCGGCAACGGGATCTCCGATGAGTTCGGTATTGCTCGTCACCTGGTGAACCTGGAAGTGGTCAACACCTACGAAGGTACTCACGACGTGCATGCGCTGATTCTCGGGCGTGCACAAACCGGTATCCAGGCGTTCTATTAATAGGAGAGCGGCCATGGGCGCGTTATCACATCTGCGGGTACTGGATTTATCGCGGGTACTGGCTGGGCCGTGGTCCGGGCAGATCCTTGCGGACCTGGGGGCCGAGGTGATCAAGGTCGAGCGTCCGGGTAATGGTGACGATACACGCGCCTGGGGGCCGCCCTTCCTTAAAGATGCCTATGGCGAGAACACCACGGAGGCTGCCTATTACCTGTCGGCCAACCGTAACAAGCAGTCAGTGACCATCGACTTCACGCGCCCTGAGGGGCAGCAGTTGGTGCGTGAGCTGGCTGCCAAGTCGGATATCGTCATCGAGAACTTCAAGGTAGGTGGGCTGGCGGCTTACGGTCTGGACTATGAGTCGCTCAAGGCCGTCAATCCGCGGCTGATCTATTGCTCTATCACCGGTTTTGGTCAGACCGGGCCCTATGCCAAGCGCGCGGGTTATGACTTCATGATCCAGGGCTTGGGTGGTCTGATGAGCCTGACTGGGCGACCTGAGGGTGATGAGGGGGCTGGGCCGGTAAAAGTGGGGGTGGCCTTGACCGACATCCTTACCGGGCTCTACTCCACTGTGGCGATTCTGGCGGCCCTGGCTCATCGAGATCAGGGGGGCTGTGGTCAGCACATCGATATGGCATTGCTGGATGTGCAGGTCGCTTGCCTGGCCAACCAGGCCATGAACTATCTGACCACGGGGGTCGCACCCAAGCGCTTGGGTAATGCGCACCCTAATATAGTGCCCTATCAGGATTTTCCGACGGCGGATGGCGACTTCATCCTCACCGTGGGTAATGACGGGCAGTTTCGCAAGTTTGCCGAGGTGGCAGGTCAGCCGCAGTGGGCGGACGATCCTCGGTTTGCCACTAACAAGCTGCGGGTAGCCAATCGGGCGGTGCTGATTCCGCTGATTCGCCAGGCCACGGTGTTCAAGACTACGGTGGAGTGGGTGAGTCAGCTGGAGCTGGCTGGGGTGCCTTGTGGGCCGATCAATGATCTGGCGCAGGTGTTTGCTGATCCACAGGTCGTGGCTCGAGGCCTGGCTGTGGAGCTACCACACGCGTTGGCTGGGATGGTGCCTCAGGTGGCTAGCCCGATTCGTCTTTCGCAAACCCCCGTTGAGTACCGTAACGCCCCTCCTCTATTGGGCGAACATACTGCAGAGGTTCTGCAGCGTGTCTTGGGGATGCGGGTCGAGGCTGTGGACGCCTTGAGGCATTCGCGAGTGGTGTAGCGCTGCCCTTCTATATATAGAGGCGCACCCTGTGCCTCTATATAGTCTTGTAGAAGCACCCTTAGAGGGTTCTTTTGAGCTTATTCATAGAAAATGCAAATTAAGTGTTGACGGCAGATTCTACAGGTCTATAATTCGCCCCACTTCCGGCGCAGTCGAAACGGAAAACTCCTTGAGATTCAATGAGTTACGCAGTTTTCGATAGCGGTTACGCTTCAGTTCATCGAAGCCAGAAGCAGTTGGTAAGGCAGTCAGTTTTCGCCTTATTAACGATTCGATCCTCTCGGTCGAAAGCGGTGTTGACAGCAGCGTGTAACGCTGTAGAATTCGCCTCCCGCTAACGAGAGATCGGAAGCGCAAGTGGTTGAAGTTAAAAAGGAAACTTTGAAA